>NZ_JBHSGB010000006.1:0-614615 GCF_042654345.1 Rheinheimera marina
AAAAGTGATCGGATAAAACCGAAATAGGCGATCGGATTAAACCGAAATGGGTGATCGGATTGGACCGAAATGAGTGATCGGAATCAGCCGAAGCATGCACCAGCAGGCCAGCAGGCCTCCTGCAGTTCTCATCAGCGGCTCAGCTGTTGGTTTCTACGGCCGACAAGGGCCAGAACCAGTCTTTGAGCAACATGGCTCCTTTTACCCTGAGTTCAGCCATGATGTCTGTGCGCGTTGGGAAAATCTTGCCAACAGAGCAGCCAGTGACCGTACCCGTGTTTGCCTGCTCAGAACCGGCTTGGTGCTCAGTTCTGAGGGCGGCGCATTAGCCAAAATGTTACCGGCTTTTCGTTTGGGGCTTGGCGGTGCTATTGGCACAGGGCAGCAGTATATGTCCTGGGTGCATTTGGATGACATGGTCGCGCTGATAGATTATCTGCTCACCCATTCAGAGTTATGTGGCCCTTTTAATGCTACAGCTCCAAGGCCCGTCACCAACCAGCAATTCAGTCAGTTGTTGGCCGCTCGGCTCGGCCGAAAGGCCAGGCTACCACTGCCTGCATTTGTTGTCAGGGCGTTATTTGGCGAAATGGCGGATTTACTGTTGTTTGGACAAAATGTCCAGCCGCAGCGTTTGCTGCAGGCTGGCTTTCAATTCCGTTATACCGCACTGAAAGACGCCTTGGCTGCGCTTCAGTTTTGAAGCGCGCGCCGCAGCAGTATATTGCCAGGTAAACGCAATAAACCCCTGAGCTGCCAAGCCCCCAGCAAAGTCACCAACGCAATGCCTGCGACCGGACCTAACCACCACAAGGTCCAGTTTGGACTGTAACTCAGTTCGAAGAAACGCTGTTGCACCATAGCCAACAGGAGCTCTGCCAGCGCCGTGGCAAAAAGCCCAGCCAGTGCACCTAAAGCAGCAAACTCCAACAGCATAGCTGAGCGTAAAAACACAGAGCTGGCTCCTAAGGTGCGAAGTGTTGCCAGCTCCTGCTCACGTTGTTCCAGCGTCGCCTGAACCTGAGCCACCAGTACCAGCACGGCAGCGGCCACAACTAGGATCAGGATAAAGCTAAGCGCCACCGAGACCTGCGCGATAATGTCATTCACTTGTTTCAGAATGGCGTCGACAGAAATCACACTGACGGTCGGGAATTGCCGGACTAATTGGTTTAGCAACTCTTGCCGCTCAGGGGCTAAGTAAAACGCCGTAATGTAAGTGGCTGGGAAGTTTTGCATCAGATCCGGCGACAGGATCATATAAAAATTCGGCTGCAGGTTATTCCAGTCAACGGTGCGGATACTGCTGATCTTGGCGTCAAACAGCTGACCGCCAATAGAAAACTGCAGTACATCGCCCAGTTTCAACTGCAACCGCTGCGCAAGTTCAGCTTCCACCGACACTTCGGCCTGGCTGTCCGATGCAAACCACTGCCCTGAGGTCACTCTGTTGTTTTCCGGCAGTTCGCTGACCCAGGTCAGATTCAACTCACGACCTACCCCTTCGCGTCGCTCCGGACCTTCTTTACTCGCCTCGTCGCGAAACAGCTCGCCATTGACGGCCAGCACCCGGCCAGGAACCATTGGATAAAAGCCAGTCAGACTGAGCTGCTCTTTGGCGGCTATCTGCTCCAGCTGTGTTTTATCCTGTGCGGTCAGGTTGACCAAGAACTGATTCGGCGCCCCTTGCGGCACCTGGCGTTGCCACTGCTCCAGCAGCTCAGCACGCAAGAAATACAACAGCAGCGTCAGAAACAACGCCAGCGTAAAGGTGATCAGTTGGAATGCGTTGGGCCACAAACGTCGGCGTAAATTCGCCAATGCCAGTTTCAACGCACTGCTTTGCCCTGCTGCCATAGGCCGGGCAATTTTTACCATCAAAGCGGCAAAACCCATCAGTACCGCCGCAAATACAGCACAAAGTAAAAACAAGGCGGTACTTAAAAATACGTCATCACTGAACAGCCACATCAGCGCCCAAATGGCGACAGCGCCACTGAGCAGATGGATAGGGTCCAGTTTCATCCCTTCGTGTTGCTGCCTTAAGACATTCAACGCTGGCACTGCAGCAAGACGCCATAAGGGCCGGGCCGAAAACAACAGTGCACAAATCAGCGCCGTCAGTACGCCAAGACCCAGAGGACGCCAACTAAATTGTGCTTCGTATTCAGGTAAATAGTAGCGGATACCAAACTGGCTCAATTCAACGGCAAGCTGCCCCAACACCAAGCCTGCAGCCACACTAAAAAAGGTCACCAGCGCCAGATGACTGCTGTAAAGCTTACGGGTCAGCCCTACCCCAGCACCCAAGGCTTTCATCACCGCCACCGAGCGCCTATGGCGCTGACTGTAGCGGCTGGCGGCAACGGCCGCTGCACAAGCAGCCAGTACAATACCCAGCAGTCCGGCCAGCAGTAAAAAACGCTCAGCACGGTCGACAGCACCTCCTATCGCCGATTGCCGGTCCATCGTCTGCCATTTGTCCTGCGGACCCAGCACAGTGTCCGTTTGTTGCTCCAATTGCCCCAGGCTTTGTGGCGAGCCGGCAAACATCTGACGATAACTGATGCGACTGCCTGGCTGAACCACCTGGGTTGCGGCGACATCATCTATATGCATCAATAAGCGGGGTTGACCGCCGAACACGCTTAAAGGCGCATCAGGTTCATTAATAATAAAACCGCCAACCTGCAAGCGGGATGCTCCCAATTCCAATTCATCGCCCAGCTTCAGGTGCAACAAATTGAATAAGCGCTCTTCAACAAACACCTGACCTGGCGAAAGCTTTAACCCTGGGATCACACCGGTTGGGCTGGTTCCCAGTTCAAGTGTGCCGCGCAGCGGATACTGATCAGAGGCAGCTTTGACCGCAGTCAATTGCATTTGGTCGCCAGCAAACACCATAGAGTTAAATTGCAGCTGCTGGGCAGAAGCTAGCCCCAACTGATCAGCAGCTTGCTGCACCTTTGGATTAAAACCGACCGATGAGCGCAGGATTTTATCCGCAGCGACAAAGTTGGCGCTGCGTTGGTAGAGTGCCGCACGAACTGATTCAGTAATGCCCGCCAGGCTGACCACAGTCAGCACAGCCAGAAATAACGCGAAGGCAATGACCCATAGTTCGCCGCGTCTAAGCTCACGCCAAAATAACCGCCAGGCTAATTTACCCCACATGACGCTGCGCCTCACTTTGTTCTGAACTAACCACAGTAAGCTGACCGGCATGCATCCGATACCTGAACTGACAACGCTGTGCCAGCTCGTCGTTGTGGGTTACCAATACCAAGGTAGTGCCTTGTTGGCTATTGAGCTGAAACAGTAAGTCTTCCACTTTACTACCCGTTGCATTGTCCAGATTCGCCGAAGGCTCGTCCGCAAACAACACCTGAGGGTTAGTGATAAAAGCTCGGGCAATGGCGACGCGCTGCTGCTCCCCGCCAGACATCTGGCCTGGATAAAAATCGGCTCTGTGTGATAACCCAACTTGTTCAAGTAATTCCAACCCTCGCTGCCTGGCCTCCCTCATGCCCGCCAGTTCAGCAGGTAAGGTGACATTTTCCAGTGCCGTGAGACTTGGCAACAACAGAAATTGCTGAAATACAAAACCGACAGTTTTCGCCCTTAATGCCGCCCGCTCATCTTCTGTCATCTGATGCAGGGGCTGGCCATTCAGGAAACATTCGCCGGAACTTGGGGTATCAAGCCCGGCCAACAGCCCTAATAACGTTGATTTGCCTGAACCGGACGCACCGACAATGGCAACACTGGCACCTGCCGGGATACTCAGGTTAATATCCTGAACTATGGTCAGTGTTCCTTCGGATAACTGCACCTTTTTAGTTAACTGTGTCGCAATGAGATCTGAAGTAGGTGTTGTCATGAGTCGTCTTATTTCTGTATTAGGGTTGGTGTGTTGTCTTTGCCTGCCCGCGCAAGCTAAAACCATGCTTATTCTGGGTGACAGCCTAAGTGCTGGCTATGGCCTGAGTCAAAGCCAAAGTTGGGTCAATTTGTTACAAAAAAAACTGACCGAACAACAAAGTGAGTACAAGCTGGTAAATGCCAGTATTAGTGGAGAAACTTCAGCCGGAGGCCTGGCCCGCTTACCTGCTCTGCTCACTGAGCACCAACCTGACGTTGTCCTCATTGAACTGGGAGCAAACGACGGTTTACGTGGTTTCCCTCTGCCTCAGTTGGAGCAGAACCTGTCTGCGCTCATTAGCCAGGTGCAACAATCAGGGGCTCAGGCGGTGTTAATGCAAATACGCATCCCGCCCAACTATGGACCACGTTATACCAAAGGTTTTACCGAGTTGTATGGCAACATAGCGACTAAAACAAAGGTTCAGCTCTGGCCATTTTTTATGGAACAGATAGCGTTAAAGCCAGAATGGATGCAAGCAGATGGACTACACCCGAACCTAGAAGCTCAACCAGTTATTGCTGATTTAATGCTGAGCAAGGTGCAAAGTCTAGAATAAAACTGTAAACAAACATAAATGAGCGGCCGATGGTCGCTTTTTTGTCAGAATTGAAAAATAGAGTTTGGTGGAGCTAAGCGGGATCGAACCGCTGACCTCTTGCATGCCATGCAAGCGCTCTCCCAGCTGAGCTATAGCCCCACAGCAGAAGGTCGTTCTGAAGTGGCGTCCCTTAGGGGATTCGAACCCCTGTTACCGCCGTGAAAGGGCGGTGTCCTAGGCCTCTAGACGAAAGGGACACTGGAAAATCGTGCTGTTCAGAATTGGCGTCCCTTAGGGGATTCGAACCCCTGTTACCGCCGTGAAAGGGCGGTGTCCTAGGCCTCTAGACGAAAGGGACACATATCTGAACTAAATTGACTTGAGCGCTTGGCGTCCCTTAGGGGATTCGAACCCCTGTTACCGCCGTGAAAGGGCGGTGTCCTAGGCCTCTAGACGAAAGGGACCAGGCAAACAAGTCATCAGATTTTAGTGGCGTCCCTTAGGGGATTCGAACCCCTGTTACCGCCGTGAAAGGGCGGTGTCCTAGGCCTCTAGACGAAAGGGACGGACAAACTAAAATCTTAAATTTGGTGGAGCTAAGCGGGATCGAACCGCTGACCTCTTGCATGCCATGCAAGCGCTCTCCCAGCTGAGCTATAGCCCCACACCAGTCGTGGCTTCTGCGTTTCAGCATTCCCCCACAAGACGCTGCGAATTCTAGGGGGAGGGGCCAATAGTGTCAACAGTTTTTTAGAACACCTTGATCGTTCGGGCATTTTTTAAACTAACTGCTAATTTGTTGGCCATTTACAGCAAAATATGTGCCCCACCCTGCCCTGAACAAATTTCCCCAATACCAAATAACAAGCATAAAAAAACCCCGCTTAGCGGGGTTTTTTAACTGGCAAGAACTTACAGATTGATGCCCTTCTTCGAAGCGCGTTCTTTAATGTAAGATTCCCATGCTGCCGCCTGACGACCTAATTTGGCGTCAGACTTGACCTTTTGCACTGCCTGATACGCATCGCGGAACTTATTCTGATAGAAATAAGCTTCTACCAAACTTAAGTACACTTGGCCCTGGTTTTTAACACCAGCGTTGATTGCATTGTTTAATGCAGTCACTGCGTCAGCGTATTTTTCCGCCAGGATCAGTGATGAACCTTGACGACGATAAGCATCGCCATCGTTATCCAATTTGGCCGATTCACCATAGTACTGTGCCGCTTTGACCATATCGCGCGAGTTCTGGAATGAACTGGCCATGCTATTCAGGATATTTTTTTCCTTTTTGATCAGGCCTGACTTCACATGCTTTTCCAGAATGCTGGCAGCTTTATAAGGTACGTTGGCGTTGGCGTACAGCTGAGCTAACAGCTTGTACTCGTTTTCAGTTTCTAACATGCCTTGCTTGTTAGCCACTTCTAACGTTACCAATGCCTTTTCGTATTGCTCCTCCAGGCTGTAGAACTGAGCCAGGTAAGTCCACCAGCGTTTTTCGCTTGGGAATAACTTGACTGTAGTTTCCAATACCTCGATCGCCTTTTTGTTGTTCTTCAGCTCGTAGTAAGCAGAGAACTTCAACGTATATGGACCAGCGTTTGGCTTCGTTGGATCCTGCGCAGCTATTGCTAAATCTGCAGGCTCGATAACCTTGGTATACTGTTTGGTTTCCATATAGGCGCTAGCAACACGTAAGTACACGTTTGCGTCTTTTTCGCCAGTAAAATCTAACCACTGGTTATAAGTTTTGATAGCTGGATTGAACTGCTTATCGCTTAACTGCAAGTCAGCCAACAGGCGTAACGCAGCAGCGTGGTCAGTAAAACTCAGCACGTCAGGTGCAATGGCTTTTTGTAAATAACCGATTGCTTTCTTCTCGTCTTTCGCCGCCCACATGTTACCAAGGAAACGGTTCAGATAAGCCTGGTCAAAAGTATTGCTGCTTTCAACGCCGTTTAAGGCTGCAATAGCTTCTGTCAGTTTTTCCTGACCATAAAGCTCATAGGCTTTACCTATGGCTTTACCAACTTTTTCACCAACAGCCTGAGACTTTTGGTTTTTACGGGCTTCAATTTTAGCGAAGTCCGGGGCCGCAACAGCGTAACTTCCCAATGTAGTGATACCAAAAGCGGTCATCACAACAAGAGCCGAAGCAATAGATGTTAATTTTTTCATCCGATTAACCTCCACTCTGATCTAAAGAGAAGTCTAACTGTACAACGATGCCTGGCTGTTGAACTGCTTTACCGTTCACTACTTTCGGAGTGTACTTCCAGCGTTTCAGAGCGCGGATCGCTTCACGGTCAAATACGCGTTTCGGATCAGCATCAACGACTTCAACTTCGCCAACACTACCATCTTCCAGGATGGTGAAACGCATTTTTACCCAGCCTTGAATACCGTCACGTGCAGCTTGCACAGGGTATTTAGGTTCGATACGAACAATCGGAGTCGCATCGCCATCCCGCATCATTGCTGATGAAGGGTCGCCTAAACCAGTGCTGGCACCACCAACATCCACTGAAGGCATGTTGAAAGCAATAGCACCACCAGTGTTTGACTGGTTAGGTTCAGCTACCGGAGCCTTAGGTGGCTGCGGTGGTGGCGGTGGTGGCGGTGGCGGAACACGCTGCCGTGTCTGAGCTTTTGACTCAGGCGGCGTCGTGTTGATCTCAATAACGATTTGTTCCTTTTGTGCATTGGTGAACATATCATCCCCGCCGATCAGGAATGCCATCAATACGTACAGGAAAAACGTTATTACCGCACCAAGCACCAGTGATAGTAATAACCGTACCATATTAGTTCTCCGATGCTGCAATCGAGATCTTATCGATACCAGCCAGTTTGATCTGGTCCATTACAGAAACCACAACACCGTGCTTCGCTTCTTTATCAGCTTGAACGATTACAGTATCAGTTGGAGACTCAGCTAACAGTTTCTCGATTGTCGCGCCTACGCGCTCAACGTCAACCGCACGCTTATCCAACCAAATCTCACCATTGGCCCGGATAGCAACGAAAATCGTTGCAGATGGCTTTTTGGTGGCCTGAGCTGCTTTAGGACGGTTTACGTCAATACCAGCCTCTTTAACGAAAGAAGTGGTTACGATAAAGAAGATCAGCATGATGAATACAACGTCCAGCATAGGCGTTAAGTCAATCGCTGCTTCTTCGGCTTCACGTCTAGTTTTACGTGCCATAAATTACTCTCTATCAATGATGAGGCATGCTGTCCGCCAGCTCGTGAACGGCCGCGCGCACCTTACCTTCCAATTTAGACGTTACGAATACACCTGATAACGCAGCAACCATACCGGCCATTGTCGGAATTGTTGCCATTGAAATACCAGACGCCATCAAACGTGGGTTACCAGTCCCTACCATCGCCATAATTTCGAATACTGCAATCATACCTGTTACGGTACCCAGCAGACCGACCATTGGACAGACGGCTACTAAGGTTTTGATTACATTCATACGACTATTCAACAATGTCGTGGCTTCTGATACCCAAGCGTCACGGATTTTGTGCGCATACCATGAGGTGGTGTCCTCACGAGCATTCCAGTCAGCAATGATCTTGTCACGCATGGCTGGATACTCTCGTGCGATAAACCACCAACGCTCTATCATCAATACCCACATGATGAAGAGGACTGCGGCAACTACATAAAGTACATCACCGCCGGTCGCGATAAAATCCCTGACAGATTCCCAAAGCTCTATCAGGCCATGCATTAAGCTTTCTCCTTCTCCGCATGAGCAGCGATGATACCAGCGCTTTGCTCATCCAGAATGTGCAGGATTGAGTTTGATTTGCTCTGTAACAGAGAGTGAATAAACAGCAGAGGCAGAGCACAAACCAGACCTTGAACTGTAGTTACCAGTGCCATTGAAATCTGACCGGCCATGATTTTCGGGTCACCAGTACCGTGCAGGGTAATTACCTGGAACGCACCGATCATACCGATAACTGTACCTAACAGACCCAGCAGAGGACCTACAGCAGCGATCAGTTTGATGATACCGATACCTTTTTCGATAGACGGAGTCTCACGCATGATAGCTTCGTCCAGTTTCAGTTCCAGGTTTTCCACGTCAACGTTTTTGTTGTCATGGTAAACTTTCAGGATACGGCCCAAGGCGTTGTCAGCAGTTGGGTTGTTGACGTTTTTCAACTGAGCTTTGATTTTTGCACCAGCAGCAGTCAGAGATGCCCAACGAACAGCACCAATTAACAGACCGATAATCAATAACACAGTGATTACATAACCCGGAGTACCACCTTGGTGGAACTGTTCTTCCAGAGTTGCTTCCTGAGTTTTCAAACGCAGTAAGTTGCCACCAGTTGGGTCAACAAACACTGGAGCTACTGTGCCAGCAGAGGCGTTTTTGAAGTTCAGCGCATCAGCAACAATGTAAGACTCAGGTTGTTTAACCAGAGGTTGCATTTCTTTGGTGTCTGCGTTGTATACCAGGTAACCGATGTCAGAAATCAGGTTGAATGCGCCTACACGAGTCACTTGAGCTGGAGCTGCGTTACCGTCCAAAGCAGTTACGCTGCCTTCGAACTTAGCAACTTTGGCAGATTCTGTCATTTCAGTCTGCAGAGCAATCCACAGTTCTTCCAGTTCAGAAATAGTTGGCAGTTCTTTCGCATCAGCCAGTTTCTTCAGCAGGTCTTCACGGCCTTTGAACTGAGCGCTGATGTTAGAAGTAGCGATACCACCAATAGTTTCAGTGGCTGCACCACGAACGATACCGAACATTTCACCCAGAGTACCCTGAGCATTGACCAGCTCCTGCTCTTTGGCAGCCAGCTTGGTTTCGTTATCAGCAAAAGCTTTAGTCAGGTTACGGCCACGAGCTTCTTCTGCAGAGAATTCAGCTTTCGCTTTGTTCAGCAGCGCTTGCTTGTCAGCACGATCAGACAGGAATTCCTGCTCACGTTGTTGATTGATACGGCCTTCAGCAGTACGGTCTTTTTTTACTTGTTCCAGCAGCTGGTCCAGTTTAGCGGTGTCAGCGGCGGCATTTAAGCACACACCAGCAGACAAGGTTACTGCAGCAGCAACGATTAAACCTTTAAACACTTTCTTCATTTATTCTTACTCCGCTGCAATCACTGGAAGTTTTAACAGTTCTGGGGCAGCTTGTTTACCCGCTACACGAATTGCCTTTTTAGTGGAATCCAGGTACTCAGGACCTAACTCTTCCCACTGACCAGATGTTTTGTTCCACATCCAGGCGTGTTTTTCGTCCAGAGACATGGCTAACAGAGCAACACGGCCTACGTAAACGTAGTTTGCAGTGATTTCCTGACCACCTGCATTCAGCTTATCAGTGTAAGTAACCAGAGCTGTGCCCAAATCTTTTTCGATTTGGTAGGCTTCCAATACCAAACGGTATTGCTCAGAAGTGTTCACAGAAGAGTTCGACATAACAGCACGCAGACGTTCAATGCGCTCTAAACGCTTGTGCAGGTCGATTGGCATATCTGCTTTGATGAAAGCTTCCAGTGTATCGATCATACGGTACATCAGTGGAACGATACCTTGCTTGGTACCTTCGATAGTACCAATTTGTTTGTCCAGAGAAGCTAAAGAAGCATCCTGATCAGCAACCAGACGGGCAACGTGGTCGTTGTATACTTTCAGGTTTTCAGTTTGTTCAACTAATTGACGGTACTCGGCCAGTAACTCCTGGCTTTGGTCAAAAATGTTGTTGATTTTTTCTTGAGACTGAACTGCAGCACGGATGTTTTGCTGACCGGCTTTGTGCAATTCCACCAGTGGATCTGCGGCGACTGAAGTGCTGGCCATTGCAAATGCTCCGAACAGAGCAGAGGCAACCAGACTCTTACGAATGTTATTGTTAGACATAGTTCCCAACCAATAATTGCTGATTAACGTAACCTGTTTTAGGAAGGTCATTTTTGTTACAAAATATGACCTGGTTAAAGGGTAAACCGCCCGCATCATTGCAGCAAAACCGCGGATTGTCAATATAACCAAGGCAATCCACGATGACAGTTTTGTTGCAACAAAAAGGCTATTTGACCCTTTGTTCGGACTTGGCAAAATGTTGCAATTATTCCATTAACTGCATACTAACCATTTTGCTTATTTTATGTTCTGAGTCAGTTGACCAGACTCATACATAGTGACCATCTTTTCCAGTGAAATGGCTTTAATTTTTGACGCGTGACCGGCAGTACCAAACGCCTGATAACGGTCTTTACAAATATCAGCCATCGCTTTGACTGATTCCTGCAAATATTTACGGGGATCAAACTCCGCCGGGTGTTGCGCCATAAAACGACGAATGGCACCGGTAGATGCTAAACGTAAGTCCGTATCAATATTGATTTTACGAACCCCATGTTTAATCCCTTCCTGTATTTGTTCGACCGGCACGCCATAAGTTTCCGGGATAGCGCCACCGTACTCATTGATAATGGCCAGCCAGTCCTGCGGGACTGACGAGGAGCCATGCATCACCAAATGCGTGTTTGGAATACGCGCGTGAATTTCTTTAATCCGGTCAATCGCCAGAATATCTCCTGTAGGCGGTCGACTGAACTTGTAAGCACCGTGTGATGTACCGCAGGCAATAGCCAGCGCATCAACACCGGTCGCTTTGACAAACTGAGCAGCTTCTTCCGGATCGGTCAGCATCTGGTCGTGACTCAATACACAGTCAGCGCCAATGCCGTCTTCTTCACCGGCAGCTCCAGTCTCCAACGAACCTAAACAACCTAATTCGCCTTCTACGGATACACCACAAGCATGCGCCATTTCCACAACTCGACGGGTTACATCTACGTTGTAAGCGTAATCAGCGGGTGTTTTCCCATCATCACGCAAAGAACCATCCATCATCACCGATGAAAAGCCCAATTGCATGGCGCGTTGGCACACTGCCGGGGAAGTACCATGGTCCTGGTGCATCACCACCGGAATATGTGGAAACTCTTCCACCGCCGCCAGGATCAGGTGACGTAAAAACGGCGCACCTGCATATTTGCGGGCACCGGCTGACGCCTGCACAATCACCGGGCTGTCCGTCGCATCAGCCGCCAGCATAATGGCACGCATCTGCTCCAGGTTGTTCACGTTAAAAGCTGGTACTGCGTAACCGAATTCGGCTGCATGGTCCAGCATTTGACGCATAGAGATCAGAGCCATAAGTCCTCTCTTATTTTGTAGGGTAAGGGTTAAGGTATGGCAGAGTCCGGCGTCATCTTCAGATGATCAAGTTATACCCGGACTGTACTGCCGATAATGTTAATTATTGTTTTGCTCGTTGTTCCAGAATCTCCACTGCTGGTAGTGTCTTCCCTTCGAGGAATTCAAGGAAGGCCCCACCACCTGTTGAGATATATGAAATTTTTTCAGCTACTGCATATTTGTCGATCGCAGCCAGAGTGTCACCGCCACCGGCAATAGAAAACGCCTCGCTTTGTGCGATGGCATCAGACAAGGCTTTGGTGCCGGCTTCAAAGCTGGCAAACTCGAACACGCCGACCGGACCATTCCATACAATGGTGCCGGCATTTTTTAAGATGTCGACCAGCGCTTTGCTGCTGTCAGGCCCGATATCAAATACCATATCATCAGACTCAATGGCTGACACGGCTTTGGTTGTCGCTGGCGTATCTTCAGCAAAGGCTTTGCCTGTCACAACGTCGGTAGGCACCGGAATAAAACCACCACGGGCTTCGGCTTGGGCCATCAGGCGCTTCGCTTCGGGGATTAAATCCGCTTCGACTAAGGACTTGCCGACGTTGTAGCCCTGGGCAGCGATAAAAGTATTGGCAATGCCACCACCCACAATCAGTTGGTCCACAATACCTGACAGAGAGTCCAATACGGTCAATTTGGTCGACACTTTTGAGCCACCCACAATAGCGACCAATGGGCGTTTCGGGTTCTTCAGCGCCGCCGCCAAGGCATCCAGCTCAGCAGCCAGTAACGGGCCAGCGCAAGCCACAGGCGCAAACTGAGCCACACCATGAGTGGTGGCCTGTGCACGGTGAGCAGTGCCAAAAGCATCCATCACAAAGACGTCACATAAAGCGGCCAACTGCTTTGACAGCGTTTCGTCATTTTTGCCTTCACCTTTGTTGAAGCGTACGTTTTCAAACACCACTACTTCACCGGCTTGCACTTCAACACCGTTCAGATAGTCTTTGACCAGGCGCACAGGCACAGTCAGCGCCTGATTCAGATAATCCACCACAGGAGCCATGGAAAACTCCTCCGCATATACGCCCTCCTCCGGACGGCCCAAATGCGAACACACCATCACTTTTGCGCCTTTCTGCAAGGCCAGTTCAATACTTGGGATGGCGGCTTTCAGACGTGCATCTGAGCTGACTTTGCCGTTTTTGATCGGCACATTCAGATCTTCGCGGATCAGGACACGTTTCCCCTGCAAATCCAGATCAGCCATTTTAATTACGGACATACACTAACTCCTGTGATTTGAACTTTGTGGTTTTAACTATTCATCATGGCTCTGGCGGTGTCGATCATCCGGTTGGCAAAACCCCATTCGTTATCACACCACACCAGACATTTGACTAATTTCTTGTGACTGACCCGGGTTTGCGAGCCATCGACGATGCACGAATGAGGGTCGTGGTTAAAATCGACCGACACTAAAGGTTCTTCGGTGTAATCCAGAATACCCCGTAAGCCACCTTCGCTGGCTTGCTGCAGTACCTGGTTCACTTGCTGAATATCCACATCCTTATGCAACGTCACACTTAAATCCATCGCGGTCACGTTGACGGTGGGTACCCTGACCGCTATTGCTTCAAAGCGCCCGGCCAGATGCGGCAGAATACGCTCAATACCTCGGGCAAGCTTAGTATCAACCGGAATTATCGACTGGCTGGCGGCGCGGGTCCGGCGCAAATCGCTGTGATAGGCGTCTATCACCTGTTGGTCGTGCATTGACGCATGAATAGTGGTGATGGTGCCGCTTTCTACACCAAAGGCGTCATCCAACACCTGCAGCACAGGGACAATGCAGTTTGTGGTGCAGCTGCCGGCAGAAACAACCGTCATGCTGTCGGTTAACAACTGCTGGTTAATACCAAAAATAACGGTAGCGTCTATATCAGTATCGGCAGTAGCAGGGTTAGAGAACAGCACCTTTTTTGCACCTGCAGCCAGATGCAATAAGGCGTCTTCCCGGGTATGGAATACACCTGTGCATTCCAACACCACGTCAATTGCCAACTCTGCCCAAGGCAGTTGGGCAGGATCAGCCTGACTAAAGAGTTGAATGCTGTTGCCATCAACCTTCAGTCGGGAGCCATCCAACTCAACCTGATGTGCAAAGCGGCCATGTGAGGTGTCGTATTTTAATAAATGCGCAATGCCGTTGGCATCGGCCAATTCATTGATTGCGACGACCTGAACCTGCTGCTGTTGACCACTTTCATACAAGGCCCGCAGAATATTACGGCCAATGCGGCCAAACCCATTAATAGCAACCCGAATTGTCATGCTGGTAAAACCGGCTCCTTCAATAAACAAAAGGGGCACGCATGCCCCTTACACCAGCCGTCAGGCCAGAAGTTCTTCAGCGGCAGCCACAACAGCTGCTGTGGTTATACCGAAGTAGTCAAACAGCTGTTCAGCCGGCGCCGATTCGCCAAAACTGTCCATACCGATGATTTTACCGGTCAGACCGACATATTTGTACCAGCTGTCTTTAATACCTGCTTCGACGGCAACACGTTTGGTTACTGCAGCAGGCAACACGGCTTCACGGTAGGCAGCGTCCTGTGCTTCAAACACGTCCGTCGATGGCATAGAGACCACACGCACCTGGTAACCTTTGGCCGCCAGTTGTTTTTGCGCCTGCACAGCCAGTTCCACTTCTGAACCTGTGGCAATCAGCACCAGCTCAGGTGATTTTTCTGAATCCACCAGCACGTAACCACCTTTGCGTACCGCAGCCAGTTGCGCCGCAGTGCGAGGTTGCTGAACCAGATTCTGACGGGTGAAAATCAAAGTGCTTGGCCCTTCAGTACGTTCAATCGCCGCCTGCCAGGCCACGGCAGACTCCACCGCGTCACAAGGACGCCAGTTCATCAGATTTGGCGTCACACGTAAGGCAGCCAACTGTTCCACAGGTTGGTGAGTCGGGCCGTCTTCGCCCAGACCAATGGAGTCGTGGGTATAAACAAAAATCACCCGCTGTTTCATCAGCGCAGCCATCCGCACCGCGTTGCGGGCGTATTCCATAAACATCAGAAAGGTGGCACCGTACGGGATAAAACCGCCGTGCAGCGCAATACCGTTCATAATGGCCGACATACCAAATTCACGCACACCGTAGAATACATAGTTACCGCTGGCGTCTTCTTTGGTTAACCCTTTCGAGCCGGACCAAATGGTCAGGTTAGAACCAGCCAGGTCAGCAGAACCCCCCATAAATTCAGGCAATAAAGGACCAAAGGCATTCAATGCATTTTGCGACGCTTTACGGCTGGCGATGGTCTGTGGGTTTGCCTGCAGCTGTTCAATATAGGCCTGAGATTTTTCAGCCCAGTCGGCCGGTAATTCACCACAACTGCGGCGTTTCAGTTCAGCAGCCAGTTCAGGGTACGCTTCGGCATAAGCCGCAAATTTGGCGTTCCAGCTTTGCTGCGCTGCCGCGCCTTTGGTTTTGCCATCCCACTGTGCATAGATGTCAGCCGGGATTTCAAAAGGTGCGTATGGCCATTGTAAAAACTCACGTGATGCCGCAATTTCAGCATCACCTAATGGAGCGCCATGGCAGTCGTGCGAGCCAGATTTATTCGGTGAGCCGTAACCGATGACGGTTTTACAGCAAATCAGCGTTGGTTTGTCAGTGACCTGACGGGCTTGTTCAATAGCAGCAGCAACAGCATCGGCATTGTGGCCATCCACTGCCGGGATCACGTGCCAGCCATAGGCTTCAAAACGTGCAGGCGTATTGTCGGTAAACCAGCCTTCAACATGGCCGTCGATGGAAATACCGTTGTCATCCCAGAAAGCGATCAGTTTGCCAAGGCCCAACGTGCCGGCCAATGAACAGGCTTCATGCGACACGCCTTCCATCAGGCAGCCGTCGCCTAAAAAGGCATAGGTATAATGGTCAACAATGGCATGACCGTCACGGTTAAACTGAGCGGCCAGTGCTTTTTCTGCAATCGCCATACCCACAGCGTTAGTAATCCCCTGGCCCAATGGGCCTGTGGTGGTTTCAACACCAGGCGCATAACCATACTCAGGATGGCCAGGTGTTTTAGAATGCAGTTGACGGAATTGCTTTAAGTCATCAATTGACAGCTCGTAACCTGATAAATGCAGCAGAGAATACAGCAACATCGAGCCATGACCATTCGACAACACGAAACGGTCACGGTTTGGCCAGCTAGGGTCTTGCGGGTTGTGTACCAGATAATCACGCCATAACACTTCGGCAATGTCGGCCATGCCCATAGGGGCGCCCGGGTGACCTGATTTCGCTTTTTGTACTGCGTCCATACTCAAAGCACGAATGGCATTGGTCAGTTGTTTGCGAGACGGCATCTTCTCTCCTGCTATCTTATTTGTGTTCACTTTGATCCAAGGGGGGCTGAAATTCATATATACAAAACTAGTACTGCTCTTTTAAAGCGATCTTGAGTGTGCACTGGCAGTTTGATGGGTTCATTTCTGTTTTTTTATATGACTTCTGTTTTTTTACATGGAAGCCCAAAGCTGGCGGTATTTTCACAGAGCCACACCCAAAGCGCAAATATAAATCCCTTTGCTGCTGGAGTTTTCCGGAGCTATGGCGATATAAAGAGACATTTAGCATGAAAGACGTCCGGGCGGCAAAAAAAACTAGAATTCAGCGTTCGCTTTCTCTAGAATACCGGCCCCAAAATACAGCGCCCTGGCGCATTAACAACCAACATGTGGAAAACGTAAATGGCACAACACATTTTTACCTCTGAATCTGTTTCTGAAGGACATCCGGATAAAATTGCCGATCAAATTTCTGACGCGGTATTGGATGCCATTCTGGAACAAGATCCGAAAGCCCGTGTTGCCTGCGAATCTTTCGTCAAGACAGGCATGGTGTTAGTGGGTGGTGAAATCACCACGTCCGCCTGGGTTGATATTGAAGAGCTGACCCGCAGCACTATTCGTGACATTGGTTATGTTCACTCAGATATGGGCTTTGACGCCAATTCATGCGCCGTATTAAGCGCTATCGGCAAACAGTCTCCTGACATCAACCAGGGTGTGGATAAAAAAGATCCACGTGAGCAAGGTGCTGGTGACCAAGGCCTGATGTTCGGCTACGCCAGTAACGAGACCGACGTGTTAATGCCGGCTCCTATTACCTATTCTCACCGTCTGGTGCAACAACAGGCAAAAGTGCGTAAAGATGGCACCCTGCCCTGGTTACGCCCGGACGCGAAATCTCAGCTGAGCTTTGTCTACGAAGATGGCAAGCCAGTCGGTATTGATGCGGTGGTCCTGTCCACTCAGCACTGCGACACCATTTCGACAGCCGACCTGCGTGAAGCCGTGATGGAACATATCATCAAGCCAGTTCTGCCAACAGAATGGCTGACCAGCAACACCAAATTCTTTATTAACCCGACAGGCCGTTTTGTGATTGGTGGCCCTATGGGCGACTGCGGTTTGACCGGTCGTAAAATCATCGTTGACAGCTATGGTGGTATGGCGCGTCATGGTGGCGGTGCCTTCTCTGGTAAAGATCCGTCAAAAGTTGACCGCTCAGCAGCCTACGCAGCCCGTTATGTAGCGAAAAACATCGTGGCCGCAGGTTTAGCTGACCGCTGTGAAATTCAGGTGTCTTATGCCATTGGTGTAGCTGATCCAACCTCAATCAGCGTTGAAACTTTCGGCACCAGCAAACTGAGCGAAGAGCAGCTGATTGCACTGGTTCGCCGTCATTTTGACCTGCGCCCTTATGGCCTGATTGAAATGCTGGACCTGGAACGCCCAATCTACAAAGGTACGGCGGCCTACGGTCATTTTGGCCGTAATGAGTTCCCGTGGGAACAAACTAATAAGGCCGACGCATTGCGTGCGGATGCCGGTCTGTAATAGCACCACCATCAATCTAAAAGGGAGCTTCTGCTCCCTTTTTTTATCTGCGGCGCCATCGGTGAACTGTAGTGAAACTTCACCGATAGTTGCATCAGAACCTCAGGTGGGGGTAAGTATCAGCCTTATAATTCATTGATTTTGAATAAAATAACCTTACGCCCTTCTATCCCAATAACAACTCGGGATCAGCTAAGCGCAACCACACGTCGCTGCATTTGCACCAGGGTAATCAGATAGCAAGTGACAGTGACTAAAGCTGCCGCCGTAATTGAATTCAGCGGCAACCATAAAAACGCAGCAAAAAGGCCAAAAGCGCGCATAAATAAATGCTGCAAACCCAAACTGTGCTGAATAATCCAGCCGTATAAAGGCCAGTGAATAGCTAAACCCAAGGCGAGACTATAAGGCACAAGTTTCGGCTGAACGAACAGCAAGATGATATGCAACACCCAGAGTGAGTTCGCCATAATGACCCCGGTTAACATCAGCTTACCTAAACTGTGGCCTTTCATAAAAAAGTCTTCATCACGCAATTTGGCAAATAACAACGCCAGCGGAAAAATACAACCCGAGCCAAACAACATCACCAGTAGGGTGGTATTAAAAGGTAAAACAAAACTCAAACCCAGGACTACAGACCAAAACAGGGTACCAGCCAGCGGCATCGACATAGAACGGTTTGTTCTTTGTTCAAAGCTTTGCCGCAGTTGGCTTAAAGTTAATTCCATCACACACTCCGTTGTTTAAAATTATGTAAAAATAATAGTGAGTAGCTATCCCACAATCAAACATTAAACAATTGATTTACAAGAAACAATCAAAAGTTAGCTTTGCACCATAGTCCAATGACAGCACAAAACGGACAAACAGGTCATGCACCTTTTAGCCTGAAAAGTTGGAATGAGCCTAACCACAACTCAGATTACCAACATCCGTCTATTTACCTGTGTCCAACAACTGGTTAAGGTAACATCTGCATTGATAACAACAAGTTGCCTCAGGCAACATGAAATGGAGAGCAATTGTGACCACCCAGTCCCCCACAGAAACCAGCAGTTGGCTAAACCGAAGCCTGAATGCAATAGAACGTATTGGTAACAAATTGCCGGATCCGGCCATCTTATTTGCACTGTTAATGGCCTTAGTGTGGCTGCTGTCCTGGGCTTTGTCTGGCGTTGAATTCACAGACATTGATCCGCGCACAGGCCAGGCGTTTCAAATTAACAATTTGCTGGCGGCCTCCTCCCTCACAGAATTTATGGCGAAAATCGTTGCCACTTTTGTCAGCTTTCCACCACTAGGGGTTGTGCTGGTCGCCATGCTGGGTCTGGGGGTGGCTGAATACACAGGCTTTATCAATGCTGCACTGCGCGGTATTTTAGCGGTCACCTCCAAACATTTACTGACTCCGGTATTGATAGCCGTCGGTATCCTGAGCCATGTGGCGGTCGATGCAGGCTATGTGCTGGTGATCCCACTGGGCGCCGTTATTTTTTATGCCGCAGGTCGTCACCCGCTGGCCGGTATCGCCGCCGCTTTTGCCGGCGTATCTGGCGGCTTTGCTGCCACCCTGTTGGTGCCTTCCAGTCTTGACCCACTGCTGGCAGGCCTGACCCAGGCTTCTGCCCGTTTATCTGCCGATCCTGCGGCCGCCAGCCTGGTGATTAACCCATTGAACAACTACTACTTCACCACCGCATCTGTGGTGGTGATTGTGCTGCTGGGCTGGTTTTTAACCGACAAAGTCGTGGAACCCCGCTTACAGAGCACTGTGATTGACGGTGACAAAGAGCAACTGCCAAGCATGGATCCGCTCAGCGACAATGAGCGCAAAGGCCTGCGTTTTGCGTTGTTGTCGATGCTGCTGGCCGCAGTGGCGCTGGTAGTCACGGCGCTGCCGGCTGATTCAGCCTGGCGTGGTGCGAATGGTGATTTGACCGCATCTTCCGCGCCACTGATGCAATCCATTGTGGCGCTCATTTTTGTGTTTTTCCTGCTGCCTGGCATTGTGTACGGTTACGTCTCCGGCAAGGTCAGTAACCATCGCGATGTGGTTCAGGGCATGACCAAAGCCATGAGTGGCATGGGTTACTACATAGTGATGGCGTTTTTCTGTGCCCAGTTTATCTATGCCTTTGGTCAATCGAATCTGGGCGCATTACTGGCCATCAAAGGTGCTAATTTCCTGCAGCAGATGGATTTCCCGATGGCGGTGAATCTGGTCGGCCTGGTGTTGCTGACCGCTGTGGTGAATTTACTCATTGGTTCGGCGTCTGCCAAATGGGCGCTGATTGGTGCCGTGCTGGTGCCGATGCTGATGCAGCTTGGCGTTTCGCCTGACTTAACCCAAGCGGCGTATCGGGTGGGCGATTCGTCCACCAATATCATCACGCCATTGATGCCTTATTTTCCGTTAATCGTGGTATTTTGCCAGAAGTACGTCAAATCGACCGGTATCGGCACGCTGGTGGCATTGATGTTGCCTTATTCAGTTAGTTTTCTGATTTGCTGGACCAGCTTTTTAATTCTGTACTGGAGCCTTGGTTTGCCGCTGGGTATAGGCGCCAGCTACGTCTACCCAGCGCCCTAATCGCCTCAATTTAAAGCGCTTATAATGCCAGCAGCCGGGGTTGCTGGCATATTCAACTGCCGCACAGACTGCTACCATAGAGCATCACGAAGTTTGCCGGATGACTTATGCGTATCCCCCGTATTTATCACGATCTTTCCATTGCGCTGAACACCGAGTTTGCGCTGTCTGAGGACGGCAGTAATCATATAGGCCGGGTGTTACGAATGACCGCAGGGCAGCCCCTGCAGCTGTTTAATGGTGATGGCCAGAACTACGACTGTCAGATCAGCCGTGTCGAGAAAAAAGCCGTTTATGTGCTCTGCACCGCCCAAACAGCGAACCCGGTGGAGTCGCCCTTAGCCCTGCATTTAGGTCAGGGCATTTCGCGTGGCGACCGGATGGATTTTGTCATCCAAAAAGCGGTCGAACTGGGCGTTACCGAAATTACCCCCCTCTTTACCGAGCGCTGTGGCGTCAAACTGGACGCCGAGCGATTGGATAAACGCACAGAGCAGTGGCAAAAAATGGCGATTTCGGCTTGTGAACAATCGGGCCGCAGTGTCGTTCCCACTATCCATCGTGCTTTGCAGCTGAAAGACTGGCTGGCACAACCAACAAAAGATTTAAAGCTGACCTTGGATCCATGGACTGACGCCACCATTAAAACCATCAGTGGCAGCCAACAAATCCGGCTGGTCATTGGCCCTGAAGGAGGCTTCAGTGACGTCGAAGTCGCTCAGACAAAGCTAGCTGGTTTTCTGCCCGTGCGCTTGGGGCCTCGGGTGTTACGGACTGAGACTGCAGCTTTGACGGCCATCAGTGCACTGCAATTGCAATTTGGCGATCTGGCCTGAAACCGGCCACACAGCAGACAACAAGGAACAAAGAATGATTAAACTCGGTATCGTGATGGACCCCATCAGCGCCATCAATATTAAAAAAGACTCCAGCTTCGCCATGTTGCTGCAGGCGCAAAGCCGTGGTTATCAGCTGCACTATATGGAAATGGCCGACTTGTATTTGTCTGATGGCCAGGCCCGAGCCCGCAGTCGCTTGTTGTCTGTGCAGCAAAATGCCGAGCACTGGTACGATTTTGGCGGCAGTCAGGACATCGCGTTAAGCGACTTAGACGTGATCCTGATGCGCAAAGACCCACCGTTTGACACCGAATTCATTTACGCCACCTACATTCTGGAACGGGCTGAAGACGAAGGCACGCTCATCGTCAATAAGCCGCAAAGCCTGCGTGACGCCAATGAAAAGTTGTACACCAGTTGGTTCTCACAGTTTACCCCGAAAACCCTGGTTACCCGAGATGCGGCCCGTTTGAAGGCGTTTTATCAGCAAGAGCAGGATGTGATCCTCAAACCTCTGGATGGTATGGGCGGTGCCTCTATTTTCCGCTTAAAGCCAAACGACGCCAATGTCAGCGTGATTATCGAAACCCTGACCGAACACGGCAGCCGTTATGCCATGGCACAGCGTTACATTCCTGAAATTACCGAAGGCGACAAACGTGTGCTGGTGGTTAATGGCGAACCGGTGCCCTATTGCCTGGCCCGTATCCCAGCCTCAGGAGAAACCCGTGGCAATCTGGCTGCTGGTGGCCGCGGCGAAGCCAGACCTTTGTCCGAGTCGGATTGGGCTATTGCGCTTGCGGTAGGTCCCACACTCAAGGCCAAAGGGCTGATTTTTGTTGGTCTGGATATTATCGGTGACAAACTGACCGAAATTAATGTGACCAGCCCAACCTGTATCCGAGAAATTGAAGCGGCATTCCCGGTCAGCATTACCGGCATGCTATTTGACCAGATTGAGCTACTGTTAAGCCAGAAAGCCCAACATTAAGTCCGAGGTAGTATGGACAATCTGCAAAACCATTTATTAATCGCTATGCCCACGCTGGAAGATCCTAACTTCAAACGCAGCGTGACTTATATTTGCGAGCACAATGCCGAAGGTGCGATGGGCATCGTGATTAACCACCCCATGTCGGTCACTGTGGCGGACTTATTGTCTCAGTTGCAAATTGAGTTCGACCCACAGAGCAAAGCAGCCAAAGCACAGGTTTGCGCAGGTGGTCCGGTGCAAAATGACCGCGGTTTTGTGCTGCACTCACCGCAGCAAGGTTACGCCAGCAGCATGCAGCTGAACAATGGCCTGATGGTGACCACCTCCAAGGACATTCTGGAAAACCTGACCACAGCACAAGGCCCACAGCAGTTTATTCTGGCGCTGGGCTATGCCGGCTGGAGTGCAGGACAGCTGGAGCAGGAAATTGCCGACAACAGCTGGCTGGTGATCCCGGCTGACAACCAGATTATTTTTGAACTGTCGCACGCAGAAAAATGGCAAGGCGCGACCCATAAGCTTGGCATTGATGTCTGGCAAATATCCCCTCAGGCAGGTCATGCCTGATGAGCCAGACTGTCCTTGCCTTTGACTATGGCACGAAAAGTATCGGGGTGGCTGTCGGTCAGAGCCTGACAGGTACAGCCTCGCCACTCAAAGCCCTGAAAGCCAATGACGGCATTCCGAATTGGCAGCAGATTGAAGCGCTGCTCAACGAATGGCAACCGGATTACCTGGTGGTGGGTTTACCGCTGAATATGGACGGCACCGAACAGCCTTTAACAGCCAGGGTACATAAGTTCGTCAACCGGCTGCATGGCCGTTTTGGTATGCAGGTAAAAACCCAGGACGAGCGGTTAACCACTGTAGAGTCGCGTTCACAATTATTCGCCGAAGGTGGTTATCGCAAGTTGAGTAAAGACGCAGTCGACAGTCAGTCCGCCAAGCTTATTTTAGAAAGCTGGTTTGAAAATGGTGGCGCTTATGACTAAAACCGTAGCCGCCACAGCCCAGCTGCGCGCCGGGCTCTACCAGCATTACAAAGGGCCTTACTACCAGCTGATTGATACAGTGAGGCACAGTGAAACCGACGAGCTGCTGGTGTTGTACCGTGCCTTGTATGGTGATTTTGGCTTGTGGGTGCGGCCAGTCACTATGTTTACCGAGCAGGTGCAAACAGAGACAGGCCTGAAGCCACGTTTTGCCTTTGTGAGCGCCACAGTGCCGGCTGTACTCAGTCCACAGGCCAGCTGAGGCAGCTCAGCGGTCCATCAGACCTGCGATGGTCACGCCGGACAAGCCACCAGCGCCGCTCTGGCCACTTTGCAGTTTCATCATCAGGCGCAAATCATTAGGTGAATCTGCGTAGTGCAAGGCGTCACTCTGGCTGATTTGACCACTGCTGTATAACTCATAAAGTGCCTGGTCAAAGGTCTGCATCCCAAGCTCCCGAGATTTCGCCATTACCGCTTTGATTTCGCCGATTTCGCCGCGTTTGATTAAATCGGCCACCAAAGGCGAATTCAGCAGCACTTCTATCGCCGCCACCCGTTTTTTTCCATCCGCGGTTGGCACCAGTTGCTGGGCAACGATAGCGCGTAAATTCAGTGACAAATCGAACAACAGCTTGCCATGCTTTTCTTTTGGCACCAGGTGCATAATACGGTCAATCGCCTGATTGGCATTGTTGGCATGCAGTGTCGCAATACACAAATGGCCGGTTTCGGCAAAAGACAAGGCGTATTCCATGGTGTCCTGGCTGCGAATTTCACCAATGAGGATGACGTCCGGCGCCTGGCGCAATGAGCTTTTCAGCGCCGCTTCAAAGGATTCCGTATCAATGCCTACTTCCCGTTGGGTCACCAGGCTCTGACCATGTTCATGCACAAATTCAATCGGATCTTCGATGGTGAGGATATGTCCCCTCGCCTGCTGATTGCGGTGACCAAGCAATGCCGCCAGCGAGGTTGATTTGCCTGCCCCTGTGCCGCCGACAAACAGCACCAGGCCACGTTTGGCCATAATGATGTCTTTGAGCACAGTCGGCAGGCCCAAGTCCTCCGCTTTCGGGATGGTCGTGACGATACGGCGCACCACCATACCGGCCTGATCGCGCTGCCAAAACGCCGAAACCCGAAAACGCCCGGCTTCATTGGCAATGGCGAAATTACATTCTTTGTCTTTTGCAAACTGTTGCTGTTGCTTGTCTGTCATGGCGGCTTTTACTAACGCCAGCGATGCGTCAGCACTAAGCACTTCTGTCGCAATAGGCTGCATTTCACCATTGATTTTTGCCGACACCGGCAGGCCCGCTGTGACAAACATATCGGATGCACCGCGGCTCACCATCTGATGCAAAGCGTCTATCAGTTGCATAAGTTACCTCGTAAATCCGCCAAAACCGCTGCCGGCGCCCATACCGCCGGCCAAACCAAAACTGTTTTTGTCCTGCGCTTTGGCCAAAGCGTCCTGGTGACTGACCAACCCGCGGCTGACCAGACTTTGCAGGCACTGATCCATGGTTTGCATGCCGTGAGCGGCGCCGGTCTGAATGACTGAATACATCTGAGCAATTTTGTCTTCGCGGATCAGATTACGAATGGCTGGCACGCCCAGCATAATTTCGTGGGCAGCTACCCGGCCACCGCCGGTTTTCTTCAGCAGTGTCTGTGAAATGACCGCCCGCAAAGATTCAGACAACATGGAACGCACCATGGCTTTTTCTTCACCGGGGAACACGTCAATAATCCGGTCGATAGTTTTTGGCGCCGAGGTGGTATGCAAGGTGCCAAACACCAAATGACCGGTTTCCGCCGCTGTCATCGCCAGCCGGATGGTTTCCAAATCCCGCATTTCACCCACCAGTATCACATCCGGGTCTTCCCTAAGCGCAGAGCGCAGTGCGTTACTGAAACTGTAGGTATCACGGTGCACTTCGCGCTGGTTAATCAGGCTTTGTTTGTTCTGATGCACAAACTCAATCGGGTCTTCAATGGTCAGAATATGGTGGTGTTTGGTCGCGTTAATATAATCAATCATCGCCGCCAGTGTGGTGGATTTACCTGAGCCGGTCGGCCCGGTCACCAGCACCAGCCCACGCGGGTTTTCCGCAATACTGCGAAACACATCCGGAGCGTTTAACTCATCCAGCGTCAGCACTGTGCTCGGAATAGTGCGCAGTACAGCCGCAGCGCCGCGGTTTTGCACAAAGGCATTGACCCTAAAGCGCGCCAGTCCCGGCACTTCAAAGGAAAAATCACTTTCGAGTTTTTCTTCGTATTCTTTGCGTTGTTTGTCATTCATAATGTCGTAAATCAACGCATGCACGGCCTTGTGATCAAGCGCCGGAATATTCAGTTGGCGCACATCGCCATCCACCCGGATCAGCGGCGGCACCCCGGCTGATAAATGTAAATCCGAGGCTTTATGTTGCACACTAAAGGCCAGTAATTCGGTAATATCCATGGGCTAACTCCACACCTTAGACAGCATATGACAGACAACATAGCAGAAGCGCTGCAACGGACCCAACAGGCAATTCAACAAATTAAGCTCGAACATCAGCTGCGCCAGGACGCCCGGCTCATTGCCGTCAGTAAAACCAAACCCGCAGAGGCAATAGCAATAGCCTACCAGGCCGGTCAGCGCGCCTTTGGCGAAAACTATGTGCAGGAGCTGCAGGCCAAAGCACAACAGCTGGCGTCACTTTCCGGCATTGAATGGCATTTTATCGGGCCTATTCAGTCGAACAAAACCCGTGATATTGCCCGCTATGCCGATTGGGTTCACAGCGTCGACCGGCTAAAGATTGCCGAACGATTGTCGGCGCAGCGCCCGGCAGAGTTAGCGCCGTTAAAAGTTCTGCTGCAAATTAATATCAGCGCAGAAGAAAGCAAAGCCGGGGTGGCGCCTGAGGACATGCTGGCACTGGCGCAAGCGGTGGCCGCGTTGCCGGGCCTTGAATTGAAAGGCCTGATGGCCATCCCGGAGCCGGGCAATGGCCCAGCCGCCTTTGCCCGGATGGCCAAACTTTCCGCGCAGCTACAACAACAGCAGCCACAGGCGACTGAATTGTCGATGGGCATGTCAGATGACTGGCCGGACGCTCTGCGTTGTGGCGCAACTATGATACGATTAGGCACAGCTATTTTTGGTGCCAGGGATTACAGCAACAGATGAGAGATAACACAGTCGCCTTTATTGGCGCAGGCAATATGGCGCAGTGCATCATCGGCGGTATGGTGCGTCAGGGCTACCCGGCAGAGAACATCATTGCCGCCAATCGCAGCCCTGAAAAGCTGGACAAACTGCAACAGGATTATGGCATCCAGATCACCACAGACAACCTGGTTGCCGCCCAAAAGGCCGATGTGATTGTGCTGTCGGTCAAACCACAAATGATGGCAGACCTGTGTCGGCAGTTGGCCGAACAAGCGCCGGAATGCAAAGAAAAACTCTTTATCACAGTGGCCGCTGGATTGCCGGTCAGCCGCTATGAAGAATGGTTAGGTCAGGTACGGCTGGTCCGCGCTATGCCGAACACCCCTGCCCTGGTTGGGCTTGGCGTTACCGGCTTATTTCCAAGTCGCTGCTCTGTTTACGAGCAGTCCTTTACCCAGGATATGTTTGCCGGTACAGGCCAGACAGTCTGGCTGGAACAGGAAGCACAAATTAATTCGGTGATTGCCGTCTCTGGCAGCGCCCCCGCCTATTTCTTTTATCTGATGCAAGCCATGCAACAGGTGGGTGAAGAGCTTGGTTTTAGCCCGGAGCAAGCCAAAGCCATGGTCGCGCAAACCGCGTTAGGTGCTGCCACTATGGCCAGTCAGTCTGAACTTAGCTTTGAACAGCTGCGCGCCCAAGTCACCTCCAAAGGTGGCACGACTCATCAGGCCATTGAAACTTTTAAACAACACAACCTTGAAACCACTGTAAAAGCCGCCATGATGGCAGCCATCAGCAGAGCCGAAGAAATGGCGAAAACTTTATAAGGCGAGTTATGACAGACGCATTGTTTTTTCTGGTAAGTACAGTCATTAAACTTTATCTGATGGTGGTGGTACTGCGCCTCTGGTTGCAGGCAGCCCGCGCCGATTTTTACAACCCGTTCAGCCAGTTTATTGTCAAAGCCACCAACCCAGTGGTGATCCCTCTGCGGCGCTTTTTGCCCAGCCTGGGCGGTTTTGATACCGGCACCTGGTTACTGGCTTTTGTTATTTGTTTATTGCATGTGTCCATTACGCAGTTTTACCAGATGGGTCAGCTGTTCGTTGCGTACCTGCCGTTAGGCGCCTTGGTACTGCTGGTGACAGAAATACTGCAACTGCTGTTCTGGATCCTGGTGATCCGTGCATTGCTGTCCTGGTTCAGCCAGGGCAATAACCCGATGGAATTAGTGCTGATGCAGCTGACTGAGCCTTTGTTACACCCAATCCGCCGCGTGATCCCGTCTATGGGCGGCCTTGACTTATCAGTGCTGGTGCTGCTGCTCGGCCTGCAATTTGTGCAAATCCTGCTGCAAAACCTGCTGCGTGGGTTCTAAATTGTGCTGAAACCTCTGCCCGGCGGCGGCTACGAATTACGCTTGTATATTCAACCGGGCGCCAGCCGGGATCAGCTGGTGGGCCTGCACGATGGCGCTATTAAAATTGCCATTAAGGCGCCGCCGGTCGACGGCAAAGCCAATGCCTATTTACAGCAATTACTGGCGGACTGGTTTGGCGTGCGTAAAAATCAGTTACAGCTGATCAGAGGCGAACTCAACCGGCAAAAAACCTGGCATGTCAGCCCGCCTTGCCAGCTACCCGCAGAATTCAGTCCTTATCTGGAGTCGTCATGAAAACTTATCTGTTAGCCCTGCTGTTTGCTGTTTCACTGTTTTCAGGCACCAGCCAGGCAGAACAAAAGCAGGCCTTGGGCCCATGGGATGTGCACTACATTGCCTTTGACAGCACCCTGCTCGACCCCGCCATTGCGAAAAACTACGGCATTGAGCGCAGCAGCTTTAATGCCCTGCTGAATATTTCGGTGCTACGCAGCAACGACCAACAGGCACAGCAAGTAGAGCTCAGCGGTAAAGTGCGTGATCTCATGGGTAAAACCACGGAGCTCAGTTTTAAACAAGTGACAGAAGGTGACGCCATTTATTACCTGGCCCAGCTGCCGGTGCGCAATGAGCAGCACCTGACGTTCATTATTGATATCCGTCAGGGCACCACACAACAGCAACTGCAATTCAGCCAGACCTTCTATACCGAATAAGCCTCAACAGGCAATGACGCAGGATACCAAATGCAAACGTTAGTACTGGCCACCAGCAATAAAGGCAAGCTGGCAGAGCTCGCCGACTTATTGGCACCTCTGCACTTTGACGTGCAACCACAATCCGCCTTTGCCATCGACGATGCGGTCGAAGACGGCCTGAGCTTTATTGAAAACGCCATCTTAAAAGCACGCCATGCCAGCCGTTCGTCTGGCTTACCGGCCATGGCCGACGATTCAGGACTAGCGGTGGATGCGCTTGGCGGTGCACCTGGTATTTATTCGGCCCGTTATGCCGGTGAGCATGGCAATGACCTGGCCAACCTGACCAAACTGCTGGCTGATTTAACCGAAGTGCCGGCAGGAGAGCGTCAGGCGCAGTTCCACTGTGTGCTGGCTTTTGTCCGCCATGCCGACGACCCGGTGCCAGTGATTGCGCATGGTATCTGGCGCGGTCAAATCGCCTTTGCAGCCACAGGTAGCCACGGCTTTGGGTATGACCCGGTATTTTTGCCGGATGATGCTAACGGCAGCGCTGCCGAATTAACCCCCGCAGAGAAAAAACAGCTTAGCCACAGAGCCAAAGCGCTGAAACTACTGCTGGCCCAGTTACAGGTTACGGCATGAGCCTGCACCTGCCGCCGCTGTCGCTCTATATCCATATCCCCTGGTGTGTGCAGAAGTGTCCCTATTGCGATTTTAACTCCCATGCGGTGAAACAAGGCATTCCGGAGCAAGAATATCTGGCGCATTTGCTGGCTGATTTAGAGCAGGATTTAGCTTACGTGCAAGGCCGGGCCATCCACAGCATTTTTATCGGTGGTGGCACCCCAAGCACCTTCAGTGGCGACGCCATTCAGGCGCTGCTCGATGGTGTGCGAGCCCGGTTGACGCTCGAGAGCGACTGCGAAATCACCATGGAAGCCAACCCTGGCACTGTGGAAGCCGGTCGATTTGCCGCTTATGTGCAGGCCGGTGTCAGCCGGTTTTCGATTGGGGTGCAGAGCTTTCAGGCTGACCAGCTCAAAGCACTGGGCCGCATCCATAACTGCGATGAGGCCAAAGCCGCAGCACAACTTGCAAAACAGTTACCACTGCAAAGCTTTAATCTGGATTTAATGCACGGCCTGCCACAACAGGATGTGGCGGGAGCTTTGGCTGATTTAACCCAAGCCATTGCCCTGCAGCCACCGCATTTGTCCTGGTACCAGCTCACTATCGAACCCAATACCGCCTTTGCCTCCCGTCCGCCGGTGCTGCCGGAAGACGAAGCCTTGTGGGATATTCAGGAGCAAGGCCACGCACTGTTGACGGCCCATGGTTACCAGCAATACGAAACCTCCGCCTATGCCAAGACTGGCTTTCAGTGTCGGCACAATCTGAACTACTGGCGTTTTGGCGACTATCTGGGCATAGGTTGTGGCGCACACGGCAAAATCACGCTGCCAGAGCAACACAGCATTATCCGCACAGTGAAGATTAAACACCCTAAAGGCTACATGGATTTAAGCAAAGGTTATTTGGACAGCCGCACTGCGGTGGCTGCAGAAGACCGGCCTTTTGAGTTTTTTATGAATCGTTTTCGCTTGCTTGAGGCCTGCCCGCAAAGCGATTTCCCGGCACTGACCGGCCTGCCGTTAAGCGAGGTCGAACCTGCGCTCGCCAAAGCGGCCACTTTAGGTTTACTGGAGTTGACAGAACACCACTGGCAGATCACCCCCAAGGGGGTGCGCTACCTGAATGATTTACTGGAACTCTTTCTGTAAAGGTTGTTAAAGCGCGGCTGCGATTTGCGCGGCCAGCGCTTTTAACTCGTCCATATTGCCCAGTTCGGCCTGATGGCCTTTGAGCGCAAACACCGAACATGGCAGTAAGTGAAAATGAGCGTGCGGTACAGTCTGTCCAATGCCAGCGCCATTTTGCTGAAACAACGTTATGCCGGGTGCGTCCAGCGCCTTCACAATCGCCTTCCCCACTTTTTGCACTGTTTGCATACAGGCAAGACTGGCCTCTGCAGACAATTCAAACACAGTCACCGCCGCTTCTTTTGGGATCACCAGCACATGGCCACGAATTTGCGGCATGATGTCCATAAACGCCAGTGTCTGCTCGTCTTCATAGACTTTAAAAGCCGGAATTTCACCACGCAGAATACGGGCAAAAATATTGTTGTCGTCGTAATTTTGTGACATTAAACACCTCCATTCACTCAAGCCACTAGCTTACCGCAGCCAGGTCAGTTCTGAACAGACAAGGCTTGAAACAAAGCGCCACAGATGGTGTAGTACCAGAAGAATGACAACAATCAGGATGAACCCATGAAACACCATGCGCTTGCTGCAGCTATTGCTGTCGCCTTACTTAGTGCCTGCAACCCGACAACCAATACTCCAACCGGAACGCCGACAGAACAAAGCAGCACTGTGGCACAAAGTGAAAACGAAAAAGCCGATGCTTTGTTTGACGCCATTTTTGATGAGCAGGTGGCCACCAGCCCGGAAACCCAGACCTCATTGGGCCAGAAAACCAACTACGACCAATGGGATGATTTGTCTGACCAGCGCCGGCTGGCGGATTTGGAGATGACCAAACAGCAGCTGCAGCGCTTAGCCGCGCTCAATGTCAAAAGCTTAGACAGCCAACGTCAACTAAGTTTACAGCTACTGCAAAGCCAGTTACAGCAGCAACTGGACGGCGACCGCTGGCATTTGTATAGCTACCCGGTCAATCAGATGTACGGCGTGCACTCCAATGTGCCGGACTTACTGATTAACCAGCACCGCATTGATAACGAGGCCGATGCCAAAGCCTATATTGGCCGCCTGAAAAACGTCTTGCCGTACTTTAAACAACTGCAGCAGCAACTGCAGGTTCGCGCCGACGCTGGCATTTTGCCACCCAAGTTTGTGTTCGCCCATGTGATAGGTGCCAGCCGTAACATCATCACCGGCGCGCCTTTTGATGGTGATTCGGACAGCACCTTGCTGGCCGATTTTCGCGGCAAAGTACAGAAGCTGGAGCTGGAGCAAAGCGCCAAAGATTTATTGGTCAAAGAAGCCGAACTGGCACTGACCGGCAGCGTAGCACCAGCCTATCAGAGCCTGATTGCCTACCTGACTGAACTTGAAAAAGTAGCTGGCACAGAAGACGGTGTCTGGCGCTTCAAAGACGGCAATGAATTTTATGCCTACCGACTGAAAAACATCACCACCACCGACTACAGCGCAGAGAAAATCCACCAACTGGGCTTGTCTGAAGTGGCACGTATTCACGGCGAAATGAAAGCCATCATGCAAAAAACCGGCTTTAAAGGTGACTTGCAGCAGTTCTTTGCTTTTATGCGTGATGACCCCCAGTTTTATTACCCGGACACGGCCGAAGGTAAAACCGCTTACCTCGCCGAAGCCACCCGGGTGATTGACGACATGAAAGGCCGGCTGGACCAGCTGTTTATCGTCAAGCCGAAAGCCGATCTGGTGGTCAAAGCCGTGGAAGCCTTCCGTGAGCAATCCGCTGGCAAAGCCTTTTATCAGCCACCAGCTGCGGATGGCAGCCGGCCTGGCACCTATTACGCCAATTTGTACCGGATGAATGGCATGCCGAAGTACCAGTTGGAAGCGCTGGCCTACCATGAAGGTATTCCGGGCCACCATATGCAAATCGCCATAGCGCAGGAGCTTGAAAATGTACCGAAGTTCCGCCGTTTTGGCCGCTATACCGCCTACATCGAAGGCTGGGGTTTATACACAGAGCAACTGCCCAAAGAGATTGGTCTGTACCAGGACCCCTACTCTGACTTTGGCCGTTTAGCCATGGAGCTGTGGCGGGCCTGCCGTCTGGTGGTGGATACAGGCCTGCATGACAAAAAGTGGAGCCGTGAGCAAGCCATTCAATACCTGAAGGACAATACGCCGAACTCTGAAGGTGAAGCCATCAATGCCATTGAACGTTACATCGTCATGCCGGGCCAGGCCACTGCGTACACTGTGGGTATGCTGAAATTGCTGGAACTGCGCGAAAAAGCCAAAACAGCACTGGGCGATAAATTTGATATCCGCCAGTTCCACGACGTGGTGCTGAAAAACGGCGCACTGCCGCTGGATACCCTGGAACTGATGGTCAACCAGTACATCGCGGCGAACCAAAGCTAAACTGCTGAAAATACCAGCAAACCGTTCTGCAACAGGGGCTGTGCATTTGCATTAAGCCCCTGTTTTTCTTATGCTGAGCTCAGTTTTGCTGTCTCAGACGCCAGCCGCGGACTCCCTTATGATTGAACTGCATCAGTACTGCCCGGAACAACAGCAATGGCAAATTTGTGATTTTGCCTCTGTGCGTTTGCCGCTGCTGAGTGGCAGCCGTTTCTGGATCAATCTGACTGACGCCAATCTGCAGGAACAGCAGCAAGTGCTGGAGTTTTTCCGCATCCACCCGGTGATTGCCGAAGACTTTTTGCGTGACCGCCACCCGCCTAAACTGGAAGTCAGCAATGCGTTTCAACTGCTGATCTTACGTGGCTTTGCCAGCGCAGATTTCTCCGATTACCCGGGCCACAGCCAGATTAACATGCTGTTTAACGACCAGGTGATGCTGGTGAAATTTTACAGCCCGCTGCCTGCGCCACAAATTCTGCTGCCCTTCAGCAGCCTTAAAGGGCTGGAAACCAGAGGCTGGGCCAAGCAATACATTCATGCAATCGCAGCGTCTTACCTGCACAAGCTGATCCAGTTTGAAGACGAATTAGGCGAGCTGGAAGATGCCATGCAGAGCAACGGCAATGACCAGCGCATGGCGCAAATTATGAAGTTCCGCTCGGTGTTTCGCAAAATTGACCGCAACCTGGCGTATCAGAAAGACATCTTTGCCGACTTGCTGTTTGACGAAGACGACAGCCACCCGTTCCGGCTGCTGTTTGAGCGGGTCGAGCTGCGTGATTTTTATGAAAAGTTTGAGCGGCTGCACAGCATGGTACAAATGTACTATGACCAGTTATCCGATTTAGTTGACGGCTATATGTCGACCTCGTCGCACCAAATCAACGAAAAAATGAAGGTGCTGACTATTTTGACCGCGGTCTTTGTGCCGCTGACCTTTATCGCGGGCATCTACGGCATGAATTTTAAATACATGCCTGAGCTTGAAATACAGTGGGGTTATCATCTGACATTGGCGGGTATGCTGATACTGGCGCTTGGGTTATTGGTTTGGTTTAAAGTTCGCCGGTGGTGGTAACAGCCAAGGAGTTTTAGATGGTCGAAAATACACCGCTGGATATTGAAGAAATCGTCCGTGACAGTTTCGATGAAAACGAAACTGAGCAGCTGGCCGAACGTCTGGAAGAACTCGAACCGGAAGAAATAGCCTTCGCGCTGGAAGCCATGCCGCTGGAGCAGCGTCTTTCCACCTGGCTGACCTTATCGAACGAGCAACAAATTGAATCCCTGACCTATATGCGGGTCGACGCCCGGGTCAATATTTTCAAACAACTCGACACCGACCAGTTACAGACGCTGGTGGCCGAAATTGACGTTGACGACTTGATTGAGCTGCTGGACGAACTGCCGGACCATATTTACCAGTACGCCTGCTCCCGACTGGATTTGCAAGAGAAGCAATGGCTGGACCAGGCGCTGACCTACGACGAAGAGCAATGTGGCCGTTATGCCGACCACGATGTGCTGATCCTGTCGAAAAACGCCAAAGTGCGTGACGCGGTGCGGCTTTTTACCAAACTGGAAGAAGACGCCGAATACCAGGAAGCGCTGTTTGTGGTGGACCGCACCGGCCGTTATGTCGGCTTATTGCATGGCATTCGTTTATTAGGCAAACCCAATCATTTGCCTGTGGTTGGGTTGATTGACGATGAGGCACCTGTGGTGAGGGGCGCGATGGATTTGGACGAAGGCTCCGACATGGTGGCTCGCTCTGGCTACAGCGCACTGGCGGTGCTCGACGATGAAGACAAGCTGCTCGGCCGCTTGTCCATTGGTGAAGCACTGGAAAACGTGCGGCGCAGCCTGGAAAGCCAGTTTATGCACACCGCAGGTTTAGGCGAAGAAGAAGACTTATTCGCCCCGGTGATCCAAAGTGCCAAACGCCGCGCTTTATGGCTTGGTATTAACCTGCTGACCGCCTTTCTGGCCGCCTGGACCATTGGCCTGTTTGAAGCCACCCTGCAGCAAGTGGTGGCACTGGCGGTGCTGATGCCCATTGTCGCGTCGATGGGCGGCATTGCCGGCAGCCAGACGCTGACCCTGATAATCCGCGGCCTGGCACTTGGCCAAATCACCCCGCAAACCTACTGGACCTTATTCCGTAAAGAACTCAGTGTCGGCGCAATGAATGGTGTGCTCTGGGCCCTGGTGATAGCTGGCACCACCTACCTCTGGTTTGGTGACTGGATTATTGCTGCGGTGATAGCAATGGCCATTGTGATTAATATATCCGTGGCCGCCTTGTCTGGGGTGGTGATCCCGGTTTGGCTGGAGAAAGCTAAAATAGACCCGGCGCTGTCGGGCTCAGTCATTCTAACCACAGTGACAGACGTCATTGGTTTCTTTGCATTCCTCGGGTTAGGCTCATTATTTTTACTGTAATTTTTCAGGCACTTGCTGCTAATTGCCTGAGGCCCCACTACAATAGGCCCAGATAAACTGGCGTGAGTGCCCGGATGAAAATTGCAGTCTTATCACGTAACCGTGAATTGTATTCCACCCAGCGGCTGGTCGAAGCCGCCGAAGCCCGTGGCCATCAGATTGAGGTCATAGACCCGCTGATGTGTTACATGAATATCAACCAGACCCGTTCGGCCATCCACTACAAAGGCCGCAATCTGGATGGTTTTGACGCTGTGATCCCACGGGTCGGCTCGTCCATTACCTTCTACGGCACCGCCGTACTGCGCCAGTTTGAAATGATGGGCGTTTATGCGCTGAACGAATCCGCCGCCATCAGCCGCGCCCGCGACAAACTCTGCTCCTTGCAACTGCTGGCGCGTGACGGCATCGGCCTGCCTATTACCGGCTTTGCGGACAAACCAGGTGATATCCCCGACTTAATTGACATGGTGGGCGGCGCGCCGCTGGTGATTAAACTGCTCGAAGGCACCCAGGGCATTGGCGTGGTGCTGGCCGAAACCCGCACCGCTGCCGAAAGCGTCATTGAAGCTTTTATGGGGCTGAACGCCAATATTCTGGTGCAGCAGTACATCAAAGAAGCCAATGGCGCCGACATCCGCTGCTTTGTCATAGGCAACAAAATTGTCGCCGCAATGAAACGCCAGGCCAAAGCCGGTGAGTTTCGCTCCAACCTGCACCGCGGCGGCACCGCCAGCCTGGTCAAACTCAGCGCCGCCGAAAAACGCACCGCGCTGGCGGCAGCCAAAAGTATTGGGCTGGAAGTGGCCGGGGTGGATATTTTGCGCTCCAACAATGGCCCGGTGGTGATGGAAGTGAACGCCTCGCCGGGCCTGGAAGGTATTGAAGGCGCCACCGCCATTGATGTGGCGGGCCTGATTATCGACTACCTGGAACAGCAGGTGGAAAAACAGCAAAAACGCAGCAAAAAGAGGAAAGTCTGATGCTAAGCAGCCCCACTCAGACCGATTTTGAACTGGCTGGCAGCCGGATCAAAGCCGGCAGCCGTGCTGTGGTCGATATCCCTTTTGGCAAACTCTACACCCACACCGAGTTGAATATAGGCGCCCATGTGCTGCATGGTAAGCGGCCTGGTCCGGTGCTGCTGGTCACCGCCGCTTTGCATGGCGACGAAATTAATGGCGTGGAGATTTGCCGCCGTTTGCTGAAAATTCCCAAACTGAACCAGCTCAAAGGCACGCTGATTGTGGTGCCTATTGTGAACACCTATGGTTTTGTCCAGCAAAGCCGCTATTTGCCCGACCGGCGCGATTTAAACCGCAGCTTCCCCGGCAGTGAAAAAGGCTCGTTAGGCAGCCGCATGGCCTGGCAATTTACCGAACATATTTTAAAGAAATGCCAGTTTGTGATTGACCTGCACACCGGCGCCATTCACCGCAGCAACCTGCCGCAGGTGCGCGCCAGTGCCAAAGATAAAATGGCGCTGCAAATGGCCGAAGTCTTTAACGCCCCTATTATCGTTAAAGCCGCCAGCCGCGATGGCACCATGCGTGGCACCGCCAACAGTCTGGGCATTCCTATTGTGCTGTACGAAGCCGGCGAGGCGCTGCGTTTTGATGAACAGTCCATCAATATTGGCGTGCGTGGCATTCTCAATGTAATGCAGCATTTGGGTATGCTGGCTGGCCGTAAAACCGCGCCACGCACTCAGTCGTTATTTACCAAAAAAAGCAGCTGGGTACGTGCCGAACATGACGGCATTGCCCGCTACTACGTCACGCTGGGCCAGGCGGTGCAACAAGGCGATGTGCTGGCGCATATTTACAGCCCCTACTCCGACTTTGAAGTGGCCGTCACCGCCAGCTTCAGCGGCATTGTGATAGGCCGCAATAACCTGCCGTTGGTCAATGAAGGCGAAGCCCTGTTTCATATTGCCGAAGTGAGCGAACTGGACGAAGCGGAAAAAACCCTGGACGCCATCGTCGACGAAGTAGACGCCGCAATGCCGCCTGTTCTGGGAACTGAAATTAGTTTGGTTTAACGTCCGCGTTTGCGGCTCGTATGGAGCGCAGCGAAAGAGCAATCCGGCAATATGCGGTTGTTAGGCGTATCTTGACTGGTTAAAAATAAACTCGACTGCATCCACAGAAAAACCATCTGTATAGACCTCTGCCTTTTCATAATCAATAAATCGATATCTTTCGAGCAATTCATCTTTACCTTCTTTGTCCGTCCTAAAGTCAACAAGCTTTACATGATTTTTATAGAAATCTAAAAGTGGTTGATCCCAGGCCACTTCTTGGAAATTAGATATCATTCTATAGAGGCATATTCGAAGATAATCATCGTGTAAAGGCAGAGAGAACCCGATAATTGATATACCCAGGTTCATGCCTCCCGCACGCCCCGAGCCCCACCAAAAATCCAAAAACGGGTTTGCATAGACAATTTTCATATGAGATGGCGAGAGAATCATAGGTATCGCAGGCGGATCGTAATTTCCGTAAAAAAGATCTATGTTCTTTAATCTGTAGATATTTAGTAGCGGATCATCTTCATTTCGTGGCCCATCAACTAACGGATATTGGCCATATTTATCATTATTATTAAAAATTGGATCGTTAGGCCGCCCATCTACATCTTGTTTTTTAAAAGCTTCTAAGCCATGAAGATAGGACTTGTTACTGAACCAATCCAACGACCCATGCAGCTTCAAGATCGTAACTTCATCTCGGGAATCATCAACGGTATTAAAACCATCACCAATCTTTCCATAACGCTGCGGGAACAGCCTGTAAGGCTTGCCAACATATTCAAGAGCTCGCTCAAGAACAACGTCGTAATTTAGCGTTATAACAATGTCTTTTACCGACAGCTTCTCAGCAAATTCATAATACTCTTGCGGCAATGAATCCTTGCTCGGTGTCCTTTCATGAATTATCTGCCCAATATACCTTTTTACAAATAGCTGCGCAGCATTGCCATGTTCACTTAAGGTATCACTACCCTCTAGCCCGAGAAAATGCTCAATGTCGAGAAACGACATAAACTCTTCTAGATCTATAGTATCAATAGTTAGCTCAATACCATCGCTTCTTCTTCTGTAATCTATATAGTCCTGAACCGCCCAATGAAAACGATTGTCTTTTCCGTATGATCGTTCTACTCGCCTGACAACTTCGGGGTATAACTCTGCAGCGGTAGGAAGCCCCGCAGGAACTGAAAAGCCAGCCCCAAGCACAAAAATGCGAAATCCGGGATGTTCTTTACTCAACACTGCACCCTCTTTTATTTCTTTAATATCAGCCAAAGCACGTTTGAGCGTTTTTTCCCTTCAACTTTTTTCCAATTCTATCCATGACTTATTAAGGCTTAACTCCTAGCTCACAAAAAATGCGAGCGCAGCGAGTATTTTTTCCGGTGGAGCTACTTGTTAGCTCTTTTTGGAATTCGCTCATTTTCAGGAACCTCCGCATTCAACTTCTTTAGCGCCGAAAGAGTAACTGAGTGTAAATTTGTCTTAGTGGGCTTCCTTCCCTTTACTGCATTCCAGGCCACCGAGCCAGGGCCATTAAATATTTCTGTGTATGTACCGTTAGAATGAACTTTAATACCGATATAGTAATGAGGTATGTGGTCTACTGGAAATGTAAGGGAACTCTTCATTGTTGTTTTTATTTGAACTCTTCGACCATCAGATGTTTCACCATCATGATGCTTTTCAAGGCCTTCATATAGTTCCAAGTCGTAGTCTTCTTCGACCAGAATTTCACCAAGGTCACCAACAAGCCTTCCATCAAGTGTGAACTTTTTCTTTGGGTAAGACTTGTGTAGTTCCTCTACAATCTGGAGCATGTTTTTCACTGCTTGATGGATTTCCACTCGATATCCTTCTATAGAGCTAACATTTGTATCACGCGCATGCGCGTTTGGCTTCTTAGACCAGTGCGCAGCAATGGTTAACAATTTCCTAAATTCAATCATTTCCCAAGATTTGTCCAGCATTTGTTTACAGCATCTCCCATCTGCCGGTGTTTTAGCTCTGCTTGCCTGTTCACCAGTCAAGTTCTGTATTCATAGCAAGCGCGTGCAAAGGTGAGCTCACCCAAGATAGAGCCAGCACTCCCCCCAAATTGCTGTTGGCACAGGCTTTGCTCTTTACCCTGATAGAACAACAGCAGCGCAGGGGTTGCACCTTTGCCGCTTCAGGGAACAGGAGAGCCTATGAGTCAGTCCGCCTTTCAGGGTTACCAGAGCACACCGGGGTGTTTTGATGAGCTGGTCGACAACAGCGGCCAGGCTCGCCCTCCGGCGGGTGGCATCAGCCGTTTTATTAACCGCCATGGACCAGACGAGCTTTGCCAAAGACAAGAGCTTTTAAATCAAACGATTAGCTCTATGGGCGTGTGTTTTACTTTGTATTCAGAAGGCCAGAATATCGACCGGGCCTGGCCGCTGGATGTGGTGCCCCGCACTATTCCTTACACCGAATGGCGCCAGGCCAGCGCCGGCCTGATGCAGCGTTTACAGGCGCTAAACCTGTTTATTGACGACCTGTACCATGAGCAAAAAATCCTCAAAGACGGCATCCTGCCGGCTGATTTAGTGCTGGAGTCACGCAATTACCTTGCACCATGCCGGGGCATTTCGCCCCGTTATGGCGTCTGGGCGCATATTTGTGGCACTGATCTGGTTCGCGACGGCGATGGCCGTTTTCTGGTACTGGAAGATAACCTGAGGGTGCCGTCCGGCGTGTCCTATATGCTGGAAAACCGCACTGTGATGAAACGGGTGTTTCCCGAGCTGTTTGCCGACTCCTTTATTTACCCGGTCGACGACTACCCGCACCAGCTCTGGCGCATGTTGGCCTCACTATCGCCGCGTCAGGGCGAAACACCCAACATAGTCGTACTGACACCAGGGGTGTTTAATTCCGCTTACTTTGAGCACAGCTACCTGGCCCAGCAGATGGGCGTGGCGCTGGTGGAAAATACCGACTTGCTGGTGCAGGACGACACCGTCTATATGAAGACCTTGCGTGGCCTGCAGCAAGTGGACGTGATTTACCGCCGGGTGGACGATGTGTTTATTGACCCTGAAGTGTTCAGGCCAGATTCGGTGCTTGGCGTGCCGGGCCTGATCCGGGCCTGGGCCAAAGGCCAGGTGGCTATTGCCAATGCGCCGGGCTCCGGTGTGGCTGACGACAAGGTGATTTACGCTTATGTGCCGCAGATCATTGAGTATTACCTTGGCGAAAAACCCAAAATAGACAATGTGCCCACCTACCTCTGCCTGGATGAAAAGCAGCGCCAGTACGTGCTGGCCAATCTGGATAAGCTGGTGGTGAAACCGGCCAATGAGTCCGGCGGTTACGGCATTCTGATTGGCCCCCGCGCCACAGAGCAGGAACGCCAGCAAATGGCGGAGCAAATTAAGGCCAACCCGCGCAATTTTATTGCCCAGCCAACCCTGGCCTTGTCGACAGCGCCCACGCTATGCGACGGCGTACTGGAGCCGCGGCACCTGGACTTACGGCCTTTTATTTTGCAAGGCGCTGAGCTTTACTGCACCACAGGCGGATTAAGCCGGGTAGCATTAAAACGCGGCTCTTTAGTCGTTAACTCATCGCAAGGTGGCGGCAGTAAAGACACCTGGATCATCAATGACGAGGTTTAACCCATGTTACTGAAATCACTGGATCACGTATTTTGGTTAGGCCGCTATCTGGAGCGGCTGGACGACACGGCCAGGCTTATTAATGCCACCAGTCAGCTGCTGATTGACAGCCACAAGGACAGCCAGGTCAGCTGGCCTTTACTGATTGACGTGTTGGGTGAAGACAGCCAGCAGCTGCTGGCCGCCGCAGCGCGCGATGAAGGCCTGACCACAGAGCAGCAGGTGATGCAGCTGCTGTTAACCCGGGCCGAAAGCCCGCTGTCGCTGCGATCAGTGTCGACCGCGCTGAAAACCAATGCCCGCACCATCCGGCCTTTGCTACCACGCGATATGTGGGAGGAGCTGAACGCACTGGATTTATTTATCCAGGCCGAATGCGCCAGCCTGCCAAGCCGCCAGCAACGTTACCGGCTGATGAGCGAAATTACCCGCCGTTGTCAGATGGTCGTTGGTGTGCTGGACGGCACTATGCTGCGCTCAGACGCCTTCGACGCCTTTAACCTTGGACGTCATCTGGAGCGGGCAGACATGACCACCCGCATTATGGACGTGATGGTGCTGCAACAGCTGCAGCCCACCGACATTAAACGGCCGCGCTTTCGCTGGCTGTCGGTGCTGAACGCGCTCGGCGGTGTTGAATCCTACCAGTACTACCAGGCGCAGCACGGCGGCGACGCCGATGCGGTTGACTATTTATTGGGTTATGCCGATTTCCCCCGCTCCATTCGCTATTGCCTGAACCGGGTGGCCGCGTCTGCCAAAGCCATGCCGCACAGCAGTGCCATTTTGCAGCAAGTCTGGCTGCTGCAGGACCTGATCCAAACCGAACAATTGGGCGAATTATCCACGGCGCAACTGCACCAGTTGATTGACCACATACAGTCAGGGCTGATTTTACTGCATCAGGTGATCCTGGCTGCAGGCTCGCTGGAGCACGCACATAATCTGGACCAACTGACCGCATGACGGCAGTTCCGGACCCGCTTGAACTCTGGTGGGCGTCCTGCTCTGCGGCCGAACAGGCGCAGCTGCAGCAGGAGCTCAACCGTCAGTTGCAGGACTTAAACCCGGCAGCAGCCCAACCGCATTTGCTTGCTGTGCAGCCACTGCTGCTCGGAGCTGATGAATGGCGGCCACTCAGCCGGGCACTGCTGCAGCGGCATCGGCTGTACAACCTGATCCTGGCCGACCTGTACGGCGAACAACAGTTGCTGCAACAAGGCCTGTTGCCAGCAGCAGAACTGCTGAGCAGCCCTTTGTATCAACTGCCCTGCCACCGGCTGATGTCTGAACACCACCACTGGCTGACCTTGTTTGCTATGCAGGTCAGCCGGATGAATGATGGCCGTTTTTTTGTCCGGCAGCATCTGGCGTGCCCGGCCGGGCTTGGACTGGTGGTGCAGCACCGGCTGGCGATGAATCAGCTGCCATTACCGGCCAGCAAACTGCCGGAGCGGCTGCATCTGGCGCAATTTTTCCGTGATTTAAAACAACTGCTGCGCGGCACTGATGAAGCCAGCGACCAAAGTGGCGTGCTGAGCACAGGCAAAGGGACTCAGAATTATGCAGAACTGAATTTTTTAGCCGGTTACCTGGATTTGCCCTTGCTGCAAAGCGCCGATCTGATGTTTAAAGACGGTACTTTGCACCTGAAAACAGTCGCAGGCTTAAAACCTGTGGCGTCTTTGCTCTGCGCTCTGCCCGACGCGGAAACCGACGCGCTGGAGCTTAATAACACGGGTCTGGGGGCAGCCGGCCTGGTGCAAAGCATCCGCCAGGGCCAGCTCACACTGATCAATCCACCAGGAGCCGGGTTGGTTCAGCACCCTTTGCTGCAGTTGTTTTTAGCCGAGCTTTGTCCGGTTTTACTGGGGGAACCCTTGTTGCTGCCGTCGCTGCCCAGCTATTGGGGCGGTCAACACGACTTGCTGCCTTATCTAACCCCGCAGAGCGAGCTTTATCAAATCAGTACCGATCAAAGGCTGCACTGGGAGGCCCTCACCACAGAACAACAACAGCACTGGTATCAGCAGGTACAGCGGAACGGCAAAGATTTTGTGGTGCAACAGCTGTCTGTTGGCCCAGGCGGCGGTCTGCCGCCGATCCGCTTGCAGCTTTTTAGTCTGCAGCAACAGGACCAGCTGACTTTTTTGCCCGGTGCTCTGGCACAACAACAGCTCGAGGCTACAACAGGCCCAGCCAGCTTGCAGTTCCGTGACGTTTGGTTTGAAGGCCAGTCGGCGGATCAGCAAAGTCTGTGGCGCTCCAGCCAGCAACAGCTGCGGCTAAACCGCAATTCTGGCGTATTGCCAAGCCGCATTGCCGACCATTTATTCTGGTTAGGCCGCTACAACGAACGGCTGAATCTGATGAGCCGAGTGCTGCGCCAGTTGGTGCAAATGGCCACTCTGGAGCAGCGCTTACGGCCGGCTGACAGTGAGCTGTTACTGCAATTCTGTTTGTTTGCGAATGGTGCGGGCGGCGCGGAATATGCTCCCGGTCTGCCGGCCGGACTGGATTGGCTATGCGACCCAGCCCGGCAAGGCAGTCTGCCACAAAGCTTAAATTCACTGCTTTTTAATGCAAAGTCAGTGCAGGAGTACTTTAGTGAAGACAGCTGGTATGTGCTGGAACAACTGCAGAGCCAGACCTGGCCGCAGCAGCTCAGCAGCCAGCCAGCCCTGCTGATCCGCCAGCTGGACCAGCTGCTCCTGCTGCAAACCGCGATTTATGGCATGAATAACGAAACCATGACCCGCACGCCGGGCCTGAATTTCCTGCAGGCAGGCCAGCAGCTGGAGCGGGCCTTACAAATGAGTCATTTACTGCAACTTTGTTTTACTCAGCCAACCAGTATCAGCGCCAGCCAGCAAGAGGCCTTACTGCGCCTGACCGATACCCAAATGACGTACCGGCGGCGTTACGGCTCAGAGTTACATCCACTGGCGGTGCTGGATTTACTGCTGCTCGATGACAGCACCCCCCGTTCGGTCAGTTACCCTCTCTGTCAGTTGGACGGGCTATTGGCGTTATTGCCGGATAACGACGGCCTGCCCCAGCTCACATCGGCCTTGCAGCAGCTCAGACTGCGGCTGACCACAGACGCCAGCCTGCTGCTGCAGCCTGATCTGACCGCCAGTGCAGAACTGCAGTTCTTGCTGAATCAACTGCAACTTGGCCTGCGGGAACTGTCTGAACAACTCACCCGTGGCTACTTCAGCCATGCCGAGCCCAGCTGGCGCTGGCAGCGATTTTGAGGCCCTGATGACAAGCTATCGGATCCGTCACCTCACCAGGTACAGCTACCAGTACAGCGTGGCAAACAGCTACAACCTGATCTGTTTACAGCCGGTCTCCGATCCGGTTCAGCAGCTATGCAGCTTCAGCTTACACACGGATCCTGCGGCACGGCTGTACCCACAGCAGGATTGGTTTGGCAATCACAAACACCTGTTACATTTACCCCACAGCCACAACGGACTTTGCGTGGTTGCAGAATCAGTAGTGCGGTTGTCGGAGCCCGTATTGCGCAAGCCATCAGGCCAGCCCTGGACAGCAGCGCTTGGCTTTCCCCAATCTTCGGGCCAACAAAGCCTGCAAGCCGAACTTTGCCGCAAAGCCAGCCCCATGCTGCCGGACCTGGCAGTCAGTCAGCAGTTTATTCAGCCATTGGCCGACCCCGGCCTGACAATTGCTGAGCTTGCCTGCGCGCTAAATGAGAAAATTTATCAGCAATTTGACTATGACCCCGAGTTCAGCACTGTGGTCACGCCCATCAGCGAGGTGTTGCACCACAAACGCGGCGTCTGTCAGGACTTTGCCCATCTGGCGATTGCCTGCTTACGCAGCCTGGGCTTGTCGGCCCGTTATGTCAGCGGTTATCTGGAAACCGAAGCGCCACCCGGTCAGCCAAAACTAACCGGAGCCGATGCCTCCCACGCCTGGTTTGAAGTCTGGTGCCCGGAGCAAGGCTGGCTTGGTTTCGACCCGACCAACAATATGCAGCCAAACGGGCGTCATCTGGTGTTAGCGCGGGGGCGGGATTACAGCGATGTGGTGCCGCTCAAAGGCCTGGTGCTGGGTCACGGCGACCATCAACTGAGTGTTGAGGTAGATGTCATGCCAATTACTGCGGATTTCAGTTAAGGTAAGTCAGTTCTGCAACAAGAAATAGCAACACCTTCAAAAATAACAATAAGGAATACTGATGAAACTGCATCCTTCCACTTTACGACTTTCCGTACTAATTCCCGCGCTTTTGTGCAGCACAGTCCTGCACGCTCAAAACCTGAATGACGCCATTGCCGCCGACTACAACAAAAACCTGAAAGGGTTATTTGAGCACCTGCACCAGAACCCTGAACTGTCCTTTATGGAGTTCAAGACGTCAAAGCGGCTGGCGGATGAGCTGACCACCTTAGGCTACGAGGTCACTCCAGGTGTCGGCAAAACCGGTGTGGTGGCCATTCTGAAAAACGGCAAAGGCCCTATGGTGATGATGCGCGCGGATATGGACGCCTTGCCGGTGGAGGAAAAATCCGGTTTGCCTTATGCCTCTAAAACCAAAAGCAAAGACTGGTTTGGCAAAGAGGTGTCGGTGATGCACGCCTGTGGTCATGATATGCACGTCACCAGCCTGGTGGGTACAGCGCGGCAAATGGTACGGCTAAAAGACCAATGGTCCGGCACCCTGATGCTGATTGGTCAACCTGCCGAAGAGTATACGGGCGGCGCCATTGGCATGCGCAACGACAAAATTTATCAGAGGTTTGGCACACCGGACTATGCGATGGCGCTGCATGTCTCCAGCGAAATTGAAGCCGGCAAAATAGTGGCGGTGGAAGGATCACCCTTTTCCGGCGTCGATTCTGTCGATATCGAAATCCCGGGCGTTGGCGCGCATGGCGCCAGCCCACATCGTGGTAAAGATCCAATAGTGCTTGGCGCACAAATCGTCATGGCGCTGCAAACCATTGTCAGCCGTGAAATTGCGCCCAAAGAGCCAAGCGTCATCACTGTAGGTTCATTTCACGCGGGCTCTAAACACAACATTATTCCGGACTCTGCTCACCTGCAGCTGACTGTGCGCAGCGACACTGTCGAAACCCGAGACCAGTTAATTGCCGCCATTGAGCGCGTTGCGGTGAATATGGGCCGTGTCGCAGGTATGCCGGAAGATAAGCTGCCCAAAGTCACAGTAGACCCGCAGCCGATGCCACCAACCATTAACGACATTCCGTTGACCCAGCGACTGAAAACCAGTTGGACTCAGCATTTTGGCGCAGACATTTTTGACCAGAAATTTAAACGCCTTGGTATGGGCGCCGAAGATTACCCGTTTTTAATTCAGAACCCGACCATTCCTTCGGTCTACTTCCAGATTGGCGGCACGCCGAAAGCAGCCTTTGAGGCTGAGCGCACCGGCGGCGCTGCAGTGCCCAGCCACCACAGCCCACTGTTTAAAATCAGCCCTGAGCCAGCCATACGTTCTGGCGTGGAAGCTACTGTGGTCGCCATGCTGGAACTGATGCCGAAAACCTGAGCAGGCGTGCAACAGAGTGTTACAAAATCGGGTTCACCTGCCGGGTAAAAACCGGTAGGCTGAACCTGAGCCGAAGTAAATCAAAAGTACAACTAAAAGAAGGAATGCACACGTGCGTAAAACTCTTATTGCCCTGGCCGTTACCGCACTGGTCAGTGGTTGCAACCCAGCCCAGGAAAAAGCCACTGAAACAACGCCAGCCGCCAGCACAGCTGCAGAAAGCACAACGGCTGCAGCCCAGTCGGAATCTGAACGCCTGAATCAATGGTTTGAAACCAAATACGAAGAGCAGCTGCAAATGAGCCCGCTGCAAATGACCTTTTTGGGTCGCAAAGATAAAAACGACCAGATTGATGATGTCAGCGAAGCGGCTGAAGATCAGCAGCTGGCCTGGCAGGCTGCCACTGTGGAAGAACTGAAAAGCCAGTTTGATTACAGCAAACTGGATATGGAAGCCAAAACGTCTTACGACCTGTGGATTTACCAGTACGAACAAGCGCGCGACGCAGCAGCCTTTCGGGTAAATAGTTATGTATTTAACCAAATGCAGGGTGTCCACGCCTTACTGCCACAAATTATGATTAACTTCCATAAAGTCGACGAAGTGGCGGATATGGACGCCTATATCAAACGTCTGGGCGGTATTGCCAAAGCCATTGCTGAACTGCAGCAACGCGCGGCCAAACACGCCGAAGCAGGTGTACGGCCACCACGTTTTGCTTATGAAGGTGTGATTGAGCAGGTCAACAATCTGCTGACAGGGGCGCCTTTTACCGAAAGTGACAAAGATGCACCACTCTGGGCCGATGCCAAAGCCAAAATTGAAAGCCTGAAAAAAGCCGACAAACTGGATGATAAAAAGGCAGACCAGCTGTTAGCCGACGTAAAATCTGCGCTGACCACCCAGTTCCAGCCATCTTACCAGGCACTGGCAGCATTCCTGACCAGTGAGCTGGACAAAACTGCGGTCAACCCAACTGGTGTATCTAACCAGCCAAATGGTGTGGCTTACTACAACCATCGCCTGAAAAACTCCACCACCACCTCACTAACGGCCGACGAAATACACCAGATCGGTCTGAATGAAGTGGACCGTATCACCAAAGAAATGATTGCGATCAAAGACCAGGTGGGCTTTAAAGGCGACCTGCAGGAGTTCTTTAAGTTTATTAAAACGGACCCGCAGTTCTTCTATCCGGACACGGACGAAGGCCGCAATGCTTACCTGAAAGACTCGGAAAACTACCTGGCCTTTATTCAGCAAAAGCTGCCAGAGTACTTTGGTATTCTGCCAAAAGCGCCGCTGGTGGTAAAACGGGTGGAAGCCTTCCGTGAACAACCGGGCGCTGCTCAGCACTATTTCCCGGGTACACCAGATGGCAAACGCCCGGGCATTTATTACGCGCACCTGTCTGATATGAAACAGATGCCAAAAAATGAAATGGAAGCCATTGCCTATCACGAAGGTAGCCCTGGTCACCATATGCAAATCTCTATCGCGCAGGAACTGAAGTCTGTGCCGACCTTCCGCACTCAGGCAGGTTTTACCGCTTATGTCGAAGGCTGGGCACTGTATTCTGAAGTGCTGGCCAAAGAAATGGGCGCATACCAAAGCCCATACACCGACTTTGGCCGTTTAATCACTGAGATGTGGCGTGCCGTGCGCCTGGTGGTAGACACCGGCATGCATGCCAAAGGCTGGACTGAGCAGCAGGCTATCGACTACTTCAAAGCGAAAACCCCGGTGGCGGAAGGCGCTGTGGTGTCTGAAGTACGCCGTTATCTGGTGTGGCCAGGTCAGGCGACCGCCTACAAAATTGGTATGCTGAAAATCCTCGAACTGCGCGCCAAAGCCAAAGAGCAGTTAGGGGACAAGTTTGATATCCGTGGTTTCCACGACACAGTACTGGGCGGTGGTGCCCTGCCGCTGGACGTACTGGAAAAACGGGTGCAGAACTGGGTAGATACCGTGAAAGCGGCTTAACAACACAGCTTGTACCTGGTTTTAAATGGCCCTGCTACAGACAAAGAGCAGGGCCATTTTTTATTTAATTCTGAGAAGGTTAACGCTTGTCCACTCAAAAGGCACAGTGTTAACATCCGATTTTCATTTGGATTATTAATAAGGACATTAGATGCGGTATTCATTACTCGCTGCCAGCCTGCTGCTAAGCAGCATGGCGCACGCCGACCTGCTGGACGCGTTAAAACATTACGAACAACAAGACTTTGCCAAAGCAAGAATTGAGTTCAGCCAATTAGTTCCGCTGGGCAACGAAATGGCCGCTTTTAATTTGGCCGCTATGTACCATAACGGTGAAGGCACTGAGGCCGATCCGGTGAAAGCACTGGCCTATTTTCAGTTGGCGGACCAATTGGGTGACAACAGAGCGGCAGCTATTGTCAGCAAATTATCGGCCAGGCTGTCTGCCGGACAGCAGCAGCAAGCCGCCACTCTGGTCAGCCAATTGCTGACACAAGTGCAGATCCAGGAGCTGGGTCCGAAGGAATCCAATAAAACCGAATTTCCGGAGGCGATTAAGCGTCATGAACCTCAATACCCCGAAGAGGCGGCCAAAAGGGGGCAGTTTGGCTATGTCGTAATGCGCTTTATCGTCGATGAAGAAGGCAAAGTGCCGGTCGCAGAAGTTCTGGGCTCTTACCCGGATAAAGTCTTCGACCGCAACTCGGTCCGTGCATTAAGGCAGTGGCAATACGCCGCCACAGGTAAAAAGCACCAGGCACAGGTGCTGCTGACCTATAGCCTGGGGCCGGTCTCCGAATCGAAGGTGAATAAGATCATCAAGGAACATAAGCTGCTGGATTACGCGATCGCCGGTTCTCCGACCCACCAATATGCGCTGGGTTCATTGCTCGACCTGGTGACCACCAGTTCGTATTACTTTATAGATATCGACAAGCAGCTGCCGCTGGATCCAAATCAGGGGCTCCCTTCTGAACTCTATAACACCAAACGAAGCCTGTATTTCAAAGCTGAACTGCCTGGTTTTGCTGGCAATGCTAAAGTCAGCGCCAATGCCGATGGCATCATTACCAAAGTGCTGAGCGCGGCCAACCAGGACCTGGCAAAGGTATCACAACAGCTGGTGGGAAAATCGCTGGGCAACAAAGCCACTCAGGGGAACTACCATCTATGGGCAGAACCGGGCAAAGATGCACGGGTGCAGCCTGTTATGACCTTGTCGCAACTGCACAGCCCCAATTATTGGTGGGGCATGGCTGCCAAAAACGGCAATCTGGACGCACAACGTCGATTAGCGGCTTTCTCCGGGCAGTGGGAAAACTACCTGCTGCAGCAAAACGACCCGCAGGTGCAAACCTGGTCTGGGGTACGGCAGATCCTGGAAGGGGATAAAGCCGCAGGCCAGTTGTTACTGGACAAAGCCATAGCGCAAAAATACGCAACGGCGGCAGAGCTGAAAGCCGCTCTGTAATCGCTTTGCAGACAAAGGCCAGCTCCCCCTGGCCTTTTTGTTTTTATTGCGCCCCCCGCTAACGACTGCTGACTTCCTGCTGCAGTTGCTCCAGTGTCTTTCCGCGGGTTTCAATACCATGGCGTTTCAGCTCCAGCGCGGCGCCAACCAAAGCTATCGCAATGGCTAATGCCGAATACCCCAGTTGTTCAAACCATCCGAGCACCCCAACCCCGGCGCCTAAAATGCCGCCAAATTTGGAGCTGGCGGCGATCAGGCCAGAGCCGGCACCACGCAGCTCCACCGGGTAAATTTCAGCGGCATAAGGGATCAGCATCGCAATCACACCACTGGCGCTGACCAGCAGCAGGGCGATAGCCACAGCAAGCGCTGTTGGCTGATAGAGTTGCCAGAAATCAAAGGCCACAAAGGCCATCAGCGAAAAGGCGGTCAACCATAAAAACAGCAACAGGGTTTTGATGCTGCTCCAGCTGTGGTACAGCCAAATCACCACAAAAACAGCAGGCACAGCCATCAGGGCCGATTTAGCGATAATAGCACTGGCTTCTTTGGCCAGACCCAGTTCGCCCAGATTCACCGGCAGCCAGAGCAGAAAACCGAAGTTCACCAGACCCCAGGCAATACCTGCCAGCACCAGGCCAATGCTCAGTCCTGCATAAGGCCCTTGCCATAAGTCCTGAAAGCCAGCTTTTTTGCTGTCGGCCTGCACTTCGGCCACCACATGGCTGTGGCCCTGTCCGTCGCTGCCAAAACGGGCCAGCACCGCCCTCGCCTGCTGCTCCAGCCCTTGGCTTGCCAGATAACGCGGCGATTCGGGCATATAACGATTCAGAAAAATCAGCAACAAACCTGTCGGTAACCCCAGCAGCCACAAGACCCGCCAGCTGAACATCGGCTCCAGCACGGCGGCAGAGCCAGCCGCCACGAGGTAACCGCCAGCGGTGCCTATGCCACCCAATGCCACCAGCAACCAGCCGCGGTGGGCTGCAGGAATGGTTTCCGCCATCAGAGTAAAAGTAATAGGCAACAAGCCTCCCGCCGACATGCCCATTAAAAAGCACATGATCAGGTTCCACTCAAAACTTGGCATGGCGCCACAAATAGCGGTGCCGATAAACATCAGTGCCGACAACAAAATAGCAGCACGGCGGCCAAATTTATCCGCTGCTATGCCCCAAAGCACTGATCCGACCGTAGTCCCTGTCAAGGCGACAAGCGCCAATGTGCCTGCCGTTTTGCTGTCAATTTCATACTCGGTCTTCATACCAGGCATCACAAAGCCCAGCGTGGCAGGTTTCATCACATCCACCACCACAGCCACCAGCAACACCAACACTAAGGTCCAGTGTTCTTTATTGAGCGGCAATTGGTCTGCGACATGAAACTGCAATGCGCTGCGTTCGGACTGGCGCAAACTGGAAAGCCGGGGCATCAGGCCATAAGTTGCCAGCAAGAGTCCAAACGGGATCAGCCCCATGCCTATCAGCATGTTGCTGTCCATCGGCATGCCCACCATCTGATAGTTCATATGCACCGAATGCAAAAACATAGGTACGTGACCAAGCACACCTAAGGTAATAGCCAGACACCCAAGCCAAAAAGCCACCGGGTGATAAAACTGCAAACCTGCACTAGGAGACATATGTTATTCGCGGTTAAAATGAAAAACGCAGTGTAAAACAGCCGGTTATCGAACACAATTCCCCCTGATTCAGCCAGGGTACAGTTTGATTTGAACAGACTGATGCAGTAGGTCGGTCCCATTATCAGGATGCAAAAATTTGTTATGCGTGTTGCCTTCAGCTCTGTAGCTTTAGCCGTTTTGTCTCTGACTTGCCAGGCGTCAGAGCTGGTGTTTCTGGCCGATTTTGACAAAGACAATCAGCCGCTGACCATTCTGGCCGGCTGCCAGTTGGATCAGTCCAGCCCCAAAGCCGGTTCTTCAGCTCTGCTGTGTCAAAATGGCAGCAGTGCGCTGGTGACTCGCCAGCCTGTGGCCGAAGCTGGTTTACTGGAGTTCTGGGTCAAACCAGAAACCGCTTTTACCAGCTATAAGATTAATGTGTTGAGCTCGGCATCGGTCAGTGTCGGAGCTGAGTGGCAGCAAATCGGCCTGATTGAAGTCAACCCAGGCCAGGAAGGTTACACAGCGCATCGGTTGTCGATTGATGACCCGGGCCGCAAATACATCCGGCTGGATATGGAATCCCAGCACGGCTCTGTGATGCTGGACCAGCTCAGTATTCAGCGTATTTTGCTGGACACTGCTCTGCAGAAAAATGAGCAGCGCATTATCACCGGTATTCTGGACAAACTGCAGACTAATCAGAATTACGAGCTGAAAAAAGAAGCGCTGCTGGGCCTTGGCAACAACTACGCCGCCCAGTTGGAAACCCAGCGTCAGTATCTGGAGTATGCCAACGGTATTTACTCCGGCATCACCTTTGTACTGGCAGGATCTGAGCGCAACAAAATGTCCAACCCTATGGCTTACAGTTCATTCCGTACTATTCTGGCCGACGCTAAACGCGTCAGCTCACCGTTGCAGCAAGCCCGGTTGAATTCCATGGTGAAGCCATTCAGCGATTTAGGCACCGCGACCTTAACCGTGGTCAGCGGCGGTTTGTATGCCGCTTTTGCCGAACCCTTTAAATCCTTTTTGGCCACTGCTTTTGATAAATCAAATTACGACAATGCCGATTTAAGCCGCAAAGACCGTAAGTTTGCCGAAGAAAACGGGCTGAAGGTCTACGAAAAAGCCGAACAGTTCTTAAATGAACTGGAAAAAGAACTGGTCCAGGTGCAACAACTGGAGAACGACCTGCAAAACATGCAACGGCTGGTCGACAGTTTCCGTAAGGATTTGGACAAACACCTGCGTGACTACGTGCAGCATGCTGGCCTGGCCCGCACCCAGGAAAACTACAGTCGGGTGATGAGCAAAGAAGAGCAAGTGCGCGCCAGGATTGCCGGGGAAGTCAGTAGTTCAGTCGGTAACAGAGCAGTGACTTTACTCAACAGCAATGACTCAACTGAACTTATCCAGTACATGCTGAAAACCTCAGCTCAGCTCGAAGGTATGCAGGAGTTTAAGGAGCGCTTTAATCAGATCACCTCCGCCGCCATTACCTTCTACGATAAGTTCGAAAGCTCAGTGGCCAGTGAGAAAAACCCCTTTACCGACGCTAAGGACAAAGCCGCTTGGGAGGCACATGCACAAAAGGCACGAACTTACATTCGCCAGTCCAAAGAAGCATTCAGCAAAGCCTATATGTAAGGCATGAGATGGATGTCAGTGCAGTTGGATGCACGTCACAGAGGCTGACATCCAGCTGGCTGTTCTGGAGAGCGTTAAAGAGCTTAGGGTTTGGCAATAATCACGTCATACTGCACCAACTGTGGTACCCGTTGTTGCAGTTCGGTTTCAATTTGATCCAACTCAGTCAGCCGCTGGCAAAATAACGCCGACTTCTGCTCCAGCTCACCGGCTTTCTGATCCAGGCCACTGTTAATTTTACTGACCAGTTCACCCAGTGGTTGCCAGTTCGGGCTTTCGGTGCGCTCAAAGTTATCGTCGCTCTGACGTAATGCATCCCGCAGCGCTTCCCACACAGCGCCAACCGTTTGTTTAGCCAGGTTTTTTAGCTGATGTTTCAGCTCACCATGTAAGAAGGAATCCAGTTCATGAAGACTTTGCGGTGCCAGGTAAAAATGGTCACCACTGCGAACAAAACGGGAAGTCAGTTGGTAGGTTGATTCGCGGATCAGCTGTTGCCATTCTTCCTGCTGCGAACTATCGCCCAGGCCTGACAACATACTTTCAATGGCGCTCAGACCAAGCTCTACCCCATCCACTGCGATGCCCACCACCTCAGGCACAAACTTACGCAGCAAATGGGAATAACGTTGCAATAACTCCTGCTCTTCTGCCGTCAGCGTGATCCACTCTCCCCGGATAAACAGCTGTTTGTCGTTATTGATCTGAAAGGCGGTGCGGTTGGCCGTTTGTACCCGGATTTGCTCAGGCGAAATTAAAATACCATGACGAAACGCCATGGCACATTCATCGGCCCAGCTCGAGCCGCTTATCACCAGACAGACCATCATCAACCAACGCACGGGCATGCTCCTTCAGATTTCACACGCCGAGCTTAACGGAAGTGCAGCATAAAAGCAGCCTGTCTTGGCGCACAGAGTCCGTTATTTATCGCCAGTTACTCGTCACTGAAGCGAACCAAGCGGACATACAACTGCGCATTTTTGGTTTTCAGGTTATTTTTTCCACTGTACATCGCAACAGCAAAGGCCTGATTGGCTTCATTGGCCGCTGTGGTGCCAGTCCAGATATTTTCACTGTTGGCACCAGGGAACAGACTTAACCGCAAGGCTGGGTCGACACAACCCCGATTAATAATGCTCTGCACTTCTTTTGCATTGGGTAAACGCCAACTGCTGAAACCACCTAAATCCTGACGGGCACTTTCCAATAAAGCGTCCGCCCAGGTCAGCTGCTGCGGATTACCCGTGCAACTTTTGCTGCTGCTGTCCCAGCTCTGGCCAACCAGGCAAGCCGACCACAGCAGCCGGGTTTTACTGTCCAAAACCGTGCCGTCACTATTCAGAGTGAACTGGCTGAAGTCGATGGCATCTTCAATGGTGCTGTAACAAATCTGCGCTGCCTGTAATGGCAGACTCAAGCTCAGCGCCAACATCAATGTGAATTTCATCTCGCACTCCTAAGGGCTTCTGACCAGGCGAACATAGCCCAGCTGAGATACTTGTTTCGGTAAGCTGTTGTCATTGCCATTCTGGATATTAAACACCCAGGCTGAAATACCGCCGCCGCCTTCTGCACTGGTTTCGCTGGTCCAGTAATACAGATTGTTTTGCAACGTTAACGCGGGTTCATAGCGGAAAAACGATGGGTCCAGTAAGTGCGCCTGGCCACGGCGGCTAAAATCGGCCAGCGACATCAGCTCAATCAGCGTCGGCAAGCGCCAATTAGACCCACCACAATAAACAGCGGCGTTCACTTCATCGACAAAGGTCTGAGTGCCGCAATCTGAGGCGCTGGGGCAGCTGCTTTGTGCTGGCGCTGCGACACCTGCAACATCACCGTTCCCTTCTGCAGAGTTAACAAAGCTGTATCTGTTGTTAGCGGCCCTTAAGGTGGTATTCGGTGCAGCGGCCAGCACCGGTTCTTTCAGTTCCCAAATAAGCCCAGTGACATTATCCCGCACACAAGAAAAGTCAGTGGCGTCATCCGAGACTTCATCGCCGTTTTCATCCAGCTTGGTAAAGTCAAATGCATGCTCACCCCGGCCAATTTTGCGTAAATAGGGGATCACCGCGTCCCGGCCGTGATCGGCATCCTGACGGGGAAAGGCTGCATTGCCACAAGGAATGGCCGCGCTCAGGTCGTAACACTCTGTCATGCCAGTATCAGGCAGACTGCCCAGCACCGCATTGACCACAGAAACAATGACGGTGTCTGTGGCCTGCCTCGATGCACTGTCCGTCACGGTCAGCCGCAGTTCAATCTCCGACGTGCCAGCCACATCCGGTGCGATAAAACTGGCCAGACATTGGTTAGCATTTTGCAGCACCAGACTCTGGCCACGGACCTGACTCCAGCTGCAGCTGAAACTGCCTGCACTACTTTGTGAGCCGCTGCCATCCAGTTGCACCAGGGAAAACTCCCGCACCTGCTGATCGGCTCCTGCATAGGCATAGACTGTGGTGGAACTGGCCCGGACAGGCACTTTAATTTCAGTGCTGTGACTGCTGTTTTCATCGTCAGTCACGGTCAGCTTAAAGCCAAGATCAGTGGCACTGCTCACCAAAGGCGCGGTAAAGCTGGCGACCTTACTGCTGGCACCAGCTAATACCACAGTGGGGCCTGAGACTTGCTGCCAGCTATAGCTGCTGATACTGCCGTCTGCATCGGGGTCATAAGAAGACGCTGCAGAGAGTTCGACCTGCTGACCCAATGCCACAGGAACAATGGAGGGTTTGGTTAACTGGGCCACAGCAACTGGTGCGGTGTTGACCGGCAGAACTTTCACCTGCACTTCATCGGTACGTACCAAGCCCGACGGGCTGGTGTAACTGACCTGGAACGCCAATACTAATTCGGTTTTAGTGGTGGGAGCCGTCAGAGTTACACTGGCCGTCGTGGCGGGCATGCCTGTCAGGGTGGTGCCGGTCAACTGACGCCAGCTAAAGCTGCCGCCGGTGGGGTCGGCGACCGCGGTCAGTGTGAAGCTGTTGCGCTCATTCACGCTTTGATCTGTCCCTGCGTTCACACTGGCAAGGCTTGTTTCCGTGCCACTGTCATCACCACCACCACCGCCACAGGCCAGTAATAGCGCACTCACGCTTAGCACTAATACGATATTTTTTATATTCATTCAGCTCTAATCCTTTGCACTGGCCAGCAGTCAGCCAATTGACACCTTAGGTTCAGAAACGTAATGAAGCAATAATCAGACCAACGTCAGAGTTCATCCCTGCGCTGACTGAAATTACAGGAAGGCCTCCACCACTACCCCCTGATCGCTCAGACGGATCCGTGATGGGCCATACTCACGGCGGGTACGTGTCAGTTCCTGTCCAATCTGGCACTCAACACCGGTAAAGAGTTTCTGTCGTGCTTCGACAGCGACAGCCAGCAATAATTGGCGGCGATTTTCTTCCAACTGCTTAATATCGGCAATAAAGGCGGCAGCAATACGCCGCTGCTCTTCGTAGTCCTTGACCATGGCTGTCAGTTGTTCCAGCACCGCAGGTGAACGTTCCATTTGCTTCATCTGCTCAACGTGCGTTTTAATTTCTTCCATCTCGCCTTTCAGTTCGAGCAAGGTTGTTTTAAGCACGCTCTGCTTTTCCAGAATAGGATCCATCAGACGGTTTAAACGGATTTTCAACAGGCTGCCGGACAGCGCGCCAAGCTCACCGCATTTGAGGCTACTGCCGAGGTAATAACTGCCACCAACGATTTTGCCATTGATCTTATCAGGCGCGCCAGCCAACACCTCCGACGCCTGCACATCACAATGCAGCAATTGTTTCGTTGCATTGAGCAGGCCATCACATTCAAACTGAACGTACTGCGCAAGCGTGCACTGAATATTGCCTTTGGCGCGGATCACCGTGCTCAGTTGAGCACTGTGATCGTCGTTAATCTGATGGCCAATGGCGGCACCACCAATACTGACATCACCACCGGACTCCAGCAAAGTGCCTTCAAACACACCTTTGATAAATACATTGCCGCCCGCCACGACTTTCATCGCTTCGGCCACATCGCCATTAATCACTACAGCGCCTTTGAAAATAATATGCCCGGTACTGGCGTCCACTTTGCTGCAGACAAAGACCTCGTCCACTGTGACCGCTGCTTCAAGCAAGCGAGGCATGCCATCTCTGACCGCCAACAGCACATTGGAGTCGTCAGCACTGACTTCGGCACCATCACCGGCTCCCCAGGGTTTCTCCTGCCCATCCAGCGCCTGCAGCGCCTTGCCTGTGACCGTCATCCCCGACTTGCCTTTGGTCGGCGGCATACGCCGCATCAGAATATCTCCGGCTTTCACCGACGCAATCACACCGAAATCCCGTAAGTCGACTTTTCCTTCGCTTTGGGCGACAGGTTTGCGGATACGATTGCCCATATCGCTGATTAAGGGTTCAAAAAACGAGTCTTTACCGGCTTCTGCGTGTCGGCCAATGGCAATAACCGCCCGCACTTTGCTGCCGGCATCTGCCCTGCTGGCATGTGCAACCAGTTGTAAGATCTGTTCTTTTTGAAAACCGAAGACAATACCTGCTTCCTGCCCAGCTTTCACCACATCATTGGCGGACACAGGTTGTCCGCCAAATGCGGCAATAATTTCGGCAGTAGCGGACATGGCATCATCGGACAGCATGATGTTCAGAATGGCAGGTTTGCGCTGTGCAACCTTGTATTTGAGGACATAGCCTTCGCTCTGAAGCTGTTGTTTGATTTTCTGCTGGATTTGCTTGTATTCGACGACAAGATTGCTCAGTTGGTCGAGCAGTATCAGACAACGGCCATAACCGGCCTGTTCTAACTGTTCTTTGATAGTGGCATCACTGATATCAGTCAACGAGACTGGTATTTCAACAAAGACCAAATCGTCTTTCAGACTAAACTGACAAGCAATGGCGTCTAGCATAAAGGTCCTACAACCAGAAAAACCACCTGATACCAAAGGCGGTTCTGTGTTTAACAACCGGACTCAGCAGAGGGTTAAATGTAGTTTTCCTGATGAATACGGATAAACAAATCTGTACCTACTTTACTGTAGTCAACTTTATATTCTTTATTATTAAGCGCTTGTACAAACAGCAGGGTCTTGTTTTCACCAAATACATCACTGCTTGAAATATCAACCATTTCTAAATACCGCGCTTTAGCGTCGGCTTTGTTGGCTGGCAACTCTTCGTCAAATATTCTCACCCCATGACGGGTGGCCACAATGACCGGGTCGTTGTTGTCATTCACGATCACTAAATCCACCTTTTTTTGCTTATGGATTAATGTGTTACGACCACTGACCAGAAAAGGCTTTTCATAATTATTCATAACAAAATTACCGTGTACTCACTTATTTTTTCACCGCCATTATGATACAGCAGGATGCAGGTGTCTAGGTGACTGTATTCTCTGAATATTGTAGCCGAAGCTGATTGATAGTCCGGCAAAAAAACTGTGGATTTTCTCCCAGTGCATTCAGAGGAATATAGAGATCAAATCCAATCAGTTGTCGGAGCGTCTGCATGCGCGATCCAAACATTCCTATCACCCCTTTATACACTTTCCCTTCCACCTGACAAGGGTTAGTTTCGAGCAGAAAGGCGGATGGGCATTGGCCAGTCGGACAGTTTTGCCCGACCGCACTTAACAACAGGTTACGCTGCTCCATCAGCAGCGCCACCGCCAGACGCGGACTCAGCCTTGCTAAAAACGGGCTTTGCACTTTGAGCTTTATTCCAATATAGGCAAGTTCTCTGCCATTGAGTTCAGGCACAGAAACCAGGCTGAATTCTTGCCAGGGTAGCAACCACTGGCCTTTACGATGGTAAAAGGTCAGCCCCTGTTCAGTGGCTTCAAGCACCAGCCAGGGTTCAGTCAGACGGGCATAAGCCAGCACCAGCGCCACCACACATGCCAACAGCAACATGGCCCATGCGGTTGCGGGCAACCAGTCCCGAAACAGCAACAGCGCCAGCAGCCACAGCAATAAAAGGCCGCAGGACCAGAGCAATAAACTGGCGCCACCTTTGGCGGTTTTCGCCTGAAACTGCAACGGGGTCATGCGCTGTACCACCAATAAAACAACAACATGGCCAGCGCCCAAATGATAAGAAACCGCATATTCAGGCAAAACTGACAGGTTTTTTCTGACATTATCTCTCCAATACGACCAATACCTGAGTCACTGCGATAACAGGGCATACGGAATGGCTATTCTTCCCTACAATAACCCGGCTTTACAAAAATAAACAAAAACGGAGTACAAGTGGTGCAAAAAAACTCTCGGCTGATTTGGTTGATGCTGGTCGGAATGGCTGCATTTATTGGCTATTTAATTCTACAAAATCAAACAATTAAAAAAGAATCTTCAGCCAAAAGCACAGTGGTACAGGTGAAATCCCAAACGGCTGAGTTAAGCAATTTAAAACGCCAGGTGCAGAGTTTGGGCACTGTGCTGGCCAGTGAATCCATCCAGGTCGTCAGCAATGCCAGCGATTACATCACGGTACTGAATATTAATGAAGGCCAGACGGTCGAAAAAGGCGCGCTGCTGGTGCAATTGCACGACGTGGAAGAACGGGCCAGAGTGGCGGAGTTAACGGCTCAGCTGACCGAACAAAAACGTCAGCTGGACAGATTAAAGAACTTGACCCGCACCCAGGCCTCAGCTCAGTCATTGCTGGACGAACAACAAGCCAAAGTGAACACCACACTGGCACAGCTGGATGCAGTCAAAGCCCGCCTCAATGATTTAACTATTAAAGCGCCGTTCAGTGGTGTACTGGGCCTGCGTCGCGTCAGCCAGGGTGCTTATGTCAGTGCAGGCACTGTGCTGACCACGCTGGATGATTTAAGCCAGGTGCGCGTCGAATTCAGCGTTGCCGAACAGTATCTGGCCCAGTTAAAACCTGGTATGCAGGTGAGCAGCGACAGCGTGGCTTATCCGGGCCAGCCGTTTGAGGGCCAGATTAAAGCCATTGATACCCGACTGGACCCGATCAGCCGCTCAGTGCGGGTACACGCCATGGTGCCAAACCCGGACCAAAAATTACGTCCGGGCATGCTGCTGACCGTGAAAGTCACACTGGATCAGCAACCGGCCATTCAGATCTCAGAAAAAGCGCTGGTCCCCCTGAAAAACAAACAGTATGTCTATGTGATTCAGCCGGATAACACAGTGGTTCAGACCGAAGTCGAAATCGGTCAGCGCCTGCCTGGCCTGGTGGAAATCAGTCAGGGTCTGACCCCGGGTCAACAGGTGGTCGTCGAAGGCACACAAAAACTCCAGACAGGTACGTCTGTGACCGTGGTGGAGTAAGTTATGTGGTTATCTGATGTCTCAGTGAAACGTCCTGTCTTTGCGACAGTGATGAACCTGCTCCTGCTGATCTTCGGTATCGTCTGCTTTAGCATGCTGCCGCTGCGCGAGTTTCCCGATATTGACTCGCCTATCGTCACTGTCAGCACCGATTACCCTGGTGCGTCGGCAGAAATTGTGGAAACCAAAATTACCCAGCCGATTGAAGATCGGATCTCCGGGGTGGAAGGCATTAAGAACATCACGTCGAACAGCCGTGATGGCCGCTCCAATGTCACCATCGAGTTTAATATCAACCGCGATATAGACGCCGCCGCCAATGATGTGCGGGAACGGGTGTCCCGTATTCTGGATAATCTGCCCGACCAGGCCTACCCGCCCGAAGTCTTTAAAGCCGATGGCGACGACGACACCATTGCCTGGTTTGTACTGAACAGCGAGACCATGACCAGTCTGGAGCTGTCCGACTATGCCGACCGCTACATTGTCGAACGTTTTTCGGTGGTCGACGGGGTGGCGCGTATTCAGATTGGTGGCGAACGCCGGTATGCCATGCGAATTTGGCTGGACAAAGACGCCATGGCCGCCCGTGGCGTCACAGTGCAGGACATTGAAACTGTGCTGCGCAATGAAAACGTCGAGCTGCCGGCCGGCGAAATTAAATCGCAGGAACGGGACTTTACCGTGCGGGTGGTACGCACCTACAAAACCCAGCAGGATTTCCGCCGTCTGGCGATTAAACGCGGCGCCGACAATTACATTGTGCGCTTAGGCGAAGTCGCCAATGTGATTTTAAGTTCGGAAGACGAAGAAAGTGAATTCCGTGGCGACGGCAAAAACCTGCTTGGCATCGGCATTATTAAACAGTCCAAGGCCAATACGCTGGATGTGGTGCGTAATGCCCGCGCTGAGATGGAGAAAATTAAAGAAAGCCTGCCCGCCGGCACCACCATTGAACCAGGCTATGATTCGTCGCTCTTTATCGCCGAATCCATTCATGAGGTGTACAACACGCTCGCCATCGCGATGCTGATGGTGGTGTTGGTGATCTTCATGTTCCTTGGCAACCTGCGCGCGACCTTTATTCCGGCCATTACGGTGCCTGTCGCACTGGTGGCCGCCGTGACCGTGCTGTTTGCGCTGGATTTCTCCATTAACCTGCTGACCCTGCTGGCCATGGTGCTGGCGATAGGTCTGGTGGTGGACGACTCCATCGTGGTGCTGGAGAATATTTACCGCCGCATTGAGCAAGGCGAAGCGCCACTGCTTGCGGCTTATCGCGGTACCCGCGAAGTTGGTTTTGCCGTTATCGCCACCACCCTGGTGCTGATTTCAGTCTTTGTGCCTTTGGTCTTTATGCAAGGCGAGCTGGGGAAACTTTTTACCGAATTTGCGCTGGCCGTTGCGGCGGCCGTGGCCTTCTCCGCATTGACCGCCCTCACCCTCTCACCAATGCTGGCCAGTAAACTACTGAAACACCAAAAACGCGAGTCGCGCTTCAGTGCTGCCATGCACAAAGGCTTTCATGCGCTGGAAGCCGGTTACCGCAACCAGCTGGAAATGGTGACTCAAACACGCTGGCCCACCTTTGCCGTGCTGCTGCTCAGTCTGGTCGCCAGCGTGCTGCTGCTCAAAATGCTGCCAGGTGAGCTGGCACCGCAAGAAGACCGCGGCACCTTCTTCGTCAATATGAATGGTGCTGAAGGCGCCAGCTATCAGAACAACAGCAAAAACATGCGGTTGATTGAAGATGTGCTGATGCCCTACTACCAGAATGGTGAATTTAACCGCTTGTTGATCCGGGTACCTGGCTGGGGCAACAGTGGCGGCGTCGCGATTGTCGGCACTGAGAACTGGAATAATGGCAAACGCCGCACCTCGGAACTGATGCAGGAAGTGGCTGGCAAGCTGAATGAACTGCCGGATATCAAAGCCTTTACCTTTATGCGCAGTGGCTTAGGCGGCGGCCGCGGTGGTGGCCGTCCTGTGCAGTTCGTGATTCAGGGCAACACCTATGAAGAGCTGTCGCGCTGGCGGGATATTGTGCTGGAAAAAGCAGCCGCCAATCCAAACCTGCAAATGTTGGATCATGACTACAAAGAGACGGTGCCGCAGGTGCTGGTTGAAATTAACAGTGAACGCGCCGCCGACTTAGGCATCTCGGTTGGCGCCGTAGGACGGGCGTTAGAAGCCATGTTGGGCGGCCGTCGTGTCACCACCTTCCTCGACCGCGGCAAAGAATATGATGTGCTGCTCGAAGGCGAAGACAAAGACTTTGCCCGCCCCGGCGCTATCAGCAATGTCTATGTGCGTGCCACTGAGTCTGGTCAGTTGATCCCGCTGGACAACCTGGTCACCTTAAAAGAAGAAGCCACGACTTCGGCACTGAACCGCTACAACAGAATGCGTGCTGTCACTATTACCGCAGGTCTGGCACCCGGCTATAGCCTGGGCGAAGCGCTGGAGTTTCTGGAAACCGTGGTGAAAGAGAATATCGAAGGCACCGTTGGTATCGACTATAAAAACGAGTCCTTGCTGTACAAAGAAAGCGGCGAATCCACAGCACTGATCTTTATGCTGGCCTTATTGGTGACCTACCTGGTACTGGCGGCTCAATTCGAAAGCTTTATTCACCCGCTGGTGATTATGTTGACGGTGCCGCTGGGATTAGTCGGTGCGCTGGCTGGTTTGTATCTGGCCGGGATGACGCTGAATATCTACAGCCAGATTGGTCTGGTGATGCTGATTGGTCTGGTGGCGAAAAACGGCATTCTGATTGTCGAATTCGCCAACCAGTTGCGCGATGCCGGTGTGGCCTTTGAAGAGGCGATCAAAAGAGCAGCAGCGCTGCGCTTACGCCCTATCGTAATGACCGCCTTTACCACAGTGATGAGCGCAATCCCGCTGATCGTCACCACAGGGCCGGGCTCAGAAAGCCGGATGGTGATTGGGATGGTGATTTTTGCCGGCGTTGGCATTGCCACCTTACTGACCATTTACGTGGTGCCTGTGGCCTATATGGTGCTGGCGAAACACACCGGCTCTCCGGAGCAGTTGAGCCGGGAGCTGGACATACTGGAGCAACAAGCCGGGCCGGAAAAGCTGGATTAACAGCGACAAAGAAGCAAAAAAAGCCGTCTGTTGACTAATGCCAGTCAGTTAAGCTGACTGGCATTATTTTTTACGGTGCAGTATCAGGATTCCCCTGAACTAAAACAATAAACTAACAGAGTCTATCCAAAACGAGGGAAGGCAAAGAACTAAGCAGCCCCTGTGAGGGTGATTGCGGGCTTTCGATAAGCCAACAATTTGGCTTATCGCCGCAGGAACGCCTTTGGCTCCGCAAAAGGCCTGATGCCGAACAACACGCTACGCTGCCCCCCAGGGATGGGTTTACGGCGTGGCTGCGTGGGCTTTGCCTTTTCCGCTGCAGCTGAACCAAGCTAGTGAATAGATAAGCAGTTTTTGCATAAAAACTGCTTATCTGACTGGCATTACGTCTGTTGACGGCTTTTTTACCTGACTTCGAACACTATTTACCAGCGCATCGCCTGAATACGGCTGACTTCGCCGCTTTGTTCCATCTGCTGCCACGCCTGTTGCAGGCTGTCCAGCTGGGCTGCCGTCAGCGCCTTTTTACTAAAACCAAAGTACACCGGGCTTTGGTACACCAGCAGCAGTTTTTGGTAGTTGTTGGCATCCTGGTAGCCTTTGTGCTGCCAGTAATCCAGCACGCTTTCATCTTCCAGAATGGCATTCACCCGTTTCGCCCTGAGTAGCGCCAGCTTGTCCTGAATGCCGCTGATCACCACCAGTTGGCGGGCGAAGGCAGGCTGTTGTTTCAGCTGATCAAACTCCTCACCGTAGTAGGCGCCATTGAGCTCAGCAATGCGGCCGTAATCCAGCTGCCCAGCCAATTGCTGCATCGACTGAATAGGCGGCAACTGCTTAGGGTCACCAATTAACCAAATCCGTTCGGTATGATGAGGCCCGATAAACACCACATCCTGTTCCCGGCTTTTGGTTTTACTCATCTGACTGACCACAGACAACTCGCCGCTTTTTAACTGCTGCAGTGAGCGCAACCAGGGGCTGTTGACATAACGCAACTGACAACCGCTTTTTTCAGCCAGCCGCTGCAACAAGGCCACACTCTGTCCTGTCCATTCCGAGCCTTGCTGCATCAGATGCGGCGGAAACTCCGCCTCGACGGCAAAAGACAGCTCACATGCAGGCACAGCCCGCGCTGCCACCATTGTCCCTATCAACAACCAAAGTAAGCGCACAACCCAATTCCATATTCTCTGTTCCACCGGTTACTATGGCAGCGTGCCCGGCAAAGCGCCAGAGCCCAGACATCGGAAAAAACCGTTTAGGGTCAGATATTTTCAGTGACCGTGCTGTGGTCAGCTGCTAGACTGGCGTCCAGCTGAAAATGGGTGTCAGGCCAGTCCTGACTTCACAGGGAAAGAGGTGAAAATCCTCTGCTGTACCCGCAACTGTAAACTGCCCCGCAGTGAGCCAGATCGCCTGCCCTTTTCAGTTCAAAGGCGCTGCGTAAGCAGTCCACAGTGCGGGTCTACACTGTGCCGTCATTTTGCAGAATAGCTCTGCCTGCGGCTGGTGTTCACACCCACGTCACTTGGGTGTATCAATCAAGGACAACAGTTGGCTCTGGTACGATTTAAACAAGTCCGGCTTGAACTACAGCAACAAGCGGTACTGCATTCCGTTAGTTTTGAGCTGCAGGAGCGACAGTTTGTCGGCCTGATCGGCCCCAATGGTGCAGGCAAAACCTCGTTGCTTCGGCTGTTGCAGGCCGAATACCAGCCAACCAGCGGCCAGATTGAGCTGGACCAGCAACCTCTTCAACAGTACAGCCGGCCAGAGCTGGCCAGGCAGGTTGCAGTGGTCAGCCAGTTGCCTGGGCATTTATTCGATTTAACAGTGCAGGATGTGGTCCTGATGGGGCTGATCCCTCACAAAAAGCTGTGGCAAAGCACCAGCGCAGCGGACTACCAGCTGCTGCAACAGCAGTTAGACCGAGTGGGCCTGCTGCACAAACAGCAGCAGCCGTTTGCCCGTTTGTCTGGTGGCGAACAACAACGGGCCCTGCTTGCCAGAGCCCTGCTGCAACAACCGAGGTTGCTGTTGCTGGATGAACCAACCAATCACCTCGACCCTTATTACCAGCACCAGATGATGCAGTTGTGCAAAGCGCTGGGCATTGCGGTTATAGCCAGTATTCACGATTTAAACCTTGCGTCCTGTTACTGTGACCGGCTGTTATTGTTGCATCAGGGCCAGTTAGTGGCCGATGGCCCGGTGGAGCAGGTGCTGACCACCGAGGTGCTGCAGCCGGTGTTTCGCAGCTATTGCCTCGTTGATCAGAACCCATTTTTAGCCAAACCCCGCGTCAACTTTGGCCATCCGGAGTGGTTATGACACAGAAACTCCGTTGGGGACTGCTACTGCTGGCACTGTTGGCTGTGCCTGTATGTTCATTGCTGACCGGGCCTTTGGCGCTCAGCTGGTCTGCGCTCTGGCAGGCCCCTGACCCAATGACCGCCACTGTGCTGTGGCAAATCCGGCTGCCGCGTATTTTATTGGCGATGGTGGCAGGTGCCGGCCTGGCGCTTTGCGGCGCTTTGCTGCAGAACTGCTGTCGGAACTCGCTGGCCGATCCTTATCTGTTTGGTGTGGTTTCAGGCGCTGCCTTAGGCGCCACACTGCACCAGCTGGTGCTGCCGCACTGGCCAGGGGCTTTGGCATTTTCTGCTTTTGCCGGTTCAAGCCTGGCCATTTTGCTGGTGCTAGTGATCAGCCGACTGGGCTCTGGCCAACGGCTGGAAACGCTGCTGCTTTGTGGTGTGGCCATCAGTTTTTTATTCAGTGCCTTGTCCAGCGCTCTGCTGTATATCTCAGAGCCCTTTGCCGCCAATCGGGTGATGTTTTGGTTGCTCGGCAGCCTGGCCCAGGCCAGTTATGCCGATTTACAACTCAGTGTGCCATTGCTGTTAGTGCTGCTGGCTGTCAGCCTGCTGTTTCGCCGCCAGCTTGACGCTTTGCTGCTGACTGACGAAAGCGCCCGCAGCCTGGGCGTACCTGTGACTGCGCTGCGGCTGATGCTGTTGCTTGGCTGCGCAGCCCTGACGGCCGTCATTGTCGCCTGTTGTGGCGGCATCGCCTTTATTGGTCTGATGGTGCCCCACCTGGTGCGCCGGCTGTTTGGTCTGTCGAGCATTGCCCTGGTTCTGGGTGCTACAGGCCTGGGTGCGGTATTTTTATTAGCAGTCGACACTTTGTCCCGCTCTGCTTTTCCCAGCCAGGAACTGCCGGTTGGCGTACTGACATCCGCGATAGGCAGTGTGTTTTTTTTCAGTTTAGTGCTCAGGCAAAAGCTCTGAGGAGAGCCCGATGACCTTTGATATCCAGGTGCTGGACCACAGTAAAGCCCCCGCTATCCAACAGCGGATCGATCAGAAAACCAAACCGCTGGGCGCCTTGGGCCAACTGGAAACGCTGGCGTTGCAACTGGCGCTGATGCAGCAACAGCAACATTTACAACGTCAGGCGCCGCTTTTGTTGATTTTCGCCGGCGACCATGGCATCAACCGGCACCAGCTCAGTATTGCGCCAAGCATAGTCACCACCCAAATGGTGCATAATTTTCTCAGTGGCGGCGCCGCAGCCAATTGTTTTTGCCGCAGTTTTGCGGTGGATTTAATGGTCGTCGACTGCGGCATTCTGACCGATTTGCCAGCACAGCCCGGATTCATTAAACAGCGTCTTGGCGAGAGCACGCAGGATTTCAGCCTGCAGCCAGCCATGAGCCTTGAGCAAGCCAACAGCGGAGTCCAGCTGGGTTACGAGCTGGCCCGCTCGCAATTGAATTCAGGCTATGATCTGTTGCTGCTGGGTGAAATGGGCATCGCCAATACCAGCAGTGCCGCCGCGTTGCTTTGTGCAGCAACGGATATTCCACTGTACAGCTGCGTGGGTTTTGGTACCGGCATCAGCCCGGAGCAATACCAACGCAAAGTCAGCCTGATTGAGCTGGCGCTGTCGCGCCCTTACGCCAAAGACCCCGTCAGCTTGTTGGCTGAATTTGGCGGCTTTGAAATTGCTCAGCTGACTGGTGCCATCCTTGGCGGTGCCAGCCGGGGTTGCCCTGTAGTGATCGACGGTTTTATTGTCACAGTCGCTGCCATTCTGGCCTGCCAGCTTGACCCGGCCTGCCGCGATTACCTGATTTTCGCTCACCAGGGCGCAGAAACCGGCCACAGAGCAGCCCTGACCCAACTAGAAGCCTCTCCGCTGCTGGACTTGTCATTACGGCTAGGCGAAGGCACTGGTGCCGTGTTGGCCTGGCCGTTAATTCAGGCTGCGCAGAGTTTTTTTAATGAGATGGCCAGCTTCGAAAGCGCAGCCGTAACCGACGTGGTCAGTCAGCCATGAGTGTTCTGCTTCGGCAATGGCAGCTGTTTTTGCTAGCGCTGGCGTTTTTCAGCCGCTTGCCGGTGCCTGCCAGCCTGCCCTACAGCGCCGAACGGCTAAATCAGTCCAGTCGTTATATTTGTCTGGTCGGTTGGTTGCTGGGTGCGCTGCAAGCGCTTCTGCTGCTCGCGTTGCTGCAGCTTTTTAGCCCGGCTATTGCCGTGTTGCTGATGCTGCTGGCAGGCCTCATCCTCACCGGCGTATTTCATGAGGACGGCCTGGCGGATACCGCCGATGCGCTGGGAGGTGGCCAGACACTGGAGCAGAAGCTCAGCATTTTAAAAGACAGCCGCATTGGCAGTTACGGCACCGCAGCTTTTGTGTTGGTAATGCTGCTCAAGTGGCAAAGTTTACAGGAGCTGGCGGGCGAGGCGGTCCGGGCTGTGCTGGTGGTGGCGACGTTATCCCGCCTGATGCCGGTGCTGCTGATGAGTAGCCTAAACTATCAGCAAGCTGATGCGGTCAGTAAAACCAAACCGCTGGTGACCAAAACCAGCAGTCGGAACCTTGCGCTGAACCTGCTGGTGGTCTTGCTGCCGATGCTGTGGCTACCCTGGTCGCTCAGCCTTAGCTTAGTGGCAGTGCTGCTGCTTGGGTTTTTATTGTGCCGGCGCTACTTCCAGTCACAACTCGGCGGCTACACCGGTGATTTATTGGGTGCGTCGCAGCAAGTGACGGAGGTCGCCTTGTATCTGGTCTGGTTACTGGTTTCCACAAGGAGTTCGGCATGGCCACATCTACTCTGATCCTCGGCGGTTCCCGTAGCGGAAAATCTGCGTTTGCTGAACAGTTGCTTGCCTCGGCTGAGGATGTATTTTATCTCGCCACAGCCACCGCCGTGGACGATGAAATGACCCAGCGGATTTTGCAGCACCAGCAGCAAAGACCCGGCCACTGGACTGTACTGGAGGTGCCGTTATTGCTGACCGAAACCCTGCAATCCTTATCGGGTCAGCATGCCACTGTGCTGGTTGATTGCCTGACACTCTGGCTGAATAACCAGCTGTATCGGTCTCCGGAGCAAGACTTTCGTCAATTACGCCAACGACTGGCCGACGCAGTGACCAGCTTTGACGGCCGGCTGGTGCTGGTTAGCAATGAAGTCGGTGCCGGTGTGATCCCGCTGGGGCCAATCAACCGCCGCTTTGTTGATGAACAGGGTTGGCTTAACCAACAACTGGCCGCCTGTTGTGATCAGGTGGTGCTGGTCTGTGCCGGTTTACCGCTTTACCTCAAAGGTCAGCCTGATGCAGCAAATTGATTTAGTCCGGCATGGTCCGGTCGACAGCCCGGCAGGCTTGTTCGGTCACACCGATATTGCGTTAGCCGAAACAAACCCGGTCTGCCTGCACTGGCTGGCAGAGCAACACTACCACCGTGTGGTCAGTTCGCCATTACAGCGCTGTCACACAACAGCCCGGCAACAGGCCAACCGATTGCAGCTGGCTGAGACAACTGAACCGCTGCTCAAAGAAATGCACTTTGGCCGCTGGGACGGCATGCAGTACTCTGAACAGCACCCGGACTGGCCAGCACTCTGTCAGTTCTGGCAAAACCCATTGCAGCACAACCCGCCGGATGGCGAGACACTGCAAGAGTTTATTCAGCGGGTGCAACAAGGTTTTGAGCTGCAAAGCCAGTGGCAGCAAGGTCGCCAGCTGTGGCTGGTGCACGCCGGCGTGATCCGGGTGATCCTGGCCGCCATCTTAGCCATACCTCAACAGCACCTGCCCTGGTGGCAACAATTGTCGGTCGGCTATGGCAGTGTCAGCCGTATTCGCCGCCTGACCCCAGATTCGCCCTGGCAGCTGCTGTGTATGGCTGCACCGCTTCCCCCATCCGATTAAGAGACAGAGCCTTATGGATCAGAACTACAAACAACAACGCCACAAAGAGCGTCAGCAACAACTTAAAGCTGAGGTGGATAAAAAAATCAGCGCCGCCACCCAAGACAAAGCGCTGATGCTGGTATTAACCGGCGATGGCAAAGGCAAATCCACCGCAGGATTCGGCACTGTCGCCCGGGCTGTAGGCCACGGCCTGAACGCCGCCGTGGTGCAATTTATCAAAGGCAGCTGGGACTGCGGTGAACGCAACCTGCTGCAGCAGCATGGCGTGGAGTTTGCCGTGATGGCCACCGGCTTTACCTGGGAAACGCAAAACCGCGACGCTGACATTGCTGCCGCCGAGCAGGTTTGGGCCCAAGCGGAAGCCTTCTTAAAAAACGACCAACTGCAACTGGTGCTGCTGGACGAGCTGACGTACATGCTGAGTTACCACTATCTGGATCTCGACCGGGTGATCCAGGCGATAGAACAACGCCCAGCCACTCAGCATCTGGTGATCACCGGTCGCAACTGCCACCGGCGTTTAATTGAGATGGCCGATACCGTCAGTGAAATTCAGAATATCAAACACGCCTTTGATGCCGGCATTCAGGTGCAAAAAGGAGTGGACTGGTGAGAACCTTCATTTGCCTGGCCGCCTTGCTGGCCTTTCAGGTGCAGGCACAAGCGCAGCGCATTGTGGCGCTGTCACCGCATTTGGTCGAGCAGCTGTATAGCATTGGTGCTGGCGACAGTCTGGTCGCCGCCACTGAACATGCTGATTACCCGGCTGCGGCGAAACAGTTGCCACGGGTTGGCAACTATATGCAGCTCAATGTTGAGCAAATTCTGCTGCTCAAACCAGATCTGGTGTTGGCCTGGACGGATGGTAATCCTGCCGCCGATATCAGCCGTTTGCGGGCACTCGGGCTGAATTTGGTGGAATCTAACCCGCGCCAGCTTGACGATATCGCCAAAGAGCTGCGCCTGTTGGGTCAACTCACCGGCCACACAGAGCAGGCCGGGCAACAAGCCGATGCCTTTGAACAGCAACTGGCCACACTCAGAGCCCGCTATCAGCAGCAAAGCAAAGTCCGGGTCTTCTATGAGTTATGGGCCGACCCGCTGTCGACTGTGGCCAACCAGGCCTGGCCGCAACAGCAACTGGCACTTTGTGGCGCCGAAAACCCCTTTGCTAACGCCACAGGTGACTACCCCACAGTGGGGCTGGAGCAGGTACTGGTCAGCCAGCCGCAATTGATTATTCAGCCCAATTCCGCTGAGGAGAAGCGCTCGTTATTTGACTGGTCACGCTGGAAAGAGCTGCCCGCTGTGAAATACCAGCAGTTCAGCACACCCAATTCGGACCTACTGCACCGCACCACCACCCGTATGCTCAGTGGCACAGAGCAGCTTTGTCAGGATATTGATAAAGCCCGCAAGTTTTACCAGACCCATTAGGCCACGTCCTTTAAGGTTGGCCTTGCGGTCAACCAAAGCTCCCGGCTTTTTTAGCGCCACCTTCCCTGGCGGCGCCCCTTGGGGTTGCGCTTCGCGCAATGAAAAATTGCTCCCGGCAATTTTTTGTGAAGATCCGTCCTTGGTCTTCCCCCTGCGGGCCGTTGCTTCGCAACGTCAAAAATTGCTCCCGGCAATTTTTTGCCACCCCGGGTTAAAGTTTTGCCGGTGATGGCCGAAACAAGGATACAACCCAGGCGTGGTCTGGCTATACTGACCACAGTCACAGCACAGGAGAGCTTTATGTCGTCCATCAATAGCCTGAGCAACAGCAACGCTCAGTCCGCTAACAGCAGCAATGCCACTGAAGAAAGCAAAGACAAAAAGCTCACTGGCTTCGAGCAGTCCCGGCTCAACAAACAACAGCTCAACGCCTCCATTATGGAAAGCCAGCTCAATCTGACCACGGGCGACGAGAGCAACTCCTTAAAGCTGCTGTACAAAACCGCTTTAGAAGGCATTAACAAAGAGCTGGAAGAAGAATTTGGCCCCAATGCGGCGCAAAAGATTAAACAAAGTGAGGTCGACACCTCACCAGAAGCCACCGCAGACCGCATCGTCAGCTTTGCAACGGCGTTTTATCAGAAATACAAAGAACAAACTCCGGACATGACAGAAGAAGAGCGGCTGGATAAATTTTTATCCATCGTCGGTGGCGGCGTCGACACAGGCTTTAAAGATGCCCGCGACATTCTGGATGGCCTTGGCGTATTAAGCGGTAAAGTGGCCGATGATATCGATAAAACCTACAGCCTGATCCAGGACGGTTTTGCCCGCTTCCGCGAATCTATTCTGAATCCCAACAAGGACGACGAACTGGCAACTGAAGTTGCCGCGAACACCAAAGACGAACTGACTAAAAGTTAAGTACTACCAGTGAAGGAGCCGGTACAGACTGGCCGGCTTATACCCCACTTCACTGCTCAGCCACAGCTGCCCTGCTGGGTCCACACAGGCTCCCTCCACTTGTGTGTCCACTGGCAGCTGTTGCTGTTTAATCAGCTTGCCTTCGCCATCCAGTAACGCCATCCAGACTTCAAATTTCCCTTGGATCATTTGCCAGAACCGCTGCTGGGGTGGCGCATAACCAACCAGCACTAGCTGATCCGTTCCAGGTACAGCACTGGCATCCGTCACCAAAAACGGTAGCGTCACTTCATAACGCGGTTGCGGCAAGGATTGCTCTGGTGCCGAGCTGTTGATTGGGTAAAAACGCGCGGTCAGACTCTTCCAACTTTTGCTCACCAGCCAGAGTTGTTGCTGCCAGTACACCAGGCTTTCAAAATCTACATCATGCTGGTACGGCAGACTGCTGCTCTCAGGCATCCGGATCCGGATGCGTTGTTCCGGTTTTAACTGCCGGTTCAGGCCGTACAGCTGCAGCTCAGAGCGGCTGCCATCGTTGTTGCCAACATCCGCCAGCCACAAGACATCCCCTGCCCAAGCCAACGCCTCCCAGTCTCTGTTCGTCAGTTTCAGCGCTTGCTGGCGCTGCAACTGAGCGGAGAAACTGAGCTGAAATACTTCGGCTTTATTGCCGGAGTCATTCAGACTCCACAAGCTGCCGTGCTCACAACTAAGAGCTGAACTCTCCCCAAGAGCCACTGGCAAAGGCTGAACATTTAAAGACGATTCAGCCGCTGGTGTGGGTACGCAGCCCGACATCAGCGCCATCAGGCTGTAGCCGGCAATGGCGGACGTTAAGCGCAACAATACTGCACCAGCGCCTTTTGCACATCGAGAATGGAACTGTCTTTGCTGAAGGTTTTGACAATGGGGGCATCCGAACTGCTCAGCCAGATCTTTAAATCCGATTCCAAATCAAAGTGGCCTTTGGTTTCAGCGGCAAACCGCACTACAGCGCGGTAAGGCACCGACATAAACTCACGTTTGGAACCTGTCAGTCCCTGCTTGTCGACCAGGATCAACCGTCGGTCAGTAAACACGATCAGGTCGCGAACCACTTTATACGCCTGCCGCACTTTTTCATCCGCCAACAGAATTTGTTGTAAATCCTGCTCCACTTCTGCCAAATCAGCAGCCCCGGCATTGCCCAATAAAGCGCCTAACAAGCTCATACTCACCTCCATTGAAAACCCAAGCCTAAAGCAGCAAGGCCATGGCTGGCAAGACAGGCTTCATGCTGTTGATTGAATTCCGGTACACTAAGAACTATGTCCAGTTTGAATTGGGGATCACAATGGAAATTGCAACCTTTGGTGCCGGCTGTTTTTGGTGCATCGAATCGGCCTTTAATCAGCTCAAGGGCGTATCGGCACTCAGTGGTTATATGGGCGGCCATACTGCAACACCGGATTACCGCTCTGTTTGCAGTGGCACTACAGGCCATGCTGAAGTCGTTCAGGTTCAATTTGATCCGGCCATTATTCGCTATGACGACTTACTGCAGATTTTTTGGTTTTTACATGATCCAACCACGCTCAACCGTCAGGGTAATGATGAGGGCACTCAGTACCGCTCTGTGGTGTTTTACCATACCGATGCGCAGCGCCAGTTGGCTCTACAGTCAAAAGACGCAGAACAGCAGAGATTGCCGCAGCCCATTGTCACTGAATTTAGCCCGGCGGCAGTGTTCCACCCGGCTGAAGATTACCACCAGGGCTACTACGGGCAAAATCCGCACCAGCCCTATTGCAGCTTTTTGATCGCCCCAAAACTGGCGAAATTCCGCCAGCATTTTGCGGCATTATTGAAATAAATAGCAGTGGGGTCAGGTCTTGTATTTTGCATTGAAACGCAAAATACAAGACCTGACCCCACTGCCGACCCCACTGCTTAGAAGCGGCTAATCACCTGCAATGACCATTCGGAACCCGGCGCTGCATAACCTGGTACATACTGGTAATCTTTGTTGGTCAGGTTTTCCAGCTTCAGCGCCATTTCCCACTTCTGACTGGCTGTCCAGCTCAGGCCCGCATCCCACAAGGTAAAACCACCCTGTACCGGTGTGCTGTAGTCGCCTGTGGCAAAATCACTTTGGTAGCGGCTATTCACAAAAGCACGCCATTGTTGCCACTGGTAAGCCCCTTGCCAGAACAAGGTGTGGCGCGAACGTTTAATCAACCGCTCGTCGGTAATGTCATCTTTGGCATCTGTGTAGCTGTAGTTCAGTTGCTGGCTGAATGCCTGCCATTGCTGGGCCAGGCTTAATTCGGCACCCTGAATTTTGGCTTTACCTACGTTAGCTGGTAACCAGTTGCCCGACTCGTCCGGCGCCCATTGCACCAGGTTATCAACATCCTGCTGGTACAGGCTGCTGTCGAGCTGCCAGCTTTTACCGCTGTAGCGCAGACCTAACTCATGAGACAAGGCATGCTCTGGTTGCAGCAATGGATTGCCGCTGTACGGGTAATACAGGTCATTAAAAGACGGCGCTTTAAATGCCGTGGCACGACTCAGGCGCAGTTGCCAGTCGGCGGTTAGCTGATAACCCGCGGCCAGTTGATAGGTATTCTGATGCCCATACTGGCTCTGTTTATCATGGCGAACCGTCCCGTCCAGCAACCAGCCGACGTGCTGATAACTTAAACCGGCAAACAGCGCTTTATTGATGCGTGAGTCCACCTCGTAGCTGGTGCCATACACGTCTTCCTGATACCAGTTCACACCGGCAAGTGCTTTGAGCTCGTTGGTCAGACTCTGACTGTACTGATAATCCAGTTCATCACGACGGGTCTGAAACAGGCTGTCCGGGCTGTCGTTGCCAAAATTCAAATCGGCATTTTTCTGACGGGACAATTTCAGCTGTTGCTGGCTCTGGCCAGTGCTGTAGTTCCAGCCCAAGCTGGTCAGGTCGGTCTGGATATCGGCCTGATCAGTGCCGCCCCAGGTCGGGTCGGCATCGTACTGCAGGTCTTGCTGCAAACGCTGATGGTCCAGACTCCAGTCGCCAACACTGCTTTGATAAGCCGCAGCCACTTTGCCAAAACGCTGAACATAACCGTCTTCATCCGGCTGCGTTCCGGGGCGAATATCAAAACCATCGGCCCGGGCAACGCCCAGGTTCGCACTGAGGCTCAAATCGCCACTGCGCACTGACGTGGCAATATCAGCCTCTCTGTTGCCATAGCGGCCAGCTTTGACGGTCAGCTGGGTCTGTTCAGCCTTGCGGGTTGTGATGGCAATCACCCCTGAGACGGCATCAGACCCATACAAGGCGGCCTTTGGCCCCTTAATCACTTCTACCTGCTCAATTTGCTGCAAAGGCAGCTCAGCCAACGAGGCATACCCTAAGGTCGCTGCGCCAATACGGACACCATCAATCAGCACCAGGGTATGACCCGAAGCGCCCCCCCGAATATAGACGGAGCTGGCATGGCCTTTGCTGCCGTTACGGCTAATTTGCACTCCAGCGACTTGTGCCAGTAAGGCCGGCAAATCGACCACTTGCGCCTGCTCAATGGCCTGACGGTCCAGCACTACCACAGAGGAAAGTTGCTGGGCGACAGGGGCGGACTGACGATTGGCATACACCGTCAGATGTTCAAATGGATCCTGACCTGAATCGGCCAGAACAGTAAACGAAGACATAGCCACAGCTGTGGCCAACGCGGAATAACGCACCATGAAAAGACTCCTGCAGGACGCCCACCGCGCCTGATTTAGGTTGATAGGTCTTTCAGGCCGGTCTCCGGGCTGACCTCAGGCAATCTGCAATCACAGGTCCTTCCCATTGGCTGGATGCCAACAGTGGACACTGCAATCAACCGGCAAGAACCGGCTCTGGGGTGTACCGTTGCGGGGGCAGCTCTGGATTTACACCAGATTCCCGTTTCACACCACCACTGTGTTGTGGCAGCGCACCTGAAAAAAACGCGGCCACAGTGTAGCGGCCGCAATTAAAAAGTCAATTAGAAATCCAGACGTCTAAAAATAATAGCGACTGGTCAGAATGAATTAGTCGCGGAAGTTCTGATACTGGAATGGCTGGCCTAAATCGCTGGCGCGGATATGGGCAATAGCTTCCTGTAAATCATCACGTTTTTTGCCGCTGACCCGCACTTCATCGCCCTGAATGGCCGCTTGTACCTTTATTTTGCTGTCTTTCAGCATTTTGACGATTTTCTTCGCCATCTCAGTCTCAATGCCTTGTTTGACACTGACCAGCTGGCTGTAGGTCTTGCCGGAATGCACCACTTTCTCTTCGGTAAACGAACGCACGTCCAGGTTACGTTTCACTGCTTTGGCCAGAAACATTTCAAACATTTGTTGCAACTGGTATTCCGATTCCGCCGTCATGCTGACTTGTTTGTCTTTCAGCTCAAAGCTGGCCTGAACGCCTCGGAAGTCGAAACGGGTGGCTAATTCACGGTTGGAGTTTTCCACCGCATTTAAAATTTCCTGTTGTTCCACTTTGGATACGATGTCAAAAGACGGCATAGGGCTTCTCCTTGTTTTGGCTGGTGATTATAACGTTAAAACTGATACAATCCGAGCAGGTCTTTTTACAACGAGCTCTGTGTGAAACGTCATCTTTATCATGTGATCTGTCTGCTGGGGTTTGCTGCCGTTACCTATGGCTTTCTGACAGAAATCAAAAACAGTGGTCTGAACCTGAACCAGTACGACAAGCATCTGCACTTTGTCATTTTCTTTGGTCTCTCGGCATTGCTGCAATGGAGCTATAAACCCAGGTTGTGGCAGGCCGTGTTGTTACTGGCCAGTTATGGTGTCGCCATTGAGTGGCTACAACAAACCTTTACCCGCGGCCGTAAAGCTGACCTGTGGGATTGGGTCGCCGATCTGGCCGGGGTTGCCACTTTCTACCTGCTGTTTTACATCTGGCGAGTCTGGCGTATTCGCCGCCACGGTCACCGGCTGTGACCCAGGCATGGACTGTGGTGGGCCAGGGAGCTATCGGCTTGCTGGCCGCCAGTCGTTTGCATCTGGCTGGTTACCAGGTGCAACTGTTTCGCCGCACTGCAGGGCCCTTTCGTTATCAGTTTGAGCAGGCGGACGCCCTGCATTCTATCCAACTCAACGCCGCCCAAGCGCCAATTTCGCTGCTGTTAGTCCCGGTGAAAGCCTATGCCGTGCTGAGCGCCCTGCAGCAGTTACTGCCCTTACTCAGCCCTGACGCACAAATTGCGCTTTGCCACAATGGCATGGGCAGCATTGAACAGGTGTTGCCCTTGTTACAACCGCAACAAGGCTTGTGGTTTGTCAGCACCAGTCAGGCCACCTTTAAACCCACTGCGCAGCAGATCAGGCACAGTGGCCAGGGCCCGTCTTACCTTGCCTGTATCAAAGCAACAGCGCCGCATTATGCGGACCTTGTGCGCTCAGCAATGGCGGTGGCTTTTGAACCTTTAACACCAGTTGACGATATTCAACCTTTGTTGTGGCGGAAATTGGCCGTTAACAGCGTGATTAACCCGCTGACTGCTTTGCATCAGGTGCCAAATGGTGAATTGGCCAAACCAGAATTTCAGCCGCAGATCAGCGCGTTGCTTCAAGAGTTTATTGAGGTTGCAACAGCATGCGGTCAGAAGTTTGAGTTCGACGAAATCAGCACACAGGTCCAATCGGTGATCCATAACACCGCGGCCAATTACTCATCAATGCAGCAGGACAAAGCCCATGGCAGGCCGCTGGAACTGGACGCCATTACTGGCTACCTGTTAAAGCGGGCGAAAGCGGCAGGTCTGACCCTGCCGACACATCAGGCCTTGTATCAGGCCCTGCACCAGCAGAGCCTTTAGCAAAGACCCAGCGAAGAAAAAGACGCGTTAGATGCTGTCGTCACCGCGGTACACACCGACGTTCTTGTAACCTTGTTCGGCCAGTAACAACGCCTGTAAGCGGCTCATTACGCCACGCTTGCAGTACAGGAAGTACTGCTTGTTCTGATCCAAAGCTGAAAATTGTGAAGCCAGACGGAAAAACGGCAGCTCCTGCACCTGATGACTGGCCTGCAGTGGTTGATCATCGGCTTCTTCCGGCGCCCGGATATCCAGGATCACCGCATCTGCCGCCATCTGCTGTTCATCCAGCACCGTTTGCACCTGCTGATCGGCCTGGTATTCGACGGTGCGGATATCCATCACTTTGGCGTCGATGGCCAGTTGCTCCAGCATGGCCAAATCCAGCGCTTGTTCGGCACGCTCCACGTCGGACAATTTGGCACTGACCGTCGGGTTCTTCGAAATCACACCACAGTACTCTGGCATGGTTTTCGCCATATCTTCAGCGCCAATTTTGCGGCATAAATCAACAATTTCCTGTTTGTCCTGCGCCAGTAACGGCCGCAGCACCAGGGTTTCAGTGGCACGGTCAATCACGTTCAGGTTGGTGATGGTCTGGCTGGCCACCTGACCAATACTTTCGCCTGTCACAACCGCCTGGATCCCCAAACGCTCGGCCACCACAGCAGCGGCGCGCATCATCTGACGCTTCAGTACCACGCCCATCAGGCCATTGTCGATTTTCTCGAGGATTTCATTCACCACAGGGGCAAAATCAACGCTGACAAATTTCACCTTATGGGACAACGAAAACTTCTGCCACAGGTAGAACGCCATTTGCCGCACACCGGTTTCATGCGCCGGACCACCCAGATTAAAAAACAGGTAATGGGTGCGTAAGCCTTTACGGATCATCAGGTAACTGGCCACGGCCGAGTCAAAACCACCGGAGATTAATGACAGCACATCGGTCTGGCTTGGAATTGGAAAACCACCCATACCATCATAGACTTCGCTGACCAGCAGCAGCTTATCTTTGCGGATTTCCAGCAGCACAGTAACATCCGGCTTTTTCAGCTGAACCCGCGCCGATTCAATATGCTGGTTCAAGCCACCGCCAATGTAGCGCTCGGCGTCCAACGAGCTGAACTCATGATTGCCCTGACGACGCACCCGCACACAAAAGCTTTTGCCTTCCAGCCGCTCGCGATACACCGGCAGTACTTTTTCAAAAATGTCGTGCAATGAACTGAAGCCGCTCGATTGCATGGCCATAAATTGCAAAATGCCGGGAATGCATTGCAGGTGTTCCACCATACGTTGCTGCAACCTGGCGTCATCCGACGGACAGCGCACCACCAGATGGTCGTAATTATTTTGAACCTTCACTTCCGGGTGCAGGCGCAACAAAATGGTTTTTAAGTTTTGTTCCAGTAACTTCGTTTGACGCTTACGCACCGACTGCGATTTAATCGAAATTTCCGGATGCAGTTTAATTAAAAATTCCATCAGCTGACTCTGTACTCAAAAGGGGCCTGCACAAAAGGGCCTGAAAAAGAAAGGCGCGGATTATACCGCGCCCTGCCCCGACTGTCAGTTGCTTTGAGGTTTGGGCTCCAGACTTATAGGTTCAGACTCTTTGGCCTTGCCTTGCATAATGGAAATTTCAACCCGACGATTACGTTTGCGGTTGTCTGGACTGTCATTGGGCACCAGTGGCCTGGTATCGGCATGCCCCACCACCACCAGCCGGTTTTTATCAAAACCTGGTGCCTTGATCATTTCTGACGCCACCGACACGGCCCGGGCAGCGGATAAATCCCAGTTATTGCTGTGCAGCTCGTCTGCAACCTGGTCGTCGTCGGTATGACCGGACACAGTAATTTCACCCGGCACATCTTTAATCAGCGCGCCAATTTCCTGGATGATCGGTTTAAAGCGAGGCTGTAAAAAGGACGAACCGGACGGGAAAGAGCCGTTTTCACGGATACGGATAATGATCTGCTGGCCCAGCGATTCCAGCTCAATAGCACCGTCCATAATTTGCTTTTCCAGTTGTTCAGCAATTTTTTTCAGCAGCTCGTTGGTTTGCTCCTGCATTTCACCAGCCATAGACTCTGGGTTGTCCAATGGCTCTTCGGCGGTGCTGGTCGACTGACCTCCGGTTTTATCTTCGCGTTGTTCCTGCCGGCCACCGGCCGAATCTTCTTTGCCCGCCTGGAAGTTCAGCATTTGCTGGGTCATTTCCACCGTTTGTTGCTGAATCGAATCAATAGGCGTTGGATCAGGGCGGCCAGGGCGAAACTCCATTGCAATCACACTGGTGCCTTTGGGAATATCTTTTACTTCAATTTTGTTTTGCACACCAAAGGCATATTGCATGGAACCGGCAATTTGTTTGAACTTGAGTACGTCCATCTCAGAAAACGACAGTAGCAACACGAAAAAACACATCAGCAATGACATTAAATCGGCAAAGGTCCCCATGTAAGCTGGCAAGCCGGGAGGCGGGCATTTTTTACATTTTGCCATCAGATCAGCTCCTACTCGGCCGGTGCCACTTCACGTTTTTTCGACGCCAGATAATTACGCAACAGACTCTCGATCACTTTAGGGTTCTGCCCATCCTGAATGCCCATAATGGCGTCCAGGATCAATTCACTGTTGGTTTTCTCTTCTTCGTTGCGAACTGCCATTTTTTCAGACAAAGGCAGGAAAATACAGTTGGCCTGAATGGCGCCGTACAAAGTTGTTAACAAAGCAACCGCCATAGCCGGGCCTATGGCTTTCGGATCCGACATATTCGACAACATCGCCACCAGACCAATCAGGGTGCCGATCATGCCCATTGCCGGACCCAGGTCACCCAGTTGCTTAAAAACACCTATGGCTGCTTCATGCCGGCTATAGGTCAGTTCAATATCTTTTTCCAGCGTGCCACGTACCACATCCGCATCATGACCATCCACCAGCATATTGATGCCTTTTTGCATAAAAGGGTTTGGGATTTCAGCCTCTTCCAATGCAAGGAATCCGCCTTTACGGGCAGAGTCAGCCAGCTGAACTGCTTTTTCTATCAGCTCTTCCGGCGACTCAATCTTAAACATAAAGGCTTTGCCAATGGCCTTCATCGCGTCAGCCAGTTGCGAAAAGGTGAACTTCATGATCACCGCAGTAAAACTGCCGCCAAATACAATAACGATAGACACGAAGTCGTAGAACATGCCTATGCTGCCACTGGAGCTGAGCCACATAGCCCAGACCATCATGCCCATAGTCGCAATCAAACCTATGACGGTTGCTAAATCCACGGTTTATCCCCCAAAAACGACCGGCAAATTTTCGGTTTTATCTTAGCTTATAATGAGTTATCGGCAAAACTATGGGATAGTTGAACAAGAATTTCAGTGCTCAACTGATTTATCCTTTCCCAAGCTGCAGCAGATTGCTCATAATAACGCGCTCAGCTTGGGTTGCACACCGACTTTCGGGCAAAAACAATGACAAAGAAAAAAACAGATTTCAGCCAATTCGAACAAGGCTTGTCCGAACTGGAGCAGATAGTACAGCAACTGGAACAAGGCGATCTGCAGCTTGACCAGGCGCTGGCACAATTTGAACGTGGTATTACGCTAGTCCGCCAGAGCCAGCAGCAGCTGCAAGCCGCTCAACAGAAAGTGCAGATTTTGCTGGAACAGCAAGGTGAAGAATCGCTGCAACCATTCAGCGGTGCAGAGGATTAACACATGCTGGTTGCCTTATCTCATTATCAACAACGACTGGAACAGCAACTGACTCAGCAACTGGACGCCCGCCCCCTGACGGACCCGGTGCTATTGCAAGCCATGCGTTACAGCCTGTTGCTTGGCGGTAAACGCCTGCGCCCTTATTTAGTCTACAGTTGCGGTCAGATGCTCGGTGCCAGCCTGACCGATCTGGACGGTCCTGCTTGTGCTATTGAAGCGCTGCATACCTACTCGCTGATCCATGACGACCTGCCTGCCATGGACAACGATGACTTGCGCCGCGGTAAACCGACCTGTCATAAAGCCTTTGATGAAGCCAACGCCATTCTGGCCGGTGACGCGCTGCAGGCGCTGGCCTTTGAATGGCTCAGCCTGCACCCGTACCAGAATGTTGCGCCCAACCGCATTGTCGCTATGGTGCAACAACTGGCGTTGCAATCCGGCTACAACGGCATGTGCGGTGGTCAGGCCATCGATTTGGCGCACACAGATAAAAAGATGACGCTGGACGCGCTGGAGCAGATGCACCAGTTAAAAACCGGCGCCTTAATTGAGTGCGCCATTCGCTTTGCCTATCTGGCAAGCCCGGTCGACAACGAGCAGCATCTGGCTGCACTGGTCCGCTACAGCCGCGCTATTGGTCTGGCGTTTCAGGTGCAGGATGACATTCTGGATATTGAAGGCGACACCGCCGTGCTTGGCAAAACCGCAGGCTCCGATCAGAAAGCCAACAAAGCCACCTACCCCGCTTTACTGGGTCTGCCACAGGCAAAACAAAAGGCAATTCAGCTGGTCGAACAAGCTCAGGCTGAGTTACACTCCTTGCCTTATGACACCACAGCACTGGCCGGACTGGCGCAGTATGTGATCGCTCGACAGTATTAATACAGGCATTTTTCATGGCTTCAGAAGTTCACGATTTTTCTCTATTGGCCCAAGCCAGCTGGCCAGCTGAACTCCGTCAGCTCCCTCAGGATCAGCTGGTTCAGCTCTGTGATGAGCTGCGCGCTTTTCTGCTGAAAACCGTCAGCCAGAGCAGTGGCCATTTTGCTTCAGGTCTTGGCACCATAGAACTGACGACTGCACTGCATTATGTGTACAACACTCCATTCGACCGCCTGATTTGGGACGTCGGCCACCAGGCCTACCCGCACAAAATTCTGACAGGACGCCGCGACCAGATGCACAGCATCCGGCAAAAAGACGGCCTGCATCCGTTTCCCTGGCGTGAAGAAAGTGAATACGATGTGTTGAGTGTCGGTCACTCAAGCACCTCGATCAGTGCGGCTTTGGGCATGGCCATTGCTGCCAGAGCAGAACAAAAAAACCGCAAAGTCGTGGCCGTTATTGGTGATGGCGCTATTACCGCTGGTATGGCGTTTGAGGCGCTGAACCATGCCGGTGAAGTGAAACCCGACATGCTGGTAGTGCTGAACGACAACGAAATGTCGATTTCAGAAAACGTCGGTGCACTGAACCGCTATTTTGCCCGCATTTTATCCGGAAATTTCTACACCAACCTGCGCGAAGGCGGTAAAAAAATTCTGCGTAATGTGCCACCTTTGCATGAGCTGGCCAGTCGCGCGGAAGAGCACTTTAAAGGCATGGTCACCCCTGGCACCTTTTTCGAAGAGCTGGGGTTTAACTACATTGGTCCGATTGACGGCCACGATGTGGTGAGTCTGGTCGACACCATTCGCAATATGCGCAACATGAAAGGCCCTCAGTTGCTGCATGTGGTGACGAAAAAAGGCAAGGGCTACCTACCTGCGGAAAAAGACCCTATTGGTTACCATGCGGTCAGCAAATTTGACCCAACAGCCAATAAACAACCCGAGAAAAAAGCCAGCAAACCCAGCTTCTCCAATGTGTTTGGTCAGTGGATTTGCGATATGGCGGCCGCCGACAGCAAGCTGATGGGCATTACCCCGGCGATGCGTGAAGGTTCGGATCTGGTGCGTTTTTCCCGCGATTTCCCGGAGCGTTACTTTGATGTCGCCATAGCAGAACAGCATGCAGTCACATTGGCGGCAGGTATGGCGATTGAAGGCCTGAAGCCTGTGGTCGCCATTTACTCCAGCTTCCTGCAGCGCGGCTATGATCAACTGATCCATGACGTAGCACTGCAAAATCTGGATGTGCTGTTTGCGGTGGACCGGGCTGGCGTGGTCGGTGCCGATGGCCCAACTCACCAGGGCGCCTTTGATATCAGCTTTATGCGCTGCATCCCAAATATGCTGGTGATGGTGCCGTCTGATGAAAACGAATGTCGTCAGCTGCTGTATACCGGCTATATGCACCAGGGCCCAGCTGCAGTGCGTTACCCTCGTGGTGTCGGTTCTGGTATCACACCAGAGGCTCAGATGCAGGCACTGCCGGTCGGCAAAGGCCTGATTCGCCGTCAGGGCGAGAAAGTCGCATTGCTGGTGTTTGGCCCACTGCTGCAACAAGCCATTCCAGTCGCCGAGCAGTTAAACGCCACTTTGGTTGATATGCGTTTTGTTAAACCACTGGATCAAACACTGTTACGGACCTTAAGTCAGGACCACAGCCATTTTGTCACCATTGAAGACAATGCGTTGATGGGCGGCGCAGGCTCAGCCGTTAATGAGTTCTGCATTGCCGGGCAATTGCCGGTGCGCCTGTGCAACCTGGCGCTGCCGGATCAGTTTATTAAACACGGCACTCAGGAGCAGATCTATGCTGAACTGGGCCTGGACAGCGCAGGTTTACTGCAGTCCATTCAGAGTTTTCTGGCCCGTTAATTGTTGCGGTACAGCTATCGCTTAAGGGCGATAGCTGTACACTTCAAACCAGGCCATGCCATCGGCCAGCAATTTCTCCACCAGCTGCTCAATATGACCGGCATCTTCAAACTCAAAGGCATCCACCTGAGCATCAAAACTCAAACAGGCATTGCCATTACGTCCAGATACTTTCACCCGTTTGCCGGCAATTTCGGCCAGCTGCAGCGAGATCTCCCAGGAGATCAGTTGCCCACCCAACAAGTCCAACGGGAAGCAGGCATAACCAATAGAACAGCTTAACGCCAATGACTGTCCGTCTGGTGTGACAAACAGGTGTGCAGCCAGCTTCTGATTCCATTGACGGGCATAATCAGCCACTGCCGTTTGCTGCACATCACGCAGTACCAGCACAAACTGCTCTCCAGCATAGCGCACGACATAATCCGCTCCGCGGCTCTCCCGCAGCAATAAAGCACTGACTTGCTGCAGAATAGCGTCACCCACACTGTTGCCATGCATGTCGTTAATTTGCTTAAAGTGATCCAAATCCAGATGCAGCAACGCCATGCACTTGCCTTGCTGCAACATGGTTTCACGGTTCTGCTGGTACTGCTCGGCGTCTTTCGGCAGCTGTTCAAACAAGAAGCGTCGGTTGCGTAAACCTGTTAACGCGTCCTTATGGGTCAGTTGCTGCAGTTGTTCATTCAGCTCATACAAGCGCTCGTTGCTGCTTTGCAACTCCGACGTTCGCTGGCTCACCAGCTTACTGAGCTCCTGTTGCTGCTGAATGCTCTTGCGCCGCCATCCCCAGGCAGATGCATACAACAGCAACAGCAGCAGCAATACCCACAATCCCTGATACACCAGGGTTTCGTTGAATAACCGAGGAACCACCAATTCCAGATGTTGCTGCTGTTCAGCCGACCAGGCTTGCCCGCTATACCTGGCCTGCAACTCAAAGCTGTAAGCACCGGGTGGTAAGTTGGTATAAATGGCCTCGCGCCGTTGTCCTGCGTATTGCCAGAGTTGATCAAAACCGTTCAGGCGATAGCGAAATTCGACGTCGTTGCTCTTCCGGAACTCCAGCGCGCTGTAATGCAAAGAGACATTGCGGTCGGACAATTCCAGCACCAGCCGATGTTGTTCTGGCTGCAGCAGGTAAACCTCCCGCCCAACCACAGACTGCAACAAAGGTTTCAGTTTTTTATCCGACAAAGCTTTCAGGTCAAGTGGTACTGCCACCAGACCTTTTAAACTCGGATACCACAGCTGGTTTTGCCACAGCGCAACTTTACTGTGACCAGAGCCGTTGCAGCACCGCCCAGGGGCTGCGCCAAGCTGACGGTCATAAGGGGTCAGCACCTGTTCAAATGGGGGAATATGCTCTTCGTCCCCATCAAGCTCTGCGGCGTTCACTCTGAAAATGCCTTTGAGCGAGCTGGCCCACAGCAGCTTGGCTTTTGCGTCAAACCACAGACTAACTACAGGCTCCTGCGGCAAACCATTACTGCTGGAAAACTGTCGCCATAACCCAGCCACAGAGCGGACAAACAAGCCATCATCCAGCGTAGCGACCAGCAAACGTTTGTCTGGCAAGGTTAAAATAGCCGTAATATAGGCGCCGTATAAGGAGGTGCCGACCCCAACTCTGCTGAGCTTTTGCTGCTCATGCCAATACAAGCCGCCTGTCGTCCCCACATACAAACCTGCCCTGGTCGCTTCAATCACTGTGACAAAATTAGATTCCAGTTCGGCATTAAATGATGCCGCTTCTAAGCGCTGGCCATCGTAATGGAACAGACCGGTTGCACCACCAAACCACAGGCCACCTTGCAGGCTTGGCTGCACAACCCGCAACTGAACGTCTGCCAGCCCGGCAAAGGGTTGACTGAGCTGGCCACTGTCAGGGTCAAACCTCAGTAACCCCCGGTCGGTGCCTAACCAAAGTTGTTGCTGAAACTCTGACAAGTCATAGACATTGCGATTCGCCAGCTGCTTGTCGTTCAGCCAGCTATGGAACTGTAAATTCTTGTCCAGCAGCCCAACGCTGCTCTGGGTCGCCAGTAACAGTCCACGTTGCTCTGGGGAATAGCGCACCGAGCGCACTATCGCGTCCCGCTGTCCCTGGCCAACCACTCGCTTTATATGACCAGGTGACGCTCGGAACAGACCTTCACTGAAGCTGGCCAGCCAGATATTCTGTTCGCTGTCTTCAAACACATCACTGAACCAAGGCGAGCTGCTCAGTTCGTCTGAGTTGATCCGCTGCCACTGTTCTTTCGCCTGGCGGTAATACAAGGTGTTATAACTCGACACCCAATCATTGCCGCGACTGTCACGAAATAAGGTGTACACGGGTGAGCTGTCAGTGTGGGGTTCAGGACAGACTTCCAGCTCCATGTTGGCATTCAGATGGAAATAGCCAGACTCGCTGGCCAGATGCAAACTGGTACCGGTCCAGAGCAAATCATAAATTGGGTGCTGTTGCAGCTGAGTAGGTAGTGGAATGCTCAACACCTTCAGATCAGGGCTGATACGATGCAAATGATGCGCTGTACTGACCCAGACATCATCCCCCGCCTTTCTCAGCTGCACCACTGGCTCTTTAATCAGATCAATACGGCTGACTTTCCCTTGACTGACCCTGAACAGGTTCTCGGCCGCGACCCAAACGGCCTGATCAGCCATCTGCACTATGGAGGTCACTTCAGAAAGTATTGGAAAGCGTTCAAATTTCAGGCTACCCGGGTCCACCCCAGCCAGGCCTGCTTTGGTGCCTATCCATAAGTAGCCAGAAGTGTCCAGCAACAACTGATTAATCGAGTTACTGGGTAACTGCCGGATCGTTTTCGAGCTATAGGTGACAAATTGCTGACCATCAAAACGATTGAGCCCATAGGAGGTGCCAACCCAGATGTAGCCTTGCAGATCTTGGCTGACCGCGCGTACAGAATTTGAAGACAAGCCATCAGCGCTGGTCCAGTGTTTGACGTCAAAATCGTAAATGGAAGAAGGCTGGGCAGACAGCCAGAAAGCACAGAGCGCACAGCACAGAGCCAGCCAATAACGCACAACAATCACCGAGTTAAGTTAAAAAATTATCTTAACCAAAAGGCAGGTAAGGCACCAGCAACAAAATAACAGCCAGTGACATCGCACCAGCCAGCATATCGTCCAGCATAATACCCAAGCCACCTGGCACCTTATGGTCCAACAAGCGGATAGGCCAGGGTTTGACGATATCAAAGAAGCGGAACAACACAAATGCAGCCAGTAAATACGGCCATTCGAACGGTAAGGTCCACATGGCCAGGCTAAAGCCAGCCACTTCGTCCCAAACAATAGCGCCGTGGTCATGCTCGCCGATATCCTCAGCGGTTTTACCACAGACATAACAGCCGAGCAGAAACAGCAAACCAACCCAGACCAGTGCCAGCCATGGCGACATTTGCGATTGCAGCCACACCAAAGGAATAGCCGCCAGCGTGCCAAATGTGCCGGGGGCTTTAGGCGCCAGACCGGAACCAAAACCGAGCGCCAGAACGTGCGTCCATTTCTTTAAATCAAAAGCAGGCTTGCTCATCAGAAGTGCTCAAAGCCTTTGTGCTGGTACTGCAACAAGGATTCCCCTTGCTTCAGCTCCAGTTTGCCAGCGACACCGGTGATCCGGCCAATACAGGTCACAGGCACACCATAAGGAGACAACAATACATCCAGTGAGCTGCGGCGGATTTCTGGTACAGTAAACAGCAGTTCATAGTCTTCTCCACCCGACAAGGCCAGCTGTAATGCCTGTTCTGGGCTGCAGCTGTCTTTTAACGCCTGCGACATTGGAATGCGGCTGACATCGATGGAAGCGCCGACACCTGAACGCCGCAGTATATGGTGTATATCACCCGCCAGACCGTCCGACACATCCATCGCACTGCTGGCAATGGTGCGCAGCGCCTGACCCAAGGCAACACGAGCTGTTGGGTAATGAAAACGTTGCAGCAAATGGGCGCGGTGTTTTTTACTGACTTCCACTTGGTTTTGCACCAGTTTCAAGCCCAAAGCCGCATCGCCTAAGGTACCAGTGACATAGAGATAATCACCGACTTTGGCACCGGCGCGGGTCAGCGCTTTGCCTTTAGGCACCTGACCTTTGGCAATCATGGTCAGCGACAACGGACCTTTGGTGGTATCGCCACCAATCAGCTGGCAGTTGTAGTAATCGGCCGTTTCGCTTAAGCCTTCAGCAAAAGCCGTCAACCAGGTTTCATCGACATGAGGTAAAGTCAGGCCCAACGATAGCCAGCAGGGTTCAGCCCCCATAGCCGCCAGGTCGGATACGTTGACTGCCACCAGCTTATGGCCTAAAGCGCGGGGGTCCACATCAGGAAAAAAATGAGTACCTTCAATCATACTGTCGGTGGTCACCACCAAATCACAGCCTTCCCGGACCTGAAGCACAGCCCCATCATCACCAATACCTACAGTGACGTCGGGCCGCTGGCGACCGGCCTGTGCAAAACAACGCTGAATTAACTCAAATTCACCCATAAAAAAGCCGACTTTCGCCGGCTCTCCATTTTATTCAGTCCGTAGGCGTTTAACCGCTTTATCCAGAATGCCGTTGACAAACTTATGGCTGTCTTCGGCGGCAAAGGCTTTAGCCAGCTCAATCGCCTCGTTGATCACCACTTTGTACGGTACATCCACACGGTATTTCAACTCGTATGCTGACACCCGTAACACGGCTTTTTCGACCAGATCAATCTCTTCAAATGGACGGTCTAAAAATGGCTTCAGGATCTCATCCAGAGTGCCATGGTGCACGGCGACTCCGCGCAGCAGGTCTTGAAAATAACCGACATCCAGATGTTTGGTATTTTGTTCCAGCAGTAATTGCTGTTCGATATCACCGACAGGGTTCTTACTGACCTGCCAGCTGTAAACGCCTTGAACGGCCAGGCTTCTGGCCAAACGACGTGCATTAGGTTTCATGCATTATTCCTGGATCTGCGCTACCACGTTAACCATCTCTAAAGCGGACATGGCAGCTTCGCCGCCTTTGTTGCCCATTTTAGTACCGGCACGTTCGATCGCCTGTTCAATACTTTCAACGGTCAGAACGCCAAATGCGACAGGGACGCTGTACTGCATCATCACCTGAGCCAGGCCTTTGGTACATTCGCCAGCGACATACTCAAAATGTGGCGTTCCACCACGGATCACTGCGCCCAGCGCAATAATCGCGTCATATTTTTTACTGGCAGCCACTTTCTGTACCGCCAGTGGCATTTCAAAAGCGCCAGGTACGCGGATCACAGTAATATCCTGGTCAGCAATATCACCGACACGTTTTAACGTATCAACAGCGCCTTCCAGTAAGCTTTCCACGATAAAGCTGTTAAAACGGGCGACCACAATAGCGAATTTTTTTCCTTTGGCGGTTAAGCCAGCTTCAATCACTTGCATGGAAAATCCTCATTGCACCTGGGTTTGAAAAAAACGGCGGCAATAATACCACAACAGCTTCAAATCACCGCTCGTTTTTTTAGTCAGAAACGTAATCCACCACTTCCAGGCCAAAACCTGACAAGGCATGGTATTTTTTCGGTTGACTAAGCAAGCGCATCTTCTTCACGCCAAGGCTGGCCAGAATTTGCGAGCCAACGCCAACATTACGCGACGCGCCTTTCCACGATGCTACCGCGGCGCGCTCGCCTTTGTCTTCAGCTTCAAAAGCGCGCACAGTTTCGATCAGCTCGTCTGCTTTTTCATTTTTACCCAGCAGCACCAGCACACCGCCCTCTTCTGCCACCCGCTTCATCGCACAGTGCAACGAGAAACTGCGGTTGGCACCACGGTCAGACAACAACAAATCGCTGAAGGTATTGTGCAAATGCACGCGCACTAACGCCGGTTGCTCGGCGTCGATAGTACCTTTCACCAACGCAAAGTGGATTTGATTGTCGATGGTGTCACGGAAGGTGTGCAGCTGAAAATCACCAAATTCTGTTGGCAGGTTGCAGCAGGCTACTTGTTCAATAGTGGTTTCATTCAGGTTACGGTATTCAATTAGATCGGCAATGGTGCCAATTTTAACACCGTGTTTTTTGGCAAATAGTTCTAAATCCGGCCGGCGCGCCATAGTGCCGTCTTCATTCAACACTTCAACAATAACGGCCGCAGGTTCTAAGCCCGCCAGCCGAGCCAGGTCGCACCCTGCTTCGGTATGACCAGCCCGCACCAGCACACCGCCATCCTGCGCCATCAACGGGAAAATATGACCAGGATAGACAATATCGGTTGGTTTGGCATCACGCGCTACGGCGGCTTTGACAGTGCGGGCGCGGTCGGCTGCCGAGATGCCGGTGGTCACGCCTTCCGCAGCTTCGATTGACAAGGTAAATGCGGTGGCGAAAGGCGACAGGTTTTTGTCCACCATCAATGGCAACTTCAGCTGCTCACAACGCTTTTTAGTCAGCGTCAGGCAAATCAGGCCACGGCCATGGGTCGCCATAAAATTAATAGCGTCTGGCGTCACATAGTCGGCCGCCATCACCAGATCGCCTTCGTTTTCCCGGTCTTCATCGTCCATCAGGATCACCATTTTGCCCTGACGAATATCTTCGATAATTTCAGCTGGTGTATTTAATTGCATAGTCGGGTCCAGGTTCAGAGGGGATCAGACAAAACCCCGTTGTTGTAATAAGTTCAGCGTCACGCCTGAGCTTTTTGACTCAGCGCTGTTGGCACTCAGCAAGCGTTCCAGGTAACGGGCGATTAAATCGATTTCCAGGTGCACCTGACTGCCCGCTTTCAGCGTAATTAAGGTGGTTTCTTTGGCGGTGTGCGGCACTATGGTCAGCCGGAACTGGCCGGCAGCCAGCTCGTTCACTGTCAGGCTGATGCCGTCGACGGTAATGGAACCTTTTTCGGCAATATAACGCGCCAGCTCGGGGGCCATCTCGACCCAGACTTGCCAGGCTTCGCCATAGGTATCAATCCGCAGAATTTTACCTACGCCATCCACATGGCCACTGACCAAGTGCCCACCTAAGCGGCTGGTCGCCAGTAAGGCTTTTTCCAGGTTAACCTGCTGGCCGACTTTGTACTGACCAAACAAGGTTCGTTTCACCGTCTCGCCAGACACATCGGCACTGAAACTTTGCGGCCCTAAAGCCGTGACGGTCAGGCAAACACCATTAGTCGCAATACTGTCGCCCAGCTTCACGTCGGAAAAATCCAGTTCAGCGGAGCCAATGGTCAGCTTCAGATCCTTGCCTTTATGCTGTAGCGCCGTGATGCGGCCTTTGGCTTCAATAATTCCGGTAAACATTTATGGCTCCTGTAAGCAGGCCCGCAATTTAACATCAGGCCCGAGGCACTGGGCTTGTTGCCACTGCCAGCGTGGTGCATCCTTCAGGTGGCTCAACCTGGCGAGCTGCATTAACGGCTGAGCGCCCGCACCAAGCAACACTGGCGCCTGATACACAATTAACTCATCCACTAACTGCTGCTGCCACAAGGACGATGCCAGCCTTGCGCCAGCTTCCACCCAAAGGTCGTTAATTTGTTGTTCGGCCAACAGCGCGAGCAGTGCCTTTAAATCCAGCTGGCCATTTTCTTCAGGCACCGCCAGATAACGGACTTGACCATCCGTTGCGGCAGAACTGGTCAATTCTGCTGCTGTGTGCTGATTGCTATGGATTAGCCAAATGGGGCCGCCGGATTGAAATAACAACTCTTGTCCGGTTAACTTCAACTGACGGTCAAGAATAATACGCACGGGTTGCCGCACGCTGCCGTCAGATAAAGGCGTGATCGGAGCCGCTTCTGCACGCACGGACAAGCGCGCCTGGTCCTGTAAGACAGTGGTTGCTGTCGATAAAATTGCATGGCAGGCCGCGCGCTCCACTTGTACATCAGCCCGGGCTTCTGGCCCGGTTAACCACTGGCTTTCGCCATTCGCCAGCGCAATGGCGCCATCCAGACTGCAGGCTAATTTTAACTTCAGCCACGGGCGCTGCCGTTCCATTCGGCTGAGAAAACCAGGGTTCAGCGCTCTGGCCTGCTGTTCATACAAGCCCACCTGGACATCAATGCCCGCATTTTGTAGCAGTGCAATGCCTTTGCCCGCCACCAGTGGGTTCGGGTCCAGCATCGCGACCACCACCCGGCTCACTCCTGCATCAACCAGCGCCAGCGCACAAGGACCGGTGCGGCCATAATGACTGCAAGGTTCCAGCGTCACATAGCAGGTCGCCCCTCGGGCCAAAACGCCAGCTTGGCGCAGCGCATACACTTCGGCATGTGGCTGACCCGCCTGATGGTGATAACCAGAGCCGACAACTTGCTGATCTTTGACCACCACAGCACCGACGTTTGGATTGGGCGCCGTGGTAAAACGGCCCTGCTGTGCCAGTTGCAACGCTTGTTGCATAAACTGCTGGTCCGCCACTGACCACTGCATTACTGATCACCTAAGCGGGCTATTTCTTCACCAAACTCGCGGATGTCTTTAAAGGAGCGGTAGACTGAGGCAAAGCGCACGTAGGCCACTTTATCCAGCTTGACCAGCTCATCCATAATCAGGGTGCCAAGCAACTCGCTCGGTACTTCACGCTCGCCGGTGGCACGTAGCTGGCTTTCAACTTTGCTGATCAGCGACTCGACCTGCTCGGTCGGCACCGGACGTTTTTCCAGTGCCCGCATCAGGCCCAGTCGTAATTTAGTGTCATTGTAAGGTTCACGCGAACCATCACGTTTAATGATACGCGGCATCACCAGTTCAGCGGCTTCAAAGGTGGTAAAACGTTCATGGCAGGCACCGCATTCGCGGCGACGCTTGACCTGGTAACCATCTGCTACCAGACGGGAATCAATAACTTTGGTGTCGTCGGCCCGGCAAAATGGACAAAACACTTGGAGACTCCTGAAAAAAAGGCCGCTCTGGGCGGCCATCTTAACACTGCTGACAGGATCAGGCATAGACCGGGAAACGGCCACACAACTCTGACACCTGACCACGGACTTTGTCGATCACCGCGGTATCACCACGGCTGTCCAGTACATCACAGATAAAACCGGCTACCTGACGGGCTTCCGCTTCATTGAAACCACGGCGAGTAATAGCCGGAGTACCGATGCGCAGACCAGAAGTCACAAACGGAGAGCGCGGGTCGTTAGGAACTGAGTTTTTGTTCACAGTAATGTGCGCCAGGCCTAACCAGGCATCGGCTTCTTTACCCGTGATGTCTTTGTCAATCAGGTCCATCAGGAACAAGTGGTTCTGCGTGCCGCCAGACACAATTTTGTAGCCGCGTTTTTGCATTTCTTCGCACATGGCCACAGCGTTTTTCAGCACTTGTTGCTGGTAGGTTTTGAATTCTGGTTGCAGTGCTTCTTTAAATGCCACAGCTTTCGCCGCAATCACGTGCATCAGAGGACCGCCCTGACCACCTGGGAATACGGCAGAATTCAGTTTCTTTTCGATTTCTTCGTTTTTACGCGCCAGGATCAGACCGCCACGTGGACCAGCCAGCGTTTTGTGAGTGGTCGTGGTTACCACATCAGCCACCGGCACCGGATTTGGATACAGACCTGCAGCCACCAGACCAGCCACGTGCGCCATGTCCACCATCAGGTAGGCACCTACTTTGTCCGCGATGTCACGGAAACGTTGCCAATCAATAATACCTGAATAAGCAGAGAAACCAGCGATGATCAGTTTTGGCTTGTGTTCCAAAGCCAGCGCTTCAGCCTGGTCATAATCAATCACACCAGTTTCCGGGTGCAGACCATATTGAACCGCTTTGTACAGTTTGCCAGATGAGCTGACGGTCGCGCCGTGAGTCAGGTGACCACCGTGCGCCAGGCTCATGCCCAAAATGGTATCGCCGGCACTTAATAAGGCTAAGAAAACAGCAGAGTTGGCTTGTGAACCAGAATGCGGTTGCACGTTGGCGTAATCAGCACCAAACAATTCTTTGGCACGGGCGATCGCTAAATCTTCAGCAACGTCCACGTACTCACAACCACCGTAGTAACGCTTGTGTGGGTAACCTTCGGCGTATTTATTGGTCAGTTGAGAACCCTGAGCTTGCAGTACCCGCGGGCTGGCATAGTTTTCAGAGGCAATCAGTTCGATGTGCTCTTCCTGACGACGGGTTTCGTTGGTAATGGATTGCCATAATTCCGGGTCGAAATCGGCAATGTTCATTTCACGCTTTAACATGCTTGCTCCTTGAATCGCCAAAAGGCTGGGCTGATCAAAAAAATTGGCGCTATTCTACATCGAAAATCCACCGGATGCATCGATAAAATAGACGTCTAAACATCTAAATCAACTTGTAGGAGCAGTCAGATTGAGTTGGCTGTCTTGCACAGGAAGTCTTTGACATTTCGCAAGCACTGTCTAAAATAACAGCTGTATATATACACAGCTAATTTGGGTGGGGCTGATGAGAAAAATTATTCATATCGATATGGATTGTTTTTATGCCGCGGTGGAAATGCGTGACAGGCCCGACTGGCGCACTATCCCACTGGCCATTGGCGGCAGCCGTCAGAGCCGGGGAGTGATCAGCACCTGCAACTACCCTGCCCGCGCTTTTGGCGTACGCAGTGCAATGCCAACTCATCAGGCACTGAAACTCTGCCCTCATTTATTACTGTTGCCTGGCAATATGGAAAAATACAAAGCTGCCAGTTTGCAGATCCAAGCCATTTTTCATCGCTATACCGACAAAGTGGAACCCTTGTCGCTGGATGAAGCTTATCTGGATGTGTCCGATAGCTCTCTTTTTAATGGCAGCGCGACCCGTATTGCCGAAGATATTCGCCGCACTATTGTACAGGAAACCGGCCTGACTGCTTCTGCTGGTGTCGCTCCGAATAAATTTCTAGCCAAAATAGCCAGCGATGAAAATAAACCAGACGGTCTTTTTGTATTAAGGCCTGAGCAAGTCAGCGATTTTGTCAGAACCTTACCCCTGCACAAAATACCAGGCGTAGGTAAAAAGACAGCCGAACGCCTGGCGTTGCTTGGTTTGTATCACTGTGCAGATGTGCAAAAGGCGCCACTAAAACAGCTGATCAGCCATTTTGGCAGTTTTGCCGAAACCCTGCTGGAACGCAGTCATGGGGTGGATGAACGCCAGGTCAAAAACGACTACCCACGTAAATCTGTCGCTGTTGAACACACTTATGATCAGGATTTGCCGGATCTTGTTGCCGGGGAGCAAAGCCTGCTGGAATTGCTGCCGAAGCTAAGGCGACGGATAGAACGCTGCGATGCGGCCCCCTTTATTCAGAAAATAGGCATCAAACTTAAGTTTGCCGATTTTCAGCAAACCACAGTAGAACGCAGTCAGAATGAACTGGACTTCCTGACGCTGAAACAATTACTGCAACAGGCCTGGTCACGGGGCGAAGGGAAAAAAGTTCGGTTAGTCGGGATCCATGTGGGGCTAAAAGATCAACACGCTCAGGCACAGTTAACTCTGGCTCTGTAAAACAACAAGGTTCAGCACTTAGGCTTTAAATCCAAATAACAGATATAAAAAAACCGGCATTAAGCCGGCTTTTCCAGAAGCTTCGTCAACTTAGCGCTATTAAGCAACTACAGTTACGTTTTCTGCTTGAGGGCCTTTTTGACCTTCAGTGACTTCGAAAGTCACTTTCTGACCTTCAACCAGAGTTCTGCGGCCAGTACCGTTGATAGCGCGGAAGTGTACGAATACATCTTTGCCGCCTTCGCGCTCAATGAAACCAAAACCTTTATCTTCGTTGAACCACTTAACGGTACCGGAAATTAATTGTGACATAACATTCTCTTACTTAAACTAAATTTGCCGAGTCATCGGCGACTTTAAATATTACCGGCCACGTTGAGCTAGCACATATTTCAACCCCATTATCAGTGAAGCCACCAGAGGGGTCAATACTTATCACTGGATCAACAGAAAAATAGTTGTTTCTCCATTGGCCGTTCCGGTTACTTGACTTTAATTCTCAATAAAAACAAGTTACTGCATAGTCAATTGATGAACAAAGCGTCAAAGTAACTTCCCGAGTGTAACACTTTTTTCCGAATAAAAAACAACCAAAAGTAAATTAATTGTTCTTTTTACGTACAGGCATCAAACCATCATCGCCGCCCTGGAAAAACTTCGCTGCAGCAGGCTTTTTCGTTTTCTGTGTTGGCTTACGTTTTGGAGCTGGTGCTTTTTTGGTTGCAGCCGCATTTTTCGCCGTCTTCGGCCCATTGGAGGTTAAGACCACACCTTTAAAACGAGCGACTAATCCTTCCACTTCAACCATTGGCAAGGGCTGGCGTAAGAAGGTTTCTATCTCACAAAATGATTTCCAATCCTTGGGCCCGACCAATGAGATGGCGACCCCCTTTTGACCAGCTCGCCCAGTGCGGCCGATACGATGGACGTATTCTTCCGCATGTTTCGGCAGGTCGAAGTTCACCACATGGCTGACTTGCAGTAAGTCCAAGCCACGTGAGGCCACGTCTGTGGTGACCAGCGCTTTGTAACGACCAGACGCAAATTCCTGCATCACCTGATTCCGTCTGGCCTGGCTTAATTTGCCACTTAGCCCAACAGCAGGCAGACCTAATTGGTCACATAATAATGCCAGCCGTTCGGTATCCTCGCGGGTGGCCGTGAACAGGATCAGCTGTTTGATATCTTCAGTCGAAGCAAAGTGTTTCAGCAGCGCTTCCTTATGAGTCAGATGGTCCGCAAAATAACAACGCTGGCTTATATCTTCATGCTGCTGGTGAGATGCGCCGACAGAAACCCGGTGTGGGCTTTTCAGTAACGCCATCGCCAGCTCGTTCACTTCGGTGTTGTCCAAGGTAGCGGAAAACATCAGTGTTTGACGCAGTCTGTGGCTGGCCGCTTTATTGATAGCGGTCAGTTGTGGCATAAAACCCAAATCCAACATCCGGTCTGCTTCATCCAGGATCAGTAATTCCAACCCGGCAATAAACAAACTTTTATGTTCCAGATGGTCAGCCAATCGTCCTGGCGTGGCCACAATAATTTGTGGCTGACGTTTCAGCAGTTTTTCCTGATCATTGAAGTTTTCGCCGCCGACGATCAAAGCACTGTTCAGCGGCGTGTTGGCAACAAACAAGCGTAAGCGTCCATAAACCTGATGCGCCAGTTCGCGGGTTGGTACCAGAATTAAGGCCCTGGCATCCTGCTTGGCCAATGGTTTACTGCGTAATAACCGTTGCATCATTGGCAACAAGTACGCCAGCGTTTTACCCGACCCGGTCTGCGAAGAAACCAGCAGGTCTTTTCCTGTCATCGCTGCCGGAATAGCTTCTTGTTGTACTGTGGTTGGTTGGGCAAAACCCAAATGCTGGACCGAACGCACTAAACGTGGGTCGAGCCTGAAGTCCTGAAATGCCAAAATAATTCGCCTGTCCGGTGAAAAGATAGCGTTATGATACCTGATTTACGCCAAGGCCGTTACTGCATTGCTTGGCAGAGCTCGCTGCACATGAAACAATACAGGCAAGACAGTACAGGATTGCATTATGAGTAAATCACTTCAGGAGCAGTTGCTCAAAGCTGGCCTTGGCAATGCCAAAACAGCCAAAAACATCAATAAACAGAAACATAAAGAACGGGTGCAAGCCGGTAAAAACGGCACCGTGGTCAACGAGGCTTCTGTGCTTGCTGAACAAGCTCGCCAACAGCAGCAAGCTCGCGATCAGGAATTAAACCGCCAACGCAAAGCGGAACAGGACCAAAAAGCCATTCAGGCACAGGTAAAACAGCTGATTGAGCTGAATAGTATCCAGGCCAAAGGGGACCTCGCCTACAACTTTACCGACGGCAGCTTGGTAAAACGCTTGTACATCACTACCAAAGTGCAGTCCGAACTTGGTAAAGGCCAAATCGCCATCGCCCGCCAAGGCGAAAGCTATCACCTGATCCCAGTGAAAGTGGCTGAAAAGATCCAACAACGACTGGCTTCAGCCATTGTGGTACTCAACAGCACCAACCAGAGTGCCGAAGTTCAGGCGGAAGACGACCCGTATGCCGCTTACCAGATCCCGGATGATTTAATGTGGTAGAACGCTATCCCGTAGTTGCAGGCGTCACCCTGAGCGCGGACGAGCTGGAATTCAGCTATGTGCGGGCCCAGGGCGCTGGCGGACAGCATGTGAATAAAACATCCACAGCGGCGGTGCTAAGGTTCGACAGCCAACAAAGCAGTTTGCCAGATTGGGCCAAGCAGCGCCTGCTGAACTATGCCGACGACCGCATCACCCGTGAAGGCGTCGTGCAGATCAAAGCGCAAAGCAGCCGCAGCCAGGAACAAAATAAACTGGATGCCATAAATCGCCTGGTCACACTGCTGCAAAAAGCGCTCTTTGTTGAAAAAGCCCGTCGGGCAACCCGCCCAACGCTTGCCTCAAAAGTCCGTCGGCTGGATGGCAAAAAAGCTCAGCAACAGCGCAAACAGCAACGCGGCAAAGTTCGTTTGCAGGAAGGATAATTATGTTCGGACGCCTGGTTCCCCTCTTTTTTCTGGTGCTGCTCAGTACTGCTGCTCAGGCCAACAGCCTGTGGCAGGTCACTAAAGGCAGCCAACGTTTCTACCTGGCTGGCACCATCCATCTGCTCAGTCCGGACGATTACCCTTTACCTCAACCTTATGACCAGGCGCTGGCTGAAAGCACCCAACTGATCCTTGAAACGCCATTGGACCAGCTGGAAACCCCGGAAGGGATAGCCTTGCTATTGCAACGTAACCGCTACCCTGATGGCGAAAATTTACTGCAGCATCTCAATCCGGCATTGGCCCAGCAATTGAGCACGTTCTGCCAGCAACACAAATTGCCGTTGCAACAAATCAGTCGCTTTAAACCGGCCTTTGCCGCGCTGATGCTGACCAGCACCCAATTGCAACAGCAAGGCGCCACAGCGCCTGGGCTGGACAAGTACCTGATGCAACAAGCCAGTCCAAAATCCATTCCACATCTGGGATTTGAAAGCGTGGAACAACATCTTGTTGTGCTGGATAAGTTGAATCAGCAAGGGGCGGAAGTGCTGATCGAAAGTACCTTGCAAGACCTGCAGAGCAGTCAGCAGGATTTTGCTGCGATGAAACAAGCCTGGCGTCAGGGCGACGTCGATGCACTGGAAAAATTGTTTCTGAGCGACTTATTCAAATACCCGGAGCTGTATCAAATCCTGATCCTTGAACGCAATCAGGACTGGTTGCGTAAATTACCCGCCTTAGTGAATGGCAAACCCAGTTTTATTGCCGTTGGCGCTTTGCATCTGGTCGGTAAAGATGGGCTGCTAAAAGCACTGCAACAACAAGGCTACCAGATCAGGCAGGTGCAGTAATGGCCGCAATGCAACTGCGCTCAGCCTTACCGGAGCAGGTCACCAATCTTGGCAACTGGTTGCCTGATCAACAGGCGATGGACTTGTGGGGCGGCCCTGGGTTCAGCCACCCACTGCGGCCATTGCCTTTTTTGCAGCAGCTTTATTTGCCAGGTACTCAGAGTTATTGGCTGATGCAGCAGCAACAAGCGGTGGCCTTTGGTCAGCTGTGTGACCGCTTTGACCGCCATCATCTTGCCCGTTTGCTGGTGGCGCCGTCTAAGCGTGGGCAAGGTCTTGGGAAAGCATTAGTGCTGGCATTAATTCAGCTCGGGCTGAATGAGCACAAGCAAAAGGACTTTTCGTTGTTTGTACACCGGCACAACCAGCGAGCTCTGCACTGTTATCAAAGCTTAGGTTTTCAGTTTGCGGCTCAGCCAGACTATGACAATCCAAGTCTGTATTTTATGACGATGAGTCAGGCGCAAGCCCGCCAACTTTTGGAGCTTTACAATGATTTGGCTTGATGCGGACGCCTGTCCTGTTGTCCTGCGTGAAATGCTGTTTCGTGCCGCAGAGCGCACCAAAACCAACCTGCAGCTGGTAGCCAATCATCGGCTACCCGTACCGAAAAGCGCATTTATCCGAGCCATTCAGGTTGAACAGGGCTTTGATGTCGCCGACCACCATATCAGTTCAGCCATCTGTGCGGGAGACTTGCTGATCAGCAATGACATTCCGCTGGCAGCGGCCGTGATAGCCAAAGGTGCGGTATGTCTGACCACCAAAGGCCAATTGTTGGATAGTCAAAATATCAGTGAACGGCTGGTGGTGCGTGACCTGGCAGACGAGCTACGCGGCAGCGGTGTGCAAATGCGAGGCCCTGCCCCGTTGTCTCAGGCTGACAAACAGCAATTTGCCAATCAACTTGACCGCTACCTGCAACGCGTCAGCCAGAACTCTGGCGGGCGCTGATGCCTTTAACCGCCGGCTGAAAAGACGGGATTTTTTGCCATTTAGGACGAATGGGTGTCAGTGGATGTTCCCGCTTGCGGGCAATGAGCACATAGCAGGCTCCGAAATACCCCAGGTACCGTTCACACCAGCGCTGCCAGCCACTGTCGGCTTTGTAATGCCCCAACAAGCCGGACCAAAAAAAGCGCTGTTCATGAATAAGCTCAAACCCCAATAAGTGCAGCCAATCCCGCACCCGACCTGGCGTAAAAAACCGGCCAGACCAAGGCAACTGTTGCTTCACACCAGGCCACAGCTTCAGCAAACCTGCATTACTCAGCGGATTGTACCCCGTCAATAACACATACCCATTTGGCATCAGCACCCGATGCGCTTCCCGCACTATGTGGTGCGGGTCTGGGTAAAACTCCAGGCAATGCGCCAGCAACACCGCATCAACCGCATGTTCAGTCAGCGGCAAGGCGTCAGGTTCTGCCAGTAAACTGCAGGTCGTTTCGTCTGTACCCAAACGGATTTGGTGTTTGATAGGGCATAAACTACTGTCCAGTTCAGAGCTGAGCGGGCCCACTTTAAGCAAATGGTAGCCAAAAATACGTGGCCACCAGGCATTGAGCTGCTGCTCTATGGCATTGGCCATCCAGCGGCCTTGGGGCAATTCAGCCCAACTTTGCGGTAAAGGGCTGCTGTGGTAACTTAATGCGGGTTTCATAAGGCTGCCGTTGGGATAAAAAATGATGTCTGAGCCTGTCGCTCTGCCTGCGTTTAAGGATAACTACATTTGGTGCCTGCGCCAAGAGAACAAGGCGCTGGTGGTCGACCCTGGCGATCCGCAGGTGGTGCTTGATTATATGCAGGCAGAACAACTGCAGTTGGATATGATACTGGTCACCCATCATCACTGGGACCATGTCGATGGCATTGCGCAGTTGCAACAGCGGTATCCAAAAGCACGTGTCATACTGCCAGCCACAGAACAAGAAAAAATATTGGCCCGGGGTGAAGCGGTTCGCCATGGTGACTGTATTGACTGGCATCAGTATCAGTTTCAGGTGATGGCCGTACCGGGCCATACTCTTGGCCACCTGGCTTATTATTGTCAGCCATGGCTGTTTTGCGGCGATACGTTGTTTAATGCCGGTTGTGGCCGCCTGTTTGAAGGCACTGCCGAGCAGATGTGGCAAAGCCTCAGCTCACTGATGGCACTGCCTGCTGACACCTGGTTGTTTCCAACCCATGAATACACCCTGGCCAATCTGGAATTTGCGCTTTGGGCGGATCCACTGAACACCGCGCTGCAACCTTATTTGGTGAAATGCCAGCAGTTACGAGCACAGAACCAGGCCACACTACCAACGTTATTGTCCGATCAACTGCGGATCAATCCTTATCTGAGGGCAGTGGATCCGGCGCTGCAGCAGCACTGGCAGCAGGCAAACGCGTTGGAATTATTCAGTTTTTTCCGCCAGCGTAAGGATCAATGGTAGCGGTTAACTTGCAATTCAGACTTGAGTGGGTAACATACTTGTCTTTGTTGTTTTTGGAACCGCTTTATGCTGAATAAACTTTATGTCGCCGTTGCAGCGGCCTTACTCGCCAGCTGTGCAGCGCCAAAGTCTGTGCAAGCACCAGAGCCTGAAGCAGAGATCAGTGTTGATCAGCCAGTCCGGGATAAAGCGGCCACAGCCCAGCAAGTCGCCAATGCGCTATGGCAAGACGCCGAGCTGTCGCCGTTAGCGCCGGACAGCAAGCTGCAAAGTTACGACAATTTGTGGCAGCGGGCCATCGCTCAGTTCAGTCTTGACGTACCCAGCGGAAATCGTGAAATCGAGCAACAAATTCGCTTTTATCTGCGCAATCAAAAAGTACTGAAAACCGCCACAGAAAACGCCGCACCATTTTTATACCACCTGATCACGGAACTCGAACGGCGCAATATGCCGCTGGAGCTTGCACTGCTGCCAATCGTCGAAAGTACCTACAATCCTAAAGCAGGCAGCGTGTCCGGCGTATTGGGCATTTGGCAGTTCAGTGCAGGCACAGGTCGTAACTTCGGCTTAAAGCAAAACGCCTGGTATGACGGACGCCGGGACGTGATGGAATCCAGCCGGGCTGCTTTTGATTATTTAAAATATCTGTACAGCAATGTCGACCAGGATTGGCTGAGTGCCGTTGCTGCCTTTAACGCCGGCGAAGGCCGGGTGTTTAAAGCACTGGAGCGCAACAGATACAGTGCCCGCCCAACCGACTTCTGGTCTTTGCACTTGCCTAAACAAACCACCAGTTATATCCCCAAGTTATTGGCGTTGGCCGAGCTCTTGAAACATCCGGACAAATACGCGATTTCAGTGCCAGCGATTGCCAATAAACCTCAAAGCCGGGTGCTAAAAATTAACAGAGGGTTGGATTTGCCTTTGACCGCTGAAGTGTTGGGGATCAGTCTGGACGAATTAAAGCGCCTGAACCCGGGCTTCAAAGCCAATGTGGTACCACCAGCCAGTTATCAGTTGGTGGTGCCAATTGATAGCCCACTGGACAGTAAACAGCAACTAGCTGCACTGCCTAAAGTGAAGGTGGCTCCAGTTGCCACCACCAGCACCAGTGCTGGTGGACAGTACAAAGTCCGCTCGGGTGACAGCCTGAGTAAAATTGCAGCGCAGAACAAAATCTCTGTCAAAGCGCTTCAGCAGGCGAACCAACTGAGCGGTACAAAGCTCAAAGTGGGACAGCTGTTAACAATCCCTGGGTTGGTGTCTGAACCAGCGCAAGCCAAAACGACTAAAGTGCAGACCAGCAGCCAGTATCAGGTAAAATCTGGCGATAACTTGTGGCTGATAGCGAAAAAACTCAATGTCAGCACCGCGGATTTAAAGCGTTGGAATCAACTGAACGACGCCTCCAGTTTAAAGCCTGGTCAGCTGTTAAAAGTGAATGCGGTGTCGTCAGACAGCAAAACAAAGAAAATGACCTATCAGGTCAAAGCAGGTGATTCTCTGGCCAGCATCGCGCAGCGTTTTAAAGTAAAAGTTACAGATATACTGCAGTGGAATGGCCTGAAGGCCGATAACTACATACAGCCCGGCCAGGAACTGACGCTCTATCCGGCGGGTTAATGTCCAAGTTGTAGTGGAGATAGTCTGATGAAACAACTGCTGACATTCGTTCTGGCAATCTGGCTGCCCGTCAGCTGGGCCGCCTTTGAAGTGCCTGGCAACGGAACTATGACCCTGGCCAAAGGCGAAGCACAGCCGTTGACCTTCAGCTTCGCCTACAAGCAGTCCAACAGCGGTTTTGTATTTCAGGCAGGTCGACAGCAGGTGGAAGTGGCCGACGTTCCGGACAAATATACCCTGGCGTTAGTGCTGCATCAGGACAAAGAGGTGTGGATCACCGACTGGGTCAACCAACCTATCCAATCCTTTGATTGGACCATCGGCAGCTATCATTTGGTACTGGAAAAAAACAGCGACCCGAAAGATGCAGCCAAAGCGCGGGGTGGTTACGTGCTGAAGGTGAATGACGACAAGTATTTCTTTCACAAAAACATGGCGCAATTGAAATTTCATTTCGACGCCAAGGGCTTAAAAGATCTCAGCATCGAAGGTATGTTCTCGCCTGGTCGTTAACCTCTGTTAACTCTCTTTGTTGGTTGGTTCTTTCTGCAGCTGCAGTGCTGGCAACAAGCCCCACAGCATACAGACCAGCGGCGCCGCCCAATGAAACCACCAATGTAGCTCCCTGCTCTGCCCCTGCACTAACAACACTGCAGAAACAATCAGCTGAAAACTAAGCCCGGTCAGCCCACAATAAAACAAGGTTTTGTTTAACCAACGTACAGGTAACTTCATACAAGCTCCCAACGGCATCACAGGCCGCCAGAGTACCGCAAATCAGCTTATTGTGCATCCAGCTGCTGTTCCGGTGCCGCCTGTAGAAATGCAGGCTGCTGCATACAATGCTGATAAATTTTCTGCAGTGTCGGGTAACCCGTCATATCCAGATTAAAACGCAGCGCATTGTAAATTTGTGGTACCAGACAAAGGTCGGCCAAAGTCACTGAATTACCAAAGCAATACAGACCAGCACTGGCCTGCAGACGCTTTTCCAAAGCGCTAAAGCCGGTATGCAACCAATGATGGATCCAGGCCAGCTTTTGTGTTTCATCCACCGCCAGTGTACCGGTCAGGTACTGCAACACCCGCAGGTTATTCAGTGGATGGATATCGCAGGCAATATCCAGTGCCAGAGCCATCACTTGGGCCTTGAGCCATGGGTCCGCAGGCAATAAAGCGGGCTCTGGGTACAGCGCCTCAAGGTACTGAATTATCGCCAGCGACTGGTTCAGGCTGCCCTGCTCCAGCTCAAGCGCAGGCACCAGTTCGGCCGGGTTACGTTGCTGGTACCCTTCGCTATGCTGCTCGCCGCCATTGTTCAGCAAATGTACTGGTATCTGGTCGACTTGAATACCTTTAAGAGCAAGTGCGATGCGCACCCGAAAGGCGGCGCTTGAGCGCCAATAGGTGTAGAGCTTCATCAGATCCTCCATAAAAAAGGCTACCTTGCGATAGCCTTTGTATTTCTGCCTGGCCGGTTAGCCTTGCGCTTTAACCACTTGTTGTTCGATAGCACCAAACACGGACTGGCCATCGTTATCAAACATTTCAATCCGAATGCGGTCGCCAAACTTCATAAAAGCCGTTTTCGGCGCGCCATCACGGATAGTTTCAATCATCCGTACTTCGGCAATGCAGCTGTAGCCTACACCGCCTTCCTCTACGGATGTGCCCCAGTCTGTACCTTGCTTATTCGACACAGTGCCGGAACCAACCACAGCACCAGCGCCAAGGCGACGGGTTTTGGCCGCATGGGCCACTAACTGACCGAAATCAAAGGTCATATCCACACCGGCATTGGGTTTACCGAAGAGTGTACCATTCAGATGAGAAACCAAAGGTAAATGCAGTTTAGCGTCTTGCCAGTCGGCGCCTAATTCCTCAGGTGTAACGGCAACAGGGCTGAACGCTGACGCCGGTTTGGACTGGAAAAAGCCGAAGCCTTTGGCCAGTTCATTCGGGATCAGGCCCCGCAACGATACGTCATTGACCAGCATCACCAGCCGGATTTTTTCGCGCGCTAATTCAGGGGTAGCCGCCATCGGCACATCATCGGTGACCACGGCGACTTCACCTTCAAAATCGATGCCGTAGTCTTCACTGACCACATCAATCTCATCACGTGGGCCGAGAAAATCGTCTGAGCCGCCCTGGTACATTAACGGGTCGGTCCAGAAGCTTGGTGGCATTTCACTGTTACGGGCTTTACGCACCAGCTCTACATGGTTGACGTACGCACTGCCATCAGCCCATTGATAAGCCCGCGGCAGTGGTGACTCACAAGCAGCTTGATCGAAAGCGGTTTCACCTGCCACGGCACCGCGGTTCAGCGCCTGATACACCTCTTGCGCCTGAGGAGCCAAAGTGCTCCAGTTATCCAGCAGTTGCTGCATAGTCACAGCGACGGCCGGAATGGCAACGCAACGGCTTAAATCCTTGCTGACCACAACCAGTTGGCCATCACGCTGGCCATTTTTTAAGGATGCTAACTTCATTGACTTATCCTTCCGCCTGTACAGGTTTAATTTTCCAGCTGTTTACGTAGTCCGGGTTTTCGGTGGCCATTGCCGCCGCGCCCATTTCCAGCGCATCGCGGGTGTCCAACATCACTGCCACTTCATCGGTAAACTTCTTGCGGTACTCGCGACCGGCCTGAAATGCTTTCGGATGCGGACCATGGGTAAAACCAGCCGGATGAAAGGTCACCATGCCACGTTCAATATTGTCGCGGCTAAAGAAATCACCGGCGTGATAAAACAGCACTTCATCGTAGTCATCATTATTGTGATAAAACGGCACTTTCAGAGCGCCCGGGTCGCTTTCAATCGGGCGAGGTACAAAAGTACAGACCACAAAACGTGATGCCACAAAAGTGGTATGCGCCGATGGCGGTAAATGGTAACGGTGGCTCATTAATGGCCGGATATCGCGCCAGTTAATCCGCATCACGGTTAAATCACCATGCCAGCCAATCGCATCCAGTGGGTTGTAGGGATAAGTCATCACCGACACCTGATTGTGTCGTTTGACCTGCACTTGAGTAGACTGCTCCGAATACTGCGCTTTAAAGGCCTCGTCAATTTTCGGGTGGTCCAGCATCGCCGGGTCAAAGATGGCGTGATTCCCCACCAGGCCTTTTTCCGGTAACTGATACGAATCGTTGGTCGCTTCAATCATCAGTAAGAACAACGGCTCTGTCACTTCCAGCCGCCACATGGTGGAACGCGGGATCACCACGTAATCACCGTCGCGCAGTGTCAGGTGACCATAGTCGCAATAAAGCTCGGCCGAGCCCTCATGCACAAAAAGCAGCTCGTCACCGTCAGCATTACGCACCAGATACGGCATCGACTGCGTCAGGCGCCAGGTGCGCATTTTGCAGTGCGCATTGTGCAGCAAAAACGGCACTTGCCAAGGCGACACATCCTGGTTGTCGCTGATGTTGTTAAAGTTAAACAACCGGGGTTTTAATGGCCCCTGCCAGTCACTCCAGCCGGTTGGGGCATGGGTGTGATGGAAATGCGCCGCCGGGCCAAAAAAGCCACTGCGGCCGGTTTCACGCTCATAAATGGCCTGCTCCGGAAAATCGGCATGGGCCTGACGTGAAATTTCGCCTTCTTTCAATGGAAAAGACGCCCACTTACGCATCTTGCAGCACTCCGCGACGGATCTGATCTTCTTCAATGGATTCAAACAGCGCTTTGAAGTTACCTTCGCCAAAGCCTTCGTTGCCTTTGCGCTGGATAATTTCAAAGAACACCGGGCCAATCACGGTTTGGGTAAAGATTTGCAGCAGGATGCCATCTTTCATTGGAGCGCCGTCGATCAGAATACGCAGCTCTTTTAATTGCTCCAGATCTTCAGTGTGGCCTTCGACCCGGGCATTCACACGTTCGTAGTAGGTATCTGGCGTTGGCATAAAGTCCATGCCGCGCTCACGCAAGGTGCGGACTGTCTGGTAAATATCATCGGTGGTGAGCGCAATATGCTGAATGCCTTCGCCTTTGTATTCGCGGATAAATTCTTCAATCTGTGATTTGTCATCCGAAGACTCATTGATTGGAATACGGATTTTGCCGCAAGGGGCAGTCATGGCTTTGGACACCAGACCTGTCAGTTTGCCTTCAATGTCGAAATAACGAATTTCGCGGAAATTACCGATGCGCTCATAAAAACCGGCCCAGACCGCCATATTGCCACGGCGTACGTTGTGCGTCAGATGGTCAATGACCTCCAGACCCACCTGGTTTTTCGCCATGTCGTCTTGCCAGTTGTCGTAGAATTTAAAGTCCACGTCATAAACCGAGCTCTGGCCATAACGGTCAACAAAGTACAGTAAGCTACTGCCAATCCCGTACACAGCCGGAATATTCAGCTCCATTGGGCCCACCTGGTTTTGGTAGTGCTTGGCGCCATTGTCGACCGCATTTTTCAGCGCAGCCGCGGCGTCTTTGACACGGAAAGCCATGGCACAAACGCTGGGGCCGTGCTCAGCAGCAAATTTTTCCGCCTGAGAGTTAGGCTCCCCATTGACGATAAAATTCACATCGCCTTGTTTGTACAGCCAGGCTTCTTTGGAGCGGTGTTTGGCGACTTCAGTAAACCCCAGCGATTTAAACAGGTTCTTCAGGTTTTCAATGCCCTGTTTGTCGGCGGCTGTGTACTCTACAAATTCAAAGCCATCGGTTCCCAACGGATTTATCGGATCGAACATCATAATTCTCCTGCAGTTGCACCCTGTAATTTTGGCTTATCTTGCTTGTTGCGATAAAAAAAGGAAGATGCGGTTGCAATGCAGGCTTCACCGAGAAAAACCGGCTTTTTGTACAGTTCTGCTGACAAAACGATGCTTTTTCAAAAAAATGCTGAAAAAAAGCTCCGAAACAGGGTTCGGAGCTGATTTTTTGTATCCATAGCACTACAAAGCGTGGCTAAATTTTTACGCTTTTCTTGCTGATGCCGTAATCACGCAGTTTATTCGCCACAGCCGTATGGCTTAACCCGAGTTTTTTGGCCAGTTGGCGTGAACTTGGGTAGGCAGGAAACAATTTTCGCAGTAAATCCGCCTCAAAGGCTTTGACCGCTTCATCCAGGGTGCCTTCAAAATCCTTTTCCAGGTAGCCCAGATCGCTGGTGTAACTGGGTAGCTGCAACTGGTCTTTATCCAGCTCATTGCTTTCAAGCAGTGTCACAGCACGGTACAAGGCATTTTCCAGTTGCCGTACATTGCCAGGCCATGGGTAATGTTGCAAAAAGTGCTCGCAGGCTTCGGTTAACCTGGGAGACTTGCGGCCCAGACGCGCGGCAAAGCGGGCAATAAAATGCTCGGCCAATGGCACCACGTCTTGCTTACGCTCGCGCAGCGGCGGCAAGGTCAGGCTCAGCACATTAAGGCGGTAGTACAAGTCCTCACGGAATTTTCCTTCCTGTACCATGCTGGGTAAATCTTTTTGCGTGGTGCAAATCACCCGTACATCCACCCGCACTTCGTTTTCGTCGCCAACCCGGCGGAAACAACCATCCTGCAAAAAACGCAGCAGTTTGGTTTGCAGTTCGCGGGACATCTCTCCCACTTCATCCAAAAAGACCGTGCCTTTGTTGGCTTGTTCAAAAATGCCTTTTTTCGCATCAGTGGCGCCCGGCATCGCATTGGGGCCATGACCAAAGAGTTCGGATTCAGCCACATTGTCGGGCATCGCCGCCATATTGACTGCGAGGAAAGGTTTGCCACTGCGGCCGCTTGCAGCATGGCAGGCGCGCGCCAGCACTTCTTTGCCGGTCCCTGTTTCGCCCATAATCAAAATGGGTGCGTCCAGCTGTGCCATTTTTTTCGCTTCCCGCACCACTTTTCGCATCAGATTGCTGTGCGCATGCAGATTGTTAAAGCTTTCCTGATCGCCTTTTTTAAACACCACCATCTGCTCGCCCAGGCGGCTCTCGGATTTCAGATTGAGCACAGCGCCCGCCAGCGTTTCCTGCTCCTGCTCACCGGGCACCATTACCGGCAGCAAATCGGCAATAAACTTTTTGTTCTGAATTTCCACCCGTCGGGTCTGCGCCAATACATCGTCCCCTTCCAGCCAGCGGCTTAAATTGAACCCTTTCAGCAAAGGCGTCAGCAGATGCCCTTCAACTTCATCCCGTTGCAATGACAAGGCGTCCAACGCGGCTTCGTTGATAATGGTGACATGGGCTTTGCTGTCAACGGCAATAATACCGTCCGGTAAAGTGCGAAGCAGGGTCGTCAGTTCGTTGTGCTCACGCTCTGAAGGCAAAAAAGCTGTGGTTTTCACATCATCCACGCCTGCCAGCCGACGAATTTTCGCCATCAGCTCCTGAAAGGTGCCGAACTCAATACCGGGGAATGACACATAGATACGGCCCTGCAACGGGTCGACTTCGATACCGCGTAAATCAAGCTGATAGCTGACCAGGATTTGCAACACTTCCTGGGCTATGCCCAGTCGGTCCTGGCAATGGATTTCTAACCTCATAAGCAACAACCATGTTTAAGTTCAGGTTAGGCCTATGATACGGCAGGGTAAGCAGAAGAAACCAGAGTAAATTGTAAAGAATTATGCACGGCTCCGCGCCTTTGCCAGCAACGGAGCCGCTTTTGCTTAGGCACTAAGCAGCTGGTCTGTTTTGGCGGCGCAAATAAAGTCGTTTTTATGCAGGCCTTTAATTGAATGGGACCACCAGGTCACAGTCAGCTTGCCCCACTCCAGCAACAGTGCAGGATGATGGCCTTCTGTTTCAGCCAGCTCCGCCACTTTGTGGTGAAAGGCCCAGGCTTGTTTGAAGTTTTTAAACTTATAAACGCGCTCCAGCTGCAGAATGTCATCCCGTACCACAGGTGTCCAGTCCGGGATCTGACGGATTAACACCGCCAGTTCGTCGTCGCTGACTCGTGGCGCATCGGCACGGCAGGCTTCACATTTTGCTTGGGTTAAATCAGACATGAGTATTTTCTCTTTTTCTCAGCATTTAGCTGGCTTGTTTTTGTTTAGGAGGAAACTTGGCAGCATGCAGCCCCAGCGATTTCGCTTGTTGCACCAGCGCCATTAAATCCAGCTTGGAAATATCAAACAGATCATCAATCGACTGCAACATAAAGTACACCGGCTGCATAATATCGATGCGGTATGGCGTCCGCATCACATCGAGCGCGTCAAAGCGATGGCGTTCTGGCACTTCAGATGCAAAGGCATATTGGGTTTCGCCTGGTGAGGACAAAATACCACCACCGTAAATCCGCAGCCCCTCAGCGGTATTAAGCAAGCCAAATTCAATGGTAAACCAGTACAAACGGGCCAGATACACCCGTTCCTCTTTACTGGCGGCCAGGCCCAGCTGGCCGTATCTGTGCGTAAACTCGGCAAAAGCCGGATGCGTCAGCATGGCGCAGTGGCCGAAGATCTCGTGGAAAATATCCGGCTCCTGCAGGTAATCGAACTCTTCCCTGCTGCGGATAAAGGTTGCGACCGGAAATTCTTTATTGGCCAGCAACTGGAAAAAGCGGTCGAAGCTAATGAGCGCCGGTACTTCAGCACAGCGCCAGCCGGTGCTTTGTTCCAGCACCGCATTTACCTCAGCTAATTGCGGAATGCGGTCCTGTGGCAAATTCAGTTTCTTTAAGCCATCCAGGTATTCATTGCAGGCTTTGCCTTGGATGCAAGACAGCTGCCGACTGATCAGTTCTGACCAGATCTGGTTCTCTTCGTCGCTCCAGTGAATGACGCCTTGCTCATCCGACTGCCTGGATACATAACTGCTGCTTTTACTCATAACTACCCTGGTTTGAAATTTTTTACTGCGGCCTTCGGCCTGCTTATTGTCGCGGCCGATACTAGTGGATTGGACCGCGACTGTTAACCCATGGTTGTGGAGTGCCCCGCCCGGCCGCTTGGTTATTTTGTAAAATAAACGCTACATCAAGCCGTTTTTAGGCTGGTCGTCTGGCGTTGTTGCAGCTTTTTCAGTGCCTGCGCCAGGTCGGCGATAATATCGTCCTGATGCTCCAGCCCAACTGAAATACGGATCAAACCATCACTAATACCCGCCATGGCCCGCTCTTCCGGGCTGTATGGGCTGTGAGTCATGGACGCAGGATGTTGTATTAAGGACTCGGCGTCGCCCAAGCTGACGGCCAATGACAGCAACTGGCACTGATTGATAAAAAACCGGCCGTCATCCAACGAGCCTTTCAGTTCAAATGCCAGCACGCCGCCTGCACCTTTCATCTGGCCGCCCAAAAACTGATGCCCAGGATGCGACGGCAAGCCTGGGTAATAGACGGTGGCAATGGCCGGGTGTTGCTCCAGGTATTCTGCCACCGCCTGCGCATTCTTCAGGTGCCGCTCCAGCCGCACCGACAAAGTTTTCATACCGCGCAGAATCAACCAGGCATCGTGCGGACTGATGGTGGCGCCCATATCTTTTAAGGTGGTGAGCTTAATGGTTTGGATCATCTCAGCAGAGCCAACAATGGCACCCGCCACTACATCGCCATGGCCATTTAAGTATTTGGTGGCACTATGCACAATCAAATCAATGCCAAACTCAACCGGGCGCTGCAATAAAGGTGTCAGAAAGGTGTTGTCCACCACCGAGATCAGCTGATGGCGACGGGCAAAATCGCCGACAAAACTCAGGTCGATCACCGTCAGCGTTGGGTTAATTGGCGTCTCGATAAACAGCATTTTGGTGTTGGGCCTGCGCGCCGCTTCCACCGCCTGCGGATCGGTAAAGTCAACAAAACTGACGTCAATTCCATAGCGGGCAAATTGATGATTAAAGAGCGCAAAGCTGCAGCCATAAATGGCTTTACTCGCCAGCAGGTGGTCACCCTGCTGTAAAAACGCCAGAGTCGCGGCGGCGACAGCCCCCATCCCAGTGGCGGTGGCAGCCGCATCTTGCATCCCTTCGAGCGCTGCCAGTCGTAGCTCCAGCTCGCGGGTAGTCGGGTTGCCGAGCCTGGTATAAATGTAGCCTTCTGCTTCACCGGCAAATCGGGCTGCACCTTGTTCGGCGCTGTCAAATACGAAGGTTGACGTCTGGTATAGAGGGGTGGTCAACGCCCCGTGCGGGTGGGTTTCCGGTTTCCCGGCGTGAATACATAAAGTTTCGGCATGGCCGTACTGCGTGGTCATAAAACACCTGTTGCGTGATGAGTTTGTTTTATTGTTCTTTGCTTTATCTAAGCAAAAGACCTTCATACACAACAGGCATATGGACATCTGAGGGGCCGAAAATCAGCCGGTGTCCCCTGACCACAGCAGACGAAAGTGTCAGAAATTATTGACACTCACTGATGGGCTTTACCGCTGAGACGCAGCACCAGCGCACGTCCCAGCTGGCTCAAACTGAGTTTTTCCTGCTCAGGTAACGGCACTGGTCGTAATAAGTGCTGCGCTGCCAATCCAAGCCTGGCCACCAGTAAACCGGCAATCAGCCCCTGGCCGGCCCGCGCTGATAGTCTGGAGGTCAGCTCTGTGCCAATAAAATCAGCAGACAGGTCCAGCGCCAGCTCCGAACCGCCAGCCCAGACCAAAGAAGCAAACAACCGCTTGATTAACAGCAGGCTACGCAATTGCCCCACACTGGCGCCATAACTTTCGGCAATTTGACGCAACATGCGGCTGCTGCGCCACAGTACCAGCAGTAAGTCCGCCAACACAAAAGGCGACAAAGCCACCGCCAGACTGGTATCGGCGGCGGCCTGATGGATCTGTTGCTGCACTTGTTTATCCAGCGGCTTTAGCACCGTCAGGTCAAATAACTGCAGCACTTCTTTATCACTGTGCTCAGCGCGCACTTGCCGCCGGAATAGCTGCTCTGAGGCTGGCGCAGCAGGCAACTGCCTGACCATCTGCTCGCACAAAGGCAAGGCTTCGCCATATTGCATGCTCTGGCTGATTCGCTCAGCGCTCTGCTGCCATTTTGCACCTTGTTGCAACCGGCGCCACAGGCGGTACTCCCGGCCCAGCAAAAACAACACCAAACCGGTCAGGCTAAGCGCGACCGCGGCACTAAAAAATGTGCCGGGCCCGGGCTGCCGGACCAGTTGCAGCAGCGTATCTATCAGCTGCCAGACACCATAAGCTGACACTGACAGTAAGGAGAGCGCCAGCCAGCGCGCTAACGAACGGCTGGGCTGCACAGCAGGGCCAGCCGGCTCGGGCTGCGTCTTAACAAAGTCATCGGCCTTAAACTCTTCCGCCTGTACAGGCAAGGTTTTCGCTTGCGGCTGCAGCTCTGTTTCAAACTCGACAGCGGGTTTTAATGGTTTCATCCGAGTTTATCTCCAAGTAAAAACTCCAGCGCGTGGTCCATCCGGATGTGCGGCAACGCGCTTTGTCCGTCCCACGGCGCCGGGCTCAGTTCGCTGAAGGCAAAATGATGAGCGGAAAATAGCTGATGATCCGGCCAATAGCCGGGCACTTCGCCTGGGAAAAAGGCGACAGGCAACGTCTGCCCGCGTTTGGTGGCACGTAAACAAGGTTGCTGCTGCCCCTGGTGTTCAATACTGCCTGCGTCACTGGCCCGCACCGCGGCAAGCACCATGACTTCAAACTGGCACAGTTGGTATTGGCTTTGGCTGAGCTGCTCGGCCACTAACTGCTGTAACAACAGGCTCAGTGCCTGATGCTGGTCTGGGGTGACATGGTCCGCTTTACTGACGGCAAACAGCACTTTGCTGATCCGCGGTTTAAACACCCGGCGCAGCCAGTGGTTGGGACCGTAATTAAAGCTCTGCAGGATCAGTAGGATACTTTGCTTCAGTTCAGATAAGGCAGCTTCACCGGCATTGAGTGCACCGAGAATATCCACCAGCACCAATTGCCGGTCAAGTCCGGAGAAGAACTGCTGGTAGAAGGGTTTGACCACCAGTTTCAGGTAATTCTGGTACTGCTGCTCCATCAAAGTCACCAAAGCTCCGCCTTGTGCCAGCTGCTCTGGCAATAACGGCAGTAACTGCAGCACAGGTGTGCCTTCCAGCTCTGCAGGCACCAGCAAGCGACCTGGCTGATTCAGGTACGCACCTGCTGTCTGACTGAACGCCTGCAATAAATCCCGGTACTGCGCACAAAGCTGCTGAACGGAAAGCGGATCAGTCTGGGTTAAATCAACCTGGTGCAACTGCTCGCGAAAAGACGCGGCCACAGCCTGACGGTGCGGCTGGCGGAACAACGCCCAGCAGTGTTCACACCACTGGGAATAACTTTGCTGCAGCATGGGCAGATCCAGCAACCATTCCCCCGGATAGTCCAGCAGCTGCAACGACAACTGCTGATAATCGCTCAGCAAACGCCGCACCGTCGAAGCACTTTGGTAACGTAAGGTCAGCGACAACTGGCTCCAGCCGACGGTCGAAGGTGGCCACTGTGGTTCAGTTAGCTTTAAATACAGTAAATTCTGTTCATAAGGGAAACGGGGGAAATGCAGCGCCTGACGGGCATCAATGCGCGCCCCTAACCAGCGTTTTTGCTGCATTACACTAAAGAATGGCATGGACTGGTTGTCGTGCTGCAGCAATTGCTGCAAGGCAGAAGTAAGAAAAGCAGTTTTGCCTGCACCGCTGAGGCCGGTTACTCCCAGACTCAGCTGTGTATCTAAGGCACGCTGGCCCAGAGTTTTCAGTTGCCAGCTTGCCTTATCTACCCACTTCATTGGCTTTTCCTTGCGGTAAACACCTGACTTGTACCTGCGATGTTTAAAGTTTATTCAGCTCACGGTTCAGTTGAAACTTGGCGGAAGTCACATGACTTTCCATGTCGCGTAAGCGGTATTCCAGACTGTTAAATTGCGCGACCAGGTGGTGTAAAGCCGATTTTGGCGCTTCACCCCGTTGCCAGACCCGGGTTTTGACTTCCACAGGTTTTTCTTCAAACTTGGCAGGTTCCACACCCTGGCGGGACTCGACCACTGATTTCTTTTCCAGAATAAACCAGGCTGCGACGTACAACACAGGTAACAAACCGCCTAAGCCTAACAGCACCGAAGTCACCACAATCAGGCGGATTAACCAGACTTCCCAACCGAAGTAATCCGCAATACCTGCACAGACCCCGGCGATTTTGCCGTTCCGGTCATCCCGGAACAGCTCACGACGTATTTTAGTCATGTTTTTCCCTCCAGCGCGGAGACTCCGCGTCCAGGATGGCTTCCAGAGTTTTAATCCGGTCTGCCATTTTTTCCGCTTTATGCGACAAATCATTTAACTGAAGCAGTTCATTGTCACTCAGCCCCTGCCCTATTTTGTTTTTGCTTCTGTAGTGCATAAAGACCCACAGTGGCGCGACAAAAATCATAAACAGAATGACAGGAATTCCAATAACCTCACCTATTTCCATGATGCACTCCTACAACGCCTGATAATCAGGCGTTATCTTTTTTAGACAATTTAGCTTTCAGATCAGCCAGTTCGGAATCTATCTTGTCAGAAGATGCCAGTTCAGCAAACTCATCTTTTAAGCTTTTCTTGCCTAAATCATAGGATTCAACCTGAGCTTCCAGCGAATCGATCTTCTGCTCATAACGCTCAAACTTATACATGGCATCCTGCAGACGGCTGCTGTCCAGTGTCTTTTTCACATCCAGACGTGACGCTACTGTTTTTTGGCGCATCAGAATGGTTTTCTGACGGGCTTTGGCGTCAGCCAGTTTTTCCTGCAGCTGAGCCACTTCGTCCTGTAACTTGCTGATATGCTCGTCCAGGTGCTGAATATCGGCTTCTACCGCTTTGGCCTGCTCCGCCGCTTTTTGCCTTTCAATCAGCGCCGCACGGGCCAGGTCTTCACGTTCTTTGCTCAGTGCCAGCTCAGCTTTGGCTTGCCAGTCTTCCACTTCGGCAGTCAGTTTGCTGATGACCCGTTGCAGTTCTTTTTTCTCTGCAATGGTTTTGGCAGAGGTGGAACGCACTTCAACCAAGGTGTCTTCCATTTCCTGAATAATCAGGCGGACCATTTTTTCTGGATCTTCAGCTTTATCCAGTAACGCGTTGATATTCGAATTTACGATATCTGAGAAGCGAGAGAAAATACCCATAGCAATTTACCTCTTAAGGATGTTTCGGTTTCGCTAGATACTATTCAGGATCCTTGCCAACTCGAAAAATTAATTTAACTTATTGTTTTATATAAATTTAATTTAGAACAAAAAAGCGCTATGCCAGGTTGCCGTTATGAAATACACTACTTATTAGTTAAATTCACCATTTCGTGAGCAGGCATGAGCAGAAGTTTTCAGCAAGACAACTTAATAGGTCAGTCCAATAGTTTCTTAAGCGTTCTGGAACAGGTGTCTCAGATAGCGCCACTGCACAAGCCTGTGCTGATTATTGGCGAGCGCGGCACAGGGAAAGAACTGATTGCGGCCCGCCTGCATTACCTGTCCCAACGCTGGGATCAAAGTTATCTCACCCTCAACTGCGCAGCACTGAATGAAAACCTGCTGGAAAGTGAATTGTTTGGCCATGAAGCAGGCGCCTTTACCGGAGCGGCCAAACGCCACGAGGGTCGCTTTGAACGCGCCAATGGCGGTACTTTGTTTCTGGACGAATTAGCCAACACGCCAGCCATGGTACAGGAAAAATTACTACGGGTAATAGAATACGGTGAATTCGAGCGGGTCGGCGGCAGTCGGCCAATTCGGGTGGATGTACGGCTGATCTGCGCCACCAATGAAGACTTACCAACAATGGCTGAGCAAGGCGAATTTCGTGCCGACTTGCTGGACCGTCTGGCCTTTGACGTCATCACTTTACCGCCGATGCGTGAGCGCCGCGAAGACATCTTAGTGCTGGCCGAGCACTTTGCCGTCAATATGGCGCGTGAACTTGGTTATGAGCTGTTCAGTGGCTTCAGCGACAAAGCCAAACGCACCCTGCTGGACTATGAGTGGCCGGGTAATGTACGGGAGCTGAAAAACGTGGTGGAGCGCAGTGTCTACCGCACGAATAACCCTTATGTGCCGGTGCATCATATCCAGCTGGACCCCTTTGAGTCGCCGTTTCGTCCACAACAACGGGTCCGTACATTAGACCGGGCACCGAAAGCAACTGCAGCCTCAGCACCAGTAAAAACAGAGACCCAGCCTGTAGAAACTCAAGTCACAGCGCTGCCAGCCAGTCAGTTTGACGCCAACAAAGGCGCTGATTTCAAACTGCTGTCTGAGAAATTTGAAACGGATTTAATCAAGCAAGCGCTGGCCGCCTGCCAGTATAATCAGAAGAAAACAGCCGAAGCACTGAACCTGACCTATCATCAGCTCAGAGGCTACATGAAAAAGTACAAGATGCTGGATAGCCAACAATGAATACCGCTTTTTGCAGCAGCCTGCTGAGCACACTCTGCCTGCTGAGCGCCTGCCAGCCACAGTTGCCCCAGACACTGGCCGAAGGGCTGGTCTATTGTGCGGAAGGCTCACCGGAGAGCTTCAATCCACAGCATGTGACCTCTGGTACCACCATCGACATAGTCAGCCAGCAACTCTATGATCGGTTGCTCGAAATCAATCCACAAAGCGGTGAACTGGAAGGCGCCTTGGCAAAAAACTGGCGGGTCAGCCAGGACGGCCTCACTTACTGGTTTGAATTGCGCCCAAACGTACAGTTTCATCACACTGGCTATTTTACGCCGGGCCGGCCCTTCCAGGCCGACGATGTGGTGTTTACCTTTGAACGTATCCTGAATAAAAGCCATCCTTATCACCGTATTGGCGGTGGCAACTACCCTTATTTTGAAAGTGTCGATCTGACCTCGCTGGTGACGGCAGTGGTGGCCGAAGATGCCGGCACAGTGCGTTTTGAACTCAGTCGGCCGGACAGCTCATTTTTATCCAACCTGGCCACCGACTTTGTATCCATTCTGTCCGCCGAATACGCCGCACAGCTGCTGCAACAGCAACAACCTCAGCTGATTGATATTCACCCGATCGGCACTGGCCCTTTTATGTTTCAGGATTACAAAAAGGATCAGTTCGTCCGTTATTACCGCCATCCCGAATACTGGGGTGGTAAAGCGCAGCTGACTCAGCTGGTGTTTGATTTAGTGCCAGACAGTGCCAAACGCATGGCGATGTTACTGACCCATGAATGCGACGTGGTGGCCTATCCGCGCCATGCTGAGCTGAAACTGGTGACAGAACGGCCGGATGTGGAAGTGAAAAGCCAAATCAGCATGAACGTTGGTTTCTGGGCTTTTAATACGCAAAAGGCGCCCTTCGACAACGCCAAGGTGCGCAAGGCACTGGCGATGGCGATAGACCGCACCACTATTTTGCAGGCGGTGTATTTCGGCCATGCCGATTTAGCGCGCAGTGTATTGCCGCCCACCTCCTGGGCTTTTGACAGCAGCGCGCCAGAACAACCTTATGATCCAGAGCTTGCCAAACAATTACTGGCCGAAGCGGGTTACCCTAAGGGCTTCCAGATGGATATCTGGGCCATGCCGGTACAGCGTCTGTACAACCCCAATGCGCAGAAAATGGCAGAACTGATGCAGGCCGATTTAGCCCGTGTTGGCGTCAGAGCCCGCATCGTCTCCTTTGAATGGAATAGTTTCAGACGCAAACTCAGCGACAATGAACATGATTCTGTGCTGATTGGCTGGTCGGCAGACAATGCGGATCCGGACAACTTCTTCCGGCCGCTGCTCAGCTGCGCTGCCGCAGAAAACGGCAGCAACAGAGCCAACTGGTGCGATCCTAAATTTGATAACCTGCTGAACCAGGCGCTGCTGACTGCCGACCCCAAACAACGGCGCAGTTTTTATCTGGCGGCCCAGCATTATTTAGCTGAACAAATGCCACTGTTCAGCATTGCGCATTCCAAGCGTTTTCAGGCGCAAAGTGTCAAAGTGTCTGGTGTGGTGATGAGCCCTTATGGTGGCGTATCGATGGCCAAAGCAGAAAAGGATTTATGATGCTGCATTATTTTCTGCGCCGGGTGTTTTTACTAAGTTTTGTCTTTGTTGCCCTGACCATTCTGGGTTTCAGCCTGAGTTACCTGTTCCCCGGTGATCGCCTCAGCACCTTGTCAGGTTTGACCAACATCAGCGAAGCACAGCAACTGGAGCTGATCCGACATTATCAGCTCGACCAATCGGTACTTCAGCAGTATCTGGCCTATGTCGGACGCATCCTGGACGGCGACTGGGGCTTATCCTTTGCCAGCCAGCAACCCGTGCTGCCAGAGCTGTTGGCCGTGTTTCCGGCCACGCTGGAACTTGCGGCCTATGCACTGATGCTGTCGTTTTTAGTCGGGGTGCCTGTGGGTTTGTTTTGCGCTATACGCTCCGAGACCATTCTGGCCCGCTTATTCTCAGCGCTCACCTTAATCGGCTATTCGCTGCCGGTGTTCTGGTGGGCGTTGTTACTGATTATGGTGTTTGCCTTGTCGCTGGGCTGGTTGCCCACCTCCGGGCGCTTGCATGTGCTGTTCGACGTGCCGGCGAAAACCGGTTTTATGCTGCTGGATATTTACCTGTCCGATTTAACCCATAAAACAGCCGCCTTTCGTGACGCTTTACACCATCTGTTACTGCCCACCATAGTGCTGGCTACCTTCCCCACCACAGTGATGATCCGTTTCACTCGCAACTCAATGCAAAGCGTGTTGGAGCAGGGTTATATCAAGACGGCCCGCGCCAAAGGTCTGAGCCGTGCTCAGGTGTTGTACCATCATGGCTTGAGAAATGCGTTATTGCCGGTGATCCGCCAGGTGGGCCTGCAATTCAGTACCCTGATCACACTGGCGATGCTGACGGAAGTTATTTTTTCCTGGCCAGGTATTGGCCAGTGGCTGATAGACAGTATTTACCAGCGCAATTATCCGGCTATCCATGGCGGCTTGCTGATGGTGTCCTCTTTGGTGATTGCCGCCAATATGCTGACTGAAGTTTTACACACCCTGTTTAATCCATTGGCGCGTAAAGGCTGATATGAAAAAGTTTCGTCTTTATTTTGAAGAGCATAACCGTGGCCCGCTGACTCAGCTCTGGCTGCAGTTTCAGCGCCAGCACAGTGCTATGTTCGGCCTGGTGTTGTTTGTGTTTTTTCTGGCTCTGGTGTTGCTTGCTCCTGTGCTGAGCCCCCATGACCCCTATCTGCAGAACCCGGACTTGCTGCTGCTGGCACCGTCCTGGAGCGAAGCTGGCCTGGTCAGCTATGCCTTTGGCACCGACGATTTGGGTCGCGATATTATGTCGCGTCTGATCACCGGTGCCGTCTACACCTTTGGTCTTTCTATTGTCGCCGTTTTAATGGCTCTGCTGCTAGGGCTGGCGCTTGGCATGATGGCCGGCATGAGTAAAGGCGTGAAGTCCAGTGTGTTTAACCATTTACTTGATTTGGCCCTGACCATCCCGTCGCTATTACTGGCCATACTGATAGTGGCGGTGCTGGGCCCTGGCTTATGGAATACAACCTGGGCCATCGTTTTGGCCCTGTTGCCTCAATTTGTGCATGGCATCCGCAACAGCATTCAGGAAGCACTGAAGCAGGATTATGTGGTGGCCTACCGGCTGGACGGCGCCAATAACTGGCAGGTACTGCGCCATGCCGTACTGCCGAATATTTGGGAACCTGTCACTCTGATGTCCAGTATGGCGTTATCAACCGCCATGCTGGATATAGCAGCCTTAGGCTTTTTGGGCTTAGGTGCGCAGGCTCCGACCGCTGAATGGGGTGCCATGATAGCGGATGCGCTGGATTTGATTTATCTGGCCCCTTGGGCCATCGCCCTTCCCGGCATGCTGCTCTTTGCGGCCGTGCTGTCAGTCAATCTGGTGGGTGACGGTTTGCGTACAGCCATTAAAAAACGGCGGGAGAGCTGATGATTCTGCTTGATATCAAAAACCTGACCATCGAACTGGAAACAGCGGATGGGTTGATTCGCGCTGTTGATCGGGTAAATCTGACGCTGAAAGAAGGCGAAATCCGTGGCCTGGTTGGCGAATCCGGCTCAGGTAAAAGCTTGATTGCCAAAGCCATAGTCGGTGTGCTGAATAAACGCTGGCGCATCACGGCGGACCGCTTCAGTTGGCAAGGCCAGGATCTCTTGCGCCTGCCCTACCAGGAGCAACGCAGCATTATCGGCCGTGATATCGCGATGATTTACCAGGAGCCCAGCCGTAGCATGGATCCGACCTCGCCGATTCTGGACCAGCTGACCGAATCTATTCCGGATGGCGAACTGGAAAGTCGCTGGTTTGGCCGGCCTTTTGAGCGTCGAAAAAAAGCAGCGGCTTTGCTGCACAAAGTAGGGATCCGCGACCACCAGGCTATTTTTCAGTCTTACCCTTATCAATTGTCTGAAGGGGTTTGCCAGAAAATATCCATCGCGATGGCCATTGCGAAAAAACCCAAATTATTGATTGCCGATGAACCGACCACAGCACTGGAAAGTACCACACAGGCCCAGTTGTTCCGCTTACTGGCAAGCTTCAATCAGCTCAAAGGAATGTCCATTCTGCTGATCAGCCACGAGCTTGAAACCGTCGCCCGCACCACAGACACCATGAGCGTGTTGTATTGCGGCCAGTTGGTTGAAGCCGGGGAAACGGAAGCCATACTTTCCAGACCTATGCACCCCTATACTCATGCGCTGATTAAAAGTGTGCCCGAGTTCCAGCCTGAACTGCAAAGCAAACAGGCCTTGTATGCCTTGCCTGGCAGTATCCCGACTCTGCAGCATCTGCCGATCGGCTGTCGCCTGGGGCCACGTTGTCCGAATGCCCGCAAAGAATGTGTAAAAACCCCATTGCTGGACCGTCAGCAAAACCATTTCTACAGCTGTCATTTTCCGTTAGGGGGTAAAAAAGCATGAAACCTCTGTTACTGGAAGTGCGGCAACTCTCAAAAAGCTATCAGAGAGCTCAGGGGGTATTTGGCCATAAAAAAGTCCAGGCCTTGTCCCACGTCAGCTTTACCCTGGAAGCAGGCCAGACTCTGGCGATAGTCGGTGAAACAGGTTCAGGTAAAAGTACGCTGGCCAAATTACTGATTGGAATTGAAAGCCCGGATCAGGGCGAAATACTGCTGGAAGGTCAGGCCATCCAAATCACTGATTTCAAAGACTACAATCAGGTGATCCGTTATATCTTCCAGGACCCTGCCCGTTCGTTGAACCCGCATCAGAAAATTGGCCAGATGCTGCAGGATGTGCTGCGTTACAGCTCTTCACTGCCTGCAGAGGAGCATCAGGCCAAAATACGCCTGACCTTGCGCCAGGTAGGCCTGATGGACGAACATGCCGATTACTACCCTCATATGTTCTCTGGTGGCCAATTACAGCGTGTGGCGCTGGCCAGAGCCCTTATTCTCGACCCTAAGCTGTTGATCCTGGATGAAGCACTGACGGCCATGGACCCGTCGTTACGGGCGCAAATCGTCAACCTGCTGCTGGAGCTGCAAAAACAACAAGGTTTGGCTTATTTGCTGATCACCAACCATTTACGCTTGGTACGACACATTGCCGACAAGATGTTGGTTCTGCATCAGGGCAATGCACTGGATTATGGTGATACCGCCGCAGTGTTTGCCGATCCACAGTTTGACTACAGCAAAAAACTGATCAGCAGCGCGATGAGTTAAGGCGTTGCCGTTGATTGCTCCTGCATAAACAGCATACCGTACGTCCTGTCCATCGCCGTTAATTGCTCCTGCATAAACGGCATACCGTACGTCCTGTACATCGCCGTTAATTGCTCCTGCATAAACGGCATACCGTACGTCCTGTACATCGCCGTTAATTGCTCCTGCATAAACAGCATACCGTACGTCCTGTACATAAAAAAACCGGCGCTTGGGCGCCGGTTTTTTATCACAACGTCTGTTATTGTTCGTCGCTGCTCGCGACTTCCAGGCTACGTACAATTTGCGCTTTGGCTTTTAACGCTGCGATCACTGCGGCATAGCTTTGCTGTGCTTTCTGCTGGCCAAACTGCTCCAGATCTTCTTTTGAAGGTGTCGCAGTCACCTCAACATTCGTCACTTTCGTCACGGCCAGCACCACTGAATCGCCAGCAACTGTGGTCAGTGAACCATAAGAGACTGCAGCCTGCTCAGACGGCTTCGCCAGTTCAAAAGCCTTAGTACGGATATCAGCATCCAGGTCGCCACCAAAACGTGGTACTGCAGTTTTGCTTTCTACAGTCAGCTGATGCTGTTGCGCAACGGCATCCATAGAACCACCCGCTTGCAGGGCTGCCAGCAGCTCCGCGGCCTGAGCCTGAGCCATCTCTTCCGTCTTCTGACTTACTACAGCGGTACGGACTTGCTCTTTGACTTCATCAAAGCCTTTGGTTTTTTCTGGCTGATGCGCGCTGATCCGGGCAACCAGCACCTGGTCGGCCGAAACTTCCAGCACATCACTGTTCACACCACCGGCAATAAACTCTTCAGAGAACAGTGTGCTGACCACTGCAGGTGCATTCAGCGGAGCTGGTGCAGAGCCCTGAGTAAAAGCCGGCACTGATTCCACTTTGCCACCTATAGCTTCTGCAGCTTCTTGCAGCGAATCAGCAATCTCGAAGCTCTTTTCGCCTAACGCCTGTTGCAGTTCAATAAACTTCTCTGCGGCCTTCTGATCTTTCAGCTCAGTAGCAATCTGCGTTTTCACGTCAGCAAAGTCTTTGGTCTGAGAAGCTTCAATCGCGGTCAGTTTAATCAAGTGGTAACCAAACTCAGTTTTTACCACAGGGCTGACATCGCCCACTTGCTTCAGTGCAAAGGCGGCTTTCTCAAACTCAGGGTCCATCACACCGGCTTCAATAAAGTCCAAATCACCACCGTTCTCTGCAGAGAAGGTGTCGCTGGATTCTTTTTTCGCCAATTCAGCAAAGTCAGCACCTTGTGCCAGCTGCGCAGCCAGGGCTTCAGCTTTGGTTTTGATCTCTGCGTTATCCTCAGCAGATTCCAGCAGGATATGCGACACACGGCGGCGTTCATCCGTTTTGTAACGATTTAAGTTGGCATCGTAATACGCCTGCAGGTCGGCATCAGAAACTTCGATACCCGCTGCATTGTCCGCTTTATTTAACTGCACATAATCCACAGCCACGGTTTCTGGCGAAACAAACTGATTCAGGTTGGTCTGGTAATAGTCCTGCAGCATCTGTTCCGTGACTTCAACTTTATCAGCAAAGCTGGCCGCTTTAACCTGCAGATACTGCACATCACGGGTTTGCTGTTGTAATTGGGCCAGGAGAGTTAATTCAGACTCGGTGGCAAACTCGCTCGATACCAGGCTGCTCACCAGCTGATTACGTGACATTTGACCACGCAGGTAATCACGGAACTGGTTTGGCTCGTAGCCGTTTTGGCGTAATAACGCCAGGTAGCGGTCGTTGTTAAACACGCCGTCTACCTGAAACTCGGTCATTGCCAGAATGGTTTCTCGCACTTGCTGATCACTGACCATCAGATTTAAATCGGTCATCAACTGCTTTTGCAGTTTTTCATCGATCAGCTTCTCCAATACCTGGCTGCGGAAGCTGTTCATGTAGTTAGTGTCGCTGGCCAGGCTGCTGAACATATCACCAAACTGCTGCTGCATCCGGTTACGTTCGTTCTGCAACGCCGTATCAAATTCTGCTTTTGTAATGTCTTCGCCGTTTACCACAGCAACCACAGGCTCTTTGGTGTTACCCAGATAGCTGCCAACCCCGGCTAATGCAAAGGTCAGGATCACAAAACCAAGGATCACCTTGGCGATCATCCCCTGAGAACCTTCTCTGATCTTCTCTAACATGCTGTCTACGTCTCTTTTGCCAACAATGTGGTATTAAAAAAAAAGCGCATCTTAGCAGATACGCCTTTTTCATTAAAGCTGCGGCAACGTCAGGCTTGGTGCTATCTGCGCCACGGCTTTTCCCCAACCGGTTGACCAGTCGGGGTCTTGATTAGTTCACGCTGTCTTTTAATGCTTTACCAGGCTTGAACGAAGGGATCTTCGCAGAAGCGATCTGGATAGTTGCACCAGTTTGTGGGTTGCGGCCTGAACGTGCGGCGCGCTCGCGAACGGCAAAAGTGCCGAAACCAACTAAGGCTACTGAGTCACCTTCTTTCAGAGCTTGCGTCACTGCGTCGATGAACGCGTCCAGTGAACGACCAGCTGCCGCTTTAGAAATGTCTGCACCAGCAGCGATTTTGTCGATAAGTTGAGACTTGTTCACAATATCATCCCCTTCAATTGTTATTATTTTCAACAACTACCAAAAATTACTTTGTTGTGTAGTGGCGCACTTGTTATATCAAGCCTGATTTGGGCTTGCAAGCACAAAACGCTGCCCCACAAAAACTTTTTGTCTGGCTGCAAGCCTTGTCTGACAAGGCCTGCAGCGAAACTGACCATAACTTAACACACAAAAAGCGTTTGAAAAGCCCCTAGGCAGGATTTTTTTGGCTTTTTTTCGCTTTTGGCGCGGCTTTTGGTGCAGTTTCAGCCGTTTCGACCACGGCCATCCCTGTTGGTGGTTCCTGCAGGGCCAACTCCAGCACGTCATCAATCCATTTCACAGCACGGATATCCAGGTCCCCTTTAACGTTATCCGGAATGTCTTTTAAATCCCGCACGTTATCATGAGGGATCAATACCCGCTTAATGCCGCCACGATGGGCTGCCAATAACTTCTCTTTCAGACCACCAATAGGCAGCACTTCACCACGCAGGGTGATCTCCCCTGTCATGGCCACATCAGCGCGCACCGGGTTGCCTGTCAGGCTGGACACCAACGCTGTCACCATGGCAATACCGGCACTTGGACCATCTTTTGGTGTGGCGCCTTCTGGCACGTGCACGTGAATGTCACGTTTCTCATAGAAATCTTCATTGATCCGCAGTTTCTCCGCGCGACTGCGCACCACGGTCATAGCGGCCTGGATCGACTCTTTCATCACATCGCCAAGCGAACCTGTGTAGGTCAGCTTGCCTTTGCCGACTACGGCAGCGGCTTCAATGGTCAACAGGTCACCGCCCACAGAAGTCCAGGCTAAGCCTGTCACCTGACCGATGCGGTTGCTGTCTTCGGCTTTACCGTAATCAAAACGTTGCACGCCGAGGTACTCTTCCAGGTTGGCCTGGTTGATGATGACCTTCTTCAGCTTGCTGTCGAGCAGAATATTTTTCACGGCTTTACGGCACAGCTTGGAGATTTCACGCTCCAGGTTCCGCACCCCGGCTTCGCGGGTGTAGTAACGGATAATACCGATAATGGCGCTGTCTTCCACTTCAATTTCATTTGGTTTCAGACCATTGCGCTCCATTTGCTTGCTCAGCAAATGCTCTTTGGCAATATTCAGTTTTTCATCTTCGGTGTAACCCGACAGGCGGATCACTTCCATCCGATCCAGCAGGGCCGCCGGAATATTCAGACTGTTCGACGTAGCAAAAAACATCACGTCTGACAGGTCGTAATCCACTTCCAGGTAATGGTCCGAGAACGCTGTGTTTTGTTCCGGGTCCAGTACCTCCAGCAAAGCTGCTGACGGGTCGCCACGGAAGTCTGACGCCATCTTGTCAATTTCATCCAGCAGGAACAATGGGTTACGTACACCGACTTTCGCCATTTTCTGGATAATCTTACCCGGCATCGAGCCAATGTAAGTGCGGCGGTGACCACGGATTTCCGCCTCGTCACGCACGCCACCAAGCGCCATCCGCACGTACTTACGGCCAGTGGCTTTGGCCACCGACATCCCCAGCGAGGTTTTACCAACGCCCGGCGGGCCAACCAGACACAGAATTGGGCCTTTTAACTTGTTGACACGTTGCTGAACAGCCAGATATTCCAGAATACGTTCTTTCACTTTATCCAGACCGTAGTGATCTGAGTTCAGAATTTTTTCCGCGCCGGCCAGGTCTTTTTTCACCTTGCTGCGTTTTTTCCACGGCACATTGGTCAGCCAGTCGATGTAGCTGCGTACTACTGTGGCTTCAGCAGACATGGGTGACATCATTTTCAGCTTCTGCAATTCAGCCGTCGCTTTTTGTTTCGCTTCCGCCGGCATTTGCGCCGCTTCAATCTTGTTATTCAGTGTTTCGAATTCGTCCGGCGTGTCTTCCAGCTCACCCAGCTCTTTCTGGATAGCTTTCATCTGTTCGTTCAGATAGTACTCACGCTGACTTTTTTCCATCTGTTTCTTGACACGGCTGCGAATACGACGTTCCACCTGCAGAATGTCGATTTCACTTTCCATCATCGCCATCAGAAACTCTAAGCGCTCGGTCACATCGATGATTTCGAGCACTTTTTGTTTGTCTTCCACCTTCAGCGGCATATGAGCCGCCATGGTATCCGCCAGGCGCGCAGCGTCATCAATACCAGACAATGCCGTTAAGACTTCTGGCGGGATCTTTTTATTCAGTTTGATATAGCCTTCAAACTGATTAATGGCCGAACGTAAAATGACTTCCTGCTCACGGCTGTCCAGCTGAGGCGTCGGGATTAAATCCACGTACGCAGCGAAGGTTTCTTCGGTATCGGTAAATTCAGCCAATTCGGCGCGTTTGCCACCTTCAACCAGCACCTTCACGGTGCCGTCAGGCAACTTCAACAATTGAAGAATGGTGGCGACAGTACCCACACGATACAAATCGTCGTCTTTAGGGTCATCCAGCGTGGCGTCTTTCTGTGCAACCAGGAAAATCTGTTTTTCCTTTTCCATGGCCGCATCCAGGCACTTGATTGACTTAGCCCGTCCGACAAACAGTGGGATCACCATGTGCGGATAGACGACCACGTCCCGTAATGCCAACACTGGCATATGCAAACGTTCTGTCTTTGCTACTGTCATGAAATCTCTCTTGAATTATTTACTGCAGGGGTGAATTCCCAGTATATGGGGGCACCATTTGGAACTTCAACGAGTTAGTTAAAATTTTGAACCAGCTGAGCACCAAATAGACAAAGCCGGTATACACCGGCTTTGTAAGTGGTAGAACAGCTTATTGGCCTGATGCCTCAGCGGTTTCGTAAATCAGGATAGGCTGAGATTCACCGCGGATCACGGTTTCGTCAATCACCACTTTGCTGACATGTTCCATCGATGGCAATTCATACATGGTGTCGAGCAAGACGTTTTCGACAATAGACCGCAGACCACGGGCACCGGTTTTCCGCTCCATCGCTTTGTTGGCAATAGCTTTGAGTGCATCGTCACGGAACTCCAGTTCTACGCCTTCCATCTGGAACAAGGCGCCAAACTGTTTGATCAGTGCGTTCTTCGGTTCGCTCAGAATTTGCACCAGAGCGTCCATATCCAGCTCAGTCAGCGTCGCCACTACTGGCAGACGACCGATGAACTCAGGGATCAGACCGTACTTCACCAAATCTTCAGGCTCCACATCACGGAAGCTTTCAGTCAGGCTACGGCTGGACTCTTTGCCACGCACTTCTGCACCAAAACCAATACCTGAACCTTTGGCACAGCGCTGCTCGATCACCTTATCCAGGCCAGCGAAAGCACCGCCACAGATAAACAGGATTTTCGAGGTATCCACCTGCAAAAACTCCTGCTGCGGGTGTTTACGGCCGCCCTGAGGCGGTACTGAGGCAATGGTGCCTTCAATCAGCTTCAGTAAGGCTTGCTGCACGCCTTCACCAGACACATCGCGGGTGATGGACGGGTTATCGGACTTGCGTGAAATTTTGTCGATTTCGTCGATGTACACAATACCACGTTGGGCTTTTTCGACATCGTAATCGCATTTTTGCAGCAGCTTCTGGATGATGTTTTCCACATCTTCACCCACATAACCGGCTTCAGTTAAGGTGGTGGCGTCGGCCATAGTAAATGGCACATCCAGCAAACGGGCCAAGGTTTCAGCCAGCAACGTTTTACCGCTGCCGGTCGGGCCAATCAGCAGAATATTGGATTTACCCAGTTCCACGTCGGCTTTCTGTTGCACAGAACGTAAACGCTTGTAGTGGTTATAAACAGCCACGGCCAATACTTTCTTCGCGTGTTCCTGACCAATGACGTAATCGTCCAGGTGGTCGCGGATCTCCCGCGGAACAGGCAGTTTGCTGGCATCACGCTTAGGCGAAATATCTTTAATTTCTTCGCGGATAATGTCATTACACAAATCAACGCATTCATCACAGATATACACCTGCGGGCCTGCAATCAGTTTGCGTACTTCGTGCTGCGACTTACCACAGAAGGAGCAGTACAACAGCTTGCTGCTTTTCTCGCCGTCAGAGCGGTGATCAGACATGGAACTTCCTCTTCAACTGGGGCCTGCACCGCACTGGCTGCACAACCCCGAACTCAATTACTTCGCATCCCTTTGCGTTAATATGGCATCGACCAGGCCATATTCCAAGGCTTGTTGCGCACTTAAGAAGTTATCGCGCTCTGTGTCCTTGATAATTTGTTCGTAACTCTTGCCAGTATGCTCAGCCATCAGACGGTTTAGTTTCTCTTTCACCGTCAGAATTTCACGGGCATGGATTTCAAAATCCGTCGCCTGGCCCTGGAAGCCACCCAGTGGTTGGTGAATCATCACCCGGGCATTTGGCAGAGCATAACGCTTACCTTTGGTACCGCCTGACAATAAGAATGCCCCCATGCTGCAGGCCTGACCGATACAGACAGTCGCCACGTTCGGTTTGATGTATTGCATGGTGTCATAGATAGACAAACCAGCCGTAACCGAACCACCTGGTGAATTGATATAAATGTAGATGTCTTTCTCTGGGTTCTCTGATTCCAGAAACAACAGTTGGGCGACAATCAGGTTGGCCATATGGTCTTCCACCTGACCGGTCAGGAAAATCACCCGTTCTTTCAGTAAGCGGGAGTAAATGTCAAAAGAGCGCTCACCTTTAGCGGTTTGCTCAATAACAATAGGGACCAGCGCGCTGACGATATCACTCATTTTTGGCTCGAATGCCATCATGGTACTTCCTTATGCTGAAGGGCCTCAGAAAAGAAAATGGCCCGAACTTTGATGCTCGAGCCATTAAAACTGTCAGACCAACAGATGTCAAATCTTAGTTTGACGCCTGTGGATTCATGATTTCGTCGAACTTGGCTTTCTGTTCAGTCACTTTGGCTTTTTCCAGAACCAGGTCAATTGCCTGCTCTTCTAAAGCCACGTTGCGCATACCTTGCAGCAGCTCTTTATTGCTGTTGTAGTACTGCACAACTTCTTGTGGGTCTTCATAGGCAGAAGCCACAGTTTCGATCAGCGCCTGAACGCGGGCATCATCAACCTGCAGGTTGTTTGCTTTGATCACTTCGCCCAGTAACAGGCCGACTTTCACGCGGTCTTTGGCTTGCTCAGCAAACAGAGAGGCTGGCAGTTCTGGCAGGTTTTTCGCGTCCAGATTGTTGCCGAAACGTTGCAGAGCCTGACGACGCAGCACGTCCACTTCACTGTCGATCAGTGCTTGTGGCACGTCAACTTCGTGGTTAGCCAGCAGGCCTTTCACAACCTGGTCTTTTACTTTGGCTTTGATGTTGTTGCTCAGCTCGCGTTCCATGTTTTTCTTCACTTCAGCGCGCAGTGCATCCACTGTTGGTTCAGCCAGGCCGAACAGCGCAGCGAACTCTTCGTTCACTTCTGGCAGCTTTTGCTTCTCAACGCCGTTCACTTTGATAGCGAACGAAGCCGCTTTACCTTTCAGGTTTTCAGCGTGGTAGTCTTCAGGGAACGTCACTTCGATCGTGAATTCGTCACCGCTTTTCTTACCGATGATGCCGTCTTCGAAACCAGGGATCATACGACCCTGACCGATTTCCAGCGTGAAACCAGAGGCTTTACCGCCTTCAAATTCAACACCGTCAATGGAACCGGTGAAGTCCATATTGACGCGGTGACCTTTGGCGATAGCGGCTTTGGTTTTGTCCCATGTGGCGTGTTGCTTACGCAGCGTGTCAATCATTGTGTTCAGATCGGCGTCAGTGATATCAACCACTGGCTTGCTCACTTCCACTTTGTCCAGGTTGTTCAGCTGAACTTCCGGGTACACTTCAAAGGTAGCAACGAATTCTAAATCCTGACCTTCAGCCAATTGCTTAGGAGCAAAAGTCGGAGCGCCGGCTGGCGTCAGTTTGTTCTGGATAATGGCTTGGTAGAAATGGTTTTGCATTTGACGTGAAGCCACGTCTTGCAGCACTGGCAGACCAAACATTTTTTTGATCATTGATACCGGAGCTTTACCAGGACGGAAACCGTCAATACGGCGGGTTTTAGCGATAGTACGTAATTCTTTTTCAACTTCAGCGCTAATTGCCGCAGCCGGGACTGTAATGGTTAAACGGCGTTCTAAACCCTGAGTGGTTTCCACAGAAACTTGCATCTTGTTACCTCAAAATCAAATCAGGCGTTTCATGACGCCATCTTAGTGCTGGTCCGGGAGCCTTCTGTTGACGCGTCATCCAGACCTGTTATACAGGACGCGGCATTATAACGAGGCTTTTTCCCTGCGTCGAGCTTTTGATAAAAACTCAGATTTGGCGCGGCTTAGAAGGCTGATTTTGCTATTTTTTTGCGATAACTTTCCACTATTTTGCCACCCGCTTTACTTGCAGCAGCTTGCGTGCTCGGGGCACACTGCCCCTTCAGTTTTACACCGATAAGAACTATTTATGACCGAACTGGATCTGTGGCCACTCTGTGGCATTTTGTTGCTCGCTGTCGGGCTATTGCTGAAATTCCACCCGCTGCTGGTGGTGATTTTGTCGGCACTGGCGACAGCACTTGCCACCGGCTGGCCCTTGCTACAGTGGCTGGAACAGTTAGGCGACACCTTTTTACGCACCCGCAACCTGCCGTTAATACTGCTGTTACCGCTGGCGGTGATTGGCTTGCTTGAACGCCATGGTCTGCGTTTGCAGGCACAGCGGCTGATAGGCCAGATTAAAGTGGCCACCACAGGCCGTTTATTGCTGGTGTATCTGGCGCTGCGCGAAAGCTCAGCCGCCGCCGGGCTGACCAGTTTAGGCGGGCACCCGCAAATGGTCCGCCCCCTGGTCGCCCCTATGGCGGAAGCCGCCCACCCGGATGGTGCCAAACACCCTGTGGTGCGAGCTAAAATCCGCGCTATGTCCGCGGCAACAGACAATGTGGGCCTGTTTTTTGGCGAAGATATATTTGTCGCCTTTGGCGCCATTATTCTGATGCACACCTTTTTACGCGAGTCCGGTATTGAGACAGACCCGCTGCATATCGCGCTCTGGGGTATTCCCACTGCTGTGGCCGCCTTTTTAATTCATGGCTACCGGCTGGTCCGGTTTGACCGCTACCTGGCGCGACTGCAGCAGGAGCAAAGCCATGATTGATTTGCCCTTGCTGTACCTGATCGTTGGCCTGTTGTTTGCGGTGGTTGCTATTTATGCAGTGCAAGACCGGCGTTTAGCCGCCGCGCTGTTTTGGGGCAGCTATAGCCTGATTTTTCTGGCTGGCGATCTGTTGCCTAAAGCGCTGGTCGGTGCACTGGTGGTGCTGATGAGCGTGATTGGCGGGCTGTCGCTGGTAAAAAGCCGCAGTTACATCCCGTTGTCGGACGAACAGCAATTGACCTCAGTCAACCGGCTTGGGCACAAATTATTTGTGCCGGCGCTGCTCATTCCACTGGGCACTGTGTTTGGTGTTTTGGTGTTGTCTCATGTGCAGATCTTCGACCAGCCGTTGTTGGCTCCTGCCAATCTGACTCTGACAGCACTGGCGGTGGCCGCCACACTGGCGCTCGGTTTTGCGCTTTATTACTGCAAAGAAACTCCCGCACAGGCGCTGTCAGAGTCTTCCCGCTTAATTGAAGCCATGGGCTGGGCCGTGTTGCTGCCTCAGTTATTGGCCACCTTAGGCTTGCTCTTTACTCAGGCTGGAGTCGGTGATTCTGTCGCCGCGTTAAGCCAACGTTATCTGGCGCTGGACCATCCGCTGGCCGCCGTCGCCTGTTATGCCATTGGTATGGCGCTGTTTACCATCATTATGGGCAACGCCTTTGCCGCCTTTCCGGTGATTACCGCAGGTATTGGCATTCCATTGCTGGTGCAGCAGCACGACATTAACCCGGCCATGATGGCCGCCATTGGCATGTTTAGTGGCTATTGCGGTACCCTGCTGACGCCGATGGCCGCTAACTTTAATATAGTGCCGGTGGCACTTTTGGAACTGAAGGACAAACATGCGGTGATTAAAGCGCAGGCGCCAACCGCCTTTGGTTTGTTGCTGACCAATATTGCATTGATGTACGTTTTTTTAAGGTGGTTTTAAATGGCAACAATACTGCTCACTGGCTTTGAACCTTTTGGCGGCGAAAGTGTGAATCCTTCCTGGCAGGCCGTTCAGGCACTGGATGGGGTCAGGCTGGATGACGAAGTGCAAATTCGTGCAGTGCAGCTGCCTTGCTCATTCGCGGCCAGCCTGCAGGTGCTGCAGGAAAACCTTGAGCACTATCACCCCGTATTGGTGCTATGCCTGGGTCAAGCCGGCGGGCGCACTGACCTGAGTTTTGAAAAGGTGGCTATTAATCATATCGACGCCCGCATTGCTGATAACGCAGGTGCGCAACCGATTGATCAACCGGTGATTGCAGGAGGCGCAACCGCTTACTTCAGTACGCTGCCACTCAAAGCCATGGTGGCTAAACTGCAGCAGGCCGGGTTTGCCGCCAGTATTTCCTATACAGCAGGCACCTTTGTCTGCAATCAGGTGTTTTATGGCCTGATGCATCTGCTGCAAAACCAGCACAAGGTGAGGGGTGGCTTTTTACATATTCCTTATTCGCCAGGCCAGGTAAAAGGCAAACAGTTGCCATCCATGCCCCCTGAACTGGTCACAGAAGCATTGAAGCTCTGTCTGCCGGTGGCACTGCAAACTGAACAGGACTGGCTGATCGCCGGTGGCACACTGGACTAAAGCCGTCAGGGCGAATAAAATTCGCCCGCTTCGCTTATCACAGGCCAGACGGGACGACCCGCCTGCGCGTCACAACATCGGGGACGACCCCATTCATTGCGAGTCACAGTCCGTCGCAGAACAGCATCTGCCATGGCGCTCGTTGGAGATACAGCATGAACTGGGTTTTATTAATCATTGCGGGCTTATTGGAAGTCGGTTGGGCTGTGGGCCTGAAATACACTGAAGGGTTCAGTAAGTTCTGGCCTTCCGTCTGGACTTTGCTGGCGATGCTGCTGAGCATCAGTCTGCTTGGTCTGGCGATGCGGGATTTACCTGTAGGTACTGCTTATGCCGTCTGGACCGGCATAGGAGCCGTGGGTACGGTGATTGTCGGAATTTTCTTGCTTGGCGACCCGGCCAGTTGGCCGCGTTTAATCAGTATTACCATGATTTTGCTCGGTATTATTGGGCTTAAACTGTCCAGTTAAGCTGAATGCCATATGGGGAGCCAAAGGCTCCCCTTTGGCTGGAGCTACAGCGTGATATGCTGTCGCACCCGCTCCGCCAGACCCAAACCAGCCTCTGACATCGTCAGGTAGGTGTGATCAGCTCCAGCTGCCATGATTTGCTGCGCTTCGTCACTGTGCATACTGTGCGACACGATCAATCCGGCAAAGCCAGCCTGACGTAGTTTCCGCGTTGCAATCACCTTGGCTTCCACATCATTCAGACACAACACCACAGCACGAATGGCATTGAGCTTCACGCCCTGCCAGAACACCTGGTCTTCTGCATCGGCATAGAGCACGTTTTTACCCAGTTCATGGTGCTGCGCCACTTTCGCCGGGTCCGAGTCCAGCGCCACCAGGTGACACTTGTGTTCCAGGTATTCATAAGCGGCACTGCCGGTGCGACCCATACCCATAATCAGTACTTCGGCGTCGCCCAGCGACACAGGTTGTTCATCCGGGTGATGGCTGTCGCGCTCAAAAGGGATCAGTCGCTGCGCCAGTTTTTCGTAAAGCGGGTGGGCAAAACGGTTCAGTGGCGCCGACACCACAAAAGACAAGGCCACAGTCAGCGCCAATGGGATCAGGAACTGCGGCATCGCCACCGCGACTACAATCAGCGCAAACTCACTGTAATTGCTCAGCACCAGGCCCGATAAAAACGCGCTGCGCGCCCGCAGTTTAAACAGCACCAGCAAACCAAAAAACAGCAAGGCTTTCACGGGCAACAACAAGGTCATCAAGCCAGCAAACATCCAGGCCTGCGGATCCGGCATACCGCCAAGGCCAATCTGCAGGAAAAAGCCAACCAGGAAAAACTCTTTTAACGCCCACAAAGTCTTTGATAACTCGCCCGAGCGGTTATGCCCTGCCAGCAAAGCACCAAACACCAGCGCCCCCAGTTCTGAACTCAAGCCAAGCAAATGAAAACCTGAGCCCCCCACCACCACGGCCAGCATCACGCCAAACAGAATTTGCAGGTCGTCATGGCCCATCAGGTCCATCAGTTTGTAAAGTAGCGGTCTGAGCAGTGGCACCAGCAGCACCAACAAGGCCCAGGCGGACGGCGTAGTGCCCTGCGATAAGCTGAGCAGCGCCATCGCGATCAGGTCCTGCATGACCAAAATACCTATTGCGACCCGGCCGTGAAAGGCGCGGATTTCGCGTTTGTTTTCCAGTACTTTTGCCGCTAACACCGTGCTGGAAAATGCCAGCGCAGAGCCCAGCATCAAAGCATGCATCCAGTCAGGTTCAAAGGCGAGGTAAATCACCGGCGCATAAAACAGTGCCGACAGCGCAAAGTGCGCCAGGCTGCCACCCAGCACTTCAGTTTTCGCCAGGCTGCGGATATTGAGCTTCAGACCCACAGTAAAGAGCAGCAGCAACACGCCCAAATGGGCGACATGGGCAATGATGGCATTGCCTTCTTTCGGCAAATTCAGCTCAGGCCCAGTGGCGGTGATCACAAAGCCGGCAGCCAGATAACCAATTAACGGGGGCAACCCCACCATCCGAACCAGTAATCCAAGACTAAAGGCAAAGCCTATCCATACAGCCTCAAGTAACATTTATTTTCCTTTGTCCAGTACGTCTTTGTTTTTATCGCTTGCGCGTTCGACCCAATCTTTTGAGGTACGATGCACACCACGGCGCAGTGCAGAGCTGGCATCTTCCAGTAAATTCACGCCGGTCAGAATACCGACCACCAGCACCGACAGCCAAATGGCCGTGTGGTAATAGCCGATGCCAGCCGCCACACCAATGGCCGCCAGCATCCAGATAGTCGCCGCCGACGTGACGCCAACCACCAGGCCGTCGCGGGTTAACATGACGCCTGCGCCTAAAAAGCCGATGCCAGTTACCACCTGACCAATGATCCGGCTAGGGTCCATGAGCGCTGTCTGCAGTGACAAACTCAGGGCAACAAATAAATAGGTGCCCAAAGTGATCAGAATAGAAGTGCGAATGCCCGCTGGCTTGCCACGCAGTTGTCGTTCAAGCCCAACCACAGTGCCACACAACAGGGTACAGCCTACCCCAGCCCAACTCAGTGGACTGATATCAAACCAGGCCTGCCAATTCATTGCTGCACTCCTTGCTGTTGCTGCCGGTTGCGTTCACGCGCGGCAAGCCACTCGTCTTGCGTCATCGCACTTTGCTGTAACGGCGGCTGCCAGCTGGCTTTGCGCTGAGCAATATTGGCGGCAATTTGTTGGTACTGCTGTGCTGTTTTTTTACGCCAGTCGACAATCTCATCCATATGCCGGTAACAACCGACACAGACTTTTTCTTCATTCAGACGGCAACAAGCCACACAAGGCGACTCCATACTGCGCTCCGTTTAATTCTATCTTGTTGCAGTGTAATCAGTTTTTGTTCCAGACCAAAGTTTTTGCTGTTAGTCAGCTGTGGTTGTCAATTGGTCTGCTTTGCTTTACCGGGCCGGCTAGTTGTGGCAGTTTGAGCGCACAAACAACAAGGAACACTGCCATGAAAAACTATAACTACAGCCTGCTGGCGCTGGCTTTATCCGCCAGTTTCGTCACCCTGGCCGACGACAAAACGCCAGCCTGGTCAGTCGACAAGCCGATAGGGAAATTTGAAGACATCAAAATTGACGTGCAAAGCGGCACCTGGATGAACGTCAGCGTCAGCCCGGACGGCAAAACCATTGCCTTTGATTTACTGGGCGACATTTACACCATGCCGATTAGCGGCGGCAAAGCCAAGCTACTGACCTCCGACATTGCCTGGCAAATGCAACCTGTGTTCAGCCCGGACGGCAAGCATATAGCGTTTACCAGCGACCAGGGGGGCGGTGACAATATTTGGGTGATGAACACCGATGGCTCCAATCAAACGGCGGTCACCAAAGAAACCTTCCGCCTGCTGAACAGCCCGGCCTGGAGCCCGGACAGTGAGTTTATCGTTGCCCGCAAACACTTTACCAACACCCGCTCTTTAGGCGCAGGCGAAGTCTGGCAATACCACAAAACCGGCGGTGCTGGCATGATGCTGACCGCCAAGGCCAATGACGAAAAAGATCTGGGCGAACCGGCGTTTTCGCCGGATGGTAAATACATTTATTTTTCGCAGGACGACACCCCAGGCAAAACCTTCCATTACAGCAAAGACTCCGAACAGGGCATTTACGTGATCAAGCGCTTCGAGCGCGAGACCGGTAATATCGAGGTGCTGTTAAGCGGTGCCGGTGGAGCCATCCGGCCTACCCCGTCACCGGATGGTAAATACCTGGCTTATATCCGCCGCGTCGACTTCCAGAGCACGCTGTTTTTGTACAACCTGGAAACCGGCGAGCAGACCAAACTGGACGATAAGCTTGACCGCGACATGCAGGAAACCTGGGCTATTCATGGCGTCTACCCGACTATCGGCTGGACACCGGACAACCAGAGTCTGGTGTACTGGGCTGGCGGCAAAATCAACAAATTTAATCTCAAAGAAAAAAGCCGCAGCGAGATCCCATTCCATATTGAACGGACCAAAAAAATTCAAACCGCACAACGGGTGAAACAGGACATCAACCCAGACCAGCTGGATGTGAAAATGCTGGGCAATGTGCAGGTATCACCAGACGGCAACACCGCTGTGTATTCGGCGCTGGGCCACCTGTACACCAAACAGTTGCCTTCTGGCACACCACGGCGTTTAACCAGCCAGACTGACCACTTTGAGTTTTATCCGCAGTTCTCCCGCGACGGCAAACAGCTGGTGTATGTCAGCTGGCACGACGATAAACAAGGAGCCGTGCATTTACTGGATCTGGCCACAGGCCAGCAACGCGTGCTGACACCTGAACCAGGTAAATACGTCGAGCCGACCCTAAGCCCGGACGGCCGCACTGTGGTGTACCGCAAGTCAGGTGCAGGTTCGTTGTTATCCAAACAGTATTCCCGCGATACCGGCCTGTATGCGGTGCCGGTCAGCGGCGCACAACCGCCCAAACTGATTGCCCGCAATGGTTTTGCGCCAATGTTTGGCAAAGACAACGAGCGCGTTTTTGCCCAGGACTACGGTCAGTCCCCGGTGCTACTGAGTATCGATCTGGCGACAGAGCAGCAACGCACCTTATACAGTGCTAAATACGGCACCGAATTTAAGCTATCACCGGACGGCAAGTACCTGGCCTTTATCGACCGCTTTAAAGTCTATGTCACGCCATTTGCTGAACGCGGTGCCGTGCTTGATATCAGCGGCAGCGATACCCAGTTCCCGGTCAAGCAGTTGTCGGTCAAAGCCGGTAGCGACATCAGCTGGACAGCCGACAGCGCCAGCCTGTACTGGCATTTAGGCCCTGAGTTGTATCACAGCTCCATTGCCGGTCTGTTCGATGTCGGCAGCAAAGTGAAAATTGCCGCCAAAAATGGCGCCAAGTTAGGCTTTGATGTGCCAATGGCCACACCAACAGGCACTGTCGCTTTTGTTGGTGGTCAGGTGATTACTATGGAAGGCGACGAGGTTCTGCAAGACGCTGTGGTGCTGGTGGAAGGTAACCTGATTAAAGCAGTAGGCAGCAAAGCCGATGTGCAAATTCCGTCAGACGCCAAAGTTATCGATATCAGCGGTAAAACCCTGATGCCAGGCTTGTTTGATGCACACGCGCACGGCCCGCAAGGGGTGAACCAACTGATCCCGCAGCGTAACTATGTCAATTACGCCAGTCTGGCACTCGGGGTTACCAGCATTCATGACCCGTCAAACGACACTCAGGAAATTTTTACGGCCAGCGAACTGCAAAAAGCCGGCCTGAGCATTGGCCCACGTATCTTCAGTACAGGCACTATTTTGTATGGCGCTTACGGTGCCGGTTACACCTCGCATGTCGACAGTCTGGATGATGCCAAATTCCATATGGAACGGCTGAAAAAAGTCGGCGCCTTTTCGGTCAAAAGCTATAACCAGCCAAGACGTGAGCAGCGTCAGCAAATTATTGAAGCCGCCCGCGAACTGGACATGATGGTGGTGCCCGAAGGTGGCTCACTGATGCAGCACAACCTGAGCATGGCGGTGGACGGCCACACCACGCTGGAACACTCGCTGGCCGCAGCCGTGTTGTACGATGACGTCAAACAACTGTGGTCACAAACCAAAACTGCCTACACCCCTACCCTGATCGTGGCGTACGGCGGCATTTTTGGCGAAAACTACTGGTACGACAAAACCGATGTGTGGAAACACCCACGCCTGAGCAAGTTTGTTCCGGCGGACGAGCTGCGGGCCCGCAGTATGCGCCGGCCAAAAGCACCGGATCATCATTACAACCACGTTGCGATTTCAAAAATGGCCAAAGAGTTGAATGATTTAGGGGTGGTGACCAATATGGGCGCACACGGTCAACGTGAAAGCTTAGGTGCACACTGGGAGATCTGGATGTTCGCGCAAGGGGGCATGAGCCCACTGCAGGCGCTGAAAACAGCCACCATCAATCCGGCGAAAACCTTTGGAATGGACCAGCAGTTGGGCTCGATTAAAGCCGGCAAGCTGGCGGACTTAATCATACTGGACGCCGACCCGCTGAAAAATATCCGTGATACCGACAAGGTGAAGTACAGTATGGTCAACGGCCGTCTGTTTGACGCCGAAACCATGGATGAGCTGCACCCACAACAGGTGCACAATCAGCCGTTTTTCTTCCAGCGCTGAGCCTGGACTCGCAGGCCTGCATTGCAGGCCTGCTTGCTCTTTTAATCACCTAAACGTTCTACTAAGTTGAACGGATATCACACAATTTAGCAATATTCTTTCCAATAAATGCCACCTAAACTGCCAGCAGTGACTTTACCAGACGAGGTACGAATGTCTTTACCCCTGATATTTTTCGGCCATGGCAGCCCGATGAATGCGTTGGAGTCCAGCTCATTAACCCAAGGCTGGGCCCAACAAATTCCTGCCAAGCCGCCACGCGCTATTCTGATGATCTCGGCCCACTGGTATACCCAGGGCAGCGCGGTCACCGCGCAGGTCGCGCCTGCGACCGTGCATGACTTTTTTGGCTTTCCACCGGCCCTGCACCAGTTTAATTACCCGGCACCGGGTGACCCGGCACTGGCCAACCAGATTGCCAGCCTGCTCGCCCCTCAGCCAGTACGACTAAGTACGGATTGGGGACTGGACCACGGCACCTGGTCGGTGTTGACCCATTTGTATCCGGACGCCTCAGTGCCTGTGGTGCAATTGAGTCTGGATGCCAGTTTAAGCCCACAACAACACCTGCAGCTCGCCAGTCGCTTACGGCCACTGCGCGATGAAGGCGTGTTGATTGTAGCGTCTGGCAATCTGGTGCATAACCTGAGGTTGCTGCGCTGGCACAGTGAGAAGGTACCTGACTGGGCCAGAGATTTCCTGACACCAGTGCGACAATGGATAGAACAAGGGCAATTTGACCAGGTGGCTAACTACAGTCAGTTGGGTGAAGCCGCGCAACTGTCAGTTCCGCATCCGGATCACTTTCTGCCTTTGTTGTATGTGTTAGGTGCCAGTACAGCCGCCGACAAACTGAGTTGGTTTAACGACCAGTTCGAACATGAAGCGCTGTCGATGTTGTCATTACGTTTTGATGCGGCTTAAGGCCTCAACCGCAGTTTAATGTCAGTTTTTATACTGCTGTTTTTGCTGCTCGGCATCTGTGATCAGCTGAGCCAGCGCCGCCCCGGTCAGTTGATGCTGATGCATCAGCTGACGCATTTCAGGCGACAATTCAGCGCTGCTGTGGGAGGCAGATGGTAACTTCAGCTGGCGACTGAACGTCAGGGCATAGTCGGCCACTGCGGCAATCAGGTAAGCGGCAATTATCAGCGCCGGGTATTTCAGTTTTTGTACCATTGCAGTACCTCCTGCTCCCAAACCGCCCGCTCAGCCGGTTGTAAACTGGCAGCCACAGCGCCAGCAAATTTATAGTCTTTATTCGCTTTTAAATGCAGCAGCACAGCACCGGGTTCAGTTTCCATATCCTGGTACTCCAGCTCTGCCGCTTTTAACACTTTGGCAAACTGCAAGATTTTTGCAGTAAATTCGTTGCCCATAGGCACAGGCGCCATTAAACGCACCTGACACAAGGTATTGCGGCATTCACTGGCCAAAATTCGCAGTTCGTTGTTGCTGGTGGAGACGGCCAGATGTGCCAGCAGGTATTCGGTCGCTTCAGCCCAACCTTCATCCCGTTCCTGCCGTTCCCAGGGCGCAAAACGTTCACGCAGCTCTTTTTCCTGGCGCACTAAAGCGCGCAGATTGATAAAAGCGTCCAGTACAACGGCGGCTTGTGGGTTGGCTTTTTCAAAACGCTGCGCCTGGCTCAGCTGGGAGCTGGTCATAGGTTCCGGCAGAAGCCAAAAGCTCAACCAGGGTTTGGCCTGATACAGCATCACCCCAAGCACGACAGCAGCCCCATAAGACAGCCAGCGCACGGCAGCAGATTGCAGTAATAAGTGAAGCTGAGCTTTCATACAGACTCCGGAACAAAAGGCCGCAAAGTGTAACAGAGGGCAACAGGTGACTAAAGGGCGGCGGCACCGACTTTGTTAAATTTGTTTACACCAGAGTTCGGTGTCCTGCTCCAACAAGGAATACTGAATGGACTGTTGAAACTGGAACCCCAGCTTAGCCACCACAGCTTTGGAGCCGTGGTTCTGCGGGTGGATTAAGGCAACCAGTTCATGCAGCCCCAGTTGCTGCGCCCAGCCAAGCACGGCCAGACCGGCTTCGGTGGCCAGCCCTTGCCCCCAGAATTCTGGCAACAGCCGGTAACCCAATTCTGATTGCTGAATTTCAGTAATAAATTTAATGCCACTAAAGCCAATTAAACGCCCGGAATCCCTATGAATAAGTGCCAGACGACCGTAGCCGTAAATCCGATAGTCACGTAGTGGATGGTCATGCAAATACTGCTGCACTTGCTGCACCGACTGAACCTGTTGGTTGCCAACGTAACGCACCACCTCTGGCAACGCCATCAGAGGAAAAAACGCTTCGGCATCGTCCAGCGTAAAAGGCCTTAACAACAGTCGTTCGGTGTGTAAAGTGACAGGCATATCCTTCTCCTGTGCAGGTCACTGCAGCCAGCCGGAAAACGACTGGCTGTCGGTTAACCCGGCCGTTTTTTCTGGAACGAGGCTTTGCCGCTGGATTTTTTCACCTGGGCCGCCGCCTTTTTCGCCGGGTTCTGTCCGGTATGACGGGTCAGCGCAGGTTGGCCTGGTGTGCGTGGCAGTTTAGGGCCTTTGAGCAGTTTGGCTTCTTGCTTCTCGTCAGGCACCAGGCAACCTTTGCCGGTACCTATCAGGTGTTTCATGCCCATTTTCAGCAAGGCTTCACGAATAAGCGTCCAGCCTTTGGGGTCATGGTAACGCAGTAAGGCCTTGTGCAGACGGCGCTGACGTTCACCTTTAGGCACCGCCACCTGTTCCGTATTGCCCTTAATGTTTTTCAGCGAATTCAGCTCGGTATGGTAAATAGTGGTCGCATTGGCCATTGGGCTTGGGTAGAAGTTCTGCACCTGGTCCAGGCGGAAATCCCGTTCTTTCAGCCAGAGCGCCAGATTGATCATGTCCAGATCGGTGGTGCCCGGGTGCGCCGAAATAAAATACGGGATCAGGTACTGCTCTTTACCGGCTTCTTTACTGAAGCGGTCGAACATCTCTTTAAATTTGTCGTACGCGCCCATGCCCGGCTTCATCATCTTCGACAATGGGCCTTCTTCGGTATGCTCAGGGGCAATCTTCAGATAACCACCGACATGGTGCTGCACCAGCTCTTTCACATAATTCGGGTCTTCCACCGCCAGGTCGTAACGCACACCGGACGCCACCAGAATTTTCTTCACGCCTTTGAGCTTACGGGCCGCGCGGTACAGCTGCACTGTCGGGCTCTGGTCGGTGTCCATATGCTCACAAATGGTTGGATAAACACAGGACGGCCGGCGGCAGGTTTGCTCCGCTTTCGGGTTTTTACAGCGTAATTTGTACATATTGGCGGTCGGGCCGCCCAAATCGGAAATGACGCCGGTAAAGCCCGGCACCTTGTCACGAATCGCTTCAATTTCCTGCAGAATAGATTCTTGCGAACGACTCTGAATAATACGGCCTTCGTGTTCGGTAATAGAGCAAAACGAACAGCCGCCAAAGCAGCCACGCATGATATTGACCGAGGTTTTGATCATGTCGTAGGCCGGGATCTTCGCCTTGCCATACACAGGGTGCGGCACGCGCTGGTACGGCAGGCCAAACACGCCGTCCATTTCTTCGGTGGTCAGCGGAAACGCCGGCGGGTTGATCCATAAATGGCGATCACCATGGCGCTGCATAATAGCGCGGGCACAGCCCGGGTTGGTTTCCTGGTGCAATATACGCGAGGCATGTGCGTACAAGGCTTTGTTCACACTGACCTGCTCAAAGGCCGGCAGTTTGACGTAAGTTTTTTCCCATGGCTTTTGCCGTGGTGCCTGTACCATCACTGGTTTGGCTTCAACTGGCTGCGGCTGGGTTAAATCAATACCCTGCTTGGCAAATTCAGAAAAGCTGCCACAGCCAACATCGTCCGCCCCATAAGGGTTTGGAATAGGGTCAATTTTGCCGACTTTGTCGATGGCGGTAGAATCCATACCACGCCATTCCGGCATCGCTTCTTTGCGGATCACCGCAGTGCCACGAATGCCTTGCAGTTCGGCCACCGGCTCACCAGCGGCCAGACGGTGCGCCACTTCAATCAGCGGGCGCTCGGCATTGCCGTAAATCAGCAACTCGGCTTTGGCATCAAATAAAATGGAGCGGCGGACTTTTTCCTGCCAGTAGTCATAATGGGCAATGCGGCGCAGGCTGGCTTCAATACCGCCGATAATCACCGGCACTTCTTTGTAGGCTTCTTTGCAGCGCTGCGAATACACAATCACCGCGCGGTCTGGCCGCTTGCCGCCTTCGTTACCCGGCGTGTAGGCATCGTCGTGGCGCAGCTTTTTATCCGCTGTGTAGCGGTTAATCATTGAATCCATATTGCCGGCGGACACACCAAAGAACAGATTGGGTTTGCCCAGACGCATAAAGTCGTCTTTGCTGTTCCAGTCCGGCTGCGCAATGATACCAACCCGAAAGCCCTGACTTTCCAGCATCCGGCCCACCACGGCCATACCAAAACTCGGGTGGTCGACATAGGCATCGCCCACCACCAGGATCACGTCACAGCTGTCCCAGCCAAGTTTGTCCATCTCGGCGCGGCTCATGGGTAAAAACGGCGCCGGGCCAAAACATTCGGCCCAGTATTTCGGGTACGAGAATAACCCACGTTCGGCTTGCATCCGGGCAACCGGGGCTGAAGGACGAAGTTTTTCAGTGGTGTTAAGCATAGGGTTCTCGTATCTGCTGTGCGTGCTCAGAAAATGGCCGCGCATTATACCTGCAACACCCCGGCTTGCCTAATGCCAGAGGGTGTTTTTGTTATTGCCGTACAAAGTTCAGACTAAAGCCTTCGGCCAAACCGTCGCTGACCTTCACCAGCAGCTGTTTGGGCCCTTGCAGCTGGTATTCAATTTTCTTTGGAAAATCATGCGCCTGGTTTTCAAATACAAAGTGGTTTTGCTCGCAGTGCGTCAGCTTAAAGGCGACAGGCAAACTATTGTGTGGCACCTTCGCCAAGTAAAACACCTCACCCTGCATCTGCACTAAACGGAGCTCTTCGGTGCTTTGCAGCTCACCTTTGGCGTTTTTGTGTTGGCCCCAGCCTTCCATACTGTGATGCGACAACCGCAGCCAACGTTCGCTGATCTGCTGTTCGCCTTGCTGTGCCAGCCAGTTGCCCGCCAGGACGCTGACGTGCTGCAAGTTGCAGTCTGCCAGTGCCAGCGTAGGAATAAAAAATAACAGGCCTAATTTCATTGGGGTCTCCTGCTTGATCTGCCCACAGCATAAGCAAGAGTCTGAGTCAGTGCCAGCCCTGGATCAGGCTGACACCGACACGGCAAGCCACAATGGTGGGTTAGCCGTACATCACGATAGTGGCGACACCAATGAACATAAATACCGCACAAGCGGCACGGCGCGCCCAGTCGAGCGAAATTTTCTCCAGCAACCAGCTACCTGCATACACCACAGGCACATTGGCCGCCAGCATGCCAAGCGTAGTACCCAGAATAACCATGCTGGTGGCGTCATAGGTAGCGGCTAACAACACTGTGGCAATTTGGGTTTTATCGCCAATTTCAGCCAGGAAAAACAGCACTGTACTGGCGACAAAAGCGCCGTACTTCAGTACGCTGTTGTCGTCGCTGTCGTCTTTATCCGGGATCAGCAGCCATAAAGCCACCGCAATAAATGAGCCCCCCAGCAACCAACCATGCCAGCCTGTTGGAATAAACTGAGCCACCCAGGCACCAAACCAGGCAGACGCCGCGTGGTTTAATAAGGTTGCCAGCAGAATACCGGCGATAATAGCGGTTTTGGAGCGAAAACGCGCCGCCAGAAATAACGATAAGAGTTGAGTTTTGTCACCGATTTCGGCCAGAGCGACCGCGGAAAACGAAGAGAAAAAAGCTTCCATCATGGTTGTGAACCTGCACCGGCGGGACATTCAACATAAGACAACAATCCGACGCCCGCCTGGGATCAGAATGCTGTCTTAGGTCTCATCAATCAGCAGCAACTGCATTCGCTGTGACGTCACTGCCATATGCGTGAGGCATAAGTCTGTTGACAGTGCCGCTTTGTGGCTGGTTTGAACCGCAAAGCAGATTACTCCCCCAAGAGCGCGGGCATTCTAGCCGCGCTGTTGGGGCAAACACAAGGCTTTTTTAGCCCGATTCAACCAGCAAGGTGGCGGGCGTGAAAGCGTAAATGCTCTTCAATAAAGCTGCTGATAAAGTAATAACTGTGGTCATAACCCGGTTGCATGCGGATTTGCGCGCCGCTTTGGCTATGCTGGTTTGCGTCTTGCAACGCCTGTGTGCGCAGCTGTGCCGGATAGAACTGGTCCGCTTCGCCCTGGTCCACCAGAATAGGCAAGGTCGTCTGGGTTTTGGCCAGCAGGTAAGCCGCGTCGTACTGCAACCACTGTGCTTTGTCGTTGCCCAGGTACGCGCTAAAGGCCTTACGGCCCCAGTCGCATTCGGTCGGCTGGCAAATTGGCGAAAAGGCCGACACTGAGCTGTACCCGCCTTCACGCAGAGCAATCACCAAAGCGCCATGGCCGCCCATCGAGTGACCGGAGATCGCCTTGCGGCCATTGGCCGGCAAATGCGCATTCACCAGTGCCGGTAATTCCTGACTGATGTAGTCGTACATCCGGTAATGGGCTGCCCAAGGGGTTTCAGTGGCATTGACATAAAAACCAGCCCCTTTACCTAAGTCGTAGGCCGGGTCATCCGCCACCAGGTCACCGCGAGGGCTGGTGTCCGGGATCACCAGCATCAGGCCAAGCTCAGCGGCAATACGCTGGGCACCGGCTTTGACAGAGAAGTTTTCGTCTGTACAGGTTAAACCCGACAGCCAGTACAGCACAGGAACCTTGCCCTTGGCTGCTTGCGGTGGCAAATACACCGAAAACTGCATCACACAGTTCAGGCTATTGGAATGATGTTCATAGCGGCGCTGAAGTCCACCGAATAACTTGTGCTCGGCCAGTTGAATTAACGGCATCACGTTCTCCCTGAAATGCAGACAGCCGGCCTGATGCCAGCTGTGTTACCTGTTAGTCAGGCTCCAGTCAGGCTGGAGCCTTGTTCGTCGACCATCAGAAATGAATAACGGTACGAATTGACTTGCCTTCATGCATTAAATCAAAGGCTTCGTTAATTTGCTCCAGCGGCATGGTGTGCGTAATAAAGGTGTCCAGTTCAAACTCACCTTTTAAATAGCGTTCCACGTAATCTGGCAGCTCGGTGCGGCCTTTGACGCCACCAAAAGCCGTACCACGCCATACGCGGCCCGTCACCAGCTGGAACGGACGGGTTGAAATTTCAGCACCAGCTGGCGCTACGCCAATAATCACCGACTCACCCCAGCCTTTATGGCAACACTCTAAGGCAGAGCGCATCACATTGACGTTACCAATACATTCAAAGGAGAAATCCACGCCACCGTCGGTCATTTCGACAATCACGTCCTGAATTGGCTTGTCGTAGTTTTTCGGGTTGATCACGTCGGTCGCACCCAGCTGACGGGCAATATCAAACTTCGACTCGTTGATATCAATGGCAATAATCCGGCTGGCTTTGGCCATCACCGCACCAATAATAGCCGACAGGCCGATGCCGCCTAAACCAAACACCGCGACTGTGTCGCCTTCTTTCACTTTGGCCGTGTTCATCACGGCGCCCATGCCAGTGGTGACGCCGCAGCCCAATAAACACACTTTTTCCAGCGGCGCCGCTTTGTTGATTTTCGCCAGCGAAATTTCTGGCAGTACTGTGTACTCAGAGAAGGTCGAGGTACCCATGTAGTGGTAAATCGGCTGACCGTCTTTGGAGAAACGGGTGGTGCCGTCAGGCATCAGGCCCTGGCCCTGGGTGGCGCGAATGGCCTGACACAGGTTGGTTTTGCCCGATAAACAGAACTTACATTTGCCGCATTCCGGCGTGTACAGCGGGATCACGTGGTCACCAACCGCCACGCTGGTCACGCCCTCGCCCACGGCTTCAACAATACCGCCGCCTTCATGGCCTAAAATGCAGGGGAATTTGCCTTCAGAATCCTGACCGGACAAAGTGTAGGCGTCGGTATGGCAAACACCGGTCGCAACAATACGCACCAGCACTTCACCTTTTTGTGGTGGCATTAAATCCACCTCTTCAATTTTTAATGGCTGACCTGGGCCCCAGGCCACAGCTGCGCGGGTTTTGATCATTTGCATTGTCTGTTCCTTTTGTAAAAGCGACTTCAACTATAGCGCTATTGTAATTTTTTCCAATTCAATGATAATCCGGCAAAAATACAAATGAGTTTTGCATAAATGAAAGAGTGGCTTGAATGAAAGAGTGGCTGGAATGAAAGAGTGGCAGGGTGTCAGCGAATTTGTAGCCGTCGCAGAACAAGGTAGTTTCTCTGCGGCTGCCCGCAGCTTAGGCATTTCCGTTGCCCAGGTCAGCCGCACCATAGACCAACTGGAGCAGCGGCTCAACATCAAGCTGGTCCAACGCACCACCCGTCAGGTTCGGCTAACCGACAATGGCCAGCTGTATTACCAGCAATGCCGGCCTCTGGTGTTTGGCTTGCAGCAGGCCAACCAGTTGCTGCAAAGCCTGCAGCACGAACCCAGCGGCCCAGTCCGACTGACCGCGCCGGTTTATTATGGCGAAACTTTGATTGCGCCCTTATTGCACGAGTTTTTATTGCGCCACCCCAAGCTGCAGCTGGATTTGGTGTTAACCAATGACCAGCTGGATTTAGTCAAAGGTGGTTTCGACGCAGCCATCCGGCTCGGCCAGTTAACCGACTCCAGCCTGCAGGCCAGAAAACTCGGCAGCAGGCGCTTATTTCTGGCGGCAAGCCCAACCTATTTGCAACAGCACGGCACCCCGCAAAACCTGAACGAGCTGCAGCACCATCAGTGTCTGGTCGGTTCGCTGGAAGTCTGGCGTTTTGAGCAGCAAGGTCAAAAGCTGCAAATCCGGCCGCAGCCTTATTTAAAGTGCAACAGTGGCGTGGCGCTGACCGACGCCTGCATAAAAGGCCTTGGCATTACGCAGCTGCCCGACTATTACCTGAAACCTTTCCTCGATTCTGGCCAGCTGTTGTCATTATTGCCGGACTACCAGCCAACCGACGACGGCATTTGGGCACTGTACCCACTGACCCGCCACTTACCTTTAAAAGTGCGGCTGTTGCTGGATTACCTGCAACAACAGCTGGCTGACGCCCATTGATCCAACACAACTCAGTACTGGCGTAGCATGCTGCGCCATTGTTCTGCTCGCCATTTTCCTGCTCGCCATTTTATGGCTCACCTCACCTGGGCTCAGGCCCCTACAAATCATTAACAATGCCTACGCTTGGCGTCATAAAAAACCGCTATACTGCCGCCTTCGCTGTTACTAGGATCCGTCTTTTATGTCCGATTACTCCACCCACGCCCCTGCATCAAAAATTTCCAGCCTTGAATTTACCGTGCTGGTCGCCCTGCTGATGTCGGTGGTGGCTATTTCTATTGATGCCTTATTGCCAGCGCTGGATTTTATCCGTGCAGAGGTGCCAATGAGCCACCCAAATCAGGCGCAGCTGCTGATCAGCAGCCTGTTTTTAGGCATGGCCGCCGGCCAGCTGATTTGTGGCCCGCTGTCAGACGCCACAGGCCGCAAGCCGGTGCTCTATGGCGGCATTGCGTTGTATTTAGCGGGCACCGTGCTTTGCTACTTCGCGCAAAGTATTGAAGGCTTATTGCTTGGCCGCATTATTCAGGGCCTTGGCGTGTCTGGCCCTTATGTGTCAGCCATTTCGATAGTGCGCGACAAATACGCCGGTAATGAAATGGCCAGAGTGATGTCGCTGGTGATGCTGATTTTTATTCTGGTGCCAGCCATTGCGCCCAGTTTAGGCCAGGGCATTTTGTACATTGCCGACTGGCGCGCCATTTTCCTGATGTATTTGGGCTATGCCCTGCTGATTGGCGGCTGGATCCACTGGCGGCTGGACGAAACCCTGCCCAAAGCCAACCGTATACCAATGACAGTCAGCGGCTTTAAAGCAGGCTTTGCTGAAGTGATAAGCAATGGCCCAACCGTCTGCTACACCCTCTGTATGGGGTTGTTTTTTGGCAGCTTTATTGGCTACCTGAATTCGTCCCAGCAAATTTTTCAGCAGCAATTTGGCACAGGTGAAGCCTTCACCTTGTACTTTGGCTTTTTGGCGCTGGTATTTGGTGGCGCCTCCCTGGTGAACGCCAAATTTGTCCAGCGTTTTGGCATGGAGCTGCTGTGCCGCCGCGCCGTGCTGGCCATTCTGGTGTTGTCAGCGGCCTTTTTAGCACTGCATGCTGCGGTGCAAATTGAGCTGTGGATGTTTTTGCTGTACGCCTCTGGTTTATTTTTCTGCTTCGGCCTGGTGTTTGGCAACGTCAACGCCATGGCGATGGAACCAATGGGCCATGTGGCTGGCATAGCCTCTGCGGTGATAGGCGCCACCTCGTCTTTGTTGTCGCTCACCATAGGTACTTATATTGGCCAGCAATACAATGGCAGCTTAATCCCGGTGACCAGTGGCTTTTTAGTGCTTGGCAGTATTTGCTTAGGCTTGCTTTATCTGGCCGCCAGACTGAAAACCCAAGAGACAGCAGCAACCGCCAGTTAACCCCGTTGTTGTGGCAACCCACCTGACTGCATCAGTCAGGCGGGTTACCACTGTGCCCTTTTGTATTTAGTTTCGGCTTACAGGCTTAGTCGCTTAGCACCACAACGCCTTTCTGTTGTACCGCTTGCAGCCAGGCTGAGTCTGTACCGGCTTCTACCACCAAGGTATTGGCAATGGTGATGTCGCCAATTGCATAAGCCGACGCGGCATTTACTTTTTCGGCCGACGCCAGCACCACGGTTTCAGCGGCCCGCCCTGCCAAAGCACGTTTAATGCATGCTTCTTCGTAATCACCTGTGGTTAAGCCCGCCGCCGGGTGCACGCCTGTCACGCCCATAAAAAATAAATCGGCCTGAATGCGGGCAATACTTTCCATAGCCCCAGCTCCCACCGCCACCACTGAATGCTTAAAGAGCTTGCCGCCAATCAGAACCACGTCCACCAACGGAAAATCCGCCAGCCCCACCGCAATAGTCGGGCTGTGCGTCACCACGGTAAAAGGCAAATCCTTTGGTATGTGGTTTAACAACTCAGTGGTGGTGGTGCCGCCGTCAATAATTACCACCTGACCGGCGCTGATAAGACCGGCAGCCTTTTTGGCAATGGCGCGCTTTGAAGCCACAGCCACCTGCTGGCGCTGACTAAAGGTGGCCGTAGCCGCCGACGCGGGCAACGCGCCGCCATACACCCGTTGCAGCAAACCGGCTTTGGCCATGTCGCGCAGGTCACGCCGGATGGTGTCCTCCGACACCTCAAATAACACACTCAGCTGCTTGGACAACACCTGACCTTGCTCGGCCAGTTGCTGCAGGATCTGTTGTTGGCGTTGAGGGGTCAGCATAAGAACTCCTTGGTCATGCACATTTAATCTTGTTTTTGCACGATAATTATGATTAAGATCGAAAATACCAACAAAAATGGAGTTTGCCAATGAAACGTGCAGAAATACGCAACATCAGTGCGGAAACCTTGTCGGATAACTGGTACCTGCTGAAGAAATACAGCTTTGAACTAAAACGCCGCGACGGCGAATGGCAACAGCAAAGCCGCGAAGTGTACGACCGCGGCAACGGTGCCACTATTTTGCTGTACAACAGAGCGCAAAAAACCGTAATCCTGACCCGGCAGTTCCGTTTTCCGGTGTATATCAATGGCCACGAACAACCACTCATTGAAGCCGCCGCCGGCTTGCTGGACGAAATGTCACCCGAGCAGCGCATTAAAGCCGAAGCAGAAGAAGAAACCGGCTACCGGCTAACCCAGGTTGAAAAGGTATTCGAAGCCTATATGAGCCCGGGCTCAGTTACCGAAAAGCTGCACTTTTTTATTGCCCAATACGACGCTTCGCAGCAGGTTCATGATGGCGGTGGTTTAAAAGCCGAAGGTGAAGACATTGAGGTGCTGGAACTGGGCTTTGCCGACGCGTTAAAGGCGATAACAGACGGCGTAATTGTGGACGGCAAAACCATTATGTTGCTGCAGTACCTGGCGCTAAAGGGGCTGATGCAATGACGCAGGCGCCATTACTTGTGTTAGTGGCTGGCCCTTATCGCAGCGGCACCAACGGCGAGCAGTCACTTATAGACGCCAACTTGCAACGGCTGGAAGCGGCCGCGTTGGCTGTTTACCAGAAAGGCCATTTGCCGGTGATTAGCGAGTGGCTGTCGCTGCCGCTCGCCCACACTGCGGGGTCTAAAGCCCTGGGTGATGACATCAGCGAGTCGCTGCTTTACCCGCTGGCACACCGGCTGATTGGCCGATGCGACGCTATCTTGCGGATCCCTGGCCAGTCCGCGGGGGCGGATATGGATATTCTGGTTGCCACAGCGCATGGGCTTCGCATTTATTATTCGTTAGACGACCTGCCAAAGGTGTAGAGCTTGTGGGGTGTTATGCGCTAAACCATGCAGTAGCTGCAGCCAGTAAGTAGTTTACTGGCGACCTGGCTTGTTAGTGAGCCCGTTTACGGGTCCAAGGAAACCAACTTGGCGTCTGATAAATAATTTCATGAAGAACTTCGCCAAACGTTATAAGCAATATATCACCTGCCATTACTTCGACTGTATATACAGTCGCTCCCGCAATCTTTCCATGGGGAGCTTCCTTAAAAGTAAAACCAGCAAGAGATTCAGGAATAAATTTATCCCCTAGATCAAAGGTGGGTAGCAACTTGAAGCTCCTTTACTCATAACGCCAAACTAACCGACGCTCTTTTCGGCGTCCGAGTTAAGCTTCTTGTTAGCTTTTGTAAACATCCCCTAGAATCGGTGCATTCCTGATTAGAGTTCTCCGGCGTACACTACGTCTGAGGAGAACAGCATGAAAAAGTCACGGTTTACAGAAACACAAATCATCAAAGTGTTGAAGGAAGTGGAAGCCGGCCGGTTGGTCAAAGAAGTGTGCCGGGAATATGGCATTTCAGATGCGACTTACTACAACTGGAAGGCCAAATACGGCGGCATGGAGGCGTCAGATGTGAAGCGCCTCAAAGACCTTGAAGAAGAAAACCGCCGCTTAAAGCAAATGTATGCCGAGCTCAGTCTGGACCACAAAATCCTGAAGGATATTGTAGAAAAAAAGCTGTAAAGCCGGCGGTGCGACGTGAGCTGGCCGATTATGCGATACAGACTCATGCGGTCAGTCTGCGCCGGGCGTGCCGGGTGGTGGGTTTAAGTGATTCGGTGTATCGGTATCGGCCAGACGTACACCGAGATGATGCGCTGATAGCGACGCTTCAGGCCGTTTCAGAACGCTATCCGGCCTATGGCTTTAGCAAGCTGCTCAAGGTAATGCGTCGCCAGGGCCATCTCTGGAACCACAAGCGTATTCACCGGGTGTACTGTGAGCTGAAACTCAATAAACGGCGCAAAGGTAAAAAGCGCTTACCTAACCGAAATCCAGCGCCATTAGCTGTTCCGGCGACACTGAACCAGTGCTGGTCGATGGATTTTATGAGTGATGCACTGATGTGTGGTAGACGCTTTCGAACCTTTAATGTCGTCGACGATTTTAATCGTGAGGTGCTGGCCATAGATGTCGACCTGAGTTTACCGGCGCAGCGGGTGCTCCGGGTGTTAGAGCGGATTGTTGCCTGGCGTGGATTGCCAGCAAAACTACGGATGGACAATGGGCCTGAATTTATCTCAAGCACGCTTGCAGATTGGGCAGAGCAACATGAAATAGAACTGGAATTTATTAAACCGGGCAAACCCACACAAAATTCTTACGTGGAACGGTTCAATAAAACATACCGCACTGAAATTCTGGATATGTATGCGTTTAAAACCCTGACGGAAGTTCGGGAACGCACAGAACACTGGATGCGGGAATACAACGAAGAACGGCCACATGATTCCTTAGGCGATTTAACCCCTTGGGAATATCTGGCAAAAGCAGAGGCGGAAAACTCTAATTTAGGCTGCCACTAAAAATGGGATGTTTACAATAGGTTCAGGCGTGACATTCAAATAACATATTTCGTCTTACCGTCTTTGTATTTCCTGATAATGTTTTGAATGGCAATCGCCTTTTCCTTGTTTTTAGTCAGCTCTAGTAACTCCGGTTGTGTCTTAGCGAGGATTGCAGCTATGCAGTTCGCGGCCTTTAAAATTGGCATCTGCTTACACTCTTCCAGATAAAGCTTCATCACAATATTTTCTAATGGCTGTATTTTTAAAGTGCGTGCTTTACCGCCTTTACTCCCTAGTTGCTTAGCGGAAGTTTGCGTACGTCCATGTTTTTCCAGCACCTCAGCGCGCGCCAGGCAATCCACTACAGCTTGATACAGCGATTCTGTTGGCTTGGCCTGAGTCAAAGCTGCACCTTCTGAATCACTGATAGTTAATCGACTATAGTGAGCGCAAAGCATCAGCACTTTTACAGCAAATACCTCAAACCATTCCAGTTTTTTTACTCCGGTTTGGGATATATCAAATACAGCCAAACATTGAAATAACGTCCTTCCAGAGAATTGCCATGCTTGTATGTAATTCGGCTCTAGCGGTGATGAAATAGTTTTTTCACCCAATATAGCTTTTACAATAAAATCCATATTTGCTACGGCATTTGCGATAACCATACAGTGCTCGTTAGTCCGTTTTGACAGCATCTTTCTGGCTACTATCACAGCAAACGTGATTGTTTCTGCTGGCTGAAAGTTGAGCGGTGTCCAACGTTCCTTATCAAACGGAATAGGCTCCGGCTTTGATTTTGGGAAATAGTCGATTTCATCTTCTGGGCTCGGTTCAAACCAGTGTTTACTCAAAGTCATTCGCTCCTATCTGGCATTGAGTTTTGAAATAGTCGGTAATACGCTGCATGGGCTCTCGCAAGCGTTCAAAATTTTTAATGACATAGCCACCTGTAACATCTGAGCCGGATTTATGATTCACCAACTGCTTAATGGCAAACATAGAAATATCCAGCGATTCTGCAGCTGTGATAAAGGTTCGCCGTAAATCATGCATCGTAACCTCAATACCGGAATCGGCTCTTAATCGCTCTATCGCCCCCTTGGGGTTGGCAAAGTAACCCGCTTTACGGGAGCTAAACACGTAGTCCTGAGTTTTGAAGCGCAACCGATATTTTAAAATAGCTTCAATCAAATCAGACATGGGTAGCGTCAATGCTGTATTGTTTTTGGTATCAGGGATATAAAACGTCTTTTCCTGAAAATCTACATTGTTCCAGGTCAGCGTTGCCGCCTCATTTCGCCTTAGTCCAGAGAGAAGCAAAAACAAAAAATAGTCTGCGGCTACATGGTCATTGGCCGCTCCAGTGTTAAATTTCAGATGTTTTATGGCCGCGTACCAGATTGGCAATTGGTGCTGTTTTAGAATGGTTTGTCGACGTGGTTCTTTCGCCCAGCCTTTAAGCTGTGTGATACGCACTACAGGGTTAGCTGGAAACAAACTATTCCCTGAATCATCTTCATACTGCACCTGTGCGAACCGATGCAAAGCGCTGAGAACTCGCATCACATTGTTTGCAAAGGATGGGCTTAATCGCTCTTTCAGTTGATTATGGCGCTTCACCACCATATCCCTATTGATACTGGCAAAAGGCTTTGTTTTCCAGTCACTCAGCTCGCCGTTAAAGTAGTATTCGTATTGCGTATAGGTTCGGGGTTTTAAATCACATTTAACAGCTTTGTAGTCCTGCCAGACATCCCACAACGTCATACTCTGGACTTTATGCCGTTGGCGCTTCGTAATAGGGTTAGTACCTGTAGCAATTTCACCAAGAAACTCCTGCGCCTTTTTACGTGCTTGCTCTACCGTAATTTCGGGATAGCGACCAAGCGTGATGCGCTTCACTTTTCCGTCAATGCGTTTCTCCAAGATAAAGGATTTACTACTTCCGGCGGTCACCCGCACAGCAAAGCCCTTTAGAACTGGATCTCGGTAAAAGACTTGCCCCGTTTCCGGTGACGGCAATTTGTCTACAAATTGCTTGGTAATTTTTGGTGTAGACACAGTGTAGGCGGCCCACGTCAAGTTCTGATGGGTTATTTAAAACACGAAATAGCTGAATGACTAATGAATACAAGGGCTTTAGCGGAGTTTCAATATTCTTAAAAAAGCTTCAAACAGTCCTTTTTAAAACAATTTAATAGAAGGGTGCGCGCCCGCAAGTCAGACATTTTTACGCCTTCTTTCCTGAATTTTACTCATGCCAAATTAACGCTGAAGTGTCTCTAAATCAACGACATTTTTCTGATATGGAAAAAATGTTTGCGGCAAAATCCGTACTCGGTGTTCACTAGTTGTCCGAAAATAAACTCATGGTCTATTACTGGGCATGCACACAGTGGTTTTGGTGCCTGTTGTAGATGATAAGAGGTGCCAATGGTCGGCAATGCACTAAACAACAACCCATAAAAAAGCCAGTTAAACAACTGGCTTTTAACGGGGCAAAAACCCGGCGTTACAGCTTAAACAGCGCTTTTAGCTCAGGCACAGCGGCCAGTTGTGCTTTTACCGACTCGTCGCCCACCACTACCAGCGTCATGCTCTCAATTGGCAGGTACTTTTTCGCCAGGTCAGTTAACTGCTGTGGCGTGACCGCATTGGTTTTCTGCACGTATTCTTCCAGGTACGTCAGCGGCAAACCGTGGGTTTTCAGGTGCCATAACTGGTTGATAATGGCGCTGCGTGACGAGTTTTGCAGCACAAAAATACCGCCTTTGTAGTTTTTAAAGCCATTCAGCTCTTGCTCTGTCGGTGCTGTGCTTTGCAGCAGTTTGATCTCTTTAATAATCTCCACCAACGAAGCCGCCGTGGCTTCAGCTGTCACGTCCGCCTGCTCAAACCAGACCGCCGCCTTGATTCTGCTGTTGATCGAACTGCGTGGCGAATAGGTGTAGCCTTTGTCTTCGCGGATATTACGGGTAATGCGGCTGGAAAACGCGCCGCCCAATAAGGTGTTCATTAAATCCAGGCCCACATAATCCGGGTTGGACGGGTCCACTACTGGCAAACCAATGCGAATAGTCGACTGCACCGCTTTGTCGCGGGCAATAAACACCAAACCTGGTTTTGCGCTTGAATCCGCCGCCGTCAGCACCCGGCCAGAGCCTGGCAACATGCTGGCAAAAGCCTCGCGAATAGCCGCTTCTGCTTTGGCTTCGTCAAACTGGCCTGAGACAAATAAATGGCTGCGGCTGGCCACCAGGTGCGTTTTTACAAACTGGTTAAAGTCGTCCAGCGTCAGGCTTTCCACCACTTTTTCGTCGGCATAAATTTTACCGTAGGGGTGATTGCCAAAAATATGCTGGTAAAAAGCGGCGGCGGCCTGGCTTTGTGCCTGGGACTTTTCCACTTTTAAGTCACGTACATAGTTAGCAACCAGCCGGTTTTTATCGGCTTCGGTAAAGTTGGGGTGAATAGCAATATCTGCCAGCAGTGCGGCCGCATCGCCAACAAAGTCAGACAGTACGTCCAGCTCCAGGAAGCTGCTGTTCACGTCCACCACTGTATTAACCTGACCGCCCATAGTAGCGGCGGCTTGTGCAATGGCTTTGGCGTCGCGGTTTTTGCTGCCTTCCAGCAATAGCTGGTAGCTCAGGTCCGACACCGCGTCTTTGCCAGCATCGTCCACATTGCCGGTTTCGGTCAGCAGCCGCAGCGTCACTTTTGGCGTATTGCCATACTGCACAAAGGTGACGTTCAGGCCATTGGGCAGGCTGATGCTGCGCGGTGCCGTTAACTTAAATGCCTTGGGTTCACTGCCTGCTGGCGGCGTTTCTTTTGCGTACGCCGGCGTCAGTGCCAATAAAGCGGCGGGCCACAGCGCCAGCAAAAAAGTTTTTATCGTGTTCATTGCTTCGCTCCTTCGTTGCCTGATGCAGCTGGTGGTGTTGCCTGTTGCGGTGCTTCGCCAGGTAACAGCGTCAACACAGTTCTGTTGCCCGGGCGCAGGTATTCGTTCACCGTGGCTTTAATCAGCTCTGGCGTCACCGCTTTAAACTGGGCTTCCAGCTCGTTAATACGGGCCGGGTTATTGTCGAACAGTGCAAAACTGGCCAGTAAATCCAGCTTACCGAAGCCATAGAGTTCATCCATATTGTCGTAAAGTGCTGAGCGCAGTTTCACCAGGGCGCGGTCAATATCGGCCTGCGCCACAGGTTGCTCCTGCAGTTTGCCAATTACGGTATCTACCGCCGCCACCAGTTGCTCAGTGCTATGCTGCTCGTCATGGGTGAAGGAGCTCATCCACAACATAGGGCCGTTGTAATTAAACATATTGCCCAGCAGATAGTTAATGCCGCCCCCCACAGAGCTGGTTACTTCACGGTTTTTTACCAGTTCCTGATGCAGCAGGCTGTCGGTGCCCTGCACTAACAGCTGGTCAATAATGCCCATCGCATAAAACTCTGGCGTGTTGCGCTCTGGCATTTTGTAGGCAAACGCAAAGGCAGGTTTAGGGGCCAGTTTGTCGTACTTCACAAAGCGTTTTTCCTGCTCCTGGCGTAGCTCCGTCAGTACTGGCGGTTCTGGCAATTCGGCTTTTGGAATAGCAGCAAAGTATTTTTTCACCATCGCCAGCGTGCTGTCGGTGTCCACGTCGCCCACCACCACGACCACCGCATTGTTCGGCGCGTAGTAGGTTTTAAAAAAGTCAGCCACGTCTTCCAGTGTGGCGGCATCCAGATGCGCCAAATCGCCATAAAAGTTATGCGCGTTGTACCAGTTATCAAAGGCGTACTGCGGCATGTCCAGCCAGGGGAAACCACCGTAGGGCTGGTTCAGCACGTTTACTTTCACTTCGTTTTTCACCACGCCCTGCTGGTTGGTCAGGTTGTCCTGAGTGATCGCCAGGCCTTTCATGCGGTCGGCTTCGGCCCACAGCATGGTTTCCAGTTTATGTGCCGGCACAATCTCAAAGTAGTTGGTGTAGTCAAAGCGGGTGGAGCCGTTCAGCACACCGCCGTTATTGGTGACCAGGTTGATAAATTCCATTTTGCCAAGGTTAGTCGAGCCCTGAAACATCATGTGCTCAAACAAATGGGCAAAGCCGGTACGGTTTTTTGGTTCGTTGCGAAACCCGATGTTGTAGTACACCCCCACCACAGCCGTCGGTGCCGTGTGGTCCGGTGAAATCACCACTTTCAGGCCGTTTTCCAGTGTGCTGTAGTGCAGCGGAACATTAAAGCTGACCGGGCTTTGCGCTGTGGCTGCCTGCTTGGCCAGTTGTTCAGCAACAGCAGCAGTGTCAGAGCTGTCTTTGGCGGGGTCTGTCGGTTTGGGATTGCAGGCTGCCAGTGCAGCAGCCAGCCCTACTATCCAATAGCGGCTTAACATAAAAAGTCCTTGTTGTGATCAGTGAAGCGGTTTTACTAAATCATTCAACCGGTTAAAAATCAAGCAAACCAATATCCTGTAACAATTTCCAGCCTCAGTTGGCCTGGGTTGCTGCGTTGCAGCCGCAGCGTTCGCAGCCTTTGTCAAACTGCACTTTCCAGACACCCGGCGCCGTTTGACGCCAGACTGAGTTAAACGTAGCGACCACTTTACCGTCCGGGCTTTTTACCGGGCCAGAACTATGGGCCAACAGCCCGTCGGCCGACACTTCGACCTGTGCAGGCTGCCAGGAAAACGGGGCTTGTTCCCCCTTAAAAAAGTCGGCCCAACCTGCGACCACTTCGGTTTTACCACGCAGCATCTGTTGCCCGAAAAACACCGTGTCGTCGGCCAGGTACTGCGCAAAGGCGTCTATATTCCGGTCCGCCATACTTTTGGCAAAAGCGCGTTCGGCAGCAAACACTTGCTCTTGCGCCGTCTGAGCCCAGAGTCCCCATGAACAGAGAACACAGCACAACAAAACTATTTTTTTCATACCCTTCCCTACCCCGATAAAAAAGGGGCAGCCAAGCTGCCCCAAACCAAATGCAAATCACGATGCGCGTTTTAAGCGGATATCAGCTTAGAAGCAAAGCCCGCCGCCCGGTGCCGCATTTGTGACCAGCGGACGTTAAAACGCACTAAGCCCCAGTAGGTCAACGGCACCAGCAATAAGCTGGTTAAGGTGGAAAACACCAGGCCACCAATAATGGCAATGGCCATAGGCGCATAACTTGGGCCGTCACCTCCAATGGTGGCGTCGCCCATCGCCAGAGGCAGTAAGCCCAGCACTGTGGTGGATACCGTCATCAGAATTGGCCGTAACCGCGCTTCGCAGGCTTCGATAATCAGCGGCACCAGGTCCGCCTCTGGCCGCTCGCCCCGCAGTTGGTTAATGCGGTCGACCAGCACTATGCCGTTGTTTACCACAATGCCCATCAGCACCAGCATGCCAATCATGCCCATAATGCCCATACTGGTGCCGGTGAACAGGAAGGCCCAGAACACACCAACCATGGAAAACAGCAGCGAACCAATCACCGCAGTAGGCAGTAACAAGGATTCAAACAACGCGGCCATCACCAGATAAATCATCGCGACGGCGAGCAGCATGTTGACCACCATAATGCCCTGCGCTTCGTCCTGATACTGGAAGCTGCCTTCAAACGACCAGCTGTAACCCGGCGGTAACTGCAACTGATCCATGCGTTGCTTAATTTCCTCGCGGGCTTTGTCCATGCTCAGGTCTTTACTCATGTTCATGCCAATCGCCAGCGTGGTCTGACGGTTAAAGCGGCGGATCTCAGCCAGCAATGGCTGCAGGCTCAGCTGGGCAACCTGGCTTAACCGAATGGTCACACCGTCCTGTACCGCCACAGGAATAGCTTCCAGCTCCGCCTGGGAATGACTGACCTTTTCGTCGTACAGCACCCGCAGTTGCAATTCGCCCTGTTCTGCACTGCGATAGGTGCGCAGGTTGACACCGCGCAGCGCCAGACTGACGGTATTGGCCAGATCCTGCGCACTGAGGTTGTAGCGCTGCAGCGCGTCCTGATCCAGTTTGATCTGCAGTTCATAGCGGCCATCGGCTATTTCTGAACGCACATCTTCCAGGCCTTTCACATCACGCAGCACTGGCACAATATCAGCCGCCAACTTGGTCAGCATCTCGGTGGACGGACCGGCCAGATGCAACTGCATACCGCCGCCGCTTTCGCTCCAGCCAAAGCTGGGTTCAGCCCTTACCAGCTTGGGCCAGCCCTCACGAATGGTCTTTTTAATGTCACCGACAGGTTTTACCAGCGGGTCGTTAAACATAATGATCGAAATGGCGTGATTGGCGGTGTAGTAGCTGTACACCGACTCAATTTCGAACTCGGCTTTGTGCTGATACAGATACTGCTCCATCCGGGTCACTTCAGCTTCCACTTCCTCCAGGCTGTAATTGCCCTGAATGTTGTAATTCAGAAATGCCCGGTTGGAATCGCCGCCATCGTCGTCGCCGCCTGACACCTGGCCCAGCGGAATGGCGACACTGGCCAGCAGCGCAAAGGCAATAGCTGTGGCGGTTTTGGGCTTGGCTAAAGTCCAACGCAGGCAGCGGCCATAAAACTTGTCCAGCGCACTGGGCTCAGCATTTTGCTGGCTGTGGATTTGTTTGATTTTGGTGGTCAGCAGCGGAATAAGCGTCAGCGCCATCACTAAGGACACGCCAAGCGCAATGGTAATGGCAATCGCCACATGCTCCAGAAACACAGTCACATCCACTTTCTGACCAATAATATTGGGCAAAAACACAATGGCTGTGGTGGCGGTACCCGCCAGTACCGCCAGGCTAACGCGGTAGACGCCACGTTCGGTCGCGGCTTTGATATCCGCATCGGCCGCCCGCTCACGGAAAATGCTCTCGGTGACAACCACCGAGTTGTCCACCAGCATACCGACCGCCAGCATCAGGCCCATCATCGACAGAATATTCAGGCTATAGCCGAGGAAATACATAGCGCCCAAGGTAATGGCAATAGACACCGGCACTGACAGCACCACCACCAAGGTAGTTGGGATATGACGCAAGAACAGATACAGCACGACAAAGGACAATGCCGCCCCCATGCCACCAGAGCTAAGCAGGTTGGACAGCGAATCAGTCACCCCTTTGGCGGTGTCGTCCATCAGAAATAAATTAATGCCGTTAAAGGCCGGGTCTTTGCCGGCGGCGTCCACCACCGCAATAGCGGCACGCGACACCTCCACCAGATTGGCGCCCGATTCTTTAAACACATTCATACCGACGGCATAGGTCTGGTGCAAATGGCGGCCTTCGGTGCGTTTTGGCAGTTCCAGCTGAATATCCGCCACTTCGCCCAAGGTCAGGCCCTGGCGAATCGGGTAGGCCTTTAACGCATCCAGGCTGGTAAATTCCCCAACAGGTTTCACCGTAATGCTTTCATTTGGGTTACGGATTTCGCCGGCAGTCATCGCAAAATTGCTCTGCTGCATTTGCTGCAGCAGCGTCACCGGGTCCACCTGCAAGGCGCGCAGCCGCTGCGGGTCCAGCCGGATACTGACCTGGCGTTTATCCACACCATACAGCTCCACTTTGGACACGCCAGACACCCGCTCCAGTGGCCGTTTAATCACCCGCTCCAGTAAGTCGTAGGCCATCGCCAGGTCACGTTCGCTGGAAATACGCAGCTGGAATATTGGCATGTCACTGGTATTAAACTGGAACACCATCACCCGCTCAACGTCACGTGGCAGCAAGTGGCGCATATTGTCCAGCCGCTCCCGCACTTCGATACTTTTGGTGTTGATGTTCTCTTCCCAGTTAAATTCCAGCGACACATCGGCGCCGTCTTCTTTCGAGAACGAACGCATTTTTTTGATGCCAGTCACTGTGGCCAGCGCTTCTTCAACTGGTCGGGTGATCAGCCGTTCGGTTTCTGCCGGTGTCGCATTCGGGTATGGCACATGCACATAGATTTCCGGAATATCAATGCCGGGGAATTTCTCCAGCGGCAGCATCCGGCTGGCCAGCATGCCAAATACCAGCATGGATAAAAACAACATGCACAAGGTCACCGGCCGCTGCAGCGCGAACCGGGTTAGCGCCAGAGGTTTATGCTGCATAATCCTGCTCCCGTTTTTTCGCAGTTAAGGCGTACAACACCGGAATAAATACCAGAGTCAGCAAAGACGCCAGCGACAGGCCCCAAATGACGGTAATGGCCATTGGCGAGCGCATTTCGGCACCGTCACTGCTGCCAAGCACCATAGGCAACAGGCCAAGCACTGTGGTTAAGGTGGTCATCAGAACAGGACGCAAACGGGTGGCACCTGCTTCTACCACCGCGGGCAGCAAAGCCATACCTTCGTCACGCAACTGGTTAATCCGGTCAATCAATACGATAGCGTTATTCACCACAATACCAGCCAGCATAATGACGCCGATAAACACAATCACCGAGACGCGGGTACCGGTCAGGTACAGACCCAGCACAGCACCAGCCCCAGCCAGTGGCACAGTGAACAGGATCAGCAGTGGCTGCAGCAGGTTTTCAAACTGAGACGCCATCACCAGGTACACCAGAAACACCGCCAGTAACAGCGCCATCACCAGCGAGTTAAAGGAACGTTCCATTTCTTCACTCTGGCCGACCAGAGTCACACCGACGCCATAGGGCAGGCTCAGCGCTGCCATCACCTGACGGGCCGTTTGAGTGGCTTGCTCCAGGTCGCCATACGCCAGGTTGGCACTGACCACCGCCACCCTCTGCTGGCCAATACGGGTAATTTCGCTTGGGCCTGTTTCACGTTTAATCTCGGCAACCGCTGATAACGGCAGCGGTTTTTCACTGCCAGGGTTAATAATAATTTGCGCCAGCTGAGCTTCTGAATTGCGGTATTGTTCGGCCAGACGGACCCGGATGTCTACTTTGCGGTCCTGAATGCTGAACTGTCCGGCCACTTCGCCGCCAACATAGTTCGCCACCCGTTTGGCCACATCAGCCGCATTCATGCCGTATTGCGCCAGCTTGCCATGGTCAAAGTGCAGGCTGATTTCCGGTTGTCCCGGGCGCAATGAGGTTTTGATGTCCGTGAAGCGGTCTTGCTGCTCCAGCATCAGCACCAGCTGATCAGCCGTTTGTTTCAGGCTGGCTAAGTCATGGCCTGACACTTCAATCTCCAGTGGCGTGCTGAAACTGAATAACGAAGGCCGGTCGATTTTGGCGGTTAAATCAGGCAATGCCGCCACCTGCTGGCGGAACAGTGCAATCAGCCGTTCTTCGTCGGCCACAGAAGTGCCTTCTTTCAGGACCACATTGAGCCGGCCCCAATGGGTGCCACCAATCGAAGGATCCACCGTCATCTGCTGACCGGTACCGACCATGCCGTATGTGCGGTCGATTTCAGGTTGCGCTTTGGCCACCTGCGCCAGCTGCGTCAGCATGGCGTCGGTGCGTTCAATGGCTGAGCCGACCGGCAACTGAATTTCGACATAAAACTCGCCCTGGCTCATAGCTGGGATCACATCAAAACCCAGGCGCGGGATCAGGCAATAAATCAGGGCGGTAATGCCTAGAGTGCCCAGGATCACTGTGCCTTTGATTTGCAAGGCAGTGCGCAGTACGCCGCGGTAGCCTGTTTCCAGCGCCGTTAAAAACCGCTGCACTACGGCCAGCAAAGGGGTCAGGATAAAACCCAGGCCTTTGCTGACACCACGCACCAGCACCATCACGGCGGTCATCAGGCCGAGCAGCAGATAACGCAACGCGACAAACACCAGGCGGAATGGCACTAAAGGCCACAGCGCCCAATGTTTAGGTTTCCACTGGAATGGCTCGGCCTCGCTTTCTGCCACATCAGCAGCACCGCTGCGCTCATTGGCGGCCATAGCCGGGATCAGCGTCAGTGCCACCAATAAAGAAGCTAATAAGGCATAGGTGACGGTCAGCGCCTGGTCTTTAAATAACTGACCAGCCACGCCTTCAACAAACACCAGTGGGAAAAACACTGCCACTGTGGTTAAGGTGGATGCGGTAATAGCCATTGAGACTTCACTGGCGCCTTTTTTCGCCGCTTCCAGCGGGGTCATGCCCTGCTCTTTGTAGCGGGCAATGTTCTCCAGCACCACAATGGCGTTGTCCACCAGCATACCTATCGCCAGCGCAATACCGCCCAGGCTCATGATGTTCAGGCTGATGTCCTGCGCATGCATCAGGTTAAAAGTGGCAATCACGGACACCGGAATGGAAATGGAGATCACCAGGGTGGTCCAGAAATTACGCAGGAACAGATAAAGCACCACCATCGCCAGCACACCACCTTGCCAGGCGGCAGATTTCACTTCGTCAATGGCGTTTTTAATAAAAGTGGACTGGTCGTACACCAGCGTCAGCTGATAGCCGGCCGGCAACTGCTTGCGTAAGTCATCCAGGCGAGAGCGTACCGTATTGGCCACCTGCACCGTATTGGCGTCACCTTCTTTGTAGATGGCTATTTCTATGGCCTGCTGGCCGTTAATGTAAGTGACACTCTGGCGGTCCGCAAAGGTGTCGCGTACTTCGGCGATGTCTGACAACCGCACCAGGCTGTCGCCCACTTTACTGACGTACAAATCTTGCATTTGCTGCAGGCTGGTAAACTGGTTAATGGTGCGCACCAGGTAGTCATTGCTGCCGGTTTCCAGGCGGCCACCGGCTTGGTTCACGTTTTGCGCTTTCAGCCGTTCATTAATGGTGCTGATATCCAGATTCAGCTGACTGAGTTTTTCGTTGTCGATCAGGATTTGAATTTCCTGGGTCAAACCGCCATCAGGCCGAACGGCCGCTACGCCGGTTAACGACTCGAGCCGGCGGCGTAAATCTTCTTCGGCAAAGGTACGCAGGCTGACCAGTTGTGCCGGGCTTAATGGCTGCTCCTGCTCACGGCTCAGCGCCAACCGGATCACCGGGTCCAGGTTCGGGTTAAAGCGCAGTAACAGCGGCTTTTTCACGTCCAGCGGCAACAGCAGCACATCAATTTTTTCGCGCACTTCAAGACCAGCCAGGTCCATATCACTGCCCCATTCAAACTCCATAATGACGTCCGAGCGGCCAGCGCGGGATACCGAATGCACTTTGCGAATGCCTTTGACAATGCCGACAGCTTCTTCAATCGGTTTACTGACCAGCTGCTCCACCTCAGCAGGTGCAGCCCCCAGGTATTCAGTGCGAATGGTTAAGGTCGGGTAGGATAAATCGGGTAACAGATTCACGGCCAGTCGGCTCATGGCGACCATACCGAATAACAGAATGCCTAAGGTAAACATCCACATAGTGACAGGCCGGGCGACCGCAAGATTCACCAGTTTCATAACAGATCCCTATTGTTGTTGATTATCCCCGGGGATCTCCCCCGGGGCGGGCAGGCCCTGCAGCTGCAGGTCAGGCTTTGGGGGCGATCACTTGGACCAGACTTTGCTCTTTCAGGCTGGCTTGACCGGCGGTGACCACCTGGTCGCCTTCGGTTAAACCGTCAATCACTTCCAGCATGGTGTCAGATTCGTAGCCGGTGCTGATGGTTTTACGCACCACTTTGTTATCGGCACCCACCACAAAGACCGAACTTTGGTTGTCCATCGCCATCACAGCACGTTTGGGCACCAGCAATGCATTGGCTTTGGCATCGTATTGCACCTCAACCTGAGCAAACATCCCGGCTTTGAGCTCACGGGCGCTGTTGTCGACCGCCAGGGTCACCCGTGCAGTGCCTGTGGTGGCATCCACCACCGGAGAGATGCGAATAATATGGGCTTGCTGGGCTGGCAAAGCCGCAAATTGCAGCATGGCGGTCTGGCCCACTTTAGCGCGCGGTAACTGATGTTCAGGCAGGTTAATCACAGCTTCCAGCTTTTGCTCTGAAACAATATGAAACAAAGCTTTGGATGAATACTCAGTGATCAGTTGGCCAACCTTGGCGTAACGGCGAGCCACTACCCCACTGATAGGGGCAATGATCTGGGTTTCTTTCAGTGCCAGCTCTGACAGTGCCACAGAAGCAGACAGCGATTCGACCTGCCATTTCAGTTTGTCGTAGACGTCAAAGCTCACCAGTTTTTTCTGGTACATGGATTCAAGACGGGATAATTCGCTTTTCAGCTGGCCCAGCTCCGCTTTGCCTTTGGCCAGATTCAGCCGCTGCCGCTCCGTGTCCAGCGTGGCCAGCACCTGGCCTGCAGTGACATGGTCTCCCTCTTCCACCAGTAATTGCTGCACTATGCCAGTGGACTTGCTGTTCACTTCCGCATCTTCCCGGGCTTCCAGCGTCGTAGTGGTGCGGTACAGGCTGCTGATTTCGCCACGGCCTAAGGTGGCAGCTTCCACCGGAATGCTGACCAGCACTTCGGCTTTCGCCGCGGTATCCGGGCTGCCTTCGGCATTGCCACAGCCACTGAGCACTAAACTGCTGGCAACCAGAGCGGCAATCAAACTTTGAGTAAAAACAGTGCGGTTATTCATGGTGAGTTCATCCTTATTCTTCAGTTGCCAGTGTTTTGCATGTGCTGTGCCAGTGCAAAAATTAAAATTAAAACATTTAAATTCAACAACTTAAACAACACCCTCATCCTAGGGTAATTCTACAAATAGTGGTTTTCACCATAAATTAGTAAAAAAGTAATCAGACCAGTGGCGAAAAATACCAGTCTTAGAGCATGTACTCTAAGCAACCTCTTTTCTATAATGCGGCCGATTTTTATCACAGGGTAATGAATAAATGTTACGAAAAGCTTCTCTGCCTTTAGCTGTAGCTATTGCACTATGCAGCGCCTCTGCCGCCGCTGAAGGGTATAAATTACTGGAACAATCCGTCAGCGCCGCTGGTAATGCCTACGCCGGTCGCGGTGCACAAGTCACCGACGCCTCATTGGTGTACTCCAACCCGGCCGCACTGACTCAGCTGCAAGGTGCCAATTTCTCTGGCGGTTTAAACCTGATCCACGCCAAAACCCGTTACAGCGATGCGACGGCAACCAGCGCCCAGGGCATGCCGGTGCAAGGCACTTCTGATGGCAAGCTGACCTTAAATGAACTGGTGCCTTTCGCCTTTTATGCCGACCACCTGAACGACAACGTCAGTTACGGTATCGGTCTGTACGCACCATTTGGCCTGTCGTCGGACTACAACAATGACTGGGTTGGCCGCTACTTTGCCGATGAAACCGCCATTAAAGTGGTTGCACTGCAACCCACAGCCGCTTACAAAATTGATGACGTCTGGTCGGTCGGCTTAGGTCTGAACCTGAATTATGTCGAAGGCACCTTATCCAAATACAAAGACCACTCTGGCCTGTGTGAATTGGGGACCAACATCAACGCCATGTTCGGTGCTGACGTGTACAACGCCGCCTACTGCGACAGCCACTATGAAGTGAACGGCGATGATATCGCTCCTGGCTACAACCTGGGTGTGCATGCCAACTTCGGCGACACCAAGCTGGCCGTGGTGTACCACTCAGAAGTGAAATACACGCTGAAGGGTGATTCTGAAATTACCAATACACCTATCACAGGTGCCAACGTGGTCGGTAACCCGAACTTTATGGTGGTATCGCCAACTCTGCCGGCCATTGACCTGCGCACAGGTAAACTGGCGTCAAACAGCCAACTGACTGAAAAGAGCAAACTGGACCTGACCACACCAGCCAACCTGACAGTGAGCCTGGACCAGCGTCTGAACGATAAAGTGTCAGTGCAGGCCAGTGTGAACTGGACGGGCTGGAGCAGCTTTAAGAGCATCGATATCGTCAGTGACGATGCCAACCCAAGCATTTCTCTGAGCACGCAGGCGGCGCAAAACCTGAATGCAGAAGGTTATATCGGCTATATCCCAGAGCACTGGAATGACGTCTGGTCCTTCTCTGTCGGTACTACTGTGGCCTATAACGAGCAGCTGACACTGAAAACCGGTGTGGGTTATGACGAAAACCCAATCACCAGCAGCCACAAAACCGCCCGTGTGCCAACCACAGACCGGATCTGGTGGACCTGGGGTGCCAACTGGGCCTACAGCGCCAACCAAAGCCTGGATATCGCTTACGGTTACATGTGGATGAACAGCGTCAGCATTAACGAACATGAATACAATGTGCAGGAACAGGCATTGTACAAGTCAGGTGTGCAGGCCAACTACCGCAATACAGCCCAGGTACTGGGTGTGCAGTGGAACTACAAGTTCTAAACCTGCCCAATGACAAAAGGCCGCAATTGCGGCCTTTGTTTTATCTATGGTATGCGGGTGATTTATTTCACCAGATTAATTTTATAACCACTTGGTGCCTGGGCAGATGGTTCTGCCGTCAGGATATAGTTGGCGCCGTCGACAAACTCCAGCAGCGCTGTTTTATCCAGCAGACTGATGGTGCCGTTGTCAGCCACCTGAACCAGCGAAATAGAGTACAAATCATCAGGCAATGTGACAGCCTGCTGCTTTTTAAACTCCAGCGCTTTGACATGGTAACGCGCGGTTTCGATGGTCTCGTTGGCACGGACAAAGTAGAAATGCAGGTTTTTAAAGTCTGGAATCAGGTTCAGCACATTCACTTCATGCTCATGAATTTGCGGCAGGTTACGCTCAACAAAATTCACCAGGCCTACTTTATTGTCGGCATCTTTAAACAAGGCCACAGCTTTGGTTTGGCCTGAGTTGACCGTCAGCAGCACGTTGTTCAGCAGTAATTGATTCTGCTCGTTGAGCACCGAAATACTGTAGTCGCCTTTGCTGAACTCCAGGTATGGCGTCAGGCTGTCTTGCTGCAAATCGGCTACTGGCAGGTTGTTAATGGCAATTTGCCCCTGCTGGTTATCCAGGCTGTTGTAAATACGAATTTGGCCTTTGGCGTCTTTGTGTTCCAGGCTTTCGACCGTAGTGGAATTCAGCAGAATATCTACCGCCACCTGTTGCTGCATCGGACCAATTTTGTCACGCACAATCAGCACATAACTGGTGGTGTATTTGAAGTCATAGGCGGCAGATTCAAAAAATGGCGTGGTTTGCCCTGTCACCGCCAGGAACAACTTCAGCTTGCCCCGTTTAATCATTTTGCCTGTGCTGGTCAGCTCTTTGTCTGACAGCGATTCCAGCAACACCGCTTTGCTGAAGTCTTCATTTTCGCCTGCAGTGTACAAATCGACATTTTTGTAGTTCACCGACAGGTTGGCGGAAAAGGCGCGGAACTGGTCGTCAAAACTTTCTTCGCGTTTGTGCACCAGGCTCAGAATAGTCGGGTTGGCCACGTCGCCAGTCATCACCAGTAAGGTTTTTTCCGACTGTTTCAGGTCGAGGGTAGCTTCTTTGATCAGCGCTGAGCTTTGCGCATTTTTCAGCTGATAGGTGTACGAGCCCGGGTCGATGGTCAGCATATTGGACGCATCACCAAAAGTGGCCGTGCCCGCTGCTGTGTCTTTCACTGTCAGTGACGTATTGGCGCTATTGGCGGCACCGTTGTAAAACTGGATATAGCTTTTATTAAAGCCTTCTTCGTTGCTGTCTGAGCTACTGCCACCACAAGCAGCCAGTACCAAAGCCGACAACAGCGGCACTACCAGCCGGATCCCCTGAGTCTTTAAGTTCATTGGTTTCTCTCTTTACCAAAGTTAACATTCGGGTCTGAGAGTATTGATGGGCTGTTGAAAAACCTAGCGTTTTTACCAGAACCGACACTTAATCACAGCTTTTAACATTTCAGCAGCAACACGACACAATTGAGGGATTGCCAAAACCTGGCCGGGAAAATTATCCACAAGCACCAGCTGATCCATCGATTGAAGGATAGGAGAAGCCGAAATTAAAAAAACCCGCCGCAGCGGGTCTTTTCAAGGGCGGACAAATTAGAAGGTGTCGACTTTCAGTGAGCCACTCACTGTGCTCATTTCTACGTTGCCTTCCCCTTTGCCTGTGCTGAACTCCAGGCTGGAGCGAGGGCCGTATTTGCTGCGTTCGGCTTTGTCTGACGTCAGATTATTACGGATAGAGCCACCGGCATTGGCCACCAGATTAAACTTGGCGCTGATATTTTTCTCCAGCGTCAGCTTGATGCCACCACTGACAGTAGAAACATCAACCCGCGGTGACAATGAATTTTTCAACTGGGCTTCCTGACCACCATTGACCGCACTCATAGAAAGCTGCTCGACGCCATCCAGTTTCAGGTCCGCTTCACCATTCACCACCGAGACCCGCACTTCTTTGGCTGTGGTGCTGCTGCTGATTTCGCCATTGACTGCGTCCAGCTCCAGCCGGCCGGCTGAACCAGTGTCTTTAATGGCGCCATTGACCGTGCTGATACTGACTTTGCCCTGATTGTCGCGACTGTCAATTTCGCCATTGACTGTTTGCAGCTGCACAAATTGACGCAGTGCGGAGGCATCCACCTTACCGTTTACGCTGGTAATTTTGGTACTGCCCTGAATGCCTTTGACGGTGACATCAGAATTGACGCCCTGAAACTCCAGCTCTGCCCCTTTGGGCACGTCGATGGTCAGTTTGGAGCCTTGGTCGTTGTCCCCGCCATTAAAGTTATTAAAGGTCGGCATTTTGACTTTAAAGGTGGTAAAGCCATTTTTGGATTCCAGCGTATAGCCATCCGCCTTTTCGTCCAGTGTGCCGGATACCTTAAATTCTTTGGCGTCCACCGCACGGATTTCGACATAACCCCGCATGTTTTCGATAAAGATTTTTTCATTGGCAGCTACGGCTCTGCTTTCGTTGATCGACTCTGCAGCCCACGCCTGAGACATTGCGAATACCAAGCCTGTCACAACCAGATAATGTTTCATTTTTTACTCCTGTTACACCAGGCCCGACTGGACCACTTTTTGTAAATACTGTTGCTGTTGGTTATACAGCGAACGTAACTGTTTTAATAAACCTGCATCATTCGGGTTGTATTCCAATGCCATCTGCACCTGACTGATCGCGTTGTCCCAGTAGCCCAACTGCTGTTGCCAGTCTGCAAACACCGGGCTGACCCTGGTCAGCGTGGCCAGCTGCTGCGCTTTGGCCTGCTGATACTGAAAACTGATGGCGGTAGCGGCGTCTGCAAATACCGGAGCGGCGGCTGTCGCCTCAGGCACGGCTGCGCCGGGCAGGTTAGCCAGTTGACTGGGCGCTTCGCCCTGCCCCCACCACAAAAATGCCAGCACTAATGAAGCAGCACTGGCCATAGGCCACCAGTTCTGCCAACTGCGTTTTTGGGTTGGCTCCGCTTGGCCAGGCTCCAGCTGGGCCTGCAGACGTTGCTCCAGCTGCGGCCATAAATCGCGCTCTGGTGCCAGCTCCTGCGGCAAGGCGGCAATTAAATCATCCAGCTGCTGTTCGGTTTTCATCTAACCACCCCCGTAATAACTGACGCGCTCTGTGATACTGCGATTTTGAGCTGCCTTCAGCAATACCCAATAAAGCGGCTATTTCATTATGCTGGAAGCCTTCCAGCGCAAAGAGCACAAACACGGCCCGCGCCTGATCCGGTAAGCGTTGGATCAGAGCATCCAAATCGCTGGTATCTGCAGGCGCTTCAATGGCGATTTCCGGCATCTCGTCGGTAGACCGCCTGGATTCACGGTCTTTACGCCATAAATCCACCGCCGTGCGGGTACTGATACTGTGTAACCAGGTGGCAAAACTGCTGTCGCCACGAAACCAACTGAGTTGCTGCCACACCTTCACAAACACTTCCTGACAGGCGTCTTCCGCTTTGGCTTTGTCTTGCAACAGACGCAACGCAACCGCATAGACCCTGCGATGATACTTTTGATACAGCAGATAAAACGCCTGCCGGTCACCGGCTTTCGCGGCGTGGATCCAGTCCTGCTCTGGGTCCAGATCTGCTTTGGTCACTGTAAGGGTCATTCCATGCCTGAATTTATCTGAGTTCTGAAGCGTTAGTCGTTGCAGCCACTTCGAATGGTTTAAAGCCATGCAAAAAAAAAAATTTCAGTTGTAAATCAGCACTTTCCTCTGACAGACTACCGTTAAACCCCAGAAGAGCCAATGCCTTATGCTGCGCCTTGTGCTGTTACTTTTGCTGTCTTCCTTGCTAGGCGCCTGCAGCAGCCCGCATTTTTTACGTTTATTACCCTCGACCCAACAGGCTCTGGAAGCCAATCAGCTATTTGCCTATCAATATGCCGCCATGCAGCAACTTAGCCCAGAAGAGCTCAGTAGCCACTGCATGGACTTGGCCCTGCTGCCGGAAAAAAGTGCCAACCGGGCGCTGCGCCAATTAAGCTGTGCCGCGCTCTGGCTGCCTGTGACGCACAGTGCCGACGAAAAAAACCAGGCGGTATCGTTGTACAACCAAAGCCTGAATCAGTTGCTGTTGCAGCTGCACCCGCGGAAAAAACTTAGTAGACCGGCGCTGCGACTGGAGCTACTGCATGTTGTCGATGAAACCGGAGCCAGTATGACCGACTGGTGGCCCACCTCGTTATTCAGCTCAGACCGCGCAGAATACCAGCCACCGACCAACGGCCTTGGCGTCAGTATAGTCGCGGCCAGAGATCGCTCAGACCGGCCTGAGGACCTGAACTATCCACCCGAAGGTGTTTACCGCTCTTATACAGTGCTGCTGGACAGAATGGAGTTTGGCGAAGATCAGCAAATTAAGCTGTTTTTCCGCGCCTATGACGAGCACCAACTAAAACAGCTGCCCTTAACAGGCTTACGTTTTGACGCCGCAGCCAGTTACCTGTGGCTGATGCAACATGCCAAAGTGATGGACTTTGAACTGAGCGGCCTGTTCAGCGCCGCTGACAGCGACGAGCGTTATGGCGTATTCAGCGTCACCCCGCTGTCTGCGCATAAAATCCCGATCCTGATGATCCATGGCTTAAACTCCAGCCCGGTGATCTGGTTTGAACTGAGTCTGGCTATTTTGCAAAACCCGGCGCTTGCTGAGCGCTACCAAATCTGGCACGCCTTTTATCCGTCGGGCCCGCCACCTTTTTACAATGCGATGCGGATGCGAAAAAAAACTGACGAATTGCTGGCGCGTTTGCAACAACAGCAGTGCAGCCCTGAATTACAGCAGATGGTGATCGTTGGCCATAGTATGGGCGGTATTATCAGCAAGACCTTTATTCAGAACTCAGGTTATGAGTTATGGGACCGCACTTTTATCAAACGCCCGCAGCAGCTGGGCGCTTCCGCTGAGCAACTGAACCAGGTACGGGATATCTTTTTATTCAGTGCCCGCCCTTATGTCGATAAAGTCATCTTCCTCGACACCCCACATGGCGGCTCAGAAATGTCGGAGTCATTACTTGGGCGCTTAACCTCGGCTTTTATTACCTTGCCGGGCAATTTTCTGACGATGTTCCGCCAACTGCTCGACAAAATAGGCATCAATCAGCTAACTCCGGCTATGCAGCCTTATTTCGTCTCTGGCGGTCCGAATTCCGTGCAGGCGCTGTCGCCTTCACACCCATTGCTGCAAGGGCTGAATCAATTGCCGTATCAACGCCCGGTGTATTCCATTGTTGGCAGTGAAGGTGCGCTGTACTGCTTTGATACCAAAAGTTGCAGCCAACTCAGTGACGGTGTAGTGCCTTATTTAAGTGCGCACCAACCCAAAGCAGAGCAACAACTTATTGTGCAGTCCAGCCATAACTCGTACCGCTCACCAGAAGCGTTGGGCTTTATCCTCAAACTGCTCGGTTCACCCGCCCCAACAAATTAGCTATACTCGCCGGCCTTTTTCGCCGGAGTTTGACTTATGTCGCGTTACCTTGCCGTAGATTTTGGCACCTCGAATTGTGCTGCAGGTTTTATGCTGCACCACCAGCCGCAGTTGTTGCAGCTGGAACAGGACGGCAGCCGTTATCTGAGCTCAGCGCTTTATATTGAGCGACAACGGGACCCAGACGATGATGAAGCCTACTTGTCCGGCAGCCTGACCGCCTTGCTGCGCCAACAGCAACAAGTGTTGATTGGCAAGGCTGCGCACCAGCGTTACAGTCATGACCCACTGGGTGGCATTTTTATCCGTTCACCCAAATCCATGCTCGGTAGCCGGCTCACGCCTGCTCAGACCGAGATTTACACCCAGGTTGCCACTCTGCTGCTGCAGCAAATTTTGCAGCAGGCTGGCACGCAGCTGGACGCACCAGTCACCCAACTGCTGCTGGGGCGTCCTGTGCATTTCCAGGGGCTGGATCAGGCCGTCGGCGATGCCAGGGCTGAGCAGATCCTGCGTGAAGCCGCCCGCCGACTTGGCGTCGAAGAGGTGATGTTCGCCTTTGAACCTGTCGCCGCGGCGGTGGAGTACGAACGCACACTGGCGCAGGAACAACTGGTGCTGGTGGTCGACATTGGCGGTGGTACCACCGACATCAGCCTGATTCGGCTCGGCCCACAACTGGCCAATAAATTCGACCGTAATCCGGACTTGCTGGCTCACAGCGGCCGCCGTATTGGTGGTGTCGATATGGATATTAAATTCTGCATTTATGGCCTGATGAGCCTGTTTGGCCGGCAAAGCCCGGATTTAACCGGCAAACCCCTACCCGCCTCCTTGTTCAGCGACGCCGTCAATATTATTGATATCCATGCCCAGGAGCGTTTTTACGCGCCAGCCAGCTGGGATGAGTTGCAACTGCTGCAACAAAAAGCCGCGCAGCCCGATTTGCTGCAGCGCTTCTCCACCGTCTGGCAACAGCATTTAAGTTATTACCTGAACCAGCAGGCTGAACAGGCCAAAATTGCCTTAACCCAGCAGCCGCAAGTGCAGGTGGTGCTGGACCGGGTGGAAGCAGGTCTGGCGCAGCAGCTCAGTCAGCAGCAACTGACCGAAGCGCTGTATCAGGAACTGGCTGGCATTGGCCGGTTGATTCAGGACTGTCTGCAAGGCGCCCAAAGCCGCCCAGACGCCGTGTTTGTCACAGGAGGCTCGTCCGCCATTCCTGGTATTGCGCCCTTACTGCAGCAACTTTTACCGGACGTTCCTGTGGTGCGTGGCGACCAGTTTGGCTCCGTTGGTATGGGTTTATGCAAGCTGGGACAACTGGCATTTGCATAAACTGCGCAAAAAACAACCACAAGCACTGGCCTGAACCGCTGCTTGGCGCTACAATGCGCGCCTTTTTAACGCCGCCCCGCGGCATGTGGCCGAACAGGCCCTTAACTGAGAACTTTATGTCGTTTCAAGCATTGGGCCTTCAGCCCGCGTTAGTCGAGGCGGTTGCCGCCGCAGGTTACACCCAACCCACGCCAATTCAGCAGCAAGCGATCCCAGCGGTCCTGAGCAAACGGGACTTATTGGCTGCCGCTCAGACAGGTACCGGCAAAACCGCCAGCTTCGTGCTGCCTATTCTTGAAATGCTGTCTGGCCAGCCGGTGTTACGACCGCGGCCGACCCGCGCGCTGATCCTGACGCCAACCCGTGAACTGGCCGCTCAGATTGAACAACAAATTCAGAAATACGGCCAGTTGCTGCAGCCTAAACTGCGCCATCACGTGGTGTTTGGCGGTGTCAGCATCAACCCACAAATGATGGCGCTGCGCGGCGGCGTCGATATTCTGACCGCCACGCCAGGCCGTTTGCTGGACTTAGTCAGCAAAAACGCGCTGAAACTGGACCAGGTGCAAATGCTGGTACTGGATGAAGCCGACCGTATGCTGGACATGGGTTTTATTCACGACATTAAGAAAATTCTGGCGATGCTGCCAAAGCAGCGGCAGAACCTGTTGTTCTCCGCCACATTCAGCAACGAAATTAAAGACCTGACTCAGGGCTTATTGCACAACCCGCTGACTATTCAGATCACACCGGAAAACACCACGGTTGAGCGCATTGACCAGCAGGTGTACATGGTGCCGAAAGGCCAGAAGACGGCCGCGTTGTGTGAACTGATTGAGAAAAACCGCTGGCAACAGGTGCTGGTGTTTATGCCAACTAAACACCAGGCCAACCGTCTGACCGAACAACTGGTCTGTGCTGGTATCAGTGCCGCCGCGCTGCATGGCAATAAAAGCCAGAACGCCCGAACCAAAGCACTGGAAGACTTTAAAGAAGACCGCTTACAGGTATTAGTGGCCACTGACGTAGCGGCCCGTGGTATCGACATTGCCCAGCTGCCTTATGTGGTGAACTACGAGCTGCCACGTTCGTCTGCTGATTATGTGCACCGCATTGGCCGCACTGGCCGCGCCGGTAAATCAGGCCTGGCGGTGTCGCTGATCAGTGCTGATGAGCAGTCGCAGCTGAAACAAGTCGAAAAACTGATTGGTCTGAAACTGCCGGTCAAAGACTTTAAACCTGCGCCATTGTCGGCCGAGTTACAGGCCATTGCCTCAGCACCGCGGCCACCACGCCCGGTGCGTCGTAAACCAGAACAAGGCGGCAAAGCCGATGGCCAGAATTCAGGCCAGGGCAAAGGCCGTGCTGGCACAGGTCGCCCATCGCAAGGCCATAGCCAGGGTCAAGGCGGTCAGGGCAAAAAGCCGGAAATGTCTGCCGTTGGCAAAGCTGCGCTGGCTGCAGCCAATGGTCAGCCACAAAAACCAGCTCAGCGCCGCTTTCGGCCAAAGAAGCCTAAAACCAGCGCATGAGCATAAGGCTGTGTAAATACCTGGCGGACAGAGGGCTCTGCTCACGCCGCCAGGCATCACGGCTTATTGAACAAGGGCGATTGCAACTCAACGGCGCCGTCGCCAGTCACATCAGTCACATCATTCCCGGCGATCAACTGTTACTGGACGGCATGCCGCTGCCTGCGGCAGACACCAAACAAGTCTGGCTCTATCACAAAGCAGCCGGTGTGGATTGCAACCTCAATCCTGCCAAATCAGACAGCCTCTACCACCAGCTGCAACAGTTGCCTGTACGGTTACATCCGGTCGGCCGGCTGGACAAAGATTCCTGTGGCTTGTTGCTGTTAAGTAATGACGGAGAATTGACACAACGCCTGTTGCACCCGGATTTTGAGCATCCGAAAGAATACCTGGTGCGGACAGAACCAGCGCCAAATGCGCAGCAACTGGCAGCGCTGGCCGCTGGTGTCCATTGGCAAGTGGGGCCGCATCAGTACCAGTCCAAAGCTTGCCGGGTCTGGCCAGCACCGCATGGCTTTCGGATTGAACTGACTCAGGGGCTCAACCGGCAAATTCGCTACATGAGCCGGGCTGTTGGGCTTAAAGTGGTGTTTTTGCAACGCCAGCGCCTGGGGGAGTTACAGCTTGGCGCTTTGGCCGAAGGCCAGAGCCGCCTGCTGACGGAGCAAGAGTACCGGCAGCTGCGACACTCGCTTGGTCTTAGTGCAACACCTGCGGATAACGGCGTAGCCGCAGGCTAAGCCACAGCGTCAGTAAAAACACGGCGACTGACCCCAGCACCACCCCATTCCAGTGGGCCCATTGCCAGAACATCGACAGAAAAAGCCCGCCGCTGCTGGCGCCAACATAATAAAACACCAGATACAACGCGCTGGCACTGGCTTTGGCCCGCACCGCCTGATGATTGACCCAGGCGCTGGCCAACGAGTGACAAAGGAAAAAACCAAAGGCACTGATAAAAAACCCCAGTACTATGCACCAAAGCGGCGTCAGCAAGGTCAGCAGAGTACCCATCACCATAATGCCAATCCCAACTGCCATGCCAAGCCCTGGATGCAGCCGCACGGACGCCTTGCCGGAAATCGCCGAACCGACAGTGCCGGTCAGATAGGTCAGAAACAACAGGCCTATCCAGCCGCTGGACAGCTGATACGGCGCTTCGGCCAGCCGGAAGGCCACAAAGGTGTATTGATTCAAAAAGATAAAGAAATTCAGCCCGCCAATCAGGTAAGTCAGCAGTAAGGCTGGTTGACGCAAGTGAAACCAGTTATCGCGCATGGCTTGCTGTAAGGTGAACGGCTTTGGCTGGAAATAACTGGAGCGTGGTAAATAACGCCAGACCAGCCAGACACAAAGAGCGCTGCCTGCCGCCATGGGGTAAAACACCCACTGCCAGTGATTCAGTTCAGCAAACCAGCCGGCCAGTACCCGGCCACTGATGCCACCGACCGAGTTGGCGCTGATGTAATAACCTACAGCCGCCACCAGGGCAGGTTTGCTAAATTCTTCGCCCATATAGGCAATAGCCACAGCGGGCAAGCCGCCCAGACAAAAGCCCTGCACCGCCCGCCATGCCAGTAAGGAGGAGTACGATTCCACCTGAGTCAGCGCCAGGGTGCTGAGCGCCATACCGGTCAGGCTCCATAACAAAATAGTACGCCGCCCCAAGGCGTCCGACAGTGCGCCGTACACCAGCAATGAGGCACCAAGCGTTAAGGTACCAATGGCATAGCTCCAGCTGGTTTGCAGTGGACTTAATGCAAAATCACGGCTTAATTCAGGCAGCAGGGGCTGCAGCAAGTGCAGGTTGGCAAACACGAATACAGCGGCCAGGCACAGGGCGAAACTGGCAGTGTAAAAAGCGCGGGATTTCTTTTCGATCATTATAGCTTTGGCTTGAGTCCGGACTGCTGCTCAGTATACCCTGAAGCCCCCTTGCCGTCTGAGGCTTTGTATCAATAGAACGGATAAAACAGACGGTTTAGCCCATTCAATTCAGGATATGTGATGAAGTATTCAGCTTTGGCGGTATTGGTCTGTGCAGCCCTGACCGCGTGCTCCGAACCCAGCCCGAAACAAACCGTCGCACAAACAGCGCGGCAAAGTGACAGCGCCCAGGTACAACAAGCGCCGTCAGCCGCCGCCTTATACGAACAGGCTGCGCACACCCTGTTTCAGGCCCGCGCGCTGAATGCAGCCGGCTTGGGCTTATCTTCAGAACAAACAGGCAAAGATTTATCAGCCCAGCTGGAAGATTACGGTTCAGAAAACGAACAAGGCCTGCGCCAGCGCCTGACTCAGCTGGCCAGCCAACTGGCGGCGTTGCCGGCACCAGAAAGTGCTGCAGAAGCCGAAAACTTAGCCGTAATGCTGAACATAGTGCAGTACTACGCCGGTCAGCCAGGTTTTGCTGCCGGCTACATTGACCCTTGGATGGGCCACTCAGCCTTTGTGGTCAACCAGATCAATGGCCCGGTGATCGATATGCCAGGTGCACTGCAAAACTCGCACCCAATTAATTCTGAGCAGGACGCGAAAAATTACTTAAGCCGCCTGGAAAAATTTGGCGCCGCGCTGGCGTCTGTGCAGCAGAAATTTGAACTGGATGCCAATACCGGCTGGATGGCGCCAAAAATTCTGCTGGAGCGTGCATTGGTGATTATCGACTCCTTCGCAAACGGGGACGCCAACCAAAACGTGCTATATCTCGATTTCGCCCGCAAACTGGGCGGTCTGAAGCAACTGACCGACGCCCAGCGTACGCAGTATCTGGCTGAAGCTAAAGCGCTGGTGAGCGCACAAGTACAGGCCGGTTATCAGAAACTGGCAGTCAGCGTGCGCCTGCAATTACCTAAAGCAAGCAGCGAATCCGGCATCTGGGCTCAACCAGGCGGCGCTGACTACTACGCCTGGTCCGTGCGCCAACTGGGTGACACAGAGCTCAGCCCGGAACAAATTCATCAACTGGGGTTGTCTGAGGTGGCTCGCATCAGTCAGGAGATGGATCAGATCCTGAAGGCAGAAGGCTACAGTACAGGCTCGGTCGGCGAGCGTATGGCACAGCTAAACAATGAACCGCGCTTTTTGTACGAAGATTCCGACGCTGGTCGCCAGCAACTGCTGGATGATCTGAACCACTACATCAAAGAAATTGGCGAGAAAATGCCGGACTGGTTTGCCACCAAACCGCCGTACGAGGTAGAAGTACGCCGTATTCCGGTCGAGATCCAGGACAGCGCGGTCGGTGGTCAGTACAGCTCACCTGCCATCGACGGCAGTAAACCTGGCATTTACTGGATTAACCTGCGTGACATTAAAGCCAATGCCAAATTTGACCTGAAAACCCTGACCTACCATGAAGCCAACCCTGGCCACCACTGGCAAGTCGCGTTAAACCTGGCGCAGGACCAGCTGCCATTGCTGCGCCGTGTGGCACCTTACAACAGCTACATTGAAGGCTGGGCTTTGTATTCCGAGCTGGTGGCCAAAGAAATGGGCATGTATCAGGACGACCCTTTCAGTGATTTGGGCCGGTTGAAAGCCGAATTATTCCGCGCCGTCCGTCTGGTGGTCGACAGCGGTTTGCATGCGAAGAAATGGAGTCGTGAAGAGGCCATAGCGTACATGGCGAAAACCACCGGCACCACAGAATCGGATGTGGTAGCAGAGATAGAGCGTTACATGGCCTGGCCAGGCCAGGCACTGGGTTACAAACTCGGCATGCTGAAGCTGGTGGAACTGCGCCAGTACGCCCGCACTGAGCTTGGCGACAAATTCGATATCCGTGCTTTCCACGACCTGGTGTTATTGGGTGGAGCCGTGCCGATGTCGGTGCTGGAACAAAAAGTGAAAAACTGGGTGGCCACACAAAAAGCCTGATAGCGCAACTCACCTAGTGGGCGTGGGGTCAGGTCTTGTATTTTGCATGGCAATGCAAAATACAAGACCTGACCCCACGCCGTTTTGACCCCACGCCGTTTTCTAGCCTTCAGCTGACTCGTTGGTTTTTACTTTGGTGACCAGCAGCTGGTCAATTTTGTAACTGTCGATATCCACCACTTCAAACTTGTAGTTCTGGTAGATCACAAAGTCAGTCCGTTTCGGAATTTTCCGCAGCATATACATCATAAAACCGGCGATGGTTTCGTAGTTTTCTTCATCCGGAAATTCAGCAATATCAAAAACCCGCATCACATCATCAAGCGGCGTTAAGCCTTCCACCAACCAGGAATCTTCGTCACGTTGCACAATTTGCTCTTCGTCAGAGTACACCAGCTCGCCCATCACGATGCTCATCACATCTTTCAGCGTGACCACCCCCACCGTCAGTGCGTATTCGTTCAGCACCACGGCAAAATCCACCCCACCGGACTTAAAATGTGCCAGCACTTCGTACAAAGATAAAGTGTCGGGCACGATAAGCGGCGTATGAATAATGTTTTCTTTCAGCAGGTTAATTGGCTGCTGATGCAACACCTGCATCAGAATATCGCGGCTGTCGACATAACCCACCACTTTATCCAGGCTGTCATCCACCACAATAAATTTGGCATGCGGGTGTTCAGCAATTTTGGCTTTAATGCTGTCGCCAGACTCTTTTAAAGTGAAATAAATCAGGCTCTCTCGGGCCGTCATGGCCGAGGTGACAGTGCGGGAATCCATATCAAACACGTTTTCCAGCAGCTTGTGTTCCTGCTGCGCCAATACGCCGGCCTGAGCGCCTTCGTCCATCATCGCCACTATATCTTCCGGCGTGATTTGGTCTATCTGCATAGTCGGCACTTTAAAGAGGTAAAACACCGCGTTAGCAATACTGTTGAAAAACCAGACCAGTGGCTTCACCAACACCAGCAGCAGCATCACCAGATTAACCACCGAGATGGCCACTTTTTCTGGCGATAGCATTGCCAGACGTTTAGGCATCAGATCAGCAAACAGAATAAACAACGACGTGACCAGAAACACCGACAAGCCAAAGGCCAGAGTTTCCATCAGCGGGTTGTCTGAAATCAGCTGCAACGCAGTCAGAATAGATGGGGTAAATGCGGCCTCACCGAGAATACCACCCAGTATCGCTACCGCATTCAGGCCAATTTGCGCCACTGTAATAAAGCTGCCAGGGTTTTCCTGCAGCTTGAGTACCAACGCAGCCCTTGGCTCGCCGTCGGCGGCCAGTTGCTTTAAGCGGATTTTACGGGCAGCGGCCAGCGCAATTTCTGACATGGAAAAGAACGCACTTGCGCTGATCAGCGCCAGCATCACCAGAATATTTTCAAATAACGACATAATGTTTCTCAGTGTTGGAAGGCCCTACTGCAGAGCGATAAAAATACATCCTGCAGCTGCCGTCTGCTCAGTATAAGGGTAAACTGTTAACAGAACAAAAATTGGTTGAAATTGAATTATTTACCTGATGACTGACCTGACTCCCCGTATTCAGCAAGCCTATTTTCGCAACGGTCCTGAACACCGTTCTGGTGCGGACGTCAGTTTCCTCGACATCGTAAAGTTGTTTGGTTTTCAATCGGTGAAAGTCGGCCGTTGGGTCAGTGCCAGTGAACAGCAGTTGGCGGCCAATCTGTTTTTTGACGCTTTGTGTGATTTGATGCAATTGCTGCAGGTGCCACCACAAGTAATTTCGTTAAAACAAAGCCTGAGCCTGCAGTTTGGTATTGGCGGGCAGCCCGGCAGCTGTGCTTTTTACCAGCCACAGGGGCGCATCCTGGCGCTGGCGAAAAACGCTGGCGGTGGCAGCCTGGCGCACGAATGGTTTCACGCCTTTGACCATTATATTGCCCGTCATTTGTTTCAGCATTCTGTGGCCGAACTGGCATTTTCCAGCACGCTGTGGCTTGGCGATAGCCCCATCCGCCCCCACCCGCTGAACCAGGCTTTGAATGCAGGCTTCAAGGCTCTCTTTCTGTCACCAGATGGCCAAAGCCCAAGCGGCTATGTGCAACGCTGCGCCCGCTTTGACCGTCAGCATGGCATTTATTATTACGCCAAACCCGAAGAGCTGGCGGCCAGGGCCTTTGAACACCTGCTGCAGCGACAACCTCAGAAAAACAGTTTTCTGGTCAGTGGCACCATAAAAAGTGAAACGGCCAAAGCCGGGCTTTATCCGGATAGCACATTAACTGAACAACTCAGTCATTGCTGGCTGGGCTATTTCCGCCTGTTAGGCCAAAGCCTGGAAAACACCCGCTGACTGAGCCCTGCTGTTATGGCATAAATTTTGTACAACTTCAGTGATTCACCCTGCGCTGACAATTATTTGACCTGCGCCATGGATTGGAGAACTGCTATGCACCAAGGCACGAACTGGCAATTTGAACAACTGACTCAGATGCATCAACGGATCACGGCATTGCAGCAACTGGCCAGCCATCCAGAGCTGGTGGTGCTGTATCAGGGCCGTGCCTGGCGTCATCGGGACTTTCTCGAGTTGTCACTACGCTTTGCACTGATGGCAAAACACCTTGGCCATGACGTCAGTCTTTATGAGCTGTGGTTTGCCCGGCAAGCGGCATGGTTTTGCCATTATGGCTTGGATTGGCGCAGCGCCTAGGACAGAATTTTTGCTGCCAGCCTCAGGGATTGCCAGCGCCTTCCCTGGCGCTGGCCCTGCGGGCCGCGCTAAAGCGCGTCCCAATTCGCTCCCGGCGAATTGGTCGAACTAAGGGGTCAAACCAAAGCCTTTCTGCTCCGAATTAAAAACAAAAACCCCAGACTTTCGTCTGGGGTTAGCCAGTTTGAATCGGCAGCCCAGGGATTGCCAGCGCCTTCCTTGGCGCTGGCCCTGCGGGCCGCGCTAAAGCGCGTCCCAATTCGCTCCCGGCGAATTGGTCGAACTAAGGGGTCAAACCAAAGCCTTTCTGCTCCGAATTAAAAACAAAAACCCCAGACTTTCGTCTGGGGTTTTTGTTTTTAATCTGGCGGAGAGAGAGGGATTCGAACCCTCGTTAGGGGTTAACCTAAACACACTTTCCAGGCGTGCGCCTTCAGCCACTCAGCCACCTCTCCGGAACTTGCCGTAGCAAGCGCGGCTATCCTATTGAAAATCACCACGCTTCGCAACAACTAAATACCTGACGTCTGTCATTTGCTGAAAATACCAGCAAATGACGATCAGGCGTTGCCTTTAACCTGAACCTGGCTGGCTTTGGCGAAATTCAGCATGCGTTCCAGCGGCAGTAAAGCCCGCTTACGCAGTGCTTCGTCAACAAAGATTTCGTGGCCATCACCGTCCGTTAAAGCCGCCTCAATCGCCTGTAAGCCGTTCATCGCCATCCAGGGACAATGTGCACAGCTACGGCAAGTGGCGCCGTTACCGCCGGTTGGAGCTTCGATAAAGGTCTTGTCTGGCATTGCCTGCTGCATCTTGTAAAAGATGCCTTTGTCGGTAGCCACAATAAAGGTGTCATTAGGTAAGGTCTGACTGGCTTTGATTAATTGGCTGGTCGAACCGACAGCATCGGCCAAATCGACCACGTTGGCCGGCGATTCCGGATGCACCAGCACCGCAGCATTCGGATACTGCTTTTTCAGCTCCACCAGCGCTTTGGCTTTAAACTCGTCATGTACGATACAAGCGCCCTGCCACAGGACCATATCCGCGCCTGTCTGCTTTTGCACATAAGCACCCAAGTGACGGTCTGGGCCCCACAGGATTTTTTTGCCTTCGCTGTCCAGGTGTTCAATCACATCCAGCGCAATGGATGAGGTGACCACCCAGTCGGCTCTGGCTTTTACTGCAGCCGAGGTATTGGCGTACACCACCACCACGCGGTCCGGGTGCTGATCGCAAAAGGCACTAAACTGTTCTGCCGGGCAACCTAAGTCCAGCGAGCAGGTCGCTTCCAGCGTTGGCATTAATACGGTTTTTTCCGGATTCAGAATTTTGGCGGTTTCGCCCATAAACTTTACACCGGCGACAATCAGCGTTTTGGCGGAGTGCTTATTGCCGAAGCGAGCCATTTCCAGCGAGTCTGAAACACAGCCGCCAGTTTCTTCAGCCAGAGCTTGAATTTCTGGATCCGTGTAGTAATGAGCCACCAGCACCGCATCACGTTGCTGTAACAGAGTTTTGATACGTTCTTTATAAGCCTCTTTATCGCTAGTGCTTAAAGGCAACGGCTTCTTCGGGAAGATATAGTCAAGTTCATTAAACTGCATTGCTTGATTCATCATGCTGACCCGCGTTTGAAAAAGTGCGGCATTATACACAACTTTGGCATCAGATGCAGTGTAAGGTGCTGTTTGGATGGTGGGTCATGATGGATTCGAACCATCGACCAACGGATTAAAAGTCCGCTGCTCTACCAGCTGAGCTAATGACCCAAACAGGAGAAAACAAAGAAAGTGGTGGGTCATGATGGATTCGAACCATCGACCAACGGATTAAAAGTCCGCTGCTCTACCAGCTGAGCTAATGACCCAGGCAAGGGAATCGAACTGGTGGGTCATGATGGATTCGAACCATCGACCAACGGATTAAAAGTCCGCTGCTCTACCAGCTGAGCTAATGACCCAATTCGATTGTGTACCTGTCGCGGAAGTGGTGGGTCATGATGGATTCGAACCATCGACCAACGGATTAAAAGTCCGCTGCTCTACCAGCTGAGCTAATGACCCCTGCCGCGGACGCATATCTTACTTATTTAAAGCGCCAGTGCAACCAAAAATTACCAGAAAGCCGCTTTTCTTTGACTGTTTGCTGAAAAAGCCAGCAGACGTCTTTTCAACTTTGGCAGGTTTTTGATTTTCTGCACAAAAAAACAACCCCGGACTAAGCCGGGGTTGTTTTTATATCAGGTGATTACAGTGTATCCAGCTTGGCTTTTGCTGCCTTGGCTGGCTTTGATTGCGGGTATTTATTTACCAGCAGCTGATAAAACTGCTTGGCTGCTGCCGCATCACCGTCGCGTTCCGCTAACTGACCTAACTTGGCCAGAGCGTCCGCCGCTTTACTGGACTGAGGGTACTGCGAAACAACACGCTCAAATTGCGCCTTCGCTTTGAGGGTTTCGTTTTTCGTAAAAAACAGCTGCCCTAACCAGTAATAAGAATTCGGCACGTAACCGGAATCCGGATATTCCCGGACAAATTGTTCAAATGCAGGAATGGCCGCATCGTAATTCCGATCTTTTAAAACCAGATTAACCGCTGCTTCATAAGCACCACCTTCAGAGGTGTCGCTGGTGACCACAGGCTCAGGCTCTACAGCCGCCACAGCAGAACTCTGTCCACCCAACACAGCTGCAGGGTTTCCACCCGGAGCAGGCTCTTGAGCCGCCGGAGGCGCTGCAGTGACAGGGGGAGTGGATGCTGCAGACTGACCGCCACCAAGGCGTCTGTCCATTTCCTGATAAATATTGCGTTGTTGCTGCAATATTTCTTCGAGTTTGTAGGCGTGTGTCTCAGTGACCCCGCGCAATTCAGCCACTTCATCTAACAGAGCAGACAGCTGTTGCTGCATTTGCAACTGAGCATTCGCTCGCGCCTCAACCACACGCTCCAGCGCTTCAATACGCTCAGCGGTGGAATTGTATTTGGGTTTGACGGTGGTACCGCCCGTGCGGGACAGATCGGCTACAGGAGCCGGATCTGCCCACAGGGAAATACTAATCACCGAAAGCGCAGTAATTACAGATTTTTTCACTACTTTGCTTCGTTAGTTAGATTAGTAAACTAAAACAGCGCGACGGTTTTTAGACCATGCACCTTCGTCATTGCCTTCAACAGCCGGCTTTTCTTCGCCGTAGCTGACTACTGACATTTGGCCAGCAGAAACACCCAGGTTAGCCAGGTACTGTTGAACTGACTGACCACGACGCTCGCCCAGGGCTACGTTGTACTCTGGAGTGCCACGAGCATCAGTGTGACCTTCGATAGTCACGTTGATGTTAGTGCGGGCACGCAGGAATGCAGCGTGAGCTTCCAGAACAGAGGCGAACTCTGGACGGATAGCTGATTTGTCGAAGTCGAAGTAAATAGTGTTGTCTTGACGCAGAGCTTCCAGTTGCTGACGCAGCAGCTCTTCAGCAGACAGGCCTTGTTCAACCACTTGGTTGGTGTTTGCACCAGTGTTTGCATCAGTAGCAGCTACTTCGTCAGTTGAGCTACAGGCAGCTAAAGTTAACACTGGCACTGCAACTAACAAACCTTTTAAAACTTTATTCAAGTTCATGATGTTGTCCTTAGTATATCGATTAACCAAATTTTCGTTTTTTATAAAAATGGTGACCAGGCCGGAGATTTGACTCTGCCGTTTGCTGCCGGTAACCGTGCTTTAAAGCGCCCATCCATAGATACCAGTGCCAGTACTTGTGTCGAACCGTACAAAGTACTATAAATTATCATTGAACCGTTAGGCGCAATGCTTGGTGACTCGTCCAGATAAGTGCGAGTCAACACTTGCATATAGCGGCTCTCCACATCCATGCGGGCGATATTATACTGGCCATTTGTTCTGTTGACCATAACAATACCACGACCGTCCGGAGTATAAGATGCAGCTAAATTCATTTCCCCTTCAAATGTCACCCTTTTGGTAACACCTGACGCAATGTTCACACTGTAAATTTGTGGGTTTCCGCCACGTTCAGAACTAAATAATAACTCGGTACCATCTGGTGACCAGGACGGCTCAGTATCAATGGCTCTGTGTGTAGTCACACGTTTTAGTGCTTTGGTCGCGATGTCCATCACATAAATTTCAGTGTTACCGTCTTTTGACAACATCATTGCCATTTTGCGGCCATCCGGAGACCAGCGCGGCGCACCGTTAATGCCCTTAAAGCTGGTTAAAATACTACGACGGCCTGTGTAAATGTCCTGAATGTAAATCTGTGACTGACGCTTTTCAAAAGTCACATAAGCCAGTTTCGTCCCATCAGGCGACCAGGCCGGCGACATTAAAGGCTCTTTCGCTCTTAACAAGACCTGCTCGTTTTCACCGTCATAATCAGCTACAACTAATTGATATCTAAAGTCTGCACGGTCTCGTACTAACACATAGGCTATTTTAGTTAAAAAAGCACCACGTTCACCAGTTAATTTTTCATAGACGATATCACTGATGCGATGAGCATATTGACGGAACTGATCGCCACTGATGGTGATTTCACGAGCATCCAGTACTGCACTGACACCTGTTGTTAATTGACCACCAATTAACGCTGAACCTGAACCAGCAGAACCTGCGCCTTTAAACACATCCATCAATTCAAAGCGCACCACATAACGGTTCACGCCTACTTCACGAATGCTGCCCGTGACTACAGCTTCAACACCTTGTTTCATCCAGCGTTGGTAATCAATGTCCTGGCTGCCTTTTGGCTGCTGCGGCATCCGATTGGCCGCCAACGGATTAAACTTACCGCTGCGCATTAAGTCGGCAGATACCACATCGGCTATACGCTGGTTTGGCAGATTTGAACCTTCAAAAGTGAAAGGCACTATTGCCACAGGCCGCGCACTGTCCACGCCATCGGTTATCACAATCTCCAAACTACTGGCCTGAGCTTTTATGCTCAACACCAGCGCCAGAGTAAGCAAGGTATTTCCTAGTAACTTCAGCATCTTGTTATCTCAGTTCTGGTTTCAAAATTGGCGTTAAATCTTTAAGTGCATCATACACATCCGGGTCCGGCGACATCGGGAAATTACCGGCTTTCTGGATCGCACGCATAGCAGACTCACATAAAGCCCGGTCTCCGTCCAGCACAGTGGATGAAATTACAAACCCGTTTGGCGCCAGGCGAATATTCACCCGGCATTCTTTGCCACGCATGGTGTCATCCACAAACCAGTTTTGCTGGATTTTCGCCACAATCATTGCCAGATAACGCTGCTTTTCCGTCAGGATCTGACCGGCTTTGGCTGCACGACGAGCTTCAGCTTCAGCTTCCATTTGTTCTTGCATCATTTCTTCTGCGGCGTCACGCTCACGTTTTTCTTTTTCCGCTTTTTCTTTTTCGGCTTTTTCTTTGGCGGCTTTTTCTTTCGCTGCCTTTTCTTTTTCTTTCTTCTCTAGTTCCTGCTGCTTTTTCTTTTCCTGATCTTTTTTCTTTTTCTCAGCATCTAGTTTTTTCTGCTTCTCAGCTTCAGCGTCTTTGCGTTTCTTTTCATCCGCGGCTTTCTTTGCAGCCAGTTTCTTTTCCTGTTCCTGCTTTTTCTTTTCCAACTCTTGTTGCTTTTTCTCTTGCTCCGCCTGACGCTTTTCGCGCTCGACGCGCCGTTTATCTTCTTCGATTTGTTTTTGTTTACGCTCTTCTGTTTTACGTTCTTGTTCTTTCTTTTCTTTAATTTCTTTCACCTGCTCTTCATAAGCAGATTTATCCACAGTCGTCGCTTTCAGTGGTACAGCCGCAGCCATATCACCAGGCATAGGCATCACCAATACTTCTTCACTGCGAAAAAAACTAAAGTTCGCTACCAACAGCACCACCAGTAACAGATGTAAACCGGCAGAAATAATAAGCGACCGTTTAAACGCCGGATCCATCAGTTAGACTCCACGTCCTCAGTCATTAAACCCACTGCAGGAGCACCGGCTTGTTTTAATAAGTTCAGCAGCTGAATGATGGCGGCATAATTGACCCGGCCATCACCTTTAATGATCACCTGAGTGCCTGGTTCGACCTGTAAGGTCGCTGCCACTTCAGACTGTAACTCCTGGGCAGTGAAAGGCCCTTTGTTATTGCCGTCTTTTTCGAAGTAGTACAAACCACCTTCGTCTACAGTAGCAACCAATGGCGTTTTGCCATCTTTCATCTGCTCGATGGGTTCAGCCTCTGATTTCGGCAACTCCACATGCACCCCTTGGGTGATAATAGGAGTGGTCACCATAAAAATAATCAGCAATACCAACATCACGTCGATATAAGGTACGACGTTAATTTCAGCGACCATACGACGTTTTTTACGCACGTACATCAGTTGGCTTCTCCACTGGCTACAGCCTGACGATGCAGAATGTTGGCAAACTCTTCGACAAAGTTGGCGTAAGCATTTTCCAGCTGCTCCACTTTATGCGAAAACTTGTTGTAGGCAATAACAGCGGGAATCGCTGCAAACAGACCAATGGCAGTCGCAATCAGCGCTTCTGCGATACCTGGAGCCACCATCGCCAGTGTCGCTTGTTGCACCGCACCTAATGCAATAAATGAATTCATAATACCCCATACGGTACCAAACAGACCGATATAAGGGCTGATTGAACCGACAGTCGCTAAAAAGGCCAGGCTCTTTTCCAGACGCTCTACTTCACGTGACAGCGCCACACGCATCGCCCTTTGTGTGCCTTCCATGACGGAAGCTGCGTTACGGCTGCTTTTATGCAGGCGGGCAAATTCTTTAAAGCCCGATTTAAACAGGGCTTCCAGGCCAGTAACCGCGGTGCGTGCACTGACTTCGTTGTACAGTTTGGATAAATCCACGCCTGACCAGAATTTGTCTTCAAATTTCACTGTGTCTTCAGAGGCCTGCTTCAGCACTTTATTACGCTGGATAATCATGGCCCAGGACATCACGGACGCTGAAACCAGGATCAGCATCACAATCTGAACCACCCAGCTTGCATGAAGAATTAAATCAACTACCGAAAGTCCGCCCGTTGCCACCAGATAACACCTCTAAAATGTCGCGAGGTATTGCACTCGCTTTCATTAATGATAATTTGACACACGCAATACTAACCTCAGCTGAACAGAGTAAGTCTGCGTTTTCATTATAAATTTCTTGCCAGAATACCAGACTGGCTTTTTTTAACTGCCGTATTTCGCTACGCACAGTCAGCAACTGGTTAAAACGTCCAGGTGCTTTGTTATCCATCAGCACTTTGCGAACCACAAAAGCCAGGTCCTGAGCGAGCAGTACATCCTGCTCAACACCCAGTGTTCGTAACCATTCAGTTCGGGCTCTTTCAAAGAATTTCAGATAGTTAGCATAATACACTATGCCACCTGCATCTGTATCTTCGTAGTACACTCTGATGTCTAGCTGATGGGTCTCTGACATAAGGCCGTTTTGCCGTCCAAATTGCGCGCTATGATATTTGAGGCCTGTGGCGAACTCAACAGGCCGACAAGCCCCCGAATCAAAAATATTTATTTTGCTGAAGGCTTCAGTTTTCCATTCTGAGGATAAAGAGGCCAGTTAACCGGCAAAAGTTTCATTGCAACGATAAAACCACATAAATTGTCGATGAATGACAGCATGAGTCACCAGAGCCAAGTCGTCACAAGAATTATTAATACCTACCCCGCTCTATTAAGGTGCATTCCAGCCAGACAGACGGCTAGAGCCCCAATAAAACAGTATGCAAGCTCAGAATTCACACAATCAGAATTTTTATTCAGATAAGTAAAACTAATGCCGAAGTAAAGTTTTTCTCGTTTGAAGTAATTGCACTAACTTCCTACAATGCGCTCGTGTTCTGAACTAGCGCAACGTCAGCCCTGCTGATGTAGTGAAGAATACATGGTGATGTGACTGGTCTGTAGCAGACCGTTATGTTGCTCTCTCAACATGTTCCCTGGATTTTGAAGATTTACTTCAACTTGTTGCATTCGCCCGCTGTTAGCGGGCTTTTTTTTAACTAAAATCTGTCGACGCAAAAAAGCGCATACCGATGCGCCTTTCCCGGACTAAACGGCGTTCGCTTGTGTTAGTCCTGTTGCGGTAAATCAAAACCAAAATGTTTGTAGGCTGCAGCGGACACGATACGACCACGTGGCGTGCGCTGAATAAATCCTTGCTGGATCAGGAAGGGTTCAATCACATCTTCAATGGTTTCTTTTTCTTCACCAATGGCTGCCGCCAGGTTTTCCAGGCCAACCGGACCACCAGCAAACTTCTCGATAATGGTCAGCATCAGCTTTTTATCCATATAGTCAAAGCCCTGAGCGTCCACATCCACCATATGCAAAGCAGCTGATGCGACTTCAACGGTGACCTGACCATTGGATTTCACCTGCGCATAATCACGCACCCGGCGCAATAATCTGTTGGCAATACGCGGTGTACCGCGGGAACGACGGGCGACTTCAGTGGCCGCCGCCAGGTCCAGCTCCAGATTAAGGAAATGGGCTGAACGTTTGACAATTTGTGCCAGCTCGTCGGTTTTATAAAATTCCAGCCGCTGGACTATGCCAAAACGGTCGCGCAGCGGCGACGTCAGTGCACCGGCACGGGTGGTGGCACCAATCAGCGTAAAAGGAGGCAAATCCAGTTTGATAGAACGCGCCGCCGGCCCTTCGCCAATCATGATATCCAGCTGATAGTCTTCCATCGCCGGGTATAAAATCTCTTCCACCACTGGACTTAAACGGTGAATTTCATCAATAAACAGCACATCATTAGGTTCAAGGTTGGTTAACAGTGCCGCCAGATCGCCGGCTTTTTCCAGCACAGGCCCGGAGGTGTTTTTAATATTCACTCCCATTTCATTGGCCACAACCATTGCCAGGGTGGTTTTCCCCAAACCCGGCGGTCCGAAGATCAGCAAGTGGTCAAGCGGCTCTCCCCTGCCACGGGCGGCTTCAATGAAGATACTCATTTGCTCCCGCACATGCGCCTGACCGGTGTAATCGGCCAGCGTCTTTGGCCGGATGGCACGGTCAATCAGCTCATCTTCGCGGTTTGCACCAGCTCCTAACAGACGATCGGCTTCTATCATCAATGGCTTCCGTTAAATCATGCTGCGCAGCGCCAGCTTGATCAGCTGCTCACTGCTTAAATCTGGTTGTTTCACTTTTTCGACGGCTTTTGTCGCCTGAGTGCTGCTGTAGCCCAAAGCAACCAAAGCACTGATGGCATCATTTTCTGAGTTTTCTACCAACTCAAAGGCTTCCACTTCATCGCCTTGCAGCACCAGGTGATCTGTCACCGGGGTTGAAATGTTAAGGCCCCAGTCTTTTAGCCGGTCGCGCATTTCCACCAACAAACGCTCGGCGGTTTTTTTGCCCACCCCAGGTAACTTACACAAGGTACTGATATCGTCCTGCTGCACACAACGGACAAATTGCTGGGCCGTCAGGCCGGATAAAATGGTCAGCGCCAGTTTCGGCCCTATACCATTGGCTTTTAACAGCTGACGAAATAAAGCCCGTTCGGCGGCAGAATGAAAGCCATACAGCAACTGGGCATCTTCCCGCACCACAAAGTGGGTGTAGATCATCGCTTCTTTGCCGGTTTCAGGCAGCTTGTAAAAACTGGTCAGCGGTAACTGCACTTCGTAGCCGACACCAGCCACTTCAATTAATAAATCCGGTGCCTGCTTTTCCAGGATCACGCCACGTAAACTGCCGATCATTTGAGTCCTTATCAGCGCAAGCGGCGACGCACGGTTTTAGTCGCCTGCCCGGCCATATGAATTAAACTTTGCTGAGTATGCCCATGACACAAAGCCACAGCAAGCGCATCGGCGGCGTCAGCCTGCGGGTTGCCAGGTAACTTAAGTAAGGTGCGCACCATATGCTGCACCTGGGTTTTGTCGGCCGCACCTGTGCCCACCACAGCTTGCTTCACCTGACGGGCCGAGTATTCGAACACCTCCAGGCCGGCCACTTTGGCCGCCACTATCGCAGCGCCACGAGCCTGCCCAAGCTTTAAGGCCGAATCGGGGTTACGCGCCATAAAGACTTGCTCTATCGCAAACACATCGGGCTTGTTCTGGCCGATGATTTCACTGACGCCATCGAAAATTTGTTTAAGCCGGTCAGGAATGTCATTCAAGGTCAGGCGGATACAACCACTGGCCAGGTATTCAAACTTCTGACCTGTCTGGCGTACCACACCAAAACCAGTCAGGCGGCTGCCGGGGTCTATGCCAAGAATAATCACTTAATCCACCAGCGCCATCACCTCATCGGCGATGTCGGCGTTGTGATAGACGTTTTGCACGTCGTCAAAATCTTCCAGCATATCAATCAGCTTAAAGAATTTTTGCACTGTGTCGGCGTCGATGACCGCTTTGGTTGAAGGCACCATAGTCACTTCCGCGTGTTCAGCGTTCAGACCTGCGGCTTCCAGCGCTTCATTCACATCAACAAAGGCTTCGGGCGCAGTGAACACTTCAAAGGAACCGTCGTCATGCGTCACCACATCATCAGCACCCGCGTCCAGCGCCACGTCCATCAATTGATCTTCACTGACACCAGGGGCAAAACTGAACACGCCTTTTTTGGCAAAGAGGTAAGACACTGAGCCATTGGTACCCAGGTTGCCGCCATATTTGGTAAAGGCGCTGCGCACATCCTGCACAGTGCGTTTCAGGTTATCGGTCAGGGTTTCAACGATAATGGCCACGCCGTTCGGGCCATAACCTTCGTAGGTCAGCTCTTCGAAGTTCTCGCCGCCGGAGTCGCCAGCACCACGTTTAATGGCTCTGTCCATCACATCGCGGGATAAGTTGTTCAGCATGGCTTTGGCGATGGCTGAACGTAAACGCGGGTTTCCTGCCGGGTCGGCACCGAATTTGGCGGCAACCGTCAGTTCACGAATAATTTTGGTAAAAATCTTTACCTTTTTGGCATCCTGACGCGCCTTGCGGTGCTTCATATTGGCCCATTTGCTGTGCCCTGCCATAACTCTCTCCATTGTGCTTCAGTGTGCTCTGTAGCGTATGCACTACAAAGCAAAAAAAGGCGACTTGCGTCGCCGGTTTTTTCAGCTGGCTGCAGCAACTGCAGCCAGACCAGGCAGATTATTGCGGTTTAGCGACCACCTGAATGCCCAGCTCCGCCAGTTGCTGTGGATTGGCAAAACCCGGCGCATCGGTCAGAGGACAGGCAGCAGTAGCCGTTTTCGGGAACGCCATCACATCACGGATAGAGGTCGCACCTGTCATCAGCATCACCAAACGGTCCAGACCAAAGGCCAGACCGGCGTGCGGAGGCGCGCCGTAACGCAGAGCTTCCAGCAGGAAGCCAAACTTCTCTGCCGCTTCTTCATCACTGATACCCAGAAGTTTAAAGACTTTGGCCTGTACATCTGAGTTGTGGATACGCACTGAACCACCACCTAATTCAGTACCGTTTAATACCATGTCATAAGCATTCGACAGCAGATTGCCCAAATCCAGTTCGTCCATTGACGTGTCCAGGAACGCCTGCGTATCCAGTGGTGAGGTAAACGGATGATGCACTGCAGAGAAACTGCCGTCGTCGTTTTCTTCAAACATTGGGAAATCGACTACCCAAAGCGGTTTCCAGCCGGGAACCGTCAGGCCTAAGTCTTCACCCAGTTTTAAGCGCAGCGCGCCCATGGCTTCACATACGACTTTATAGCGGTCGGCACCGAAGAAAATCAGGTCGCCGTTTTCTGCGCCAGTGCGATTTAACAGCTCTGCGACAATCTCAGCCGTTAAGAACTTGGCCACTGGCGATTGAATACCATCCAGACCGGCAGCTTTGTCATTGACCTTGGCCCAAGCCAGACCTTTGGCACCGTAAATACCCACAAAACCAGTGTAAGCGTCGATGTCTTTACGGGAGACTTTTTCAGCACCGCCAGGCACTTTCAGCGCCACCACCCGACCTTTCGGATCGTTAGCCGGGCCTGAGAACACTTTGAAATCAACGTCTTTGACCAGATCAGCGATATCAACAAACTGCATTGGGTTACGCAGGTCCGGCTTGTCTGAACCATAGAGGCGCATCGCTTCGTTAAAGGTCATCTGAGGGAATTCCCCCAGGTCAACATTTAACTGCTGCTGGAACATCTGACGCACCATTTTTTCAGTCACTTCACGTACTTCCACCGCGCTCATAAAGCTTGTTTCAATATCGATTTGGGTGAATTCAGGCTGGCGGTCTGCACGTAAATCTTCGTCACGGAAACACTTCACAATTTGGTAGTACCTGTCCATACCTGACATCATCAGCAGCTGCTTAAACAGCTGTGGTGACTGAGGCAACGCAAAGAACTGACCTTTGTGGGTGCGGCTTGGCACTAAATAGTCGCGTGCACCTTCAGGTGTTGCCTTGGTCAGAATAGGGGTTTCGATGTCCATAAAGCCGTGGCTGTCCATAAAGTTACGGACAAAACTGGTGACTTTGGCACGGAACTTCAGACGGTCGCTCATCAGCGGACGACGCAAGTCCAGGTAACGGTATTTCAGGCGTTGTTCTTCGCTGTTGTTCTGGTTGAAATCCAGTGGCAGCGCCGGTGATTTGTTCAGAATAGTCAGCGCAGAGGCATAGACTTCCACTTCACCAGTCGCCATGTCTTTATTGACTTGCGAGTCAGGACGGGCGCGCACTGAGCCGGTAATTTGCACACAAAACTCGTGACGCAGGCTGGAGGCCTGCTCGAATAATTCGGTTAAATCCGGATCAAAGAATACCTGCACCAACCCTTCACGGTCCCGCAGGTCGATAAAAATCAGACCACCTAAATCACGACGGCGATTGACCCAACCGCATAGGGAGACTGTCTGGCCTACGTCTGAAGCCTTTAATGAACCACAATAATGGCTGCGCATTGCTTATCCTTTAATCCGAGCTTGTTTGTCAGCAAAAATGAGGGCTCATTATATAGAAATGAAGGGCTTTGTCACGGCTTCCTGCTGCTGAATCTGTATTGGTTTTTGCCGCTTTGCTTCACCTGATACATCAGCTGGTCCGCGACCTTTAGCAATGGCGCCGCCTCAGTACCGTCCTGTGGATAGACTGCAATCCCTATGCTGGCCGAGGCGCGGATCTGGCAAACCGATAACACCATCGAGTCTTCCAGGCACTGCAGGATTTTCTCTGCCACTATGGCTGCATCGTCCCGGTCGACCAGCCCCGTCAGCAATAAAACAAATTCGTCACCACCGAAACGGGCAACGGTATCGGTTTTACGTACGCAGTACTTCAGCACCTGTGCCAGTTGCACCAGAAGTTCATCACCGACATCATGGCCATACTGGTCATTGATTTGTTTAAAGCCATCCAGGTCCATAAACAGCACCGCCAGCAGCTCGTTGTGCCTTGCGTGTTGGTGAATTGCACTTTGCAGCCGCTCCATAAACAACGAACGGTTGGCCAGTTTCGTCAGTTCGTCATGACCGGCCATAAAACGCATTTTCTCTTCCATCTGCCGCCGTAGGTTCACTTCACGACGTAAGGAATAATTCCAGACCCAAAACACCAGCACCACAGCGGCAGCCACAGCGACCACCTGCAAAATCAGCTCGATAAGGTGACTGCGGTCCAACCCCTGCTGGATATGCAAATTCAACCATTTATCCTGAATGGTTTTCCTGTCCTGATCACTGATGGTTTTTATGCCTTTGTTCAGCAGCACCCGCAGCGGCGCATAATTTTTATGGATAGCAAAATAGGACGCCTCTGCAGGCAAGTCTGTCGGGATCTGCACCCTCAGGTTGATCAGCGAAGGGTCTGTCAGCACCACACCAACCGCCACTATATTGTCCAACACAAAGTCGACATCGCCACGCACCATTAAGTCAACGCCCTGCTCTATCGAAGGCACAGGCACCAGCTCGTGTTGTGGATAGTTTTTCACAAACTCATGCAGGTACTGATAATCCTGCATCATTGCAATGCGCTTTGGCGCCATTGCAGCAACGGCCTGGACAGATTCTTGCTGCGCCTGCCCGAGTAAAACCCACTGCAGGGTCCAATAATCGTCGCTGAACTCAGCAAATTGATGGCGCTCAGGCAAGTCGGACATATTGGCAACGGCGGCCAGCTTGCCTTGCTCAAAATCTGCCATCAGGGCAGACCAATCCTGATAAGGTTTGGCCTGTAACCTGGCGCCAAGTCGCTGATTCAGCAACGCCAGGATGTCTGCTGTCATGCCCTGAAACTCACCGTTGCTGGCGATAAATTCGATCGGCGGCCAGTTCGCCATTACCCCGACACTCAGCTCTTGGGTCGCCAAATCCAGCTCATCCACAGTTAATGGCACCTGCTCGCGGAACTTGCGGTAATACGCAGGCATTGCCGGGTCCAGCCAGCGCTGCTCCAGGGCAATCAATTCATCCAGGCTGATTTGGGCAAAACCCTGTTGAATTTGCTGGTAGAGCTGTTCGTTGCCCGGGCGGATCAATGAATAAATGGCCGTATCAAACCTCGGTTCCGCCAGCGCTGAAAATGCTGAATCACTGTTCATTTCGCTAAGGCGTTTACTAATCATCAGGTCCGCAGCGAAAAAGCCTGCGATCTGCTTACGCTGGGCAGCATCTATCAGTGCTTCCAAAGTGCGGTATTCCTGCCACCTGAGGTCCGGATAATTGCGGCGCAGCTCTGCGGCGTAAGCAGAGGTATGCATAATGCCGACTTTTTTGCCTGCCAGTTCACTCAGCTGATGAATAAGCTGGCTATTTGGGAAGTAGAAAGATGAACTAAGGTTATAGAGATGATAAGCAAGTTGTAACCCAGCCATTTTCTCAGGGTGCTGCATCTGTGCCATTTGCACATCGATACGGCTCTTGTGCAGGTACGCCAATAAATCGTCTGACTGTGCCGGCATAAAGGCCACTTTGATACCAGTTTTTTTCGACCAAAGCCGCCACATGTCGACGAAAAAACCTTGCACCTCACCGGACTGACTGACATGCATAAAAGGCTGATTGCCCACGGATACTCCAATCAGCAGGCTATCCGCGTCCGTTGCCACACTCAGCCATTTGCGTTCTATTTGGTCGATAAAACCAGACGGAACCGCAGACGCTGCCTGCTGCAACGCCTGATGCAAGTTAGGGTTCGTTTTCGCGGCCGCAAAAGTCAGCTGAATTTGCTGCAATGGCACCTTTTTATACATGGGAAACAGCAATTCCAGCTGTTCAAACTCTGGATAACGTGGGGTTAACCTGTCCAGCCCGGTGAAGGCCTGAATTTCTCCGGCTAAAGCCGCCTGGTACAAGGCGCTGGCATGCGGGTAGGTTTTCAGCGTGATACCCGGTAATAAACGGCGCAAAATTTCGCTGTGAGTTGCGTCTGCCACAGTCCCGACGACCAAAGGTCGTAAATCGGCCAGGCTGGTCACCCTGCTCAGGTCACGGTGCACAAAGACGTTACTGGTCAGTTCCAGGTAACCCTGCCCCAGTAAAAACTGACGGGCTCTGGCGGGTGTTACACCCAGACCGCCATGAAAATCTACTTTGCGTTCCGCCAGCAACTGCAAGCTCTCAGGCCAGTCTACTGCAACAAACTCAAGCTCTATCTGCTGCTGTTTGGCCACCTGCTGCCAGAAATCCACCACCAAGCCGGCCGGGTTGCCATATTCATCAACAAACATATAAGGATAAGAGTCATTGGAGAGGGCAACACGCAGATGCGCTGGCAAGGCGTTATTTTGCGAAGCCTGCAGCAGAGACGACAGCAACAACATCAATACACAACATAGGTTCCTGAGCATAGCGCCTGCATCATAAAGTTTCGTACACTAAGCGTCATTCGAATGAACTGCTTAAACGGACACGATGAATTTGTACTTAGGTTGCCCGGTCTGGGCCAACACAGACTGGAAAAATTTGTTATATGACAATGACCTGGCAACATCTGAATTCTTAGCTAACTATAGCCGCTTTTTTAATTCGGTCGAGGGCAACACCACTTTTTACGCCACGCCCAGTGCGGACAGCATTCAAAAATGGCTGGAGCAAAGCAGTGCGGATTTTCGCTTTACCCTGAAACTCCCCCGCAGCATCAGCCATCAGTTTGACCAATGGCAACCTGACTTAGTCCAGCAGTGGCTACAGCTGTTTTTACCGCTACGCAGCAAAATAGGGCTACTGCACCTTCAATTGCCCGCCAGTTTCAGCCCGGCATCCATGCCTTGGTTACAGCAATTGATCAGTACTGTCAGGCCGCTGTACCCGCTGGCAGTCGAAGTGCGGCATAGAGCGTTTTTTGATAAAGCAGAGCACGAAATAGCGCTGAACCGCCTGTTGCGGGATTGGGACACCGAGCGGGTCATTTTTGATTCGCGTGCGCTGTTTTCTGTGTCACCAAGCACAGCAGCCCTGGCGGAAGCCCAGCGCAAGAAACCTTATTTGCCTGTTCATGCGGTTGCTTTGACTCAAACTCCAATGCTGCGTTTTGTTGGCCTGGATGACATGGACATTAACCGTCAGTATTACCAGCCCTGGCTCGGTAAAGTCAGGCAATGGCTGAACGAAGGCCGCAGCCCTTATCTGTTTTTTCACAGCCCGGATAACAAAAGCTCTCCACTGCTGGCCCGTCAGTTTGTGCAAGAATTAGGCATTGCACATCCGATACTGCAGCCATGGTTGGCCGAACCACCACAGCTCAGCCTGCTCTGAGTTCGCAGCGGGCGTGATTTCAGGTAAACTAATGGCCGTTTTTTGACTGCCGGTATCGCTTATGAACAAAGACCAAATTTACGCAGACCCTCTGGGGCATATTCAGGATTTTCGTTTTGATTCGACCGTCGTCGATGTATTTCCTGACATGATCCAAAGGTCAGTACCAGGCTATCAGACCATTATCCAGACTATCGGTAAACTGACTGCCCGCTACCAGCAGCCAGACAGCCGTTATTACGATTTAGGCTGCTCGTTAGGCGCTGCCACTTTGTCGATGCGACGCAATATCAGAGCGTCTGGCTGTGAAGTGATCGGGGTGGATAACAGTGAAGCGATGGTGGCGCGTTGCCAAAGCCATTTGCAGGCATTTCGCTCGGACGTACCGGCCCGCGCCGAACTGGGCGACATCCGCCAGGTACAGATGGACAATGCCGCTATGGTCGTCAGCAATTTCACATTGCAGTTCCTGCCGCCGGAAGACCGTGATTTACTGGTCCAACGTATTTATCAGGCGTTAAAGCCAGGCGGCATCTTTGTATTGTCTGAAAAAATTGTTGAGGCAGATACAACCACGCACGACTTGCTGATTGATTTGCACCACGACTTTAAACGCGCCAATGGTTACAGCGAACTGGAAATCAGCCAGAAACGCACGGCGCTGGAAAATGTGATGCGCCCCGACAGCAAAAGCCAGCACCAGGCCAGGTTAGAAGCAGCGGGTTTCAGCCATATCAGCGTCTGGTTTCAGTGCTTTAACTTCTGCTCTCTGGTAGCGATTAAACAGGGAGCTGCAGCTTGAGTCGTTTTAATGCGTTTTATCAGCAAATAGCGGCCAACGGTCTTGCCCATTGGTTAACCAGCCTGCCTACTCAGCTGGAGCAATGGGAAAAAGAAGCCTTACATGGTGATTTTAAGCAGTGGCAGAAAGTATTGGACCACCTACCGGTCAGCCAGGCTGGTCTGGTTGAGCTAAAAACTCAGGTCAGCTTTGGCGATGCCGACGCCTTGTCCGATGGTGCCCGTCAGCGCCTGCAGGTGTTATTAAAGCAACTGATGCCCTGGCGCAAAGGGCCTTTCACTTTGCATGGCCTGACCATAGACACAGAATGGCGCTCCGACTGGAAATGGGACAGAGTGCAGCCTCACCTAAGCCCGCTGGCGCATAAAACCGTGCTGGATGTGGGTTGTGGCAGTGGTTATCACTTATGGCGCATGCGTGGCGAAGGTGCCGGTTTTGTGGTCGGTATTGACCCGTCCCAACTGTTTTATTGCCAGTTTGAAGCCATCAAACACTTCAACCCGGACCCGGCCGTGCATTTATTGCCGGTAGGTATTGATGACTTGCCGGCGCTGAAAGCCTTCGACACCGTGTTTTCGATGGGCGTGTTGTACCATCGCCGCTCACCGATTGATTTTTTAACCCAATTAAAACAACAACTGAAACCGGGTGGCGAACTGGTGCTGGAAACCCTGGTGGTGGAAGGCGATGTGCATACTGTATTAGTACCAACGGACCGCTATGCCAAAATGCGCAATGTCTGGTTTATTCCAAGCGTACCGGCTCTGTTACTCTGGCTGGAACGGGTCGGCTTTAAAGAGGCCCGGCTGGTTGATATTGGCCTGACCAGCCTGGATGAACAACGCCGCACCGACTGGATGGAAAATGAAAGCCTCATTGATTTTCTTGACCCGTCTGATCATAGTAAGACCATTGAAGGTTACCCCGCGCCGTTAAGGGCTGTGATTATCGCCCGCAACTAAGCCTTAGCACCCCGGAGACATTGAATGCCGTACCGTCCCAAATCCACCATGGAGCAATGGCGAATTCTGCAGGCTGTGGTGGATGCCGGGGGTTATGCTCAGGCAGCCGATTTGCTGAACAAGAGCCAGTCGTCACTAAACCACGCCGTGGCCAAGTTACAGTCGCAATTGGGTGTCGAACTGCTGGAAGTCAAAGGCCGCAAAGCCTTTTTGACCGAAGCCGGTGAAGTGATGCTGCGCCGCTCCCGTTTTCTGACCCAACAAATTGAAGATCTGGAGCTGCTGGCGTCCAACCTGAATATGGGCTGGGAGCCAGAAATCCGTATCGCTGTCGAGCTGGTCTACCCAAAACAGATTCTGTACCGTGCGCTTGCCAAGTTTCATCCGCTGTCGCGTGGTAGCCGCATTCAGATCATTGATACCGTGATCACAGGCTCAACCGAAGTGATCCTGGAACACAAAGCCGATTTAGTCATCGCCGGTACCAGCAGTATTCCGCGTGGTTTTATGGGCGAACCTTTGACCGTCACCCAAATGTTCCCGGTAGTCGGCCCGCAGCATCCGCTGGCACTGGAGCCTCAGCTCGATTTAAACGACCTGAGTCAGCATTTACAAATTGTGATCCGTGATACCGCCGCCAAACCGAAAGACATCGGCTGGCTGAAAGCAGAGCAGCGCTGGACAGTAAATAACTTTTTTGAAGCACTGGACATAGTGCGCTCTGGCCTTGGTTTTTGCTGGTTGCCCGACTTTATTATTCAGCAGGCGCTGGACGCAGGGCAAATCGTCCGGCTTAATATTCCTTTAAGTTCCGCCCGGGTGGTGCCGCTGTCCTTGGTATCCCCCAAAGAAGAAACTTTGGGGCCTGGCAGCAAACAACTGCGCGAACTGCTGCTCGCAGAGCATCAACAACAAGAATAAACAGAGGAGCTGTACCATGGAACAAAAACAAATTACTGAACTGATGCAGGCGGCAAGCATAGACGCCATTAAGTTTGTTTCCGACTTTGCCGGCATAGAACTGGATTTCAGCCTGGCGTCTATTGCGCAGTTAGACCAAATCCTCGCTCAGCTGAAACTGCAACATCAGCAAAAGCACTACACAGCGGCCGAACTCTTTACCTTAAGCTCTATTCTTGGCGCTTATACAGGGGAAGTCTTTATCCGCCACCGTGCCGGTCACTGGCACTATGATGAAAGCAATGCCGCAGAACCCTACACTGCGGTGAAGGTAAATGACAAAGATTTTCCTTTTGCCTCCATTTGTTACCACCAAATTGTCAGCCGGCCTGAGATGACCTTATCCACCTATTTTGATAAAGCTTCAGAAGGTATTCGTCAGTAAAACCTTTTGTCAGGGGCCGTTCCAAGGTAAAATGCGCGCAATTTTTTTGGACCAACCTTTTCTAGCCATTGGGGACAGCCGTGAGCGAGCAAAAAACGTCGTTAAGTTACAAAGACGCTGGTGTGGATATTGACGCAGGTGAAGCTTTAGTTGATCGAATTAAAGGCGCGGTAAAACGCACCACCCGCAAAGAAGTCATTGGTGGTCTGGGTGGTTTCGGCGCACTCTGCCAAATCCCTGCCGGTTACAAAGAGCCAGTTCTGGTGTCTGGCACTGACGGTGTGGGTACCAAATTACGTCTGGCGATGGACTTAAAACGTCACGATGGCGTGGGTATCGACTTAGTCGCCATGTGTGTGAACGACATTGTTGTTTCAGGCGCTGAACCGCTGTTTTTCCTCGATTACTACGCCACTGGCAAACTGGACGTCGATACCGCTGCCACAGTGGTCGAAGGTATTGCTGAAGGTTGCCACCAGGCCGGTTGTGCACTGGTCGGCGGTGAAACGGCCGAAATGCCAGGCATGTACCATGGCGAAGATTACGACATCGCAGGTTTCTGCGTGGGTGTGGTCGAAAAAGCAGACATTATTGATGGCAGTAAAGTAAAAGCGGGTGATCAACTGATTGCTCTGGCATCTTCAGGCCCGCACTCCAATGGTTTCTCTTTAATCCGTAAGATCCTGGAAGTCAGCGGTCAGGACCCACAAACTCAGCTGGAAGGCAAAAGCATTGCTGACCACTTGTTGGCTCCAACCCGCATTTATGTGAAAAATCTGCTGGCCCTGATTAAAGCTCAGCCGGTGCATGCGCTGTGCCATATCACTGGCGGCGGCTTCTGGGAGAACATCCCTCGCGTACTGCCAGCACAGACCAAAGCCGTGATCAACGAAAGCAGCTGGCAATGGCCAACTGTGTTTAACTGGTTACAGCAGCAAGGTAATGTAGAACGTTACGAGATGTACCGCACCTTTAACTGTGGCGTAGGCATGATTGTGGTGGTTCCGGCCGAGCAGCTGGATGCAGCGCTGGATCAACTGAAAGCCGCTGGTCAAAATGCCTGGCATTTAGGGGAAATTCAAGCCGCCACAGCAGACGAAGCTCAGGTCGTTATCCAATAATGAAATCCATTGTTGTACTGATCTCCGGATCAGGTTCCAATCTGCAGGCGATCCTCGACGCCTGCAGTGCGGGGTTCATCCCTGGCCAGGTCAAAGCCGTCATTTCCAACAAAGCTGCTGCTTTTGGTCTGAAACGCGCTGAAACCGCAGGCGTGGCCGCGCAAGTATTAAGCCATAAAGGCTACGACAACCGTGAAGACTATGATGCGGCACTGGTGCAGCTGATTGACAGCCACCAGCCCGATTTAGTGGTACTGGCCGGTTTTATGCGTATTCTGACTCCTGCTTTTGTGGCGCATTATCAGGGCCGCTTGCTGAATATTCATCCGTCGTTACTGCCGAAATACCAAGGCTTGAATACCCATCAACGGGCCATTGAAGCCGGAGACAGCGAACACGGCTGTTCTGTGCACTTTGTTACCGCAGAACTGGATGGTGGCCCTGTCGTACTGCAAGCCAAAGTACCGATCTTCCCGGAAGATGATGCCGAATTGGTGGCAGCCCGGGTACATGAGCAGGAACACCGTATTTATCCTTTAGTCGTACGCTGGTTTTGCCAGCAGCGTTTACAACAGAGCGCAGATCAGGCATTGTTAGACGGCCAGGTCTTATCTGAATATGGATACGCTGATGACGAGGACAATGACTAAATGGCGCTTGATAGCGCCGTTTTTTTTACTGCTGACCCCACTGCTACAGGCAGAAGAAGCAAGCCAAACCACCCTTTCTCCCTTTGAAGCCACTTATGATGCCTTTCGCTCCGGCAAAAAACTGGGGGAAGCCAAACGTTACCTGAAACAAACTGACAACGGCTATGAGCTGGGCTACAGCAGCGAAGTCAGCTTTCTGATTTTTGATGACAAACGCTCCGAGCAATCCTGGTTTGTGCTGAACCAAGGCCGCTTGCAACCGCAACGTTATCTGATGCAGCGCACCGGGACAGGTAAAGACCGTTATTATGAGCTGAACCTGGATTGGACAGGCAAACAACTGACGGTCGGCAAAAAACGCCAGCCGAAGGCCCTGCCCTGGAATAACCAATGGTTAGATCCTTTGGGTTATCAGCTGCAAATGGTGCTGGATCTGAAAGCGGGAAAATCGGATTTTGTCTATCAGGTGCTGAACCGCGACGGCAACGAGCGTGAGTACCATTACAAACAAGCCGCCGAAGAGTTGTTGCTGTTGCCTTATGGCAAACTGAAAACCATCCGGATTGAGCGCACAGAAAAGGACAAGCAGGTATTGGCCTGGGTTGCCCCTGAGCTGAATTACCTGCTGGTCCGTTTATGGCAAGCAGAAGATGGTGTCGAACAATTTGATATTCAGCTTTCGGAACTGAACGGTCATACCGCTTCACCTAAATAGAACAGCTGGCTTTGGCCAGACTGCATTACCTGCCACTGCTCATTACTGGTCAGTGGCATGGTGGCGATCACCGACACCACATCCTGAGCCGTCGTTTCCTTGGCAAAATCAATGTCCAAATCCATATCAGATAAGCGCGCCACGCCAAATGGCGCCCGCCGGGTGACCCAATGCAGTTTGGTACTGCAATAGGCCAGCAAATACTCCCCATCTGACAACAACAGGTTAAACACGCCAAGCGCCTGCAACTCAGGACACAAGGAGGCGACAAACTCAAAGGCGGCTTTGTTGTCTTCCGGAGCCTGACTAAATTGCTGCTCCAGCCGGTGCAACAGATAACAAAAAGCGTGTTCACTGTCAGTCTGGCCCACGACCTGATGCTGGCCAACAGGTAAGGATGCAAAGTCCTTTAACTGGCCATTGTGCGCATAAGTCCAGTAGCGCCCCCACAAAGTGCGGGTAAATGGATGAGTATTCTCCAGCCCTATCCCGCCGCTGTTGGCCTGGCGGATATGCGCCACCAGTGCGGTGGTCTTAATTGGGTAATCCGTCAGTAAACGGGCAATTTCCGATTGGTAGCTCGGATTCGGGTCTTTAAAGGTAGTGACGCCTTTCCCCTGATAAAACGCTACGCCCCAACCGTCTTTATGCGGGCCAGTCTTGCCACCCCGCTCCCGCAGCCCTTTAAAACTAAAACAAAAATCTGTAGGCACATTGGCCGACATCCCTAAAAGTTCACACATAGCGCCGATTGAAAGACCTGAGTCGTCGTAAATAATTCTGGCTGAGAGTGCAACAAAAGCTGACAGAGAATCAAGTCCGATCTCAAGGAATGACTTGCATCTTGGACCCAGCCAAACTACTCTAGGCCGATAGTGGTCTGACCTCTAGATATCAGGAGTATATGATGGACGTTTTAATTTTATTACTGGTGCTGTTACTGACAGTTGCGGTGCTGGCTTACCACAGAGCCAGTCTGAGTCTGTTCACTGCAGCTATTGCTATTGAACTGGCCGTAGCCACCTTTACTGGCACTGTTGGGCTGGCAAGCTGGATTATTTTCGCGCTCCTTGCAGCGCCATTGAATGTGGCTTCAGTGCGTCAGAGTTACCTGACCAAACCGCTGCTGAAGCTGTACCGCAAAATTATGCCGGAAATGTCTTCAACCGAAAAAGAAGCCATCGACGCTGGCACCACCTGGTGGGAAGGTGACTTATTCCGCGGCTCACCAGACTGGCACAAGATGCACAACTTCCCAAAACCACGTTTAAGTGCGGAAGAACAAGCTTTCCTTGATGGGCCTTGCGAAGAGCTGCTGCGCATGGTGGATGACTGGCATATCACACATGAGCGAGCCGATATCCCGCCTCACGTCTATCAGTTTCTGAAAGACAAAGGTTTCTTCGCCATGATCATTAAAAAGGAATATGGCGGCCTGGAGTTCTCTGCTTATGCCCAGTCTTGCGTCCTGCAAAAACTGACCAGCAAGAGCATGATCCTGTCGAGCACTGTCGGTGTGCCAAACTCGTTAGGCCCTGGTGAGTTGCTGCAGCATTATGGTACCAAAGAGCAGCAGGACTACTACCTGCCGCGTCTGGCCAAAGGCCTTGAAATTCCTTGTTTCGCACTGACCAGCCCGGAAGCGGGTTCTGATGCTGGCGCTATCCCAGATTTCGGTGTGGTCTGTAAAGGCCAGTGGGAAGGCAAAGAAGTGCTGGGTATGCGCCTGACCTGGAACAAACGCTATATTACGCTGGCACCTATCGCTACTGTTCTTGGTCTGGCATTTAAGCTGCAAGACCCGGACAAACTGCTGGGTGATAAAGAAGACTTAGGCATTACCTGTGCGCTGATCCCAACCAGCACACCAGGTGTGAAGATTGGCAACCGCCACTTCCCTCTGAACGTGCCGTTCCAGAATGGTCCAACCCAGGGTAACGACGTCTTTGTGCCATTGGATTTCATTATCGGTGGCCCGAAAATGGCAGGACAAGGCTGGCGTATGCTGGTGGAATGTCTGTCGGTAGGCCGTGCTATCACGCTGCCATCCAACAGCACAGGCGGTATTAAAGCCGCAGCACTGTTGACCGGTGCTTATGCCCGTATCCGTCGTCAGTTCAAGCTGCCAATCGGCAAAATGGAAGGTATTGAAGAAGCTCTGGCACGTCTGGGCGGTTACGCCTATATGTCAGAAGCCTCTACCACCATGTCGGTCGGCTCGATTGACCTGGGTGAAAAACCTTCTGTAGTTTCTGCCATTACCAAATTCCATATGACCGAGCGCATGCGTCAGGCCATTATCGATGCAATGGATATCCATGGTGGTAAAGGCATCTGTATGGGCCCGAATAACTACCTGGCACGCGGTTATCAGGGTGCGCCAGTGGCCATTACGGTAGAAGGTGCCAATATTCTGACCCGTAATATGATTATCTATGGTCAGGGTGCTATTCGTTGCCATCCATTTGTACTGGCAGAATTACAGGCCGCAGGCCTGGAAGATGAACGTGCTGCAGTGACCGCCTTTGACCGCGCTCTGTTTGGTCATATAGGTTTTGCCATCAGTAACTTCTTCCGCTCTGTCTGGTTGGGTCTGACCAATGCAGCCTTCTCACAAAGCCCGTACAACGACGCAACAGCACGTTATTACAAACAAATGAACCGTTTCAGTGCCGCGCTGGCGCTGATGTCAGATGTGGCTATGGGTACTTTAGGCGGCGATTTAAAACGTCGTGAGCGTATCTCTGCCCGTTTGGGTGACATTCTGAGCATGCTGTACATCACCTCTGCTGTATTGAAACGCTTTAATGATGATGGTCGTCCGGCGCAAGACTTGCCTTGTGTGCAGTGGGCTTGTGAAGACAACCTGTACAAAGCACAGCAAGCACTGGATGAACTGATGGATAACTTCCCGAACCGCGCCGTGGGTGTGGTGCTGGGCAAATTGCTCTTCCCTTGGGGCCGTCGTTTACGTAAACCTTCAGATCAGCTGGACCATCAGGTTGCCCGTATTCTGCAAACACCATGTGAAGCCCGTTCACGTCTGGCAACCGGTGTCTACCTGACGGTCGAGCCAAACAACCAGATTGGTCTGATTGAAAAAGCGCTGACCGACATTCTGGTAGCAGAACCACTGTTTGATAAAGTGGCTCAGGCGGCGGGCAAACGTCTGCCATTCTTCCGCTTAAATGAAGTGGCGGATCTGGGCTTGTCATTAGGGGTGATCAGTGAAGAAGAAGCTGAAAAGCTGCGCATTGCTGAACAGGGCCGTCTGCATACCATCAATGTGGATGACTTTGAACCAACCTACCTGGCTGCAGACAAATCACTGTTTGCCGAAGCGGCGAAGTCGTCTTCAGCAGCTGCCTGAAGCAGTCCTGCACAGAAAAGCCTGCCTTAGTGCAGGCTTTTTTTTGCCTGCACTAAGGCAGGCAAATAACCATAGGCCTACCCAGCGTGCAGTCACAGCTGCAGTGATTGAATGAAGCAGCAAGATAAAGATGAAGATGCGAAACGCAGAAAACAAAAAAAACCGCTAATGCGGCGTCTGAAGAAGATGGTCGGTGATGCAAGATTCGAACTTGCGACCCCTTGGACCCAAACCAAGTGCGCTACCAAGCTGCGCTAATCACCGACGTATTTTGTAAAGCTAAATGGGGTGGCTGATGGGGCTCGAACCCACGACAACCGGAATCACAATCCGGGACTCTACCAACTGAGCTACAGCCACCACGGTAGAACTAACATCTGTTGCAATGGCGCGCCCGATAGGACTCGAACCTATGACCCACGGCTTAGAAGGCCGTTGCTCTATCCAGCTGAGCTACGGGCGCAAAACTCGAAGCCGCTAGGCTCGCTAAGATGGTCGGTGATGCAAGATTCGAACTTGCGACCCCTTGGACCCAAACCAAGTGCGCTACCAAGCTGCGCTAATCACCGACTTCGCTACACTACTGCAACGGGGCGGAATATTACAGCCCGGCCGCTGGAGCGTCAAACCTTTTTTTGTCCCAACCAAACTGATTGCTCATAATTTAAACCTTCTGGCGCTTTCGCTGAAATTGACAGCACTGATTGCCAATTTTATAAACATTTTCTGCTACTTACTCCTAAGAGTTCAGGATTCAGGTTGGCCTGCTCTGCCCTGCTGTGCGACAATTAGCGCCCATCTGATCCAGCAATTTAAGAGTAATCCGATGGCAGCACAAATCATTGACGGCAAAGCAGTCGCTCAGTCCACCCGCAACCAGGTTGCAGCACGGGTCCAGCAACGTCTGGCGGCAGGCAAACGCGCTCCCGGCCTGGCCGTGGTGCTAGTCGGTCTGGATGCAGCCTCTCAGGTTTATGTAGGCAGCAAACGCAAGGCCTGTGAAGAAGTAGGTTTTGAATCCTTTTCCTATGATTTACCTGCCACCACCAGCCAACAGGAATTGTTTACATTGATTGATACCCTGAATGCGGACCCGAAAGTGGACGGTATTCTGGTGCAATTGCCACTGCCTGCTGGTCTGGATGCATCAGCCATTCTGGAACGTATCAACCCACTGAAAGATGTGGATGGTTTTCACCCTTACAATATCGGCCGCCTGGCTCAGCGTATGCCAGCCCTGCGCCCCTGCACGCCCAAAGGCATTATCAAGCTGTTGCAGAGTACTGGCGTGCAAATCCGTGGCATGGATGCTGTGGTCGTGGGCGCCTCCAACATCGTCGGCCGCCCTATGGCGCTGGAATTGTTGCTGGCTGGCTGCACCACAACGGTCTGCCACAAATTTACCAAAAACCTGGAGCAGCAGGTACGACGCGCTGACCTGCTGGTGGTGGCTGTCGGTAAGGCCGAATTTATCCCGGGTGATTGGGTCAAACCTGGTGCCATTGTGATTGATGTTGGCATTAACCGTCTGGACAGCGGCAAGCTGGTTGGTGATGTGCAGTTTGATAAAGCAGTTGAACATGCCCGCTTTATTACCCCGGTGCCAGGTGGTGTAGGCCCAATGACAGTGGCCTGTCTGATTGAAAACACGCTGGAAGCCTGTGAGCAGTACCACGATCAGTAACAACGCACTTGCCAGTCACAATAAAAAAGGGCCTTACGGCCCTTTTTTATTGCTGTGTTAAGCCGGTTTCAACCGGTACTTCTGGTGCGCCAGCACCAGTGCAATCAGGCTGACCAACGCCACTGCAGCGCCAATCACCTGGCTGTACTCAGCAGGTAAGCCAAAGCCAATAGGCGCAGTGGCAATGTAAGCCACTGTAATGGCCGTACCAATCACCGCAGGAATACTGGCAATCCAATGGAAGGTGCCGCGATCGAACAGATACTTGGTAGCCAGCCACAGCACGCTGGTAGACAACAACATGTTGGAAAACGCGAAGTAACGCCAGATCAGTGAAAAGTCCAGCAACGTCATCAGGTAAGCCACAAACAAAATAGGCACTGCCAGCAGCAGGCGGTTACGCACACTTTGCGGAATATTAAAGGCATCCACAATGGTCAGACGCAATGCGCGAAACGCCGTATCGCCTGAAGTAATAGGGAAAGCCGCCACTGCCAACACCGCCATCACGCCGCCCAACACACCCAGGTAGCTGGTGGAAATATGGTTGACCACTAAACCTGGGCCGCCTTGGTCCAGCATGGCTTTGAGTTCAACATAACCACCTGGAAAGGCAGAAATACCAGCCAAAGCCCAGACACAAGCCACTATGCCTTCGCACATCATGGCACCATAAAACACCGGTCTGGCGTATTTTTCATTAGTCAGGCAACGCGCAATAATAGGTGACTGAGTGGAATGGAAACCACTGATGGCACCACAGGTAATGGTTAAAAACAGCAGCGGCCACACCGGCAAACCACCCGGGTTTGGCTCCAATAGTTCATGCTCCTGATGACTATGGGTGAAATAAGCAAACACATCCTGCACCTGCGGCAAGTGCGGTGCTTCCAGCAACAGGGCTCCGGCAATCAGCGTGGTCATCACAATCATCAGACCACCAAAAAACGGGTAAAGCCGGGCGATGATTTTATCGACAGGTAATAAGGTGGCAAGGAAGTAATAGAACAGAATGACAAGTACCCAGAAGGTGTTGTTTTCCAGGAAAGTTCCGTCAAAAAAGCTCAGATTGGCCAACAGACCAGCGGGGCTCATAATAAAAACCACGCCAACGAAAAACAGCAGCATGGCGGTAAACACCAGCATAAAACCTTTAAACACCACATTGTAATAATGACGCGCTATTTCCGGCAGACTCTTGCCGTCTTCTTTCAGGCTCATCACACCAGAGAAATAATCGTGCACAGCACCACCGACAATGTTGCCGATCACAATCCAGACTAAGGCGACCGGGCCATACAAAGCGCCCAGAATAGGGCCAAAAATAGGCCCGACACCAGCCACATTCAGGAACTGAATTAAAAATGCCCGGGTTGGGCTCAGCGCAACATAGTCCACCCCTTCACTAAAGCGTTGTTGGGGTGTAATGGCAGTCGGGTCTATACCGGCCTGTTTTTCAACAAAAGGGCTGTAAAATTTGTAGCCAAGCACAAGAATGGCAAGGCAGAGGAAAAAGATCAGCATAAGGCACTGTCCTGTCTGGTTTTAGTCAACAGATACTAGCCTATCAGCGAAGCAGCGCACACCCTATTAGCCAATGGTCGGAGCCGCCAGCTGCGCTGGGCGAAAAGCTTTACAGCTTTCCGCTCAGCACCAGACCAGCCAAAGCAGAAAACACCAGCATAAAGACACCACTGTAAAACAGCGCATTCAGAGCTTTAGGTGCCGAATTCAGTTGAGCTTTGCCTTGCAGTACAGCCCAGTAAAGATCCGGTTGCAGCGCAAACACCAAGGCAATCAGCATTACACCGGTCAGTCGACTGTATTCCAGTTGGGTCAGGCTGGCGTTATAGGTCCCCAGAAGCAGAGCACATAACGCCACAACGACGGCAGCAGCGGACAGCAGCCGCAGCCAGAACGGCGCTTTCTCAGAACGAGGTAACGCCATAGTTGGCATCCACCAGTTCGCTGGTTTTCAGTTGTGAGACCTGTGACTGAGTGTTGAACCAGGCAGTCACCGCCGCGATATCGTCTTGTGTTGCTGAGCCATAACGATGAGCGGACCAGATAAAAGCTTCAAACTGAGTTTTATCGCCACCACCAGCCATCACCAGATCGCGCTGTTCAACCTGGTTGATCACGCTTTCCAGAAATACACTGAAGGCGTGCTCATCTGTCAGTGCCAGCTTGCAGGACAGCATAAAACCGTACTCGGCAAATTCACCCAGATACAGCTTTTTTTGTAAACGACGGCTTTTCACTTTAGACACAATAGGCTCCTTAATGGGACTTGGCAGGCGATCCTGAACGCTTCAAGCCGCAGATTCAAGTAGTTTTTCTGCAGCGGTACTGACAGACGAACATTTGGACATTGTTACGAATAATTTGTGCGCGCTGGTTACTGTAGTCGTTCATCTGGAATACCACAGGCCAGAACGCGAAGGCTTTGCACAACCCCCAGAACTGGGTTTCCGCCATCCGCAGATCGTCAATCTGTAACACACCGGCCTGGTGTGCCTGAGCCAGAAAACGGCTCAAGCCTTTTTCTTTTTCCGACACCTGCTGGATCATTTGTTCAATCAGTTGCGGCTGACGAATGTATTCCGCCAGCAGCACCCTTGCCTTTTCGATGAAATCGGCCTGAGCGTACAGTTGCCACATGGCTTCAGCGATATTCTCCAACTGCACCACAATGTCCTGCGCCGGATCGTACTCCACATTGGTGACATCTTTGCTCAGTTGCCAGAACGACTCGGTCACCGCCTGGAACAAGGCTTCTTTACTTTCAAAATGGTTATACACAGTGCGTTTCGAGACGGCAGCCCGTTCAGCAATCGCATCCATACTGGCACCAGCAAAACTTTTTTCTTTAAATTCAGCTAACGCCGCCTTATGAATGTCCAGACGCTTTTGCTCTGAACGACTGAGTTTTTCCACCTGACTGACTCCGCAAAACCTTCGATTGAAAAAATTTTACACTACTGAGTTTACTTTTTCATGGATTTTATTAAACTACACCGTGTAGTTTACTTTATTTAATCTCAGGAGCCCATTATGAACAGCCACACATCACCATCGATCCGTGTTCAGGCCGATGCTCAGGACAAAACCGCCTGGGTTCGCATTTTATGGCGCTTTTTGACCCAGAAAGTGGCTGACAAAACCCCAACACAAGCGCTGCCGGTACAGCGACCTGATTTGTCGGGTACTGAAGATCTGGTGATCCGCTTCAGCCACAGCACTGTGTTGCTACGGTTAGATGAGCAGTACCTCTTGCTGGACCCGGTGTTTTCCGAACGCGCGTCGCCACTGTCCTTTGCCGGCCCGAAACGTTTCCACCAGTTACCAATGCAAATCTGTGACTTGCCGGAAATCTCCGCGGTGCTGATTAGCCACGATCACTATGACCATTTGGATAAAGAGTCGGTGCAGCAACTGGATGCCAAAACCCGTACCTTCGTGGTACCTAAAGGGGTCGACCAGCATTTAATTCGTTTTGGTATTGCGGCTGAGAAAATCCGCGTGCTGGACTGGTGGCAACAGACCCGCTTAGGCAGTCTTACCCTGCACGCCACGCCAGCCCAACATTTCTCTGGCCGTGGTTTGTGGGATAAAAACCAAACAAGCTGGGCCTCTTTTGTCATTGAATCCAGCCAACAACGTGTCTTCTTTAGTGGTGACAGCGGGTATTTCAAAGGGTTTTCAGAGATTGGCCGCTGTTTTGGTCCCATCGATTTAGCACTGATTGAAACCGGTGCTTACGACGAGATGTGGCCTGATGTGCATATGCAACCGGAGCAAAGCTTGCGCGCTCATCTTGATTTACAGGCCCGTTACCTGATGCCAGTGCACAACAGCAGTTTTGACCTGGCGATGCACGCCTGGTATGAACCGTTGGAACGCTTGGCCCTGGCAGCTGAAGCCTATCAGGTGTCACTGGTCACTCCGGTATTTGGTGCCGCAGTGAAGTTGGCCAGCCTGCAAAGCTCTGCGGCCACTGAGTATTGGTGGCGTGAACTAATGCCCGCCAGTGATACACTGGCATTGGAACCGTTGTTTATTCCGGCATAAAAAACCTTCAATATCCAGGGCGGTTTTGCCAGCATTACCGCCCTTTTTCATGCCTGAAACCGCCAGACGCCGCAAATGGCCACTGAAACTGCCCCCAAAAGCGTAGTGGGCGGGAGCGCAGTTTGTGTGCCCCTTCGCTTGCTGTATCCGTTGATTTAAAAAGTGACAGGTTGCCTATGTGGTCTTATTTACAACAGAACTGGTTTTACAACCTGCGTTCTGACTTGCTTTGTGCTGCGCAGGTTACGCTGGCACTGATCCCCGAGGCCATTGCGTTCTCGATTATCGCCGGTTGACCCTAAAGTAGGCCTTTACGCGTCCTCTGCTATTGCGGTGATTACGGCCTTTGCCGGTGGCCGTCCGGCCATGATCTCAGCGGCCACCGGGGCTATGGCACTGCTGATGGTCACGCTGGTCAAAGAACATGGTTTACAGTATCTGTTGGCTGCAACACTGCTCTGCGGTGTGCTGCAAATCCTGTTTGGTTTGTTAAAGAAGGCACAGAAGTCGACGTTCTGGGGCTGAACCATGCCAGCGCGACCTTGGTAGACAAATTTGCTATCCACAATAAGCCAGATGCGATTGAGCAGCTGATGCACTAACAAAAAAGGAGCCTATAGGGATATATCCACGGCGGGTCTGCGTGGGCTTTGCCTTTTCCGCTGCAGCTGAACCAACTCGTGAATAGATAAGCAGTTTTAAATAAAAACTGCTTATCTGATCGGCATTAGCCCTTGAGGTTCCTTTTTAATAGCCTTTTGCCGGGTCAAACCATAACAGCGGGTTGTCCAATGGCGTTTCTTTTGGCAGTAACGGATTCACCAACTCAATCACCGTGCGTTCAGACAGCGCCGCTTTATCCAGCGCCGGACCAAAAGAGTGCAGAAACAACTCCTGCATACTGCCATCTTCAATGGCTTTCCATAGCCCCCGCTCTATCGCAGAGGCCAGTTCTTCGTTGTCCTTTTGTACAAAGAAGTACAAAGGGGCTGTGTAGTGCAGCACCCATTTTGGCGCCACCGCTAATCCCAGCGCTTCACGTTGGCTCAGCTCAGGCCAGATTTCGGTGACAGAACGCGGGAAAAAGTCGATTCGGGCACTTTTGACCATACGGAACATGCCTTCAAAATCGCCACTGCCCAGCACCTTAAACTGATTGGCCTGCAGCACTGGGAAATCGGGCCAGTCACTACCCTGCACCGCCATTAATTTTTGCAGCTGGGCTTGATTTGGCAGCCTGGCAAACTGATTGGCGCGTTCTGGCTGAATAACAAAAAGCCGCCAGCCAAGCAAACCCCGGTCAATTGGAATTCGGATAGGCCTGAGTTGTTGTTCACGTTCCGGGGTGGTCATGGTCCAAAGCACATCCAATCCTTGCGCTGTGCTGACCTGCCGTAAAGTGCGATGCTGAGTCATCACCGAGGCACTGGGCACAGCCTGGTAATCAGCGCCGGATTTTTCCAGCGCCAGCTTCAGTAAAGCAACGGGATAATCGCCGCGCTCATCGGTGGCCAGGTTTTTTGGCCAGGCATAAATGACCGGCGTTGCGGCAAAAGATTTTACGGACGTTGCGACTAAAAAAAGAAGTAACAGGATAAACCAGGTACGCATATTGAACCTTCCCTGTTCGGATCCAAGCTAAGAACTGTTGTCTGATTGTAGCCAAAATTCAAACAACAGCCTGCCTTTTTAACCCGTTTTAGCCGCCACCTAACAGGCCTTTCAGCTTATCTTTGACTTTATCTTCAATTTTTTGCTTGGCTTTGTCTTTGGCGGTCTGACTGATGTCCGGTCGGATTTTGATAGCAGTCCACGGGCCTTTCACCCGCACCGGAATGGTCAGGCCTTTGCCTGCTTCCGTAGCACCCTGCCCTTCAATACTGGCTACCAGTCTGGGGCTTAACAAATAGTCGACCTGACGCTTAGGTAAATCCAGACTGCCATTACCAGTTAAACGCAGCAGCGGGCTGGCCAGGTGCAGATCGCTACTTTGGCCTATGCCGGCGGCAAACTGCATACTGGCAGATAGCTCCGAGAAGTCGGTTTTCTCCGACTCACTGAAATCTTTATCCAGATTCACTGCCTGCAGGTTGCCTTGCAACGCCTGACCGGCGCTGCGCACTATGGCGGCAATATTGGCACCGCGAATAGCCCCATCGGCAAAACGAAAGCTGACAGTGCCGTTCAGCGCTTCAACCAAGGCTTTCTGGTGTAGTCCACTACTGGCCAACTGACCGCTAATCTGGCCTGTACCCAGCAACTTATCAAAACCAGCGGCATCAGTCAGCAGCGGCTGCGCGGCCACGCCAGTCAGGTTAAACTGACTGGCCATCTGATAGGGCTTGCTCGCTGCATTCAGCTCCAGCCAGGCACTGCCTTTGCCCTGATAAGCGTCCAGCTTAGCTAAATCAAAGCGGGCCTTGCCATTGTTCAGTACCAGCTTCATCTCACTTGGCCCCAATTTGATTTGTTGAAACACCAAGCCCGCCAGCTTCAGCTGCTGGTCCAAATTCAGTTGCGTTAAGGCGGATAAATCAAGCGGCGTCAGATCCCAATCCTGCGTAGCGGCAGCCGCCGCTGTACTCTCCTGCTGCGGGTGCAAGCCCAGGTACGGGTTCAGATCCAGTGTATTCAGTGCCAACTGGCCGCTGACTTTAACTGGCTGCAGAAACTGCACGCGCTGCTCGCCGGTCAGTTTCAGCTGGTCCAGTGCCATGCTGAGACCTGTCAGTTGCAGATCGTTGTCGGTCAACAGTACTGTGGATTTAAGCTCAAGTTTGTTCATTACCTCCGGGCTGGCTTGGGTCTGCACATCAAACCAGGCCAACAATTCACGCAAGGAACCAGCTTCAAGTTCCAGTTTACCCTGCAGATTGGTTTGGTAATTGGCATCCAGTTTTAGCGCCAGCAGGTCATTATCCAGCTCCAGCTGCAAACTGATTGGCTCTTTGGCCAGCAATGCAGCCAGGTGGTCAACGCTCAGGTCAAGTTTCTGCGTTTTGCCGCGATAATCGGCCTCCCCCTGCAACCTCAGCGGGCTTTTCAGGCTGGCAATCTCAATGCTCAGTTGCAGGTTATCCAGTTGCTGCGCGCTGCCAGTTTGCGCATCCTGATAACTTAGCTTCCCATCAACAATACGAATGTCGCCTAACTGCAAATCCGGCAAAGCAGCTGCGGACGAAGGGGCTGACCCCGCTGCGGCTGCAGCAGGCTGTTTGTCACCCGCTAATAACTGCCAGTTTGCCTGACCTTTGCTGTTTTTCTCCAGATACAGCTCTGGTTTTTCCAGCACAAATTCATCAATACGCACTGTGCCGGACCATAAGCTGCTCCAGGCCAGACGCAGTGTCAGTTGCTCAGCAGTCAGCATCTGGCTGACCTTGCTGCCTGGCTGATTGGCAAACTTCAAACCTTTGAGCTGAAGGCCAAGCGCAGGAAACAAGCTCAGTTCGGGGGTGCCTTCCACCTGAATACGCCGTCCGGTTTGTTGCTCAACCTGACTGCTGACCTCTGCCCAGATTTTTTCGCTGGATAAAAACTGCGGCACCAGTAACACCAAAGCCCCAATCAGCAGCACCAGGGCTGCCACCAGTTTAATTGCGAGTTTCATTTATGCTCCTTGCTTATGGGGAAGAAAGACACCTTAACATAACCGCTTTAAGCTGAACCCAGCCTGTAGGCGGCATCACTAAAACCAGCTAGAATGCGCGCCCTATAATTGTCGCAACAGGTCACCATGAGTACCAGCAACGCCTTATACACAGACCTGTCCTGTTATTATGACCTGATGTGCGCGGACATTGACTACGCCAGTCAAAGCCAGATGGTGCACCGGCTGCATCAGCTGTTTGGCAATGGTGGCAACCGCCATTTGGATCTCGCGTGCGGCACCGGGCCACATATCCGCCAGTTACTGGATTTAGGCTATCAAAGTTCGGGCCTGGATTTAAATCAGCCGATGCTGGACAAAGCGAAACAACGTTGCCCTGAAGCCAGCTTCGTCCAGGGGGATATGTGTGCGCTCAACTGGCCTGAGCCGCTGGATTTAATCACCTGCTTTTTGTATTCACTGCATTATTGCGCCAGCCTGGCCCGGCTGAACCAATGCATTCGTCAGGTGCACCAGCAACTGGCTACTGGTGGGCTGTTTTGTTTTAACGCCGTCGATAAACAGCAAATTGATAACCGCCTGAGTCAGCAGCACAGCACCAACACCGACAACAGCCTGTTTCACTTTGAGTCTGGTTGGTATTACCCCGGCACAGGCGAACAGCAACAACTGCAATTAGCGATCAGCCGCAGCACAGGCGACATCACAGAGCAATGGCAAGACAGCCACCCTATGGTCGCCGTGAGTTTTTCTGAGCTGCACCAGCTGCTGGAACCTTATTTTGAGACGATCCTGCTGCAACATGATTACGAAAAAATTGTGCCATTGCAGCCAAACTCTGGAAATACACTGGTGCTGTGCATCAAAAAGCCAGGCTGAAACCACCGCATGCTGCTGCCGTTTGAACCTGTTCTGTTGCAGCAGCAACCACTCCTTGCCATAGTAAAGCAGCTTGGCTCTGCGATAACTATAACAAGGAACATCTATGAAGTTTTTCATTAAAGTCAGTAGCTTATTAGTGATGACTGTCAGCCTGCATCTGGCAGCTGCCACATCAAATGAGCGCACGCCCTCCGCTACCGAGCGTCATCAGGGCGACGGCCCGTATAAACGGCTGATTTTACGTGGGGTAACCTATGTCAGTGGCGAAGGCGCTCCACCGGTCGGGCCTGTTGATATCGTCATTGAACAAGACCGGATTGCCGAGATTGTGACCGTCGGCAATCCCGGTGTGCCAATCCCTACCGCAAACCGGCCCAAAGCTGCACAGGGCGACAAAGAAATGGATTTAACCGGCATGTATGTGCTGCCGGGCTTTATTGATATGCATGGCCATATTGGCGGCAGTGCCAACGGCATTCCGGCCGACTATGTGTTTAAACTCTGGCTGGCGCATGGCATTACCACAGTGCGTGAGCCCGGTAGCTTTAATGGCGTGGCCTGGACCATGCGCCATGTCAAAGCGTCCAATGACAACCTTATCGTCGCCCCCCGCATCGTGCCTTATGTCGGCTTTGGCCAGGGTCTTGGCAAGCCAATTTTTAGCGCAGAGCAAGCGCGCGACTGGGTTAAAGATGTGAAAAAAGCCGGGGCGGCAGGCGTGAAGTTTTTTGGCGCCCCACCTGCCATTATTGCCGCCGCGCTGGATGAAGCGAAAAAACAGCAGCTTGGCACCATGATGCACCACGCTCAGCTCAATGTGATGAGCACCAATGTGCTGGACAGCGCCCGCATGGGTCTCACCTCGATGGAGCACTGGTACGGCTTACCGGAAGCCCTTTTTACCGGCCAGACCATTCAGAATTACCCACTCAATTACAACTACCAGAATGAGCAAGACAGATTCAGCGCCGCCGGTGAGCTGTGGAAACAAGCGGCCGAGCCAGGTTCAGAAAAATGGAACTCGGTGCGCGACGAGCTGATTAAGCTGAACTTTACCATCAACCCGACCCTGACTATTTACGAAGCCAGCCGGGACGCCGAAGCGCAGCGTAACGCCCCCTGGCAGCAGGACTATACCCTGCCCACCCTGGCCAACTTTTTTAAACCAAACCGCAATGCTCATGGCTCTTATTGGTTTGACTGGGGCACAGAGCAGGAAGTGGCCTGGCGCGAAAACTACCGGCTTTGGTTCCGTTTTTTAAATGACTTTAAAAACCATGGCGGCCGGGTCACTGCAGGTTCCGACGCCGGCTATATCTATAAAATTTATGGGTTTGCTTACATTCAGGAATTAGAACTGCTACGCGAAGCTGGCTTTCACCCATTGGAAGTGATTCAGGCGGCGACACTGAATGGTGCACAGGCACTGGGCATGGACAAAGACATTGGCAGCCTGCAACCCGGCAAAAAAGCCGATTTGGTGATCGTGACAGAAAACCCGCTGGCAAACTTTAAAGTGCTGTTTGGCACCGGTCATTACCGGCTGAATGACCACAATGAACCAGAGCGCAGCAAAGGGGTGCGTTACACCGTCAAAGACGGCATTGTGTATGACGCCCAGCAACTACTGTCCGACGTGCGGCAAATGGTGCAGCAAGCCAAAGGTGACAGCAGCAAGCTCTGAGCCCGGTGGCATTCTTACCGACGTAAAAAAGGGCGGCCCATTCGATCATGCCGCCCTTGGTTTTTCTAGAGACTGATTATTTCAGATCGTATCTGTCCGCGTTCATCACCTTCACCCAGGCTTTGACAAAGTCCTGCACAAACTTGGCTTTGTTGTCGTCCTGTGCATAGACCTCAGCGTAAGAGCGCAGCACTGAGTTGGAACCAAACACCAGGTCGACCCGGGTTGCCGTCCACTTCACCGCCCCTGTTTTACGCTCAACAATCTGATACGAGTTTTTCCCCGTCGGTTTCCAGCTGTACGCCATATCGGTCAGATTGACGAAGAAGTCGTTGCTCAGCACGCCCACTTTATCGGTAAAGACACCGTGGCCAGTGCCGCCGTGGTTGGTGCCAAGCACCCGCATACCACCAACCAGCACAGTCATTTCAGCGGCGCTCAGGCCCATCAGTTGGGTGCGGTCCAGCATCATTTCTTCCGGGCTCACCACATAATCCTGCTTCAGCCAGTTACGGTAAGCGTCATGCAATGGCTCCAGCACAGCGAAGGATTCCACATCCGTCATCTCGGCACTGGCATCACCACGGCCTGGTGCAAATGGAACCTTAATCGCCACACCGGCATCTTTAGCGGCTTTTTCCACCGCCGCACTGCCACCTAATACAATCAGATCCGCCAGGCTGACCTTTTTGCTTAAACCGGCTTGCAGCTGCTCCAGTACCTTCAGCACTTTTTGCAAACGCACAGGCTCGTTGCCTTCCCAGTCTTTTTGTGGTGCCAGACGAATACGGGCACCGTTGGCGCCGCCACGGTAATCCGAACCACGATAAGTCCGGGCGCTGTCCCAAGCGGTCGAAACCAGCTCAGACACCGACAAACCAGTCGCCAGAATTTTGGCTTTCAGCTCATCAATTTCAGCTTCTGAAAGCTGGTAAGTCACAGCTGGGATTGGGTCCTGCCAAATCAGATCTTCAGCCGGTACATCCGGCCCTAAATAACGGCTTTTCGGGCCTAAATCGCGGTGCGTCAGTTTAAACCAGGCACGGGCAAACACCTCTTCAAAGTAGGCGTGGTCTTTGTAGAATCGCTCAGAAATCTTACGGTACTCTGGGTCGACTTTCAGTGCCATATCGGCGTCAGTCATCACCACCATAGTACTGCCTGCACCACCTTCGACATCTGCCGGGGTGTCTTCAGGCTTCAGGTTAACAGGCTTCCACTGATGGGCACCGGCCGGGCTTTTGGTCAGTTCCCAGTCGTATTCCATCAGCATTTTAAAGAAACCGTTGTCCCACTGGGTTGGATGCGCAGTCCAGGCCCCTTCCACCCCACTGGTTACGGTGTTACGGCCAATACCGCGGCTTTGGTGATTCATCCAGCCAAAGCCCTGCTCTTCAATGCCGGCACCTTCTGGGTCGGCACCTAACTTGCCAGCGTCGCCATTACCATGGGCTTTACCTACAGTGTGACCGCCAGCGGTCAGTGCTACCGTTTCTTCATCGTTCATTGCCATCCGGGCGAAAGTGACCCGCATGTCTTGCGCTGTTTTCAGCGGATCCGGATTGCCGTCTACCCCTTCTGGATTCACGTAAATCAGGCCCATCATGACCGCAGCCAATGGATTTTCTAAATCACGCTCACCTGAGTAGCGGCTGCCTTCGCCACCACTTTTCGCCAGCCACTGTTTTTCCGAGCCCCAGTATATGTCTTTTTCCGGGTGCCATACGTCGGCGCGGCCACCGGCGAAACCAAAGGTTTTAAAGCCCATCGATTCGTAGGCCATATTGCCGGCCAGGATCATTAAATCGGCCCAGGACAGCTTGTTGCCGTATTTTTTCTTCACAGGCCACAGCAACCGACGGGCTTTGTCCAGGTTGCCGTTGTCTGGCCAGCTGTTCAGTGGCGCAAAGCGCTGTGTCCCGGTGCCACCACCGCCTCGGCCATCGGCGGTACGGTAAGTACCAGCACTGTGCCAGGCCATGCGGATCATCAAGCCGCCGTAATGGCCCCAGTCGGCCGGCCACCAGTCTTGCGACACTGTCATCAAGGCTTTTAAGTCGGCTTTCACCGCCGCTAAATCCAAAGAAGCAAAAGCTTTGGCGTAGTCGAAGTCAGGGTCCATCGGGTTGGTTTTGCTGTCGTGCTGATGCAGGATGTCCAGGTTAAGCGCATTCGGCCACCAGTGTTCAGAAGCCGTGGCCGTCGATGTTTTGGCGCCATGCGCGAACGGACATTTTCCTGTTGATTTATCCATCTGTAGTTTCCTCATCGTTAAGATCACAGTGAGCCAACCGGCCCTCAAGTTGCTACTAACATTAGACCTTTTTTTTGACAACAGAAAGAAAGTTTAATGGACTGAGTTAATCGATTTAATTGATATAAAACAATAATTTCCTACTTGTTCAGCAGGTTTGACGACCCATATCCAGCCTTTCCTTTCTAGCCCCGGCTTGCGCAGAGATAAATTATGGTATACAAGTTACTATGCAATACATAGTAACTTGTATACCCGAGTAAACACCATGACAGACACAGACAAAAATTCGGATAAATGGGAAGTGCAACTGCGCAAAGGCACGCTGGAGCTGGTCATTCTGGCGCTGTTGCAGCAACGCACCCTGTATGGCCTGGAGCTGCTGAAGCAATTGCAGCAATTCAAATCAACGGCCATCAGTGAAGGTACCTTGTACCCGCTGCTGGACCGGCTGAAACGCGACGGGCTGATCGACGCCGCCTGGGTGCAGGAAAACGACACCCGGCCACGCAAGTATTACAGCCTGGCGGCAGCCGGAGCCGAACGTCTTGGCGCACTCATTCAGCTCTGGCGGCAATCGGTCTCCGATATAGAGCAGCTGCTCTGCAGCCACACGGACAACAATTAGAAGGGGAATAAAATGCAAACCAATGCAGCGGTGCAGCAGTATCTGCAACAACTGGAACTTTACCTGGCCCGGCTAAACGCTCAGGACCGCAATGATGTGCTGCGGGAAATTGAAAGCCATTTGTTTGATGTGCTGGAAAGCCAGCCTGACGCCGACATCCACCTGATATTGCAGGGGTTCGGAGAGCCGCGCCAATTGGCGCAGCAGTACATCGCGCATCTGACCACTGGTGCGCCACCGCCGAAAGGTTTTAAAGCCATTACTCAGGTAAAACGCAGCGTCACCTACAGCCTGTATTTTTCGATGGCGGTGTTTGGTGGGGTCACGGCATTCAGTCTGCTGCTGACCGCCATCGCCAAACTATTCTGGCCTGAGCATGTCGGGGTGTGGTCAGAATCCGCAGGGGAAGCCATTACCTTAGGCATAATGGCCGACCCTAAACCGGCAGAGCTGGAAGTGCTGGGCTATGGTCTGGTGCCCGTGGCCGCCTTGACCGGGCTTGCGGTACTCTGGCTCACCCGCAAAGTGCTGCTGGCCCTGAAAAAGCAGCTTTAGTCGTCGTCCTGCCACAGCTCATCGTCTTCGGCCAGCTGCTGCAGCAGGGTCGCCTGGCGCTTGAGCTGGTCGGCACGTTGGTTAAGTTCACCCGGCAGACTGGGGCTGCCCAGCCAATCCTGGCCCTGACAGGCAGCAGCGGCTAATGCCGCCCACTTTTTGGCAAAGGCCAGCAAGGCTTCACGGGGTTCTGCCAGCTCATCGGCTGGTAAATGGTCAAAAGGTACTGGCTGCGGCTGACTGCCACTGCTGTCACCGACTAAAATCCAGTGACCCACATAACCCGGGTCGGCCGGGTCTTCCACTGCCCATAAGCCCAGGTAAGGTGCGCAGTCCCATTCAGGCCAGTCGCAAATCTCACCATGCGGGATCTGCTGTGCCGATACATAAGCAACTACGGCCGGGTATTGCTGTTCGCACCAGGCCCAATCGTCTGCGTCGTCCAATTGCATATCAGCTTCACTCAAAAGGAAATAAGGCGGCTATTGTCGGAAAGTCTGTCCAGCGCAGCAAGGAAAATAACGCACAGCAGCAAGGGAAAACAAAAAGGCTCAGCAGCAAAGGCCGCTGAGCCGCCGAGATGAGATCAATTACTGAGCCACACAACCGCAGACCGAACCTGCACTGCTGTTGATGTTGGTCCACTGGCCGTTCCACTTCAGGTTATTAGCGGCATTGGGGCAAACCCCTGGATTGGCTGTCGTGCCCTGACAAATCGCTGGCGCTGCGCTATTGCTGCCAATTGGCGTGCTTGAGGTCACATCAATCGCCTCCCCTTTGCCCACCACAATGTCCAGAAAGATATGACTCAGATTCTGGCTGGTGATGTTGTTATTGACCTGGTTGCCGGTGCCGACATAGTTATGGCAACCAAAGCAGTTGCTGGCAAAGCCCGCACTGTTCAGGTTCACATGCTGGAAGGTGGTTTCTGCCACTGAGTTGGCCAGGCGCAAAGAACCACGTTCGTTTGGCACGCCCTGCCCGCCTGAGCTTTGCGCGATATCACTGACCCACAGCGCCCCGACATTAAAGTAGTTGCCCAGCACCGGCATACCGGCAGGCACTGAAGTACCCCCAAGCAGGCTGTCCAATCCGCTGTTTTGTGCCTCAATAGCCGAGATGTTCTCGACGGCCTTGAGATCACCAGATCCGGTCCCGAATGGGTAAACCCGACAAATATTGGTGGGTGTTCCTGTGGCTGCCGACAAGCCCTCGGATGGGTTATTGAAATTACAGGTGTTGCCTGCGGTTTCAGTCCCTGTCAGGCCGGTAGCGCAGCTTGAACTGGCAAAGGTAAAGCTGTCTTTGCCAGTGATGCTGCTTGGCGCACAGTCCGGTGTGTTTTGTTTGTGTTCAAAGGTGGCCCAGACAAATTCAGGGTGATCTGGGGTTGCCACCGCAATATGCATACCGACCAGGCCCAGCGTTTGGGGTTGCCCGCCAATGCTTTGTTGTTGGGTAACAAAAGTGCCGGCGCTAATTTCGGCAGCAGAAAGCACTTTCCAGGCCGCTTTAATTTCTGTGGTGCCACCGGGGAAATTAATCAGGTTTTGTTTTTGCAGCTGCACAGCGCTGCCAGGCAAACCACACATGCTTTTACTAAAGCGCACGTCGTAATACACCACATTGCCGTCCTGGGCATAAATGGTGGCACCATCACCGGCTTGTTGAGTAGAAATCGAGGTGCTGTCGGCTTTATTCAGGCTGGTTCTTAAGGTGGGGCCTGTCACTGTGGCATCACACGAATTAGCCGGGTTGCCTTGGCTGTCAAACTCAAGCACGGCATACTGGCTTGGGTCCATAAAATTGCGCTGGCCAGTACTGTTCGCTGACATCAGGTACAAATAAGTCTGGGTCGAAAACTGATAGAAGTCACAAAAGGTTGAGTCGCCGGGACCAGCACTTTGCTTCACCTCAGCGGGCATTGAAGGGTTACTTAGCCAGGCCGGAGCGACTGGGCAACTGGTATCCGCAAGCACAGTTGTGCAGAGGCCAGCCCACAACAAGGCGCCGCCCAGCACTATTTTGGTGGTATTCATAGCAGGTATTCCTTCCTTTTCAGTGTTGTCACCACAGATAGTGCAACCGGCAGCCCATCCACCAGCCACTTACCTGTTTCAGATACACTAGCTCAAATTATCCATTTCTGGAACTAAATGAAAAAAAAGAAACTTAGGTTTTGCTAATTTTCAAACCCCCTCCGCCACAGATAAATTTTACCGCCGACTTGAACTGGTTAAATTCCAACCTCACTATCCACTGTAAAGCCGGGTGAATTCTTCGCCTACCCATCGCAGGAGCAACACAATGTCTTACCGGATTGAACATGACTCAATGGGCGCGTTGGAAGTGCCAGCCGACGCCTTGTACCAGGCTCAGACCCAACGTGCGGTGCAGAATTTCACCTTGCACCCGGCCAGCCTGCCTTGGCCTTTTATCCGCGCTTTGTTATTGATCAAACAAGCAGCGGCTCGCGCCAATCAGCAGTTGGGGCTACTGAGCAGCACGCAGAGTGACGCTATTATTCAGGCGGCACAGTCTCAGCTTGAGCAGCCGGATCCGGCGCAATTCCCAGTGGGTGTCTACCAGACAGGTTCAGGCACCAGCTCCAATATGAATGTGAACGAGGTGTTGGCGACTCTCGCCAGTCAGAGCGCTGGCGAAAAAATTCACCCGAACGACCATGTGAACCTGGGCCAAAGCAGTAACGACACCATCCCGACGGCTATCCATGTCAGCGCCGCACTGGCGATCAGTGGCGATCTGTTGCCGGCCCTGACCCAGGTGCAGCAGGCGCTGAGCCAATTGTCAGCGCAACAAGGCCATGTACTGAAAACCGGCCGCACCCATCTGATGGATGCCATGCCGTTGCGTTTTGGCCAGGTATTCAGCGGCTGGCAAGCTCAGTTACAGCATGCCGCAGAGCAGTTGCAGGCGCAGCTGCCGCACTTACAGCAGCTGGCGCAAGGTGGCACCGCCATTGGCACCGGTGTCAACGCCCATCCGCAGTTCGCCGCCCGTTTTGCTGCCGCGCTGAGCGAACAAACCGGTCTGTCGTTTAGCCCCAGCCCCAATTTCTTTTTCAGCTTAAGCTCCCAGGATGTCGCGGTGGCGACTTCAGGCGCCTTAAAAACCCTGGCGGTTGCGCTGCTAAAAATTGCCAATGATTTGCGCTGGATGAATTCTGGCCCGCTGGCAGGTCTGGCGGAAATTGAATTACCCGCGCTGCAGCCAGGTTCGTCCATTATGCCGGGTAAAGTGAATCCGGTGATCCCGGAAGCTGTCGCGATGGCCTCGGCCCAGGTCATTGGCCACGATGCGGCTATTACAGTGGCAGGCCAATCAGGTAATTTCGAACTCAATGTGATGTTACCGCTGGTGGCTGCCAATCTGCTCGACAGCATCAGTCTGCTCAGTGGCAGTCTGCGGGCATTGGCCGAAAAAGCGCTAACCGGGCTGAAAGTACGGGCAGACACCACAGCCCGGGCTTTAGCGCGTAACCCGATTCTGGTGACTGCGTTAAACCCGGTGATTGGCTACGAGAAAGCCGCAGCTATCGCTAAACAAGCCTATCAGCAGCAGCGCCCAGTGCTGGACGTGGCGCTGGAGCAAACTGATTTATCGGAAGCTCAGCTGAAAGAATTGCTGGACCCGGCGCGTTTAGCAAACTAATACTGAGCGGACGGATTGCAGCTAAGCGTCTGAACAGTCAGTCCCGGCGCTTAGCTGGCAGCCTGCGCCACTTTTTGTTGGCCTAAACGCCAGATGGCGTAGCTGAAGGCCAGGCTCAGCACCAGCATAAAGACACTGGCCCACCACCATTTGGCAGAACTTGGGTTGTACAGCAGGAAATACGCCATCTGACCCAGGTTCAAAATGGCAATGCCTTTGAGCATCAACTCTTTGTTCACTTTGGCCAGCACCACAGCCCCCAACGGCGCCATCAGCAACACCACGGGGTAAGCACAGAGCCAGGTCTGCACCTGATACGCACTCAGGTCCTGTTCCACCAGTCCAAGCCAGCCATAGCCCAGCACACTGATCGCCGCCATCAACATAATCGCCAGCTGAGTGGCGCGTTTTTCCTGCATACGAAACAAGGTCACCAACAAGGTGTAGAGGATAATATCGGCGCCGGTGCCAAACAAACTGGCACACATACCACCGGTCAGCAACACCAGCGTCAGCAGGCCCCATTCGTAGCCTTTGGGTGAACGCAGTTCACTCTGGCAACCGCGATGTTTGCCCAAACTGTACGCCAGCGCAAACGCAGTGATCAGGCTTAAAAACAGCGCCTGAATAATGTACACCGGCAGCTGTTGCAGTACCTGCATGCCCAGCACAAAACCGGCAAAACACAGCGGGATCATCCACAGCAGCGGTTAAACACCCTTTTGTCTGGCGTGCTGCATAAAATGAATACGCTCGCGCTGGTCATACCTATGCTTTGGATCATCAGGCTGAAATCCCGCGCCATCACCCTGTCTATCTGCAAGAAAATGTTCAGCACCGGAAAAGCCACAGCACCGCCTCCTTCCGGGGTAGACCCAGCGACAAAGGCGCCCACCACCATAATGGCTGGGTAAAACCAGTGCTCCGCCAAAAAAGCCAGGTCGTTAAAACTGTAAAACAGCACAGCCCACAGCAACAACGCCGCGAAAAACCAATAGCGAAACAGCCGGTAACCAAACATGCACAGCACTCCTGAAAATACTTGCCAATTTATACCCTGTTTCGCCGATAGCTGAATAGCCACCATTGCAAAAATCCCCCCTTTAATACTGGGGTCAGGTCTTGTATTTTGCGTTTCAATGCAAAATTCAAGACCTGACCCCAAAAGAGACTTGACCCCATCGTATTTGCCGGTGCACTGGCAGTTTCAGGCAGATTTAGCCAGCGCGCAGGTTTATAATGCCGGCTTTTCAACCACAGAGTAGTCCAGATGATCGGTGACCCAGCAGAGCAAGCGCAGTCCCAGCAATCAACCAGCTTTGACGCCACAAAAACCATTTTGCCAGTGGTGGCGGCGGTCAGTTTTGTCCATTTGCTGAATGATTTAATTCAGGCCATTTTGCCGTCGATTTACCCATTGCTGAAAACCGAATACAGTCTCAGTTTTGCCCAAATCGGTCTGATCACGCTGAGCTTCCAGCTGATGGCGTCAGTGCTGCAACCGGCGGTTGGCCTCTACACCGACAAACACCCCAAGCCGTACCTGTTACCCTGTGGCATGCTGATGACCTTGCTAGGTCTGATATTGCTGGCGAGCAGCAGCAGTTTTGCTGGTTTATTGGTGGCCTCGGCGATGATTGGTATGGGGTCATCCACCTTTCACCCGGAAGCGTCGCGGGTGGCCCGCATGGCATCCGGTGGCCGCTTTGGTTTTGCCCAGTCGTTTTTCCAGGTCGGTGGTAATGCCGGTTCGGCCTTTGGTCCTTTGCTGGCGGCCGCCATTATTCTGCCACGTGGGCTGGATGCAATTCTGTGGTTTACCCTGTTTGCCATTTTAGGGATTGCAGTGCTTAGTGCAGTCAGCCGCTGGACCATCCGTTCAGGGGCCAGCTTAAAAGGTGCGAAAAAACAGCCGCATTTCAGCCATTTAACTATGGCCCAGGTCAAAGGCGCACTGCTGGTACTGGCCATACTGGTGTTCTCCAAATACATCTATATGGCAGCTCTGACCAACTACTACACCTTTTACCTGATGGAAAAATTCGCCGTCTCGGTGGCAGATTCTCAGCTTTACCTGTTTATCTTCCTGGCCTCAGTGGCACTCGGTACTTTTGTCGGTGGCCCGGTTGGCGACAAAATTGGCCGTAAAGCCGTGATCTGGATTTCTATTCTGGGGGCTGCGCCTTTTACCCTGCTGCTGCCTTACTGCAACCTGTACTGGACCGCCGCACTGTCCGTGCTGATTGGCCTTGTGCTGTCTTCGGCGTTCTCCGCCATTATTGTGCTGGCGCAGGAATTAGTACCGCATAAAATCGGTCTGATCTCCGGTATCTTTTTTGGCCTGATGTTTGGCATCAGCGGCATCGCCGCCGCCGGGCTTGGTGCCTGGGCTGACGCCACGTCCATAGTGCAGGTATTTCAGTACTGCGCTTATTTGCCGTTGCTGGGCGTGGTCACTGTACTGCTGCCTAAAATGCGAAAAGACTAATGCCTCTCAGTGTCAGACAACCCGGGAGTGCCGGGTTCGTCTGACAGACTGTTCTTGTAATTCATTGATTGAAACGTTAAAACAGACCTGACACCGGAGCGAACAAAATTTAATCTCAACTGGCTCAATCAGGGAGTTTTGCATGGCAATTCGTTTTCTATCCGCAGTCGCGGCTATTCTTTTCTGTCTGACATCATCATTCGCGCAGGCCGCTCCCAAAACAGAACTTCAGGCTGGCGCCGTCGCTTCCCCTGATCAGTACGGCGCGCTGGTCGCCGAACAAATTCTGCGCCAGGGCGGCAATGCCGTTGACGCCGCTATCGCCACCGCCTTTACCCTGGCCGTCACTTACCCCGAAGCCGGCAATATAGGCGGTGGTGGTTTTATGCTGATTTGGTTTGAAGGCCAGCCGTATTTCCTGGACTACCGCGAAACTGCGCCCGCCGCTGCACACCGCGACATGTACCTGGACGCAGATAAACAGGTGATTGAAAACTTAAGCCTGATTGGCCACAAAGCCAGTGGTGTGCCTGGTACAGTCAAAGGCTTATGGCTGGCGCATCAGAAATTTGGCAGCCTGCCATGGAAAACCCTGCTGGCACCGGCCATCCGCTACGCCAGTAACGGCTTTACTGTCGCCGCCAATCAGTACCAATACCGTGCCGATATCTCAACGCAACTGGAAGGCAAAACCAACTTCTCCGACTATTTTGGCACCATGAAAGCAGGTGAAAACTTTAAGCAGCCAGAGCTGGCGCAAACCCTGAGCCGGATTGCTGAACAAGGGCCGGACGATTTTTACAAAGGCAAAACAGCCCAGCTGCTGGTGGCAGAAATGCAGCGCGGTGGCGGCCTGATCAGCATGGCCGATTTAGCCGCATACCAGGCGGGTTGGCGTGATGCACTGGTCACACCCTGGCAGGGCAAAAGCTTTATCAGTGCGCCGCCCCCCAGTTCAGGTGGTATTGCTATAGGTCAGTTGCTCGGTTTGAAGCAGCGCCGTCAGGCTGATTTTAACGGCGTGGCGCACAACAGCAGTCAGTATGTGCATCTGATCGCCGAACTGGAAAAGCGGGTTTATGCTGACCGGGCAGAGTATTTAGGCGATCCCGGCTTTGTGAAGGTACCGCAGGAGCAATTGCTGAGCGCCGCTTATCTGGATCAGCGCGCCAAAGAAATTAACCCCAAGGCGATTTCGGCCACAGCGAATGTAAAACCGGGGCTCGAAGGCTACCACACCACCCACTTCTCTATTCTGGACAAAGCCGGTAATGCGGTATCTAACACCTACACGCTGAACCTGGATTTTGGCAGCGGCGTGGTGGTGCAAGGCGCTGGCTTTTTGCTGAATAACGAAATGGACGATTTCTCGGCCAAAGCTGGCGTGCCAAATGCCTTTGGCGTGGTGGGCAAAGACGCCAACTCGATAGCGCCGGGCAAACGCATGCTGTCGTCGATGAGCCCAAGTCTGGTGGTGAAGGATCAGCAGATTGAGCTGGTGGTCGGCACGCCGGGTGGCTCCACCATAATCACCTCGGTATTTCAGGTGATCAGCAACCTGTATGATTTTGGCATGGGGCTGCAACAAGCGGTGGCGGCGCCACGTTTTCACCACCAGTTACTGCCAAAAGACCAAATCACCATGGAGCCTTTTAGCCCGCTCTCTGCCGAAGTGCAGCAGCAGCTGACTGAACGTGGTTATGTGCTGAAAACTCAGGATTGGAACTTAGGCGACGTGCAGGCCATTCAGGTGCAGCACCAGCAGGTCTCAGCCGCAGCCGACCCGCGCTCGCGCGGCGTCGCCAAAGTCATTCAGTACTAAAGAAGTGCAGCCGGCCTGCATACAGCGCAGGCTGGCTAATTCAGGTCTTGTGGCGTCACTGGCAATAACGGCAGCTCAAACACAAAGGTGGTGCCTTTGCCAGGCACACTGACAAAACTGATCGAGCCGCCATGCAGCTCCACCAGTGATTTGGAAATCGCCATGCCAAGACCAGTGCCGCCGACCCGTCGGGTATTGCTGGAATCGGCCTGAGCAAACTTTTCAAACACCCGGTCCTGAAACTCCAGCGGAATGCCGGGACCGGAATCTTCCACTTCAATCCGCACTTTATCGCCTTGTTGCTGGCTGCGAATTTGCACTGCACCGCCTTGTGGCGAATATTTAGCGGCATTGGACAATAAGTTCGACATCACCTGCATAATCTTGTCCGGGTCTACCGTCATCTGCAGATCCTGGCCAGGATGCCAGTCAAAACTCACACCGTACTGGCTGGCATAGCCCTGGTTCGCTTGCAGCGCCTGCTCCAGCAGGCCATTGAGCGACACTTGCACCAGATGCAGCGGCGAGTCCGCCAGCGTGGCTTTGTTAAAGGTCAGCAGGTCATTCACCAGCCGGGCCAGTCTACAATGAAGTGGTCTCGCCATTTCAGGTAGCCTGGAGTGTGCGGCCAAAAGTCGCCAAGGTGAATGTGGCGTCCATGGCCGCCTGGTGCCAGGCCAACCCCTTTAACGAACATGGCCCACACGGGGTACGCAACCTGGTGGTGAACCCAGAGCTGCTGTCGGTGATCCCCTGACAGCAACAGGCCCGCAGCCTGACTACGGGCCTTCGCTGTTACTCCAGAATAGTGACTGTACTTTGCAGTGCTCTGTTGGCGCTGACATCCACCGGCGCGCCAACCACTGCAAAACTGCCCTGTAAGCGAATATCGGCAGAAGAGCTGCCGAGCTGTAAGCGGATTTCACCGGGCTCCAGCAACCAGGGCATCTTGCCGTGCTGCTGCGGGCCCAAAAACGCCGCCATCGTAACCGGCAGACTAAAGCGGACCTGTTTCTGCTCACCAGGCAACAAGCTGACCCGGGCAAAGCCAGCCAGTTGCTGCACCGGCCGGGTTAAACTGGCGACCGGGTCCTGCAGGTACAACTGCACCACTTCTGTCCCTGCCCTGCTGCCGGTATTTTTTAACTTCAGGCTCACCTCTACCTGCTCGCCGGCTTTAGCCTGGGTTTTATTCAGCGTGAGCTCGCTGTAGCTGAAGCTGGTGTAACTCAGACCATGACCAAAGGCATACAGCGGGCTGATGTTGTCATGTAAATAACCGCGGCTGCTGGACGCTTTGTGGTTGTAAAACAGCGGAATATGACCGGCACTGCGTGGAAAAGTCAGCGGTAATTTACCGGACGGATTCACCTTGCCAAGCAGCATATTAGCCAGCGCAGTACCGCCCTCCTGGCCTAAATACCAGGCCTCCACTATGGCTGGCATTTGCTCCGCCAGACCGCCCAGCGCCAGCGGCCGGCCATTTTGCAGCACCAGCACCAGCGGTTTGTTGCCCGCCACCGCCAACACTTCTTTGGCCAGCAATTGCTGGTCGGCACTCAGTTCCAGCGTGGTACGGTCGCCCAAGTGTTTGTCGGCCCAGGCTTCGCGCGCCAGTCCTTCGTTTTCACCCAGCACCAGCACTATGGCATCGGAGTTTTTCGCCAGCGCCACCGCTTCTGCGCGCAGCCTGGCATTGTCGGTTGCACTCGCCAGCACGGTGTCGTCATGGTTCCAACGCAGCATCGAATAGGTTCCGGCCTTCTCACTGCGCGCAACCATCGCTGCAGCCGCTTGTTCAGCCAGTGCATTAGTGCTGGAGGTATCTGTACTGGAAACAATGGGGCTGTCTGCCGTCGCTTGCGCCTTCGGCGTTAAAAAGTTGTTGTCTGTGATGCGGCTGCCACGGGCAAACGTCACCGCCACCTTGCCTTGCAGTTGCTGCTGCAAGGCGTCGACCAGGTTCACCGTTTTACGTGGAATGCTGCTGTACCCCCCCAGTAATGCCTCATCGGCATGCGGACCAATCAATGCCAGTTTTTTTAGCCTGCTGGCGTCCAGCGGCAACACGCCGTCGTTTTTCAGCAGCACTATGGATTTTTCCGCCAGGTCCAGTGCCAGGCGACGGCCTTGCTCTCCTCCTAAAGCCGCATCGGCTTTACTGGCATCCACATAAGGGTGCTCAAACAAACCAAGGCGGAATTTCAGCATCAACACGGCGCGCACTGCCTGGTCCACCGCCTGCACCTGCAGCTGACCGCTTTCGACCAGAGCTTTTAACTTGGGAAAGGCCATAGGATCGGGAGTTTCCATATCCACCCCAGCCAGCAGTGCCGCTTTGGCAGCGTCGGCTTCATTGGCAAAAAGCTGATGACGGACGGCTGCGCAGTTCCTGCACGGCAAAGTAATCACTGACCACGGCGCCATTAAAGCCCCATTGCTCACGCGCCAAATCTCGCAGTAGGTAGCTGTTAATGTGTGACGGTACGCCGTCCACTTCGTTGTACGACGGCATAATGCTGGCGGCAAAAGCCTGAGTAATAGCCGCTTCAAAAGGCGCTAAAAACACTTCCTGCAATTCACGCGGTGCAATATGGGCCGGTGCCGTATTCACCCCGGCCTGCGGTTGGCCATGGCCGGTCAGGTGTTTAAGCGTGGCAACCACTTTATCTTCAGCAAATGCAGCGTCTTTGCTGGCCAGGCCCTGAAAACCCCGCACGGCGGCAACGCCCAGCGCAGACACCAGATAAGGGTCTTCACCCATGGTTTCTTCGATACGACCCCAACGTGGGTCGCGGCCAATATCCAGCACCGGCGCTAAGGCCCAGTGTGCACCTGTGGCACGCATTTCCCGCGCGGCCAGTGCATAGAGCTGTTCCAGATCATCCGGTGACCAGCTGCTGGCCAGCGCCATGGCCTGCGGAAAACTGGTGGCGTCATAGGCCACATAGCCATGCAGCGCTTCTTCGTGCATCAAGGCCGGAATGCCCAGCCGCGTCTGCTCGGCCAACCAGCGCTGTGCCGCATTGTTAAACTCAGCCATCTGGCGTGGCGTTTTGTATTCGCTTGGCCGTGCTATATGGCCAATACCGTTTGGAATTAAGGCTTTGGCTTTGGCCGGTAAAAACTGCATCTGGCTATTTTACATCTGACGGCGCTGATGCCAGACACTTTGCAGCTGCGCCAGCTTTTCATCCAGCGTCATCCGGCTTAATAAATCGTCTACCCGCTCAGCGACAGGCGCTTTGGCATCTTTATAAAGCGGTGCCGTGTCGGTGCTGCCAGCGCCATAAGCGCCGCAGCTCAGCATGGCCGCAGAAACAGTGGTCATCAGGGTTTTACGCATAACAGTGGGCTCCTTGTCGCAAGCCAAAACCGGTGCAGCCGGTCTGATTATTTTTTGTGCCGCTTATGCGACTGACCTACCTTAGCCTGAGCTGCTGTGCTGCCCGTTAATGGAATGTTTTTAGTGAGTTATCTTTTTTCACAGCCCTGATGTGTCGTCAGGCCAGAACCCCTATGCTGGCTACCAGGCTGCGCCTATTTCGCAACCATGCGGACACAAACTCACAAAGCAGCCGTATCGACAACAAGGGGAGATTTCAGGTGCAAACTGCAACACAACAGGGGTCGGCTGCGATGACCAGCCCAACCAGCGAGGATCACAGCCAGGCCGAAAACAGCGGCTTGATCCTGTTTATCAGCCTGGTGGCTACTATTGGTGGTTTTTTATTTGGCTTTGACAGTGGCGTGATTAACGGCACCGTCGACGGCCTGCAGCAGGCCTTTCAGTCACAAAGCGTCGGCACCGGCTTTAATGTCGCCAGCATGTTGCTGGGCTGTGCCGCCGGTGCGTATTTTGCCGGCCGGCTGGCCGACCGCTATGGCCGCCGCACGCTGCTGCGCTGGGCCGCGGTGTTTTTTATTGTCAGCGCCTGGGGTTCAGGCATTGCTGACGGCTCTGTTGAGTTTGTGATTTACCGCATTCTCGGTGGTTTTGCCGTGGGTGCCGCGTCGGTGATTTCGCCCGCCTACATTGCAGAAGTGGCGCCAGCCCGCTACCGCGGTATGCTCAGCAGCCTGCAGCAAATCGCCATTATCTTTGGCCTTTTTATGGCTTTTGTCAGCAATTACCTGCTGGCCAATTACGCCGGTGCCTCCACTCAAAGCCTGTGGCTGGACTTTGCCGCCTGGCGCTGGATGTTCTGGATTGAGCTGCTGCCTGCCAGCGTATTTTTACTGATGCTGCTGTTTATTCCGGAAAGCCCGCGTTATTTACTGCTGACCGGTCGGCAGGCCGACGGCGAAAAGGTGCTGCATACCCTGTTTGGTGAACGCTGTGCCCAGAAAAAAGTGGCAGAAATTCAACGGTCGCTACAGGCCAATCATGCGCCGCGCTTAAGTGATTTACGCGACCCCACCACAGGCAAGCTGCGCACCTTGGTCTGGGTGGGCCTCGGCCTCGCCACCTTCCAGCAACTGGTCGGCATTAATGTGGTGTTTTACTACGGCGCCGTGCTCTGGCAGGCGGTGGGGTTTTCTGAAGCCGATGCACTGTTAATTAATGTGATCAGCGGCGCCATCAGTATTCTGGCCTGTGTACTGACCTTACTGGTGATCGACAAAATTGGCCGTAAACCGCTGCTGCTGTGGGGCTCGGTCGGTATGTTTATCACGCTGGCACTGCTGGTGTATGCCTTTGCCAACGCGGCACAAGACGAGAACGGCAACCTGCTGCTGGGCGACTACGGTACGCTGGCGTTGGTCAGTGCCAATGCCTACGTGTTTTTCTTTAACTTATCCTGGGGCCCGGTGATGTGGGTGATGCTGGGAGAGATGTTCCCCAATCAAATTCGTGGTGTTGGCCTGGCGGTCAGCGGTCTGGCGCAGTGGCTATGCAACTTCCTGATCACCATGACCTTCCCGTTACTGCTGACCGGCATCGGTCTGGCTGGCGCTTACGGCCTTTACGCGCTCGGCGCCCTGCTCTCCATCGCCTTTGTGCTGAAACTGGTGCACGAAACCAAAGGCAAAGAACTGGAAGAAATGCAATAACTGAACGGGGTCAGGTCTTGTATTTTGCATTGAAACGCATAATACAAGACCTGACCCCAAAGGTGGACCCCAAACCCGCAGCAACTAAGGCGCATCAAGGCCATAACGTTGTAGCAGTTGCTGGTAGCGTCCGTCCAGCTTTAAGCGCTGCAAGCCTTGTTCGATGGCTTCCATTAACGCGGCAGAATCGGCTTTATCGGCGGTCACCGCAAACTTCAGCGGTAACTCGGCAAACGCAGGTTCGGCCCAAGCCACGGCATCAGCCAGCCCAGTCCTGTCATGCGCCAGCAAAAATTCACCAACAGCTCGCTCTAAGGCCACATAGTCACAGCGCCCCAGCTGCATGCGCCGCAGGTTGGCTAAATCGTCCTGTGCTTCATCAAAAATCCCCCCCGCCTTTGCCAGCTCGGGTGGATAACCGTAACTGTGCACCGTGCAAATGCGCTGGTTACGCAAGGCGCTAAGCTGCAGATCCCGCTGCCCCAGCTCAGGCCTGCGCACATAAAAACCCAATCGACTTAGAAAAAGTGCGGAGCTCGCCAGCGCATTGTGGCGTTTTAATTCTTCAGGCCACAACAGCAGCACGCCATCAGCCCGGCCCAGTTTCAGCTCATGCAGCACCCGTGACCAGGGAATAAATTGCACCTTCGGCTGAAAATCACAGCCGTCCAGCATCAGCTCTAGCAATTCAACCGCCGCGCCCTGGTGCTCCATCTGCTCCGACGCATAAGGTGGGTATTCCAGCGTAAGAAATAACACCTCTTTGGCTTGCGGGCTGGGGGCCACAGCAAAAATCACAGAAGCAAATAACCAGGCGAAATAACGCAAGTGAACTCCGGGGCGACAGACAAAAGCAGAGTGGATTCATACCAAAACAGTAATGCAGTTTATTAAATAAGCAACAAGCACCGTACTCCTAGCAACTGCTTCTGGGGTCAGGTCTTGAATTTTGCACTTGAACGCAAAATTCAAGACCTGACCCCAGTCACAGCCTATTCACATGAGAAAATTTCATTATCCAATGAAATAAAACCACTTTTATTCATGCAATCTGACGCGTATAACTTACTCATTGCCAACAAATAGCCATCCAGACACCTTAAAGTCCAATATTAAGTCAGGTCTTGGGGGTTGGGGTCAGGTCTTGTATTTTGCGTTTCAATGCAAAATACAAGACCTGACCCCAACCGATGCCAAGCGATGACCTAACAAAACTGGCTGGCACCTGGACCAACGGAGAGCAGAGCATGAGCACGAACTTTACCTTCAGCATTAAACGCATCGGCTTTGATGAGCATTACCAGCCGGCCAATAACACGCGGATCACCACCAATTTTGCCAATTTAGCCCGGGGTGAAAGCCGCCAGCAGAACCTGCGCAATGCGCTTTGTATGATCAACAGCCGCTTTAATGCGCTGGCTCCGTGGGACAACCCTAACCTGAACCGCTATGCCGTCGAGCTGGAGATCATTTCGGTGGATCTGGCCGCAGAAGGTCAAAGTCACAGCTTTCCGACCATTGAAGTGCTGAAAACCAGTATTCTGGACCACCAGACCGGTCAGCGCCTGGCGGGCATTGTCGGCAATAACTTCTCGTCTTATGTGCGGGATTACGACTTCAGCATCCTGCTGCCTGAACACAACAAAAACCAGCCACAGTTCAGCATTCCAGCTAACTTTGGCGATCTGCATGGCAAGTTATTCCAACTCTTTGTGAACTCAGCGGCCTATCAGCAGAACTTCGACAAGCCGCCAGTGATTTGCCTGAGCGTGTCGGACAACAAAATTTATCAGCGCACCAGCAACCAGCACCCGGTTTTGGGGGTGGAATACCAACCGAACGAGCCGTCGCTGACCGAACTGTATTTCAAAAAGATGGGCTTGCAGGTGCGCTATTTTATGCCGCAAGGCAGCGCCGCCCCGCTAGCGTTTTATTTTGTCGGCGACCTGCTGAATGACTACAGCAACCTGGAGCTGATCAGCACCATTGCCACCATGGAAAGCTTCCAGAAAATTTACCGGCCGGAGATTTACAACGCCCATCAAAGCGCAGGCGCCAGCTATCAGCCTAACCTGAAAAACCAGGCACATAACCTGACCAATATTGTGTACGACCGCGAAGAGCGCAGCCGCCTTGCGGTAGAACAAGGCAAGTTTGCCGAAGAGCATTTTATTAAACCGCACAGAGCCGCCTTAGAGCAGTGGTCGTCTCGTGCGCTGCACGCCTGAAGCTGCCGTATCGCCGCCAGAGCCCACTTACCTCGCGGCCATGCTGCAGCTGCAGCGCTTAACGCCCTGCACCTGGCACCAGGCCATTAACGAACAGAACACAGAGCATTAATGATGAGAAAACTACTCCCCACCTCTACCGCAGGCAGCCTGCCAAAACCAAACTGGCTGGCCGAACCTGAAACCTTATGGTCGCCATGGAAACTGCAAGGTGACGAACTGGTCAGTGGCAAACAAGACGCGCTGCGCTTGTCGTTGCATGAACAAGAGCAGGCAGGCATTGATATCGTCAGCGACGGCGAGCAAAGCCGCCAGCATTTTGTCACCACCTTTATCGAACATTTAGACGGCGTCGACTTTAGCAAACGCGAAACCGTACGCATCCGTAACCGTTACGACGCCAGCGTGCCTACAGTGGTTGGCCCGGTCAGCCGCAGCAAACCCGTGTTTGTTGAAGACGCCAAGTTTTTACGCTCACAAACCAAAGCGCCAATCAAATGGGCCCTGCCTGGCCCAATGACCATGATCGACACCTTGTACGACGCCCATTACAAAAGCCGCGAAAAACTGGCCTTTGAATTTGCCAAAATTCTGAACCAGGAAGCCAAAGAGTTAGAAGCAGCAGGGGTGGACATTATTCAGTTTGATGAACCCGCCTTTAACGTGTTTTTTGACGAGGTGAACGACTGGGGCGTTGCTGCACTGGAGCGCGCCATTGAAGGCCTGCAATGCGAAACTGCCGTGCATATTTGTTATGGCTACGGCATTAAAGCCAACACCGACTGGAAGCAAACCCTCGGCAGCGAATGGCGCCAGTACGAAGCGGTGTTTCCCAAGCTGCAGCAATCGAGCATCGACATTATTTCGCTGGAATGCCACAACTCGCATGTACCGATGGAGCTGCTGGAACTGATCCGCGGCAAAAAAGTGATGGTGGGCGCCATAGATGTGGCCAGCAACAGCATTGAAACGCCAGAACAAGTGGCCGCCACTTTGCGTAAAGCGCTGCAGTATGTAGACGCCCACAACCTGTACCCCTGCACCAACTGCGGCATGGCGCCACTGTCGCGCCAGGTGGCACAAGGCAAGCTCAATGCCTTAGCAGCGGGGGCAGAGATAGTGCGGCGGGAGCTGGCGGGTCAAAACTAAAGGATTGAATGCTGGCTCAGCGCTAAAAAAACAGCCAGGCAGTGCCCGGCTGTTATCTATACATCAAATGAATTCAAGCCAGCTTAACCTTTGCTGGTTTTCGCAGTGCGCGGCTTCGCTGTGGTTTTTGGTTTGGCTTTGGCTGCAGGCGCAATCAGGGTTTCTGATTTTTTATTGGAACGCCCTGTCACCACCTTACGCGAAATACTTTTCAGTAAAGACTCACGGTTGCTGACTTCAAAGCCTGGTTTGACAACGCGCTGTATTTTAGCGCCAATCAGTTTCTGAATGCGCTCTAAGGTCTGTTCCTCTTCACGGCTAACAAAAGACAACGCCTGCCCGGCAGCGCCAGCGCGGCCTGTGCGGCCAATGCGGTGCACATAATCTTCCGGTAAATAAGGCAGGTTAAAGTTGACCACATAGTCCAGGCCTTGAATGTCCAGACCACGAGCGGCCACTTCAGTTGCAATAAGCACCTGCAGTTTGGCTGACTTAAAGTCGGCAATGGCGCGGCGTCTGGCGCCCTGGCTCTTGTCACCGTGACAGACAGCCGCTTCAATACCACGTTGCTGTAAACCCGCTAACAGACGGTCTGCCTGCTCTTTGGTACTGGTAAACACCAGCACCTGGAACCAGTTTTGCTCGGCCAGCAGCTGTTCAAACAATTCAATTTTACGGCTTTCTTCTACCGCATAGACCACGTGCTGCACTGTATCTGCAGTGCTGTTCACTTTCGCCACTTTGATTTGCTGGTGATTACGCAGGATCTTATGCGACAGTTCATTGACTGCAGCTGAGGTGGTGGCAGAAAACAACATGGTCTGGCGTTTAGCGGCGGTCATTTGCATCAGCTTCAGCACATCAGCACTAAAGCCCATATCCAGCATACGGTCGGCTTCGTCCAGCACCACATATTCCACGTCCGACAGAATCACATTCCCCAGCGTCAGGTGCTCAATCAACCGGCCTGGCGTGCTCACCACAATATCTACACCAGTAGTCAGTTTACTGGCTTGCCCGCCCAGTTTGACGCCGCCGTATAAGGCCGTCACGCTGATGGGGGTGTGCTTGGCATAGGCTTTAATGGACTCAGCAATTTGTTCTGCCAGTTCGCGGGTTGGTGTCAGAATTAACGCACGAGGCCGTTTTTCTACCGTGGCTTTTGGGTTGTCCAGCATGCGCTGTAGCACAGGCACCGAAAAGGCGGCGGTTTTGCCTGTGCCCGTTTGAGCTGATACTTGTAAATCTTTACCGCGACGCGCTGGCACTATGGCTTGTGCCTGCACCGCCGTCATCTCATTGTAGCCACACTCCACCAGAGCGCGTTGCAGTTCGGCAGCTAAATCTAATGATGAAAATTGCATAAAAATTCCTCTGCCAACTGGCTACAGCAAAATTAAGGGGGCGAAATATACAGCATTTTTGCTGCAGTTAAGAGCTTTGTTTACAAAACATACCGCTTTGGCGGCCGAAAGACGGCGAATTCAGGCCTGAAGTGCCCTAGTGACCAAGGGTCAGACCTCATTCAGCGCCCAAGGGCAGCACTTAGTCCTCAAAGTCAACATCAGGGCGTGGCAGATGTGTGCAGCTGCGCGCCAGAATTTCGACATAAAACGCTGGCCATTGCTGTTCAACAGCAGCGTCGATTTTCTTATTGATATCAGAGTTAAACACTTTCACTGCCTGTTGTTCGGTCTCGCCAAAACGACAGTCAAAAGCCCAGTAATCTTTACCTTCTGGCAAGGCTTTACGACGTTCTCTGGCCAGGTATTTTTTAATTTCGTGTTTAATTGCATCGACCAAACGGGCTTGCTGCAATTTAGCGTGTGTTAATGCAAAGGTCTTTTTCATAGGAATTCCTAACTGAATGCGGTTGGCATAAACGCTGCCTGGCTCAAAAGGCCGGGCATTCTACATGGATATAGGCGTTATCACCGCCAAAATCTGCAGCGAAGCGCTAAATAATGCCGGTGATGCCGCACTAGTGTAGTGGATGATGGGCTTGTGGGGTCTGGAGTTATCCAGTTAAAGGTCGTTTAACTGAACTTCAATGTCGCGCTGTTTTGCCCTTTGTACAACCAGCGCAGCCAACTCCAGGTCGTCCATATAGTTTATTAAAGCTTCATAAGCTTTTGCCGGAACGCAGTAAAATACGGGTTCATTATGCGCAAGCACTGCCACCGCATAACCTTCAGCTTTCGCAACAACCGCCATAGGATTCAACTGAAACTCTGCGATGCTGGCTGTCTGCTCTGCCAAGACAGAATAAGCTTCAGGCATGCTACTCCCCTTCGCGCTCAGTCGATTTTTCTATGCTTTCGAATCCAAACTGACACATATGCACTGTGACTCTGGGCAGCCTCATACGCTCGGTCTGGGACATTAAAAACTCACGCCAAAACGGCCAGACATGATGATGTACATTCTTTTTGGAAAACTCGGCAATAGCCTCGTTAGAAATCACTTTTTTCATCACGTATTCAGCGGCAAAAGTTGCTTCAATGCAGGCCTTTTGCACAGGCTCCTGCCCTTCGGCTTCCTCTACCCATCTAAAGCCATAACCGCACTCAACCCGCACCAAATGCTGCCCATCCTTTAACTCAATAGCAGATACGGCCGGCAAAGCCGAACGCGTTTGAGTCTGAAACAGGTCAAAGTTTTCATATTTTGCAGGCGAATCTGCGGCCACACTACTTTGAGCATGAACAAGGTACACATCGTTGATACTTAAATGATCAATAGCCTCTTGCAGCAACAGGTTCATGGCTTCACCGCCAACTTTCATTCACGACCAGCTGAAGCTTAGGCATCAAAGGCTTCACCTCCGCGCCAACGCAAACTTTCGCTAGGTGCTGCTCCACTGTATTCGAGTGCCATGCGGGTACATCCGCTTTGGGAACCAGCCCTATCCGTTCCGCCAGAATATGGAATGCGTCCACCGAACTGGCAGCAAGCCGAATTAATTTGTCCATCGCCTCGGATTGGGTGACATCATCAGCTTCATACTTGGCAAAAGCCACCGGGCCGCCACCAAATACTTTGGCAGCCTGAGCCTGAGTAATACCAAGTTGCTCGCGAACTGCTTTCACCTCTGCGCCGGTTAAAAAACCGTCCACCTGCTTTTTAAAAGCAACCACAGCGCGCTTGTTAGCGCGTACTTGACCGGCGTCAGCTTGCTCTGAACCACAATGATCACACACAGAGAAATAGCTGACGATCGCGGAAGATTGACCTTTATAGTCGACAAGCTGAGAACCTGACTGCAGTGCTAAATGCCCTTCGCCACATAAAGGGCAAAGATCTTTACCTTGCATACAACTCTCCTTTTTAGCTACCTGACGGATGACTGGATACCACTAAAATCAGCTGCCCCGTCTTACCAATAGCAAATTTCAAATAAAACTCTGTGTTGAAGTAATCACCAAGGGCGTCGTTCATACGCCGCTCAACCACAAGGTACGCATCACAGGCCGCCCAAGCCCCATTTGGTTGCTGTCTGCACCACTCAGAAGCCAGATACCTACCTTCGAGCAAAGCAAGTTTCAGTAAAGCTGCAACATCTTCCAGATCCATCGACCATTTTTGTAAATCCTGCACACAACCTTTGGTCCATGCCCTGATCCGCTCTGGCTTTAACAGTGGCATCACATCTCCAACAGGATACAAAGGTCCACCAGCAATTTTCTGCCTGCCTTGCGCTGTTGGGTCTAAGCCCTGTTGATAGCGGCTGAGGATAATACAACTTACCATTATGGTAAGTCCAAGAGTTTCGTCAATGTTCCCAGCAAAATGTTCATCTCACTTTCCTTGTGCGTGGTTATGCGCAGACCAACAGTATGGTTGAAATTTAGCGTATGCAGCCCTTTCGAAAAGTTCATTTTTATCAAATCCCGTCCTTAGTTGTATTGCGTTTAGGAACCTCCATTGCTATGTTGGTTTTGTCTCCAATCCAGCAAAAAAAACAGATTGATCAAAGCAATGTGAAATCAATACTTTAAAGAGGGAATTTATGATTGTTGAGCAGCAACTGGAACGTGCGCGCCTTGAATTATTAGATATGGGCCTGCGCGCTAACCCGCAGCTGAATTACCGCAGCGGTAGTAAAGCGCTCGACATTATTGATGAAAAGTCGGCCAGCATTTTCCAGATGCTGGTTGAACAAGAAAGCCCCCTCAGCTTTTTACCGCTGCCAGAAGCCTACCAACAAAAAATTGCCGACAACGAAGATGAAGGCACCTTTTTCCAGAGCGACGACGAAACGGAATTACCACCACTTGATTTGTACCTGGAAGAAAAAAAGGGCGCGGCCCGCTTTAGCGACAAATACCTGCAAACTGGTTTAATCCCCGCCAAGCTGGATAAAGCACTTTTGAAACTGGAAGCTGAAGCCCATACCATGCTGCAGGAGCAAGGGGTTGAAGTGCTGTATTTAGCGCTTGGATTTTTGCAATGGCATGAGCCGGCCAATACCTCGGTGTCGCGCTATGCACCATTAATTCTGGTGCCTGTTGCCCTCACCCGCTCATCGGCCAGAGACAGTTTTAAGCTCCGTTACACCGGCGAAGAATTGGGCTCTAACCTCACACTGGCGGCCAAACTAAGAACGGAATTTAAATTAGTGCTGCCTCAGTACAGCGATGAAAGTTCAATAACTGATTACTACCAGGCAGTTGCAGAATCTATTTCGGCTCAGCCGACCTGGCGTGTACACCCGGACAAAATTGGCTTGGGTTTATTCTCATTTGGCAAGTTTCAGATGTATATGGATTTGGACCCAAGCGGCTGGCCAGAACAAAAGCGGCCGTCACAGTTGCCGCTTATTGGTCGGTTGTTTAGAGATGGCTTTGCTGAACAAGCAGCCATTAATCCCGATGACTTAAATCATCCTGAAAAGCTGCATTTGGTAAAAGACGCAGACTCCAGCCAAATTGAAGCCATCCTTGCGATGAAAGCAGGCTCAGATTTAGTTATTCAGGGCCCGCCTGGCACCGGTAAATCCCAGACTATTACCAATATCATTGCCGAAGCCGTTGCGCTGGGTAAGAAAGTACTCTTTGTCGCCCAGAAAATGGCAGCTCTGGAAGTGGTGAAAAAGAGACTGGACGAGTCTCACTTGGGTTATGCAGTGCTGGAACTACACAGCCATAAAAGCACCAAAAAGACGGTGCTGGCATCTATTGCTGAATCTTTAGATCAAGGCCGCCCACAAACCCAAAGCAGAGAAAGTGAACTACTCTACCTAGCCGAATCCAAAAGCCAGTTGGACAACTATGTGCAGGCCATCAAAAGCCCAATACGGCAGAGTGGCCTCAATTACGTGGAAGCACTCGGCACTTTACTTCAACTCAACAGCCAAATTGCTGACTCTGCGCTTCCCGTCATCCCCTTTAGTTATTTTGAAGCATGGACAGCGGACCAATACAACAGCGCTCGCAAACTGGTTATCGAGCTGACAGAACAGTTAGCACGTATAGGCGAACCAGCAGAACACCCCTTTGCAATGTCGCTTCGCACTGATTTTTCACCAGCCCAACAACAGGCATTAGTGAGCACGATTTATGAGGCGACAAAGTTACTTGAGCAGATTGAAACTGAAAGCCAGGCCACAGCCCACTACCTGCAACTGAACAAACCAGAATCGTTAAACAGCGTTGCACCGCTTGCGGCCACCGTACTATGGCTGGCTGACGTACCCGACTTAAAACGAGTCAAGGTAAATAACCCGGTATGGGCTGACGAGCCAAAGAAAATAGCGAATGGTTTAGCCTGCTTAGAGAAATTTTTGGCCGTAAAAGCACAATGCGAACAGCACTTTATCGCCCAGGCTCTGGATGCCGATTTACTCAGTATTCGGCAAGGCCTGATCGGGAGAACCGATAAGTGGTGGCGCTTTTTATCCGCTGCGTACCGCCAGGCGAAAGCGAAATTGGCTGGCTTATGGCGCGGTGAGTTGCCAGCAAATAGCGCAGACTGGTTTATCGCGTTAGACGCTGGTCTGAACTACCAATCTTTGAAAAAAGAATTGGCGTCTTATCAGGCCACACTGGCTGAAGCTTTTGCTTCACAATGGCAAGGTGAACACAGCGATATACAAACCTTGCAGCCCATTCATCAGTGGATAGCCAATTTCCACAGCAAAGTAGCAACCAACGAGCTGCCGTTGTCACTGGCTGCATTGATTGACCAAGGCGCAGATAAACCGCGGCTTCGCAGTAGTGCAGAAAAACTTAACCACTTAAGCAACGCCATTGAGCTACAAACGAACACTCTGAAAGAACTGGTGCAAATTGATGCGAACGACTCTAGGTACCACTTCAGCACTGTGCCTTTTGCCGAATTTAAAGGCCTGTTAGCCAGCTGGAGCAACCCAGCCTTGCTGTATGATTTCGCTCGCTACAACCAGATCATTCAGGCGTTATTGCCCTACCAGATAAAGCCGCTTACCGACCAGGCTTTTCGCTGGAACAAAGCGCCCAACTTGCTGCTTAGCATGTTTGAACACAGCTATTACCGAGGTTTAGTAGACCACGCCTATGATGCTTGTGAAGCCATCCGCCGCTTTGACCGACACAAACACGAACAAAGCCTGCGTGAATTTAAACGCATTGATGGCAGTAGTTTGTATTTTGCACAAGAACAGCTGGTACACAACTTATACGAGCGCCTGCCGAAAAAAACCGCCAAAGGCGAAATGGAGTTGGTACTGCGTGAGCTCGGCAAGAAAAAACGCCATATTCCCATTCGTAAACTGCTGGCCGAAGCCGGTACTGTAATTCAGCAAATTAAGCCCATTTTTATGATGAGCCCAATGTCGATTGCCACCTATTTAAAGCAAGGCGCGTTGGATTTCGACCTAGTGATATTTGACGAAGCCAGCCAAATACCGGCCCCGGACGCTTTGGGAGCCATGCTGCGCGGCAAACAAGTGATTGTGGTGGGTGACAGCAAACAAATGCCGCCGAATAACCTGTTTGGTAAGGCCGTAGAATTGGAAGAAGAAGAGCTGGAAAACAGCGCCACCGCCGAAATGGAAAGTATTCTGGCGTTAATGGAAGCCAGAGGCGCAGCAAGCAAAATCCTGCGCTGGCATTACCGTTCTCGCCACGATTCACTGATAGCGGTGTCAAACGACCAGTTCTACCAAAACCGTTTAGTTGCCTTCCCAAGCCCTGGCTACCATGCCGATGCCACAGGTTTGAAATTTCATTACCTGCCGCAAACCCATTACGACAAAGGCGAATCACGCACCAACCCTGGCGAAGTAAAGGCGGTTGTGGCAGCAGTATTACAACATGCGCTTACCAAGCCCCATTTATCCTTGGGTGTTGTCGCCTTTAGCTTGTCACAGCGTGACGCCATTTTGCTGGAACTGGAAAAAGAGCGCCGCTTACACCCAGAAACAGACGACTTTTTTGCCCGCCATGCGGCAGACGATGAGTTCTTTGTAAAAAACCTGGAAAACGTGCAGGGCGACGAACGCGACGTTATTTATATCTCTATATGTTATGGCAAAACCAGCGATGGCAAGCTGAGCCAGAACTTTGGCTTGTTGAACAAACCGGGCGGTGAACGGCGCTTAAACGTGCTGATTTCACGCGCCCGCTTAGCAATGGAGGTATTTGCTAACTTCAAAGGCGATGAACTGAAAGTTGAAGCCGACAGCCCCTTTGGCGTGCGTGCTTTACAAATTTTTATGCAGTTTGCCGAATCCGGCCGTTTAGACAAACCGCACGAAAAAGCCCAGGAACAAAACTTCGCGTTTGGCGCCCTGCTCCACCAAGCCATTCAGCGCCTGGGTTATCAAGTAGCAACAAAGGTAGGCAGCCAAGGCTATTACATAGACTTAGCCATTAAGCACCCGGACGACCCAAGCAAATATGTGCTTGCGCTGGAATACGATGGTGCCGGCTATTACGAAGCTGCATCCGCCCGTGACAGAGACAGGCTACGGCAAAGTGTGCTGGAAGGCTTGGGCTGGAGCTTTGAACGTCTGTGGTCTACCGACTGGTACCGCGACCCGGACGCAGAACTGCACCGACTTAAACTGTTGATAGACCAGGCCATTGTAAAACACAACGAGCTAATGGTTGCACTTGCCGAGCAAGCCAACAACATCAGGCCTGTGCTTAGCGTAGCTAGCACTGCCGAACCTGCCGCCTCAATTTTACGGGTAGAAGAAGAGCCACCAGAATTCGAAGCCTGCACCAATCCGTATAAAAAGACCGACGTGTCCAAGTTAAACATTCCGGCTGTGGATGACTTCAGCGCCATTCCTTTTAGCATGTTGGTTCATGCGGTAGAACGCATTGTAGAAACCGAATACCCCATATTCACCAGCTTAGTGGCCACCCGACTGGCAAACGCCGCTGGCCTGACACGAGTTGGTGCCAAAATTAAACGCACTGTAGATCAAGCCATCGAATGCGCGGTAGCCAAGGAGCTGATCCAGTTAGACAAAGACGAAGTGTTATGGCCGCATGGCCGCAGCACAGTAAAATTAAGAAACTGGAACAGCGCCGACACAGCAACCCGCAAGCTGGAAAATGTCTGTGATGCCGAACTGACTAATGCCCTTTTACTAACAGTACAAGACGCCCACGCTATCAGCGTAACGGATGCAGCATCCGCAGCTTTGGGGTTACTGGGTTTTCAGCGCGCAACAGCTCAGGCTGCAGAACGGATGGCGAAGTTGGCACTGGTTCAATGCGATAAAGGTGTGTTGGTTTGTGAGAATGAAAGGTTGAAAATAAGGAATAAACCATAAACTCCTTTTAATTTCATTTACTATTCATATAAATAAAAAATACTTTTGAACTTTTAAGTTAAATAAGCCACCTTAATCACACCTAAAACAGGAAAAATGAATGAGCTTAGAAAAAATAATTTTAGAATCTGTAAAATCTGCCTCTCCGGCGATTCTAAAAAAATGAAACTTATAATTGAAGAATTTGAACACTTTTCAAATCATAAGCTAATGCCCCATCTGCTAAGTAGCTATGTAAAACTAAACACATCAACATCTCAACTGTTCAGAAATAAAGGATATAAAATAAACGAACTATATATCCCACTAACACTAAAAATATTAGACACCGAAGAAGTAAAAGTAGATAAATACCCGGCTGGCGCGATAGAAAAACATAACAAAATAATCATCAAAGATACAGCCGGCATGGGGAAATCAACTGTATTAAAAATGTTATTTAGATACTGTTTTGACACTGCAAAAAGAGTGCCTATATATATTGATTTAAAATCATTAATTGATGAAGAAAAAATAATACCTGTTGAAGTCTACATGCATAAATCATTTCCTTCATTTACTGAAAAGCCAAGTCAAGATTTTATAAATTTACTTCTTCAAAGGGCGCCGTTTCTGTTCTTATTCGATGGCGCAGACGAAGTCCCAGACAAGCACAAACCCAAGCTATTCAAAGAGATCTCGGATTTTCAAGCAAAAGCATCAAACTCCGCATTTATAATTGCCACAAGAGATGAGGACAAAATTCTTAGCTCTTTTAACGATTTTACATCTGCATCTATTCAACCATTAAAGAAAAATGAAGCTTACCTGCTGCTTGAGAGATATCAATTCGAAGATGTTAAAGCATCAGACTTGATAACTGAAATTGAAAAACCAGAAAATGCTTCTGTCTTAGATTTTCTTAAAAATCCATTACTTACAACTCTTCTTTACACTGCATATGCATACAAGAAAAAAGTACCACTTAAGAAAAGTTTATTTTTTAAGCAAATTTATGAAGCTTTATATGAAAACCATGATGCAACTAAGATAGGATATTTGACTAGAGAAAAAAATCTGGTTTAGATATTAATTCTTTTGAAAAGATACTATCACATCTTGCGTTTTATAGTCGAAGCAAAGAAAAACTAGAATATAGCAGGCCAGAACTCTTTGATATTTTATGTAAAATTACTGAGGTTCACCCAACTATCGAATTTGATATTAATGGTTTTATCGAGGATCTAACGAGTAGAGTACCTGTATTAAGGAAGGATGGATTATCTCTTGCTTGGCAACATAAATCGATTCAGGAGTACTTCTTTTCGATCTACATGATTAGAACACTAAAAGATGAACAAAAGATAGAAATGCTGACAAGGTTAGCTCAAAGCAATAAACTATCAAAATACAAGCTTGTAATTGATATAATTCACGATGAAGATACAGAACTATTTCACAGGACATTTACTCAGGCAGCTTATGATTTTTACATGGGAAACGTCAAAGATAAATATAAAGAAAAATCTACGGAGAATGATTCACTAAATGTCTTTTACAGATATATATCTGGAGACCTGAAAAGGATTATAGGAAAAGGTAACTATGACCGAATCTACCATAAAGTAAATCTAGCCACCGCTGAAATATTTACAGAAATTAAAATGCTTATACAACAAAAATACGATTTCAAGAATTACGGCGCGTCACAATCATATATACAACATAATACCAAATCATTTGCATATGCCAGCATACTAACATCACCAATTGTAACCATATTAGAAGTATTAAACAGCAAAAAATCAGATTTCGTTAGAAACGTATCAATCAACGGCGGCGGACTGATAGGTGGAAAATTAATTGAAAATTTCACAAAGGAAGGAAATGTTAATGCGCTTCGCTCGCTAGGAATAAACTTTAACATCTATGTTATCGATGCAGAAACCTGCCGCACATTTTTAGAAAAACTAAATTCAGATGTGAAGAAAAGAGAAGAATCAACGCTGTTCTTTACTGATTTTTAAAAAATAACTTCGATGTATTTCATATAAAAAGGTGAATATAGCACTCACCTTTTTTACTTGCTAATGATCCGCTAAACAAAGACATTTAGCGGATTGTCTTTTACCGATAATCTTCCGGACTAGGGCAAGCGCACATTAAGTTGCGGTCGCCGTATACGTCGTCGATACGGGTAACGGTTGGCCAGAACTTGTTTTCGGCCACGTATTGCGCCGGGAAAGCGGCGTATTGGCGGTCGTAAGCACGGTCCCAACCGGCGTCGAAAATGTCTTCCATGGTGTGCGGTGCGAAGTGCAGCGGGCTGTTGTCTGCTGTCCACTCGCCTGCTTCTACCCGGGCAATTTCATTGCGAATAGAAGTCATGGCCAGAATGAACTTGTCCAGCTCGGCTTTGCTTTCTGATTCAGTTGGCTCAATCATCAGCGTGCCAGCAACCGGGAATGACATGGTTGGCGCGTGGAAACCGTAGTCCATCAGGCGCTTGGCAATGTCCATCTCAGTCACACCAGTGGCTTCTTTTAATGGGCGCATATCAATAATACATTCGTGCGCTACGCGGCCGTTGGTGCCCACGTACAGCACAGGGAAGTGTTGGCCCAGTTTCTGTGCCATGTAGTTGGCGTTCAGAATGGCCATTTCAGTGGCCTGACGTAAACCGTCGCCGCCCATCATCTTAATGTACATCCAGCTGATTGGCAGAATGCCGGCGCTACCGAAAGGTGCGGCAGACACTGCACCGTTGTTTTCGCCTGTGCCGTCAATTTTTACCACAGCGTGGTTAGGCATAAACGGAGCCAACTGTTTCTTCACGCCAATTGGGCCCATACCAGGGCCGCCACCGCCGTGTGGAATACAGAAGGTTTTGTGCAGGTTTAAGTGCGATACGTCCGCGCCGATAAAGCCAGGCGAAGTCACACCCACCTGAGCGTTCATGTTGGCGCCGTCCATATACACCTGGCCGCCGTGGGCGTGAATGACGTCACACAGCTCACGAATGGATTCTTCGAATACACCGTGGGTAGACGGGTAAGTCACCATAATGGCGGCTAACTTGTCTGATACGGCTTCAGCTTTGGCTTTTAAATCAGCCATGTCGATGTTGCCGCTCTTGTCGCAGTCTACCAGCACCACTTCAAAGCTGGCCATGGCCGCTGTTGCTGGGTTAGTCCCATGCGCAGACACCGGAATTAAACACACGTTGCGGTGTGAATCGCCACGGCTTTCGTGGTACTTACGAATGGCTACCAGGCCCGCGTATTCACCCTGAGCACCAGAGTTTGGCTGCATTGACACAGCGTCGTAACCGGTAATGTTCACTAACCAGTCGGCCAGTTCGCCAATCATCTGGTAGTAACCTTCGGCCTGGTCGCGTGGTACGAACGGGTGCAGCTGGCTGAATTCTGGCCAGGTGACCGGGATCATCTCGGCAGTGGCGTTCAGCTTCATGGTGCACGAACCTAATGAGATCATCGAGTGGTTCAGTGCTAAGTCTTTGTTTTCCAGCTTTTTGATATAGCGCAGCATTTCTGTTTCGCTATGGTACTGGTTAAACACGGCGTGCGTTAAGTAGGCAGAGGTACGGACTAAGTCAGCCGGAATAGAGCTAGAACCGTTCGCTACAATAGCTGCGTCCAGCGCGGTTACGTCTAAGCCGTGGCCTGCGCCTAACACAATGTCAAACAACTGAGCAATGTCGGCCGCGCTGGTTACTTCGCTGAAGGCAACGCTTAAGCTGTCTGCAATGTCAGTACGCAGGTTCACACCAGCAGCAATAGCGCGTGCTACAACGGCAGCGCGGTCAGCCACAGTAAAGGTGATGGTGTCGAACCAGCTGTTGTGCTTCAGTGCCACGCCTTTGGCCTGAATGCCAGCGGCGAAAATGTCGGCGCTGCGGTGAATACGCTCTGCAATGTTTTTCAGGCCTTGTGGGCCGTGGTACACACAGTAGAACGAGGCCATGTTGGCCAGCAGTACCTGTGCAGTACAAATGTTTGAGTTGGCTTTTTCACGGCGAATGTGCTGCTCGCGGGTTTGCATGGCCATACGCAGTGCCTGGTTACCACGGCGGTCTTTTGACACACCAATGATACGGCCTGGCATAGAGCGCTTGTACTCGTCACGGGTGGCGAAAAACGCTGAGTGTGGGCCACCGAAGGCCATAGGTACACCAAAACGCTGGGCAGAACCCAGTACCGCGTCGGCGCCCAGTTCACCAGGAGATTTTAACAGCAGCAGCGCCATTGGGTCTGTGGCTACAGCAACAATGGCTTTTTTCGCTTTTAATTCAGCAATTAAGGCAGCGTCGTTACGTACTTCACCTGTGGTAGACGGGTACTGAATCAGAGCACCGAATACGTCGTGGTTTACCGCGTCAGCCGCTTTGCCCACTAACACGTCAAAACCAAACATTTCGGCGCGGGTTTTTACCACGTCGATGGTTTGTGGGTGTACGTCGTCAGCAATGTAATAAGTGTTTGATTTGTTTTTGGTGACGCGCTTGGCCAGTGCCATGGCTTCAGCAGCGGCTGTGGCTTCGTCCAGCAACGAGGCAGACGCTAAGTCCATGCCAGTTAAATCTAACGACACTTGTTGGAAATTCAGCAGCGCTTCTAAACGGCCCTGCGCAATTTCTGGCTGGTATGGCGTGTACGCTGTGTACCAGCCCGGGTTTTCCAGCACGTTACGTAAAATAACGTTTGGCGTTAAGGTTGGGTGGTAGCCCATACCAATGTAGCTTTTGAAAATTTTGTTTTTGTCGGCAGCGGCTTTTAAATAAGCCAGCGCGTCCGCTTCAGTGGTGGCTGCGCCTGTCGCCAGCGGCGTGGTCAGACGGATAGAAGCAGGCACTGTTTGTGCAATCAGCTCTTCCATGCTGCTAACGCCCAGCTCTGCCAGCATAGCGGCAGTTTCGTTGGCGTCAGGGCCGATATGGCGTTGAATAAATTCTTGATGGTTCGCAAGTTGCGACAGGGTTTTCACAGCTGAAGTGGTCATGCCTTGAAGTTCCTAAAGCGTTTAATAAATCTGTGGTTGCCCGCAGTGGGCGTTCCGGTTTGGCCGGTAAATAAAAAACCCCGTGTTGCCACGGGGTTTAAAGACGACTTATTCGGCGTCGATAACAGCCTGGTAACCAGCGGCGTCTAACAGGCCAGCCAGTTCGCTTTCGTCAGAGATTTTGATTTTGAACATCCAGCCGTCGCCGAATGGCGCGCTGTTTACCAGCTCTGGTGCGTCGTTCAGCGCGTCGTTGGCTTCAACGATTTCGCCAGACAGTGGCGCATAGATGTCTGAAGCTGCTTTTACAGATTCAGCGACAGCAACGTCGTCACCTTTAGTTACGGTTTCGCCAACTTCTGGTAATTCAACGAACACCATGTCACCCAGTAAGTCCTGAGCGTGTTCAGTGATACCAACGGTGTACACGCCGTTACCTTCGTCGCGTACCCACTCGTGTGATGAAACATATTTTAAATTAGTTGGAATAGAGCTCATCTTTTGTTCCTCAGACCTTAATGCTGTGTTTTATTGGGGCCAGTTGACTGGCTTCGGCAACCACCATAGCCAAGGCTTGGGGTTGCCGCAAGGCGGGTTTTGCAGGCGTAGCTGATTATTTTTCAGCCAACGCCTACCCCACCATTAAATAACTTTTTTACCCATGCGGACAAAGTTTGGTTTCACCACTTTGACCGGCACCAGTTTACCGCGAATATCCACTTCTGCCGTGTCGCCAGTAGCAGCCGGCACGCGGGCCATCGCAATACTAAAACCTAAAGTTGGCGAGAAAGTACCAGAGGTAATTACGCCTTCACCGGCAGCAGTCACCACTTTTTGGCCGTGGCGCAAAACGCCTTTGGCTTCCATCACCAGGCCAACCAGTTTTTCAGTACCAGCCGCTTTTTGCTGTTCCAGCACGGCACGGCCAATAAAGTTGCGGTCGCTTGGCTCCCACGCAATGGTCCAGCCCATATTGGCAGCCAGTGGCGAGACAGTTTCATCCATATCCTGGCCATACAGGTTCATACCTGCTTCTAAGCGCAGCGTGTCACGTGCACCTAAACCAGCTGGTTTCACACCGGCATCCAGCAGTTGCTGCCACAGTTGTGGGGCTTTCTCTGCAGGTACAGAAATTTCGTAACCGTCTTCACCTGTGTAGCCAGTCGTCGCCACGAACAAGTCACCAGCCTGTACACCGAAGAATGGCTTCATGCCAGCCACAGCCGCTTGCTGCTCAGCTGACAGAATAGTGGCTACTTTGGCTTTGGCATTCGGGCCTTGTACGGCAATCATGGCGAACTCAGGGCGCTCAGTCACCGTCACGTCAAAGGCTTTGGCTTGGGCGTTGATCCAGGCTAAGTCTTTTTCGCGGGTGGCACTGTTTACTACTAAGCGGAAGAAATCTTCAGTCAGGAAGTACACGATTAAATCGTCAATCACGCCGCCTGCTTCGTTCAGCATGCCGCTGTACAGGGCTTTGCCTGACACTTGCAGCTTGGCTACGTCATTGGCCAGTAAGTGGCGTAAGAAAGCGCGGGTGTTGGCACCACGTAAGTCAACGATGGTCATGTGCGACACGTCGAACATACCGGCGTCCTGACGCACAGCGTGGTGTTCTTCGATTTGTGAACCATAGTTCAACGGCATATCCCAGCCGTGGAAGTCCACCATCTTGGCGCCAGCTTCTACGTGCTTGGCGAATAATACGGTTTGTTGGGCCATCGGTACTTTTTCCATTGTTGTATGCTGCGTACGGCGCGGCAGAGGTAAGGTTTCAGCCGCTGCGTTGTTCGCACAGGCTGACGCCATTGAAAAAGTTAGATTGCAGTCATCAGTTGGTCACAGTTTTGTGCATATAACCAAAGCTACAATTCAGGATGAGCCTGATTATAACCGATGGCCCAAGGGGCCAACAGCCCCTAGTTCATTAGATTTATTTATGCGGAGGAGTCCAGAGTCAGCAGGCTGTTGCGGCGTTGTCAGTCAGGCGTGAATTCCGGGCGGGCCCGTTTAGGCAAGTCACCGCTATTGCCAAGCGCGGCCGCCATAATGCTTTTCTTCAGCGGACCGGCTTTATCCACCAGCCGCATACCTAAGCCCCGCACCAGTTTTAATGCGGGGTTGCTGCTACCAAAGCCACGTTTAAAAGCTTCCATGGCCACAATCAGGGTTTGGGCTTCGGCCTTGCGCCAGCGCTCAAAACGGCGCAGCAAACGCTCTTCCTGTAAGGGCTTACGGGCGAGCACCTGCTCTGAGATTAGTTCTGCTAATGCGACAACGTCCATTAAACCTAAATTCATGCCCTGCCCCGCCAGCGGGTGAATGGTGTGTGCTGCATCGGCAACCAGCACCACCTTATTCAACAACCATTCGCTGGCGTAACGCATTTTCAGCGGATGCGCGCTCAGCACACTGGCGCGGCTTAATACGCCAAGCGCATTGCCACTGGCGACAGTCAGTGCTTTGTTGAACTCCGCTTCGCTCAGTGCCAATAGCTGCTCTGCCTGTTCAGGTGGCACACTCCAGACAATGGACAATAGATGCGAATCGGCCAGTGGCAACAAGGCCAAAGGCCCGTCTTTTAAAAACACCTGGCGCGCACACTGGCCATGCGGTTCGGTGCTGTGAATTTGGCACACCAGCGCCTGGTGATCGTAATCCCAAAAGGCAATTGGCATTTTCAGCTGCTGACGCACAAAAGAGTTGGCGCCATCAGCCGCCACCAGCAGTTTGCACAGCACGGGCCCCTGCCCACTCAGACTAAGCAGAGTTTGCTCTTCGCCGGCATTAATGCTGTCAATCTGGCAATTAAACAGGCAGCGCACATTGGCTTTGTCGGCCAGTTGCTGGAACAGGCACTGGCGCAGCTCTTCGTTGTCCACCAGGTACCCCAAAGCGTCCACTTGCTGCCCGGCTGCGTCAAAGGCAATACGGGCAAAACTGTCGGCTTCCCAGACTTCCATTTTTTGAAAACCGGCTTTGCTGGAAAGCTGTTGCCAGGCGCCCAGTTGCTGCAGCACCCGGCGCGATGCCTGGTTCAGCGCACTGACACGTTGCAGGCTGGGCGCGGCGCCAATCTGCGGCGCATCGCCTTTATCCAGCACGGCAATTTTCAGCGGCAGTTCGCTTAACAGCAATGCCAGAGTGAGACCTGCGCTGCCCGCACCAACAATAGCGATATCCAAATCCAACATGGTTAAACTCCTTCGGTCTGGCGCTTCGGCACGGTCATTCCAAGCTGCTGCAAGCGCTGCTCTATGTGCTTAAGCGGCGTCAGCCCCATCGCAAAATGCGCCAGTTGTGATTTCAGGCCACTGCAATAATTCAGCCCGCTCAGGCCAATATTCCGCCCAAGCGCGATCAGCCGTGACGAATTGGAAAACAGCCGCACTAAGGCGTCTGTGTACAGGATCAGTTGCTGCATATCCGGCTCACGCAGCTGCTGGTAAGCGCGGGTAAAGGCGTAATCACCCAGCTGAGCCGGTGTCGCCTGGTTTATTCTGGCCTGCACCAGCAGCAGTAATGAGTAGATATCGCGCAGCGCCAGATTAAAACCCTGGCCAGCAATAGGGTGCAGGTTATGTAATGAATTGCCCAGCAGCACCACCCGATGCCGGGCAGCTTCCGAGGCCCGGCGCAAAGTCAGCGGATACAAAGCACGCTGCCCGGCCTTGTGGAACACCCCGGCCCGGTAACCCGCCTCACTTTGCAGTGCGGCAAGAAAATCCGCTTCGGGCAATTGCATCAGCGCTGCGGCTCGCTCTGGCGCTAAGGTCCAGACCAGCGAATAACGCTGCTGCGTCAGCGGCAACAAGGCCAGCGGACCTGTGGAGGTAAAACGCTCAAAGGCTTTACCCTGATGTGGCCCTTGCAGGCCAATATTGGCAATCAGCGCCGTTTGGCCATAGTCATCGCTTTGCAGCGCAAAACCGGCCAGCTCGCGGCTGGGTGAAGCGCCGCCTTCGGCAATCACCAGTAAACGGCAACTGAGGCTGACGCCCGATTTCAGCTGCACCTGCTGCAAGTCCAGTGACGGCGTAATGGCACTGATGGCGTCGGGCCGGAACCAAACTAAGCGCCCTTGCGCTTCATAAGGTTGCAGCTTTTGATGCAGCACTGTGCCTATATGCTCCACTTCGATCACCTGACCTAGTGCGTCCAGCTGATAGTCGCTGCTTTGCAGGTAAGTTTTACCGAAGTGGCCTTTGTCTGACACCGCAATGGTTTTAATCGGGCTCGCATGAGGCGCCAGCAATGACCAGAGACCCCAGTTTTTCAACAGGCCTATGCTGCCTTGTGACAAGGCGATACTGCGGCTGTCGAAACTGCTTTTGGACGGGCTGGCCTGAGCCTGCTGTTCAATTAACGCCACCTTAAGGCCAGCGTGCTGCAATAACTGGTGTGCCAGCATGGCTCCTGCCATACCGCCGCCTGAAATCAGAATATCAAAAGGCTCTGTCAACGCGTCCTCGCTTGTACTGGGCTTTGCTTGTGTCAGGCTTTGCCTGGTCTTAGGCTTTGCTTGGTTGTAGCCTGGGCCAGCTTACTGCGCGGCCATCAGCGCCTCTATCTGTGCAACCTCTTTTGGCACCGCCTCGGTCAGGTTGTCATGCCCGTCCCTGGTGACCAGTAAATTGTCTTCTATACGTACCGCCAGGCCCCACCATTTAGCGTCACAGGCGGAGCCGGTTGGAATATAGAGGCCGGGTTCAATGGTCAGCACCATGCCAGGCTCAAATGGTCGCGCGCTGCCGTCTTTTTGGTAAGCGCCAACATCGTGTACATCCAGCCCCAGCCAGTGGCCAAGGCCATGAATAAAGTACTGCTTACAGGCGTTATCCTGAATTAATTGCTCCAGCTCACCCTGCAAAATACCCAGCGCCAGCAAACCTTTGGTCAGCTCGCGCTGCGCTGCAGCGACGGCGTCATTCATGCTGTTGCCCGGTTTAACGGCTGCACAGGCTGCGTACTGGGCGTTTAACACCACCTGATACAGCGCCGCCTGCGCCGCGCTGAACTTGCCATTGACCGGGAAAGTACGGGTAATGTCGCCCGTATAGCCCTGATACTCGGCCCCCGCGTCAATCAGCACTAAATCGCCGTCTCTTAACGCGTCGTTGTTGTCGGTGTAATGCAAAATACAGCCGTTTTCGCCGCCGCCTACTATGGTGTTGTAGCCGACTTTACGGGCACCGTGCATGGCAAACTCATGCACAATATGCGCTTCCAGCTGGTATTCAAACACGCCGGCTTTGGCCGCCTGCATTGCTCTTCTATGGCCCAGCGCACTGATATACCCAGCTTTTCGCATCAGTTCTTGCTCAGCTGCATCTTTAAATAAGCGCAGCTCGGCGATCAAGGGCCGTAAGTCCTGCTGCACTGTAGGCGCCTGATAACCACGCTTTGGATAGAGCCTTAAGGTTTTCAGCGTCTCTGCCACTTTGGCATCAAAAGCGGCATAAGTACCTTCAGCGTACACCAGTGTTTGCTTTTTATTCAGCGCGTCCAGCAGCACCGTATCGAGCTGGTCGATACAGGCGGTGTCCAGACCAAATTGGCTCTTGGCGGCTTCAGGCCCAAAGCGCCGGCCTTGCCAGACTTCAGCCAGCACGTCTTTAGCGCGACACAGCAGAAGATGCCTGCTTTCGCCATGCTCTGCTTTGCTTAAGATCAATAAGCTTTCTGGTTCTGGAAAACCCGTCAGGTAATTCAGGTCACTGTCCTGACGGAACGGGAATTCAGTGTCGCGGCTGCGGGTCAACTCTTGTGCCGACGGGATCAGCGCCACAGAGTTAGCGGGCATTTGCGCCAGCAATGCGTCGCGGCGTTGTTGGTAAATAGCTGTGTTCATTAATGCAGGGTCTTGTTCTGAACTTCGGCTTTGGCAAACTTCTGGCCCACTTCATTAAAACAGGTCAGCACCAGTAAACGGATATGCTCAAGCACTAAGTAATAGGATTCTTCATTGTCTTCGCTACTGGTGTCGTCCAGCGCAAAAGGGTCGATATGGGTTATTTCGGTCAGCTGGGTAACGGCATCGCGCACATCTTCCGAACAAAGCGACAAATCGTTTTGCTGAATGGCAAAACCCACTAAAAACGACTGCGCCCATTCGACCATGGCTTCCAGCCGTTCTGGTAACGAATCGTCGTCAGACGGCAGCAATAAGGCAAAGGAGTAGTCGGTTTGTGCCAAAGATGCAGACGTCTGAGCAATTAATTCAGAAATTTCTGTTTTTGCCTCGTGAGATAAGGCTTGCCCGTCATTTAAGAAGTCATCCAGAACTGGTAAGATCTGCGTCGCTTCGGCATTGACACCGGCAGACAGCAAGCCAGCAATTAAGCCATGAACTTCGGCGGCAGACGCCATCAGGTGAGATTGATCCAGCAAGCTGGTCCAGTAGTCGTACGAGCGTAAGGCATTCGGATCCATAATTTTTCGGCCAAAGCGACTTTTCAAGGCGTGTATCCTATCATCTGAGCGTTAAGCCCGCCAACAGATGGCGCCCAACTCGCAGGCCCCGGCGGTAACTATGCAACTTCGTAAATTTCGTCCCGTTCCTCCACCTCCGGCCGACGCCGTGGTGAAAAAACCTGTCGCCATCAAAGGCAAAGCCGACAAACCGAAACAACTGACTATTTCCGTGTTGGGCCGGGTGCTGAAAGTCGCCTGCCCTGTGGGTGAAGAGCAGCGCCTGCAAGCCGCCATTACTGAACTGGAAACCCGGGTCGCCAACACCAAATACAAGCCCGGCGTGCATATGAATGAAGATGTGCTGCTGATGATCGCACTGAATTTATGCAACGAACTGGTGGATTTGAAACCTAAGCCTGCTGAGTCATCCAACTAAGTTGTGAATTAAAACACCAACTTGCGGCAAAATTACGCAACTAAACGCTAAAAATGAAATTCGGGGCTGAACAGCCCCGGAGCCGGTGTTATACTTGAGGCGTTCTCTGAGTTGTTTGTGATTGGGATGACGTCCCTGAGCCGATATTCTTTTAAACCAGGGGCTCTTCTGTGTTGCTAGTGTGCAAGCTCAGCCCGTACTGAGAAGCCTGAGGCGACCTTTGGACTCCCGCCTTGAACCTTGGGTTCAAGGGCTATCTCTCGACACGGCAACTTGGAGAACTATCCCCCCACTTGCTTTTGTTTCCTGCTCTGTTGTTTTAAGCTTTGTGCATTCTGTTTTGTGATAAGCCACTTATGTCTTCCAGCCGTGCTGAATTACGCACACTGACCCGTCAGCGTCGCCGCGCTTTGTCTGCAGCCGAACAGCTGCAAGCAGCCAGTGCCTTGGCGGCACAATTACTGAGCTGGCCGCAATTAGCCCAGTGCCAGCAGATAGCGCTTTACCTGACCAATGACGGTGAAATCTCCACCCAACCCTTGCTGCATGCCTTATGGGCCGCCGGGAAAACCCTGCATTTGCCTGTACTGCACCCTGTGGTACCGGGTTATTTGCTGTTTCAGCAATTTAGCGCCGACACGCCGCTGCGGCTGAATAAATTTGCTATTGGCGAGCCACAACTCAATTGCAGCCAGCTGACGCCTGTGCAGCAACTGGATTTAATACTGACCCCCTTAGTGGCCTTTGATGCACTCGGTAACCGGCTGGGTATGGGCGGTGGTTTTTATGACCGCACCCTGTCTCAGCTAAAGCCAGACGCCAGCCGGCCTTTGCTGATGGGGTTGGCGCATCAATGCCAGCAAGTGCCGCAGGTACCTGTGGAGGCCTGGGACCAACCACTGAGTTATATCGCCACGCCAGAAAAAATCTGGCAATTCAGCCAGTAAGGTTACGCCGCCGCAACAGCTGGTTTACACCTTAGCGACCAGCCCCCCTTGCTGGTCAGATCTGAAGCAGTTCTTTTTTAGTAAAGACCTTTTTCGGCCCCCTGCTTTCAGGGTAATATCCATCTGTATGGCTAAACGCTTTTTGGACCCGCTGATGACCCAGGATCAAATGAAAAAAAATGCGGCATGGACCGCATTAGATTACGTACCACGCCAAACTATTGTGGGTGTGGGCACAGGCTCCACCGTGAACCACTTTATTGACGCCTTGGCGACCATTAAAGACCAAATTCTGGGTGCCGTGTCGTCCTCTGTCGCCTCCACTGAAAAAATGCAGGCGCTGGGCATTAAAGTACTGGATCTGAATGAGGTTGAAAGCTTTAGCGTTTATGTCGACGGTGCCGACGAAATTAACTCTCGCAACCATATGATTAAAGGCGGTGGTGCCGCGCTGACCCGCGAAAAAATTGTCGCGGCCGTCGCAGAAAAATTTATCTGTATCGTCGACCAGAGCAAACAGGTTGAGGTGCTGGGCAAATTCCCATTGCCGGTCGAAGTGATTCCAATGGCGCGCGCTTATGTCGCCCGTGAACTGGTGAAACTGGGTGGTAACCCGGTCTGGCGTGAAGGCGTCGTCACCGACAACGGCAATATTATTCTCGATGTGCATGGCCTGTCGATTACAGAGCCAGAAGTTTTAGAACAACAAATAAACAACCTGGTCGGCGTGGTAACCAATGGCATTTTTGCCCGCCGCGCAGCCAACCTGGTGCTGGTGGGAACACCACAGGGCACTTTGGTGCTGAACTGATTTTTGCAATTAACAAGAGTGAAGTAACAATGACTAAGTTTTCGTTGCCAAAGGACAAGATCAAAATTCTGCTGCTCGAAGGCCTGCACCAAAGTGCAGTGCAAACCTTTAAAAAGCAGGGTTACACCAATATCGAATACCTGAAAACCTCTTTAGAAGAAGACGAGCTGATTGAGAAAATCCGCGACGTGCATTTTATTGGTATTCGTTCCCGCACCCAGTTGAATGAAAAGGTGCTGGAAGCTGCAACGAAACTGACCGCCATTGGCTGTTTTTGTATCGGCACCAACCAGGTGAACCTGGACGCCGCCATGGAACGCGGTATCGCGGTCTTTAACGCGCCTTTCTCCAACACCCGCTCTGTCGCCGAACTGGTACTGGGCCAGCTGATTATGCTGCTGCGTGGTATTCCGGCCCGAAATGCCGCCGCACACCGTGGTGAATGGCAGAAAACCGCCACACAGTCGTTTGAAGCCCGTGGCAAAACGCTGGGCATTATCGGTTATGGCCATATCGGCACTCAGCTGTCGATCATGGCAGAAAACATTGGTATGCGGGTGCAGTTTTACGATATCGAAGACAAACTGGTTTTGGGTAACGCCACTCAGGTGGACCTGGGTTCACTGCTGAAAACATCAGATGTGGTGACATTACACGTGCCAGAAACCACGTCCACCAAAAACATGATTGGTGAAGCCGAACTGGACCTGATGAAGCAAGGCGCGATTTTAATCAATGCTTCACGCGGCACAGTGGTAGACATCGACGCTCTGGCTTCAGCATTAAAAGCCAACAAACTGGCCGGTGCCGCCATTGACGTGTTCCCGGAAGAGCCAACCAGCAATGACGAAGAATTTACTTCGCCACTGCGTGAATTCGACAACGTGATCCTGACCCCACACATTGGTGGCTCTACTCAGGAAGCGCAGGAGAACATTGGTTTTGAAGTATCCGGTAAACTGGTGAAGTACAGCGACAATGGGTCGACCTTGTCTGCTGTGAATTTCCCTGAAGTGTCGCTGCCTGAGCACAAAGGCCGCTCACGCCTGCTGCATATTCATAAAAACCAGCCTGGCGTTTTGGGCAAAATTAACGAAGCCTTTGCCAAACACGGGATCAATATTTCAGGTCAGTACCTGCAAACCAACGCAGAGATTGGTTATGTGGTGATTGATATCGACTCAGAAGATCACGAACTGGCACTGAACGAGTTAAAAGCCATTCCAGGCACCTTACGCGCCCGCGTACTGCACTAACCCACTCTCGCACTCTCGGGGTCAGGTCTTGAATTTTGCATTTCAATGCAAAATTCAAGACCTGACCCCATACCCTTAGAACGAATACACCACTGTGGCGGCGGTTTCGCTGTCAGTGCTTTTCTTGTCTGCGGCTACGTCGGAATCGTATTTCACATTCACACTTAAACGCAGCGCCAGCCGGTTATTGATTTGTGCGGTAATAGCACTGCGGCTGACATAACTGGTGTTGTGGCCATCAAGTGACACGTTGTATTCCAGTGTTTGCTTAAACTTGCTGGTTGCCGAGAAATGGTATTCAAAGTTGGCTGCAGCGTACCAGATTAAACCTGAGTTGCTTTCGCCTTCGGATGGCTTGTCATAAGCCAAACCCGGACCGGTTTCGAAGTCCAGGTAGTTTTCTCCTTCCGAGTACAAACGGTTGGCATAACCTGCAGCCAATGACATTTGCTCACGGAACGCACCAAAGCGGTCGTTCAGGTAGTGTGCCCGGCCGAACAAGCTGCTGTCAGACTGCCTGTATTTGTAGTTACTCTGACCGGTCAGACCAATCCGCTGGCCTGTGGTGTAGTCGGTTTTTTCACCTGTGACTGAATCTTCCGTGGTGTTGCGCTGAAATAGCGTCTGAATAAAGTACTTATTACGGAAGCGGTCCAGTTCCTGATTTAATTCCACATTACTGCGCACTGCGGTGGATTCGGTGTTACCACGGCTTAACGCCACCCCAACTTCCACGTCACCCGCCCAGGGTTTTATCTCGGCGTTTGCAACGCTGGCTGGGGCTTGCTGCGCCAGACTGCTGGCAGATAACAACATCAAACATGCGACAACAGTACGCATCACTCGGTATCCTTTTTTTGGTTTTCTATTCTGAATTCAGATAAAGAAAAACCAGGCGGTGCCTGGCTTTTCTGGCCACGCTGCGGCGAATTACTCCGCGTCAGCAGCCCGGTTTTGGATATAACCTAACGCCATTTCAATGCGGCTTAAGCAACGCGCTTTGCCAATCAACGTCAGGGTCAGGTCCAGCGACGGCGAGTTACCGCCACCTGTGACAGCAACACGCAGTGGCATGCCCACTTTGCCCATGCCTAAACCCAGGCTTTCGGCCGCCGCATTGATAGCGCCATGCACAGCTTCGGCAGTCCATTCGGTTAACTCCGCCAGTTTGCTTTTTACAGCAGCCAAAGGCTCTGCGGCCACAGGGCGCAGGTGTTTTTTCGCGGCGGCTTCGTCAAACTCAGCGAAGTCTTCATAGAAATAGCGGCTGACTTCCACCATTTCTTTTAAGGTTTTCACCCGCTCAGCCTGCACTTTGACCAGTTCAGCCAGCGCAGGGCCGTTGCTGGTATCCAGCTTCTGATCGGCCACATGCCATTCCAGGTGTTTAGCCACATAAGCTGGCTCCAGCGTTTTCATATAGTGCTGGTTTAACCAAATCAGCTTGTCGGTGTTAAAGGCTGACGGTGCACGGTTACAGTTGGCTAAATCAAACAGCTCGACCAGCTCGGCTTTGCTGAAGATTTCCTGATCGCCATGCGACCAGCCTAAACGCACCAGGTAGTTCAGCAGGGCCTCTGGCAGAAAACCATTGTCACGGTATTGCATCACGCCAACAGCGCCATGGCGCTTCGACAAACGCTTACCGTCATCGCCCAGAATCATTGGCACGTGAGCATATTTCGGAATTTCAGCGCCTAATGCGGCCAGAATATTCATTTGACGTGGCGTGTTGTTGACATGGTCGTCACCACGAATGACATGGGTGATGCCCATTTTCCAGTCATCCACCACCACAGTCAGGTTGTACGTCGGGGTGCCGTCACTGCGGGCGATGATTAAGTCGTCCAGCTCAGCGTTGGCAATTTCGATGCGACCTTTGATTAAGTCGTCAATCACCACCACGCCGTCCAGCGGGTTTTTAAAACGGATCACATAAGGAGTGTTTTCCGGATGATCAGTGCGGTCGCGCCACATGCCGTTGTATTTTGGCTTCAGGCCAGCAGCCATTTGCTCTTCACGCATCTTGTCGACTTCTTCAACAGTGCAGAAGCATTTGTAGGCTTTGCCTTCAGCCAGCAGCTGAGCCACCACTTCTTTGTACAGGTCAAACCGCTTGGTTTGGAAATACGGGCCTTCGTCGTAATCCAGATCCAGCCAGGTCATCCCTTCCATAATGGCGTCCACAGACTCCTGAGTGGAACGCTCTAAATCTGTATCTTCAATACGCAGAATAAACTTGCCGCCAGTTTTGCGGGCATATAACCAGCTGTATAACGCCGTTCTGGCGCCACCAACGTGCAGATAACCTGTAGGGCTTGGCGCAAAGCGAGTAACAATCGACATAATAAATCCATCAGGGCCAAAAAATCGGCCGCTATTGTAGCGCTGTTAACTGCTGAATGCACGGCCGATACCACCATTGCAGCGGTTAAAGCGGTTACTTTTACAGCATACGATTAAGCAAACCGAAAATAGTGTTGACACAAAAAGTCCGCCCCCTATAATGACCGCCGAACGTTACGCCGGATGGTTAGCTCAGCCGGGAGAGCACCGCCCTTACAAGGCGGGGGTCACTGGTTCGAACCCAGTACCATCCACCATCAAACTCTGTTTGAAACGACGTTCACTGCAGTACCCAGACCGGATGGTTAGCTCAGCCGGGAGAGCACCGCCCTTACAAGGCGGGGGTCACTGGTTCGAACCCAGTACCATCCACCATCAAACTCTGTTTGAAACAACGTTTACTGCAACACCCAGACCGGATGGTTAGCTCAGCCGGGAGAGCACCGCCCTTACAAGGCGGGGGTCACTGGTTCGAACCCAGTACCATCCACCATAATTTGTTGTGATAGTGTAAGGTCGGTGAAGCACCGCCCGCTCTCTGTGACAACACGGGTGACACTGATTAAACCCAGTACCATCCACCATCAAACTTAGTTTGATAAAACTTCAGTTACACCCAGACCGGATGGTTAGCTCAGCCGGGAGAGCACCGCCCTTACAAGGCGGGGGTCACTGGTTCGAACCCAGTACCATCCACCATAATCTCTTTCAATGAAATCCAGACGCCTTGCAAGTGCGATGTACGCACCGCCCGCTTTCCATGACAAAACGGTTGTCACAGGTTCGAACCCAGTACCATCCACCATATTGTTACGCAGAAGACCTGTAGCTTTATAAGCCCCCTCGAGGCACCGCCAATTTTTTCACAATTTACTAACCTTACTTCCTAAATTCGCAAAATTTTCAAATTTCACCGAATTTCTCTGGCCTTGCTGCATCAATTAGCGCTTTAATATCTATATTTGATAGAAATGATAAATCCTCTAGAAACGCATGACTGACGAGCTGAGCCGCGATATCCGCATTCTGATTGTGGATGAGCAACCCATTTTGCAAAATTACCTGCGCTTTGCGCTGGAGACCTTGGGCTTTCTGAGTTTCAGCCATGCCGAAAATGCCAGTGCGGCTTTGGCTTTGTATCAGGAAAAGTTTTTTGACTTGGTGATCTGCTCTTTTAACCTGGATGGCAAAGACGGTTATCAGCTGTATCAGGAACTCAAAGTCCGTAATCTGTACCGCCACAGCACAGGCTTTATCTTTATCAGCGCCGACACCGACCCTTCTCTGGTGCACAGTGTGCTCGAGCTGCAACCTGATGAATTTATGGTAAAGCCATTTTCCATCAAAGATTTAAAGACCCGTATTGAACGTACCATGCAGCGCAAACAGCAGCTCAAACCTCTGTATGAACTGCTGGATCAAAATAAAACTGTGGGTGCAGTGCAGCAAATTGACCATTGGCTGAAACAAAACAGCATGCCAAAGTTTGCGCCTCTGCTTAGAAAAACCCGCGGTGAGATCCTGATCAACAGCAACAGATGGGCGGAAGCCGAGCAATTTTATGACGCTATTCTGGACCGGGACCCACAGCCCTGGGCGCAGCTTGGCCTGGCACGTTGCCTGATGGAGCGCGGTGAATTCAGTCAGGCCATATTCCTGCTGCAGCCGTTATTGCGAAAATCTGACTACAAGCTGTTGGCGCTGGATTTACTGTCCAATATCTACCTGCAACAGCATTTGTTTGACAAAGCACACGCCGAGTTAAAACAAGCCGCTGCGCTGGCGCCACGCAATTTATTGCGCCAGCAAAAGCTGCTGAATTTATCCAGGCTTAACCATGATTACGAACATCAGTACAAAGCAGCACGCGATCTGGTGAAGTTCGCCCGCTACTCCGTTTTTGAACAACCTGATTTGTATCTGAACCTGGCGCGATCCTGCATCGACTATGCGCTGACCACCAGTGAAGACGACCAGACCTATCGCTTGTCCAAGGTTGCCAATGAAACCTTGAACTCCATGCGTAAAGCCTTCCCGGATCAGCCCAAAGAAGAGCAGCAACTGGTATTGCAGGCCCGCTTACTCTATCTGAAAGACCAAATCGACAAGGCGAAACAACTGCTGCTGGAGCTGCAAAAAGCGCCACAGCCAGACCGGCTGGAAGATGCGCTGGACAAGGCCAAAGCGTTGCATGAAGTGGGCTTACTGAATGCATCCCGTCAGGTCCTGAGCCAGGTCACATTGGACAGCCAACAAGAACAAGGGGTAGACCCGGTGTTTATCCGCTACCTGCAACAAGAACAAAAAGAACGGGCCGCGCTGCCGATGGGCCCACGTGAATTTAATAACAATGCAGTGCAGATGTATGAGCAAGGTCATTGGCAAACAGCGCTGGACGCCTTTGTACAGGCATTTCAGGTGATGCCGTCCAACGCAGGTATTGCGCTGAATCTGTTGCAGGCGCTGCGCTCTGGCAAAGCTCAGCTTGATGCTGAACAGGCGTCGCTGCTTGAGCAGCAGTGTGAACTGCTGTTGGTCAATTCCAAGCTAACCAAAGAGCAGCAGCAACGTTGGCTGCAATTACAAGGCCGCGAGCCTATTGCGATTTAACACCAGATGCCGCAGGCTCTGGCCATTCACTGAGCACCAGCTTCAGCCGGTAACTGCGCACTAACCACAGCGCACCAATCGCCAAAGTAATAGGCGCCAGCAATAACCAAGGCGCAGTCACAGTCACAAAGGCGGGCAGATGCGTCAGGCTGTGACCCAAATCAAGCAACGCCGTCGCAATCAGTGGCCATCTGCAATGACGCCACAACACAAAACAGCGGCGCCAGCCTTTGTCTTTTCGTTGCGACAACACCAGAGTCAGCACCAAAGCCGGCAACGCTATCAGGCAGGCCAGCATAAAGTCTTCCGAATGCGGATAGATCATTTTCAGCATGCTGTCGCCGCCTTCCCGCATGGTCAGCACCACGACCCACAACAGATAAGGCCGCAGCAACACCAATAGCAGGGCGTAAAACATCCAGGGAATACGCACCAGCCCATGGTCGTCCAGCTCAAAATACCGCTTCATTTAAGCGAGACCGTGCTCAGTAAATAAATCCAGCATTTGTTGCTCAGTCCAGACCGGAATATTCAGCTCGGTCGCTTTCGCCAGTTTAGAACCCGCATTGTCTCCGGCTATCACCGCATAGGTTTTTGCCGAAACCGAACCCGAGACTTTCGCCCCCAGCCGCTGCAGTTTGTCTTTGGCTTCATCCCGCCCCATCGCCAGCAAGGTTCCGGTCAGCACCAGGGTGAACCCAGCCAAGGGCTGCTCACCTTGTTGTTTCTGTTCAATGGCAGGCCAGCTCAGACCGAGCTCGATCAGCTCAGCAATCACGGTCTGGTTGTGTGGCTCAGCAAAAAAGCGCTGAATTTGCCCGGCGACCACAGCGCCTACATCGTTGACTGCCAGCAGCTGCTCCAGGCTGGCCTGCTGCAGTGCGTCCAGCCTGGTGAAGTGATTCGCCAGGTTCAGTGCTGTCGCCTCACCCACTTCACGGATCCCCAGCGCATAAATAAAACGTGGCAAGCTGGTTTGTTTGGCCTGTTCAATGGCGGCCAATAATTTCAGCGCCAGCTTTTCACCCATCCGGTCCAGCCCGACCAAGGCACTGAATTCCAGCCGGAAAATATCGGCTGGGGTTTTCACCAGCTGCTCGTCGACCAACTGGTCAATCAGCTTGTCCCCCAAGCCTTCAACGTCCAACGCTTTGCGGGCAACAAAATGTTTCAATGCTTCTTTTTGCTGTGCAGCGCAAAACAGGCCACCGGTGCAGCGGGCAACGGCTTCACCTTCCACCCGCTCTACTGCGGAGTCGCACACCGGGCAGGTCTGTGGGAACAGAATAGCTTTGGCATCCTGTGGCCGCTCTTCGAGCACCACGGCGACAATTTGTGGGATCACGTCGCCAGCGCGGCGGATGATGACTTTGTCACCAATCAGCACGCCGAGGCGGTTAATTTCATCCTGGTTGTGCAAGGTGGCATTGCTGACGGTCACACCGCCCACCACCACAGGTTCTAACCGTGCGACTGGCGTAATAGAGCCGGTGCGGCCAACTTGAAACTCCACATCCAGCAAGGTGGTGGTTTTCTCCTGCGCCGGGAATTTAAAGGCCACAGCCCAGCGTGGTGCCCGTGACACAAACCCCAGCGCCTGCTGTTGAGCCAGGCTGTCGACTTTCAGTACCACCCCGTCTATTTCATACGGCAGCTTCGCCCGTTTGGCCAGGATCTGCTGCTGATACGCCAGTGCAGCAGCCAGGCCATGCACCTGCTGCACTTCCGGGCACACCGGCAAGCCCCAGCTTTTTAGCTGCATCAGGCGGTCATAATGGCTGTGGTTATTCAGTAAACTGGCCGGGTCGTCCAGCGCTCCAATGGCATAGGCATAAAACATCAATGGCCGGGTTGCTGTGACTTTCGGGTCGAGTTGACGCAGGCTGCCTGCCGCCGCATTGCGTGGGTTGGCAAACACTTTGTCGCCACTTTGTCGTGCTTTGGCGTTCATTGCCTCAAAACCGGCCAGTGGCATAAAGACCTCACCACGCACTTCCAGTACCGCCGGCACATCCCCAATCAGCTTCAAAGGAATGGCGCGGATGGTTTTAATGTTGGCGGTAATGTCTTCGCCAGTGAAACCATCACCGCGGGTCGCCGCCTGCACCAGCTGGCCATCTTCATAACGGATACTGACTGCCAAGCCGTCCAGTTTCGGCTCCGCCGAAAAGCTGAAGTCGCCAGTGAAATCGATGCGATCCGCCATACGTTTGTAAAATGCACTGAAATCATCGGCGTCAAATGCATTGTCTAACGACAGCATCGGGATCTGATGCGTTACCTGGCCGAATTTACTTAAAGGGGCCGCCCCCACCCGCTGTGTTGGCGAGTCGGCAGTGATTAACGCCGGATCCTGTTGCTCCAGCAGTTGTAACTCACGAAACAGCGCATCGTAGTCGGCGTCAGGGATTGAAGGGTTATCCAGCACATAATACTGATAGTTATGGTGGGCCAGCAGCTCACGTAACTGCTGCGCCCGGGCGGCAGAAGTTAAAGTCATAGTTAACTCTTTGTTGGTCAAAGGCCTGGAGGCCAGATAAACAAACAGGCCCCATGACGGGGCCTGTGCAGTTCAATGTTCTAATCGCTGTTAACCGTGGATCAGCTGCTTACGCTGAAACTCACGGATTTTCTCCACATAGTGGCGCACGGTTTGCACCGTCAGCACTGAACGTTGGCCGTCCAGCACCTGGCCACCGAATTCATCGGCCAGCTTTTTCGCCGCGCTGTGCATCAGGTTAAAGTTCTGCAGCGCTTCGCCAGGCCCTGGCAACGTCATAAACAGGCTTAAACCACGGGTATTCATCTTGTCCATGTCTTCCAGGTCAAAGGTGCCTGGGTTAAACATATTGGCCAGCGAGAACAGCACCTCACCAGAACCGGCATTGTCCTGGAAGCGGTGGAAAATATTCATTTCGCCGTATTTGAAGCCCAAGGTCAGCAGGCTTGGCAGTAATAAGGAACCGTTGATTTCTTCGCCTTCGGGCAGCAACACATACAGGATCAGCACTTCATTGGCTGGCGCCTGTGGCGCTTCATCTTCCACTGCATCGTAACTGGCCTGCTCTTCTGCAGCAAAATCCAGCTCGTCTGTGGCAGAAAAACCGCTCAAGTCCAGTGACGGCTCCGACACTTCAGGCTCGCGCCGCACTTTCACTGGCTCACGTAATTTATTGCTTTTTGGCGGTACAGTCGGCGCCGGTTTGGGTTGTGGCTTTTCACCCGGAGCCAACACGCGCTTTTTACCCACACCAAACTCGTCAAAGCCGTCGGCCTTCTCTTCCGCGGTTTCAGGTTCGTAATTCAGTTTGTCCTGATTGTTTTTCCGGACCGTCCACCAACCGTGTAACGCCAGAGCCGTAATACCGGCTACACCCAGAATAATTAATACATAACGTAATTCTTCAGCCATCTCTTTTACCTTTTAGTTCTCAGGCTTGTGCCATTTTCACGGCATCTTCCACATCCACTGCCACAACACGAGAGACTCCGGGTTCCTGCATGGTTACCCCCATCAGCTGTGCTGCCATTTCCATCGCAATTTTGTTATGGCTGATATAAATAAATTGCACTGTCTCAGACATTTCCCGGACCAGATTACAGAATCTGCCGGTATTCGCGTCGTCCAGCGGCGCATCGACCTCATCCAACATACAAAAAGGTGCCGGATTTAACCGGAAAATTGAAAACACCAATGATAAAGCTGTCAGCGCTTTTTCACCACCCGATAACAAGTGAATTGTACTGTTTTTTTTCCCCGGCGGCCTTGCCATGATGGTAACTCCAGTTTCTAACAGATCTTCTTCAGTTAAATCAAGGTAGGCACTACCGCCACCAAAAACTTTTGGAAACAGATTCTGCAGTCCTTCATTCACCTGTTCGAAGGTCTCCTTAAATTTTTGCCGGGTTTCCCGGTCGATTTTACGGATGGCGGTTTCCAATGTATCCAGTGCGTCGGTTAAATCCTGATGCTGGGTATCCAGATACTTTTTCCGCTCATCCTGCTGTTCAAATTCTTCGATAGCTGCCAGGTTAATAGGCCCTAACCGGCTGATACTATCCTGTGTTTTTTCCAGTTGCTGCTGCCATTGCACCTCGTCAGCTTCAGCCGGTAAGGTTTCCGACAGCTCGCGGAAGTTCACCTGCAACTCGGTCAGTTGCTCCAGCATATTGGTGGCCCGCACCCGGTAACCTTCGGCAGCAAGTTGCAGGTCGGTCAGCTCACGCTGTTTTTGCGCTAACACATGGTTCAGACCTTGTTGGCCTTGTTCCAGTTGCCGCAGCTGGTCGTCCAGTTGTTGCAGTTGTTGACTTTGTTCAGCCACTAAAAGTTCCTGCTCAGCACGTTGTTCCAGCAGGATCTGCAATTCTTCCTGTGGATCGGCGTCCGGTTCTGCCAGTTCTTCTAACTGATCAGCGACCACCTGAGCACGTAACTGCAGCTGTTCTTGTTGTGCTCTGCCCCGCTGCAAACTTTGTTGTTGAAACTCCAGCTGTTTTTGCGCCGACTGCTGTTCCAGTTTCAGTTGCTGTACCTGCTGTCTGCAGAGATCGTATTGCTGGCGCAGCTGCTGTACCTGCTGCTGGCTTTGCAGCAGTTGTTGCTCCAGCGGGTACTGTTGTTCCGCCAACTGCTCCTGCTGCAGCTGTAATTCATCCTGTTGCAGCTGCAGCATGTCCAGCTGCTCTGCACTTTGTTCGGCCTGCTGCCGCGCTTTGCTCAGCTCCAGCTGGGTTTGCTGCAACTGCTGCTGGCTTAACCGCTGTTGCTGCTCCGCCAGCAGGCAAGCTGTGGTCAGTTGCTGCACTGCCGCTTGCTGGGTGTCTTTTTGCTGCTGCAGCTGCTGCAACCGGCCTTTGTCTTGTTGCAGTTGTTGCTCGGCCTGCTGCAAGTTGAGGTGTTGCAGCTGCAACTCAGGTTCCAGTTGCTGTAATTCCAGTTCAAGCACGCTGAGCTGATGCTGCAGCACCAGGCTATTGTCCTGCTCATCCTGCGCCAATTGACCCCAATTAGACCCAAACCAACGGCCGTCCTGGCAAATCAGCGACTGCCCCAGCGCCAGTTGGCTTAGTTGTGTTTGCAGCTGTTCAGGGCTTTGCAGCAACAGAATCTGATTGAAATAATCCGGCACCAGACCATCGACCACGGCAGCAAGAGTGCCCAGAGTTTTGTTCTTGGGCTGGCGCAGCACATAGGCCTGCGTTGGTTCTGACTGATGCTGCTCGCTTAAGCCGGCCTGCTGCAAACCGGACAGAGCCGTGGCAACAGCCAGCGCCCAGCTTGGGTCCGGCTGCAACTGAGCCAGTAATTCTGCGCTTTGTTGTTGGCGCTGCTGCCACTTTTGTTGCAGCTTCTGATGTTGCTGTTGCAGGTTTTGCTGCGACGTTTCCAAGCGCAGCAGACTAGTGCGTTGCTGCTGCCAGTGCAATTCAGCCTGCTCGAAAGCCAGCTGAGCCTGGTTAATTTGCGTACTGAATTCCGTTAACGCCGCCTGCTGCAATTCCAGCTCTTGGCGCAGCTGGGCCGTTTCTGCCGGCTGCTGCTGTTGTGCCAACAACTGCAATTGCTGGTCTAGCTCGGCCGCTCTGCTGCTGGCCGATTGCTGTTGTTCCTGCTGATGACGCTGCTGGAATTGATTCTGCTGTAACTGCTGCTGCAATTGCAGACGCTGATGCAGCTGTTGCTGCTGGCCCTGCTGTTGCTCAGCCAACAGTTCGCTGGCTTGCTCCAGTTGTTCGGTCAGCTGTTCCAGCTGTACCTCACTGATGTCCAGCTGCGGCGCATAACCCAATAACTGCTCCTGCAACTCCTGTTGCTGGGCCAGCTGCTGCGCCAGGTGTTCATCGGTGTCTGTCAGCGTCAGTTGCAAGGTACGTAACTCGTCGCTTAAACGCTGACGTTGTTGACGCTGATGCAACAAGTTTTGCTCCAACCGGGTGATCTGGTTGCCCAATTGGTAATAACGGGCCTGCGTTTGCTGATGACTGTCACGCTGTGCCTGCTGCCGCTGTTTGAGTTGCAGTAATTGCAGCTCGTCACCGGACTGGCTGGCCTGGAATTTTTCAATCTCGGTTTGTTTCGCCAGAATTTCCTGTTCGCTCTGCTGCTGCAAGCCGTGGAAATGTAGCCATTTCAGGCAAGCCAATTCGGCTTTGAGTTTGCGTTCCTGCGTTTTCAGCTCTTTAAAACGCGCCGCCGCGGAGGCCTGACGTTTGAGCTTTTCGAGGTTTTTACCCAACTCTTCGCGCACATCACTCAGACGGTCGAGGTTTTCACGGGTATGTTTGATGCGGTTTTCGGTGTCGCGCCGCCGCTCTTTGTATTTGGAAATGCCAGCGGCTTCTTCGATAAAAATCCGCAGCTCGGCAGGTTTGGATTCAATCAGCCGTGAAATCATGCCCTGTTCGATGATGGCATAACTGCGCGGTCCAAGGCCTGTACCTAAGAAAATGTCGGTAATGTCACGCCGCCGGCATTTACTGCCGTTCAGAAAATAGCTGGACTGGGCGTCGCGGGTCACCAGACGTTTAATCGAGATTTCACTGCGATCGGCCAGGCTGCCCTGCAAGCGGCCTTGGGTGTTTTCAAACACCAGTTCGACTGAGGCTTGTGACACAGGTTTGCGCTGGGTCGAGCCGTTGAAGATGACGTCGGTCATGGCATCGCCGCGCAGGTTTTTTGCAGAGCTTTCACCCAGCACCCAACGCACGGCATCGATCACGTTGGATTTGCCGCAGCCATTTGGCCCCACCACGGCAGTCATTTGGGCCGGAAAGCCCACTGCGGTCGGGTCAACAAAAGATTTAAAACCAGCCAGTTTTATTTGCTTTAAACGCATCAGTCCCTGGATCACAGCGCAGGATTGGTATTCTGCCGAAACTGTAACAGAAGCCCCCTTAGTGTGTCATTACTGAAACTTGCGGTTACGATTTGTATTTGCCTGTATTGGCAGTATTTTTTATGCTTCAGACAGTTAGCAAAGGCGGAGCTCTGAACATGCAGTACCTGATGCGCGGTTTGTCGTTAATTAAAACCAAAGGTCTGAAGCGTTATGTGGTGGTGCCGCTGAGCATCAATCTGGTGTTATTTGCCAGCGCATTCTTTTACCTGATGAGTCAGCTGGGTGCCTGGGTCGATCAGGTCGCAGCCACGTTGCCGGACTGGCTGAGCTTTCTGCAGTATCTGATTTGGCCATTGGCATTGTTTTCTATTGTGATGACGATGGCGCTGACCTTTACCATGATTGCCAACTTTATTGCCGCTCCATTTAACGGCTTACTGGCAGAAAAAACCGAGCTGTACCTGACAGGTCAGCCATTGCCTGATCAGGGGCTGTGGGCTTTTACCAAAGATATTCCGCGCCTGCTTGGCCGGGAATGGCAAAAGCTTGTGTACCTGCTGCCACGCGCCATTGGCTTTTTGCTGTTGTTCTGGATCTTGCCTGGTATTGGCCAGTTACTGTGGTTTTTGTTCTCCAGCTGGATGCTGGCGGTGCAGTACTGTGATTACCCCTTTGATAACCACAAAATCCCTTTTGCCACCATGCGTAAAGAGTTACGCGACCAATGGCAACTGAGTATGGGTTTTGGCATGAGTGTGTATGTGCTGAGCTTAGTACCACTGATTAACTTACTGATTATGCCGGTCGCCGTCTGCGGCGCCACCGCCATGTGGGTGGATCACTACCGCTACAAACCGCTGCGCAGCCAGCATTTGCGTAAGAACTGAAGAACGCTGTTAGCTTGGGGTCAGGTCTTGTATTTTGCATTGAAACGCAAAATACAAGACCTGACCCCAAAGTGTGAGGCTAAGTGGTGTGTTTACGCCGCCAGCGTACATCCATTTTGGCTTTCGGATGCAGGCTGCAATGTTGTTGCACCACCACAGGCCGTGACACGATCAGGTTGTTCGGGTACACCACCTGTTCATTGTGTTTTGTCACCAGCACAGTACTGAACAAATTGATTTCCAGTACCCGGCCTTCTACATAGTTGGAGCCGTCGATAATACGCACTTCAGCGCCAGGCGCGAAATTACGCTGGCCGAGCATAATGAAAAACGCTGTGATGTTAGAGATAAGTGACCAGGCGGCAAACAACGCCACCCCAATCACCGCGATCATTGAGGACGCAAGAACCAGCAGGCCTTTGATATCAATGCCCCAAACCACGCTGAGCACCACGACCAGCAGCAGAAACAACAGAATATGAAACACCACCAAAGCGCGGCGGTTCATTTCTTCTTTCAGCACACTGGCCGCAATAGTTTTGTACAGGAAAGGCGCAATACGCCGGCTCAGTACAATATAAAACAGAATAATCACCAGGCTGACAATGATCTGCACCACCGCAGGGCTGAAATGCGCAAACACCGCTTTCAGTTCAGCCAGCCATTGCATCGCTTGTTGCACTTTTATGTATCCTTTTTTGGCTAATCCAAATCGTTCAGTGCCCAACTGACGATATAGTCTTCAAACTTTTCCATATCGACCGCATCTTCAGAAATCGTCTTATTACGTACCGACATCTGCTTTTTGTGCATCAGGCTCTTTTTACCGCCATTCAGTAACGGGTGCCAGGACGGCAGGCCGCGGCCTTCGTATAAACGGCGGTAGCTGCAGCTGGTTGGCATAAAGAAAATGTCTTTCAGGTTCTCTTTAGTCAGCTTGACGCAGTCCGGCACCAGCACGGTACGCTGGTCATAAACGGTGCATTCACACTTGTGGCTGTTCAGGTACTTGCAGGCAATATTGGTGTAATACACCGTTTCTTCGTCTGCGATGTAATCGGTCGGGCCTTCCTGCTCTTCATCGTCAATAAATTTGTTCAGGCAGCATTTGGCACAGCCATCACACAGCGCCTCCCATTCCTGGGTGCTCATGTCTTCCAGGGATTTTTGTTCCCAGAATTTCTCAGTTAACACAGTTGGCCTTACGCAGACACGCTGGTCTGCAATGTAAAAAAGTCATTCAGTTCGATACCTAAGTGGTCGCCAGGCAACAAAGGCCCGACACCAGCAGGCGTGCCGGTCAGCACCAGATCGCCTGGCAGCAGGGTAAAATGCTGCGACAACTCGGCCAGAATACGCGCCACCGAGCGAATCATCATGCCGGTATGACCAGCTTGGCGTGGCTGGCCGTTGACCTGCAACGAAAACTCCAGCTGTTGCGGGTCTTTAATTTCTGAAGCCGCCACAAAACCCGACACCGGACAAGCCCGGTCAAAGCCTTTGGCAATTTCCCAGGGCCGCCCCAGCTCTTTTAAGCGCTTTTGCACATCGCGCAGCGTTAAATCCAGCGCCAGACCATAGCCCCATACGGCTTGCAAAGCTTCATGTTCTGACGCTTTGCTGAGCGGGCTTTGCAACAACACCGCCAATTCCGTTTCATTGTGCACCTCGCCCTGCCCCTGTGGCAGCAGCAAGGGCTGCTGCAAATGGCATAAAGCGGTCGAGGGTTTAATAAAAAACAGCGCTTCAGGCGCGGTTTTGCTGTTCATTTCAGCGATATGGTCCAGGTAATTCTGACCAATACACAACACTTTGCCGATGGGCAGCGCCAAAGGCTGTCCCTGACTGCCCAGATGCTGGTAGTTCATCCTTAGTCCTCACTGATAATCAGGTCAGCCAGATAGCCCACGCTGGTGACAAAATAATAAGAACGGTTCCAGTGCATTAATGTCTGGTAGTTGCTATAGGCAAGATAGACCCGGCCATGTTCATCGTCCGGCATCACTAAGGCGGCGCGGATATCCCGTTTTGGCAAAGCACCGCCTGCGGTAGTACGTACACCCAAAGCCTGCCACTCGGCCAGACTACGCTCAGACTGCGCCCACCACTGCAACCACTGCGCTCTGTCTTTACTGCCTTTAGGGATCACCAGGCCCAGGTCAAACTCTGCTGGCAAACGCACTTGCCGGCCCCAGGTCAGGCTCTGGTCCCAGCCTTCGGTTTTCAGGTAATTCGCCATCGAAGCCCAGGCATCCATCCGACTCTGCCAGATATTGATATGACCATCACCATCGCCGTCTTGCGCATAGGCCATAAAGGCACTTGGCATAAACTGGCTTTGCCCCATAGCACCGGCCCAGGAGCCTTTCATCTCAGGAAGAGAGACATGGCCAGCTGCCAGAATATCCAGTGCCAGGAAAAATTCTTTACGGAAAAACGCTTCACGCCGGCCATCATAAGCCAGCGTCGCTAAAGCAGAGGGCACAGAATAATTGCCCATCACTTTGCCGAAGCTACTTTCCAGTGCCCACAGCGCCATAATAAAACGCGGCTGAACACCATATTTTTTGCCAATACTGGCCAACTCTGTCTGATGTTCTTTATAAAACTTCCTCGCCAGCGTAATACGTTGTTTGCTGATGCGCTTGGGCAGGTAGGTGTCGAGTGTTTCCACAAATTCCGGCTGCTTTTTATCAGCCACCACCGCAGATTTATAATGCTGCAGGTTAGCAAACACCTGCTTGACCAGCGCGGCCGGGTAGCCGCGTTCAGTGGCTTCCTTTTTTAAACCAGCCACATACTGCTCGAAACCTGGCTTGTGATCTGCAGCTGCCGGAGCAGCGTTGGCGGCAGTCTTTGAGGCTGCAGTGCTGTTGGCAACCGACTGGCTGCACGCCAGTAACCCAGCCGACAACAGCACCGGCAGATACCAATTCAACTTCATTGTTGCTCCTTGTTTAACCAGTCCTTATGCTCAGCCAGCCAGTCTTCTTGCTGCGGTGGCATTTGCAGATAAAAGCCCTGTTCATTTAATGACTGCCGTACTTTTTCAATGTCGGCATTGGCCAGTTGGTCACGGCCAGCCAGATTCAGCAAGGTCACCAGTTGAGGTGGGCCAAAGCTGTTGAGCAGGGCTTCAGGCACCGCAGAGAAATCGTCACGGCGCAGAACATACAAAAAGGTCTGGTCTTTTTTCGGGCTTTTATAGATAGCGCATAACATAGGGCAAAAACTACTCTGACTAACTTGCCTTGGGGGTGCGCAAACTATAACATGAAGCACCAGCCTTGCGTATCAGAGCGTGCAAGGGCTGCAAAGAATTTTGCCTTAACAAATCAAAGAAAAATAAGCGCTATTTCATCTATGTCAGATCATTCCTTTGAACTAAAAGGGAGTTTATTCCCTCTGTCTGTGTTGTATTGCCAGGATTTATCTGCCAGCGCACTGAAAACCCAGCTGGAACAAAAACTGTCCCAGGCTCCGGCTTTTTTTTACCGTGCCCCCGTGGTTATTAATATTGAAAGCATCAACGAGGTGCCGGATTTCGTCGCCATTAAGCAGGTGTTTGCTGAGTTGGAGCTGGTGCTGGTGGGCGTTTGTGGTGCCAATACAGAACTGAAAAAAGCGGCGCAGTCTGCTGGCCTCGCGTCATTGCAGCTGAGCAAAAACAAAACGCCTGCCAAAGAACACAAAGAAGAAAAAGCCGCACCTGCCCCCGCAGCCCCAGTGCTGATGGACACCAAAATTGTTGAACAGAACATTCGTTCTGGCCAGCAAATTTACGCCAAAGGTGCGGATCTGGTAATTCGTGGTACTGTAGGTGCAGGAGCTGAAGTTATTGCCGATGGCAATATTCATGTGTACGGAGCCTTGCGTGGTAAGGCCATTGCCGGTGCCGCCGGAGACAGCAGTAAACGTGTGTTCTGCCACAAGTTAGAAGCAGAATTAATTTCGATCGCCGGCAGTTACTGGCTCAGTGACAGTCTGCAGGGTGAATACTGGGAGAAATCGGCCTGCATCAGTTTGCAGGACGATAAATTGGTTTTAGCAGATTTGCTTTAAGGATATTTTGCGATGGCAAAAATCATTGTTGTAACGTCAGGAAAAGGCGGTGTTGGTAAAACTACTTCCAGTGCTGCCATTGGTACAGGTATTGCGATGCGCGGTTTTAAAACCGTGATCATCGATTTTGATATTGGCCTGCGGAACCTCGACCTGATTATGGGTTGTGAGCGTCGCGTGGTGTATGACTTTGTCAATGTGATCAATAACGAAGCCAACTTAACTCAGGCACTTATTAAAGATAAACGCATCGACACCTTATTTATTTTGCCTGCGTCGCAAACTCGCGATAAAGATGCATTGAGCAAAGAAGGCGTTGAACGGGTGCTCAACGACCTGAGCAAAGACTTCGATTACATTATTTGTGATTCACCTGCAGGTATTGAATCCGGTGCCATGATGGCGCTGTATTTTGCCGATGAAGCTGTGGTGGTGACGAACCCTGAAGTGTCATCCGTACGCGACTCAGACCGTATCCTCGGTATGCTGAGCAGCAAATCACGCCGCGCCGAGCAAGGCCAGTCAGGCATCAAAGAACACCTGCTGCTGACCCGCTACAACCCGGAGCGGGTAGAAAAAGGCGAAATGCTGAGCGTGGAAGATGTCGGTGAAATTCTGGCGATTAAACTGCTGGGTGTGATCCCTGAATCTCAGGCGGTGCTGAATGCATCGAACTCAGGTACTCCGGTCATTCTGGATGAAGAAAGTGACGCAGGCCAGGCCTATCTGGACACAGTTGCCCGCTTACTGGGTGAAGATGTGCCTTTCCGTTTCCTGAATGTGGAGAAAAAAGGTTTACTGAAACGTCTGTTTGGAGGCTAACCAATGTCGTTATTGGACTATTTTCGCTCGTCGAAAAAGAACACTGCCTCGACTGCCAAGGAGCGGTTACAAATTATTGTGGCCCATGAGCGCCGTCGTCGCACCAGCCCGGATTATCTGCCGCAACTGGAGCGCGATATTCTGGAAGTGATCCGTAAGTACGTCGACATTGCCGACGACCAGGTGTCTGTGTCACTGGAGAAAAGCTCAGATGAACTTTCTGTGCTGGAATTGAACGTGACCTTCCCGGAAGAGAAAAAAGGCAGCTAAGGCTGTCTTTACAAAGAAAAAGGCCCTGCGGGGCCTTTTTTTATTGCTGCAGCTACGGCCATTCAGGGCCACTGAATATGTGCAATCACAGGCAGATAAGGTTTGATCAATGGCGCCCGCCAGTTACGTAATAACTCAGGCACCGGCACTTCTGAACGCTCAGCATCACTGATACGCCAGATCCAGTTAAAGAGCTCGTTGACCTGTTTGCGCACCGCCAGCAGCTCCGCCGGAATATCGGCGTTTTTTGCCGCCAGCTTAATGCAGTCCACCAGCTTTTGCTGCTCTTCCTTCTGACCTGCAAATACATCGCGATGATAGAAGGTATGAGGACACTGCTCGGCCGGTAAGGCTTTGGCTTTTTCAATCAGCGCCAGCACGGTTTTGCCGTGACGGCGTACTTCACGTTGTGGGATCTCCGGAATATTCAGCATCGATTCGATGCTGCCTGGGCGGCGTTTGGCAATATCCAGTAAATGGAAGTCTTTAAATATCAGCCCCAGCGCCATGTCTTTTTGCATAGCGTATTGCTGGCGCCAGACCACCAGCTCACGTAAAACAGCCAGTTCGCGCGGGTTCAGTAAAAAGCTGTTTTTCACTTCCAGATGCTTAAAAGCATCCGGCCAGGAGACATGGCGACGCGCGATTAAATGACGACCTTCCGCCAGCAACAGTTCGAGTTGATTCTTCTGCTCAAGCTCAGTCAGCAATTGCTGGTACACCGGCAGTAAATATTCCACATCGTGCGCGGCATAACGCAACTGCAACGGGCTGAGCGGCCGCGCCAGCCAGTCGGTACGCGATTCACTTTTATCCAGCTCTTTACCGGTTACCTTGTGCACCAGCTTGGCGTAGCCCAGGCTACTGCCCCAACCCAGCAGTTCGGCGGCCAGTTGGGTGTCAAACAGTGGAGTGATATCCAGTAGTTGTTTGGTGGCCAGCGCTTCCAGATCTTCAGTGCAGGAATGGATCACTTTCACCACATTGGGATTGGCCAGTAAGGCGCGAAGGCTGGTCCAGTCTAAATCAGCCAAGGGGTCAATCAGCGCCAGACGACTGCCATCAAACAGCTGAATTAACCCCAGCTTAGGGTAAAGGGTACTTTGCCGGATAAACTCTGTGTCCAGCGCCAGACTGGCCGCCTTGCTGGCTTCTGCACAAAATTGATCGAGTTCGGTTTGGCTGCTGATTAACTGGTCGCTCATGCTTGGTCCTGTGTCCGGCGCACCGTGCCCCTGAAAAAACAAACCGGCGAATTCGCCGGTTTTGTTGTTCTGAGTTAGCCTTTCAGCTCACGTCGCAGGATTTTTCCTACATTGGTTTTTGGCAATTCTGTGCGGAATTCTACCAGCTTCGGTACCTTATAGCCCGTTAAACGTTCCTTACAGTGCTTAATCAGCTCAGCATCGGTCAGGCTTTGGTCTTTTTTCACTACGAAAATTTTCACCGCTTCACCTGTGGCTTCGTTGGGCACACCAATGGCAGCAACTTCCAGCACTTTCTCGTGCATGGCCACCACTTCTTCAATTTCATTCGGGTAGACGTTAAAACCAGACACCAAAATCATGTCTTTTTTGCGGTCCACGATGTAGAAGAAGCCGTCGTCATCCACTTTGGCGATATCGCCTGTGGCCAGCCAGCCTTCATCATTCAGTACCTTGGTGGTTTCTTCTGGTCTGTTAAAGTAACCTTTCATCACCTGTGGGCCTTTCACCCACATTTCACCGGCTTCGCCAGCGGCCACTTCTTCGCCCTGATCGTTTACCAGTTTGATATCGGTAGAAGGTGCAGGTAAACCAATGCTGCCATTGTAGGCTGGCAGGTTGTATGGGCTGACCGTGACCAGAGGTGCACATTCAGTCAGACCATAACCTTCCACCAGACGGGTATGCGTCACTTTCTGCCAGCGCTCAGCCACTGGGCGTTGCACCGCCATACCACCACCCAATGCCAGTTTCAACCTGCTGAAATCCAGCTGGGCAAAACCAGGGGTATTTAACAGGCCGTTAAATAAGGTGTTTACACCGGTCAGGGCAGTAAATGGGTACTTGGCCAGTTCTTTGACAAAGTTGGGCATGTCACGTGGGTTCGTGATAAGCAGGTTGGTGCCGCCGTACTTCATAAACACCAGGAAATTGGCCGTTAAGGCGAAGATATGGTACAGCGGTAACGCAGTCACAATCAGCTCTTTGCCTTTGCTCAGCAGCGGGTCCAGACAACCGGCCGCCTGCTCCAGGTTGGCGATCATATTGCGGTGCGTCAGCATCGCGCCTTTGGATACACCAGTGGTACCACCTGTGTATTGCAGGAACGCTAAATCGTCACCCACCACTGCAGGTTTCTGATAACGGCTGACATCGCCCTGGCCAATCACGGTTTTGTAAGTGGTGCTGTGTTTCAGGTTATGAGCCGGGATCAGCTTTTTGACATGCTTAACCACCAGATTGACGATGCTGCCTTTGAGCAGGCCAAGCATGTCACCCATTTGGGTCAGTATCACATGTTCAACGCCTACTTTGTCTTGCACGTCAGCCAGCGTGTGGGCAAAGTTTTCGACAATCACAATGGCTTTGGTTTTCGAATCGTTCAGCTGATGTTCCAACTCACGAGGGGTGTACAACGGGTTAACGTTCACCACCACACAGCCAGCGCGCAGGATGCCGAGAATACAGACAGGGTATTGCAGCAAGTTCGGCATCATCACCGCTACAGCGTCGCCTTTTTGCAGTTTCAGCTGATGCTGCAGATAAGAAGCAAATTTCAGGCTCAGCTCGTCCAGTTGACGGTAGGTGATGCTTTTGCCCATATTGATGTACGCTGTTTTGTCAGCGTACGCTTCGATGCTTTCGGAAAAAACCTCTAACAATGACGGATAATGATCGGCATTGATCTCAGCTGGCACGCCAGCCGGATAACTTTGTAACCAGAGTCTGTCCACTGTCCTCTCCTCGTGGTATTGGCAGTTTTATAATTATTTTAGTGAGCGTTTTGCCTTGATATGCCCAGTTAACGTGGCCCACAAAGCAAAGGTCGAGTTTTTACTCTAATCCGGCATCATCCCATAATTGCTTTATTTGTACAATTGTTCGCTGAATCATCCATTTTTATAATCACTATAACAGCAGGAAATTTCAGCTGACCAGCAAAAGCTGCTCTATTTGCTTAGCAACAGCAACCGATTGAGTCATATGACAATGATGTCCGCCTGGCACCGTCAGCAGATTAAGTTTGGCGTAACATCCGGCAAAACGCTGCTGAGCATCTTGCATCATCGGTAAGCCCTGCTCGGCCATCAACACATGTACTGGGCATGCAATAGCACGCAGCAGTTGCTCGGCCTGTTCGGGCATCAGCCGGTACATGGACGACTCACGCAGCCGTAAATCAGCGCGCCAGCTGCAGCCATTCTCCACTGGCTCAGTGCCCCGCTCGGCCAGCAGCAAGGCACTGGCAACATCCAAATCGCCTTGCTGCAATCGCGCCTGTGCCGCCGCGGCAAGATCAGGGTACAGCGGCTTTTGTTTGCGTTCACTTTGCCAGCGACTCTGACTGGCACTGCGTAATTGCTGCACCACCGCCCTGGCATCGCCCAGTACCAGACCAAAAGAGTCAATCAGGATCAGCTGCTTCACCAGCTCCGGGTGCACAGCTGCCAGTACAGAGGCAATCATACCGCCCATCGAGTGGCCAATCAGACTGATCGGACCCCATGATTGCTGACGCAATAAACTGGCGATATCGTGCACATAGTCGAGAAAATGATAGCTGGCATCCGGGCTTCGGTGCGACGACCAGCCATGGCCGGGCAAATCCAGCGCCAATAGTGAATACGTAAGGAGCTGCTGCGCCAAAGGCGCAAAGCTGTTGGCGTTGTCTAACCAGCCATGCAGACAAAGTGCATCAGGCTGCTCTGCCTGACCAGATTGCCAGGCCGCCAACGTTAAATTACCAGCTAAGGTGAAACTTAGCTGGCGCTCTAAGGCTGGATTATTGCAGTGTTGGTTTAACAAATTTCAGCGTCATCCTGTCGCTTTCCCCGATCGCCAGATATTTGCTGCGATCAGCCAAGCCCATGGCCAGTGTCGGAGGCAAAGCATACACGCCTTTTGGATAATCTTTAGTGTCGTTCGGGTTGGCATTAATTTCGGATTGCGCCACCAATTGAAAGCCCGCAAGACCAGCCACGTGAATCACATAGGATTCATCCAGATAGCCTTCAACCGCTGAGCTGGAAATTTCAGACACTTTACTGGCCCTGTGGTCCACCAAACCAAAGACCCCACCGGGTTTTAGCACGTCGTAGACTGCGCGAAACACGTCCAGCAGGTAGCCCTGTTCATTCCAGATATGGCTATTGCGGAACGACAGCACCATATCGTACTGGTTCACCGGCCCCATATACATATAAGCCGGAGGGTCAAACTCCAGTTGCTGCACCGGGCCAAAATAGGATGCGTTTTGTGTCAGGTGCTGGTTCAGCTTTTCGGTAATGCGGCTCCAGAAAATCTTCCTGTCATCCGTCATGCTACCGTCATCGCTGCGAAAGGTTGCCACCGTCAGTTTGCCTTTGTCTTTCAGATAAGGCGCCAGAATTTCGGTGTACCAGCCGCGGGCCGGCCAAATTTCCAACACCTGCATGTCGGGTTTTAAGCCGAAGAAACTTAAGGTTTCTACCGGGTGCCGGTATGGATCGCGAGCCTTGTCTTCGGCACTGCGGATGGGCTGATCGACCCAATGTTGTAAGTCAGCAGCCTGCGGGGTTGCCGCAGACGCTGCAAAATGAAAGAGGCATACAAAGCTAAGGCTGTACTTTAGTCTTGTTGTTATCGACATGAACCGGACCTTGTGTGGTTGTAGTTTGTTTTGTAATGGTTTTCACTCGGATGCCTGGACCGTAAAACCCACTCCAGTACGGATAAGGACGGTAATAAGGCCATGGATCCACATACTCGACCCGGGTGTCCTGCAATTTAGGCCAGACATAGACTTTTGCGTCGTTAATGACCGGATAAACATACTCGTATTGATCCACTTTGCCTTGCTCTTTGCGGCCCAGTTCACCCAACACAGTCACAGATTTGCCTTGTTGGTACACCATCGGATCCAGGAATCCTTTGATGTACGCCACAAAACGGCCGTGGCTCTGATCGGATACAGCAGGACGACCATTAGAACCGGATGGGAAATACACCACTTCCAGCCGGGTTTTATCTTTCTGATTGCTGACTGCAGCAATCACTCCACTCCAGCGTGCAGTGCCAAAATCAGTTCCGGCTTGCACCGCTGTGTCGTAATTCACCAGCGCCACGTTGTCTGCAATACGGACCTGCTCTGGGTAACTGGCACAACCCGCCAACACCACCAATCCGAACAGAATGGCAACAGATTGTTTTATCATGATAATTTTTACCTCTTGGCGTGATACAGCTTAGATATCCAGCAGGCGAGTTAGTTCCGTTTTACTCTATGCGAAGGCCGCATCCGGCGCAAGCACCGGCTGCACTTTCGCGACAACCAGGCTTTCGTCTGAGCCAACTACCCACTGGGCGTGTTTATCATTTTGTCATCCCAGCCTAGTACCTTAAGATGAACCCTTGCTGAGTCTACCTGCCTGTAAACGGGCAATTTGTTGAAAAAGGTCAAACGATGTTAAAAAAAACTGCGTTAATGGTCTGCGCTGCCCTGGCTGCAGCCCCTGCACTGGCGGCACCAAAAAATATTATCTATATGATTGGCGACGGCATGGGCCCGGCTTATCTGGCTGCCTACCGGTATTATATGGACGACCCGGCCACCAAAACCGTGGAGCGCACCATATTTGATGAGCTTTGGGTTGGCGTTGCCACCACCTATCCTGATGACGATACGGTCGTGACGGACTCAGCTGCAGCCGCCACAGCGCTGGCCACCACCCATAAAACCTATAACGGCGCCATTTCGGTGGATCATCAACACCATAACCTGACCACCATGCTGGAAATTGCCAAAGCCAAAGGCAAAACCACAGGGGTGGTCGCCACCGCCCAGATTAACCACGCCACTCCAGCCAGCTTTATTGCACACGACCCGGCGCGCCGTAACTACGACGCTATTGCCGATGATTTCTTTGATAACAGAGTCCATGGCAAGCCAGTCGCCGATCTGATGCTCGGTGGCGGCACTCAGTACTTTATCCGTAAAGACCGCAACCTGGTCGAGCAGTTTAAAAGCGAAGGCTACCAATACGCCGACAACTGGGACGGCCTGCGTCAGTTGAATAAATTACCTGCCATGGCGTTACTGGCACCAGAAGGCTTTGTCAGCACCATTGATAACCCAGAACCTGCACCGCTCAAACAAATGACCGAAAAAGCGCTGCAGCTGATGAGCGGCAGTGAAAAAGGCTTTGTGGTGATGATTGAAGGCAGTCAGATTGACTGGTGTGGTCACGCCAACGACGTTGCCTGCGCCATGGCAGAAATGCGCGATTTCGCTGAGTCCATTAAAGTGGCGAAGGCCTATGTCGACAGTCACCCGGATACCCTGCTGGTGATCACCGCCGACCATGAAACCGGTGGTTTATCTTTGGGTGCAAACGGCCAGTACGCCTGGAAACGGGATGTGATTAAAAAAGTGAAAAACAGCGGTGACTATATTGCAGACCAACTGCTGCCACTGAAAGATGCAGCCACCTTGTATCAGGCCTGGTTGAGCTTTACCTCTTTGCCGCTGTCTGCTGAAGAACAACAACTGCTGGTCAACGCCCGTGCCGAAGGCCAGAAAACGCTTGCCAAAGCAGTCAAACAGCGCATTGATCATCATTCGTTAACCGGATGGACCAGTGGAGCCCATACCGCCATTGACGTGCCTGTGCTCGCTTATGGCGCTGACAAAGCGGCCTTTGCTGGTTTCCAGGACAATACCGATATCGCTGCCAAGCTGATTGAGTTTATTCAGAAGTAAGTGACGGGAAAAGAGACTCTAAGCGAACAAATCCACACTGAATAGCTGCTGGATTTGTTCGCGTTTTTCCTGATTCGCCAGGCTTTGATAAGCCTGCAGTGCCTGACGGTTTTTGTTATTAGGCTGGTCGTAACTGGTGCGGCGTTGCTCCTGCTGTTCATCCAGCAGACTGATCACCTGAGCACTGGCTTTAACGCCACTGCCTTCTGGCTGGGCAGGTTTTTCCGCCACAGGCTTGGCAGGCACCGGCAAAGACGCCAGCCCCTGAAAAACCTGTGCCACATTCTGGCTTTGTGGAATGTCACGACTGACAGTCACACTCATGAAATTCGTTCCGCCTGTTTAAGTCAGTTTATTTTTTACCGGCCCGGCAGCTTTTGCCAGGTGACCTCGTCACGAACATAACTTGGCTCGGCCTGTTCAGCGGCAAAAAATTGCCCCAAACGGCAAGCCATTGCCGCATGCGGCAACATATCCTGTGCTGAAGGGTACAGAATTGTTGGGCTGTGCAGCACCTGTGCGAAATCCTCTTCTCCGGAATTGCCAGTTTTATGCCAGTCTGTCAGCGCTTGCAAATAGGTCTGCCAGCCAGTGCCGACCGCACAAATAGGGCCCTTGAGCTTCGGAGCCGGCAGCGACGCAGGTTTACAGGCAATTTCTTCGCTAAGTGGCTGCATCAGGCCAAAATCATCCAGCGAAAAACTGGCGATATAGACTTCACTCATACGCGCATCAATAGCAGCTACCACCTGATGGGCCTGATGCACACGATGCGCCGCCTGTGCCATGGCCGCCAGTGTCGACACACCATAAACCGGAAGATCGGCGCCAAAGGCCAGACCTTGTGCCACACCAACACCAATACGCACACCAGTAAAGCTGCCCGGACCTTTGCCAAAGACTAAACCGTCCAGTTGCTGCAAGGTCAGGCCAGCCTGGCTCAGCAATTGCTGCACCATAGGCAACACCCGTTTGCTGTGTTGTTGCGGACAGACTTCGTCCAGTGTCAGCAGTTGATCATTCAGTTGTAACGCCACCGAGCAAGCTTCAGTGGATGTATCCAGGGCCAGTAATTTCACCAGCACTCCTTAATCTCGTACTTAATCTTGTAATTGCTGCAGAAATTCTACCGCAGAGTGCAGGTCCCGGCTACGCCGCATTGGCGGTAAACTTTTCAAAAATACGGCACCATAAGGCTTAGTGACCAGCCGGTTATCACCAATCACCAGCACGCCCTGGTCGGACACATCCCGAATCAGCCGGCCTACCCCTTGTTTTAAGGTAATAACGGCCTGAGGTAACTGCACCAACGCAAAAGGGTCTTGCCCTTTGAGCTGGCAATCTTCATGTCGCGCCTGCAATAAAGGGTCGTCCGGTGACGCAAAAGGCAGTTTGTCGATAATGACACAACTTAAGGTGTCCCCCCGCACATCCACCCCTTCCCAGAAACTGCCGGTGCCGAGCAATACGGCATGTCGGGTTTCAACAAACTGCTCCAGCAACAAGCGTTTGCTGGTACTGCCCTGCACCAGTACAGGCAAGCTTAAATGCTGTGGCAATTCATTCGCCATCCACTGCAACATGCGGTGACTGGTAAACAGGAAAAAGCAGCGGCCCCGATTGGCTTCAATCAGAGGTACCGCCACTTTCAGCAGCGCCTGAGCAAAACGTGGGTCGCTCGGTTCAGGTAAATAACGTGGCACCAGCAACATGGCCTGTTGCTGGTAATCAAATGGACTGTCGAGCAGCAAGGTCGCAGCATTTTGCAGCCCCATTTGCGCGGCATAATGGTCAAAGCCGTTGTCCACCGACAAGGTGGCCGAAGTGAATACCCAAGCCCTTTTCTGACCGAACACCAGCTCACTGAATTTATCGGCAATGCTAAGCGGCGTTAAATGCAGGCCTAAATGTTGACGGCTGGTTTCATACCAAAAGCTGACGCCGGTTTTTTGCACGTCCTGCAATTTCTCCAGCTGGTTTTTCGCCTGAGTCAGCCGCTCAAATACATGGTCCACCACCTCATTGCGGCCAAGACTGCCTTTGAGAACCTGATACAACATGCCCATAGCGTCGAACACCCGGGTCAGTGCCAGCTGAATTTCCGGCCGCTGATACGCGTCCCGCCAGTTGCCGCGCTGCGGGTCCTCCGGCCATAACAGCCGTAAATCGCGGGTCAGCATCGCCAGCTTATCGGCGGTTTTGCTGAGCTGCGGGTGGTCGCGCAGTTCGGTTTTGCAGACCAGGTCCAGCTCTTTGCACAGTTCTAACAAAGTTCGGGTCGACAAGGATTCGCCAAAATACTCGGACGCAATATCAGGAATTTGATGGGCTTCATCAAAAATCACCACATCCATTTGCGGTAACAGTTCGCCAAAGCCAGTGTCTTTCAGTGCCATGTCGGCAAAAAACAAATGGTGATTCACTACAACTAAATCAGCTTGTTGGGCTTTTTTGCGCGCCTTAAGCAGGTGGCAATCTTCAAAGCTGGGGCAGTCTTTGCCCAAGCAGTTGTCTGTGGTACTGGTGACTAAAGGCAGGGCTTTTGAGTCTTCAGCAATGTAAGTCAGCTCTCCGACGTCACCACTTTGTGTTTCCACCGACCACTTTTTGATCAGTGCCAAATCATTCAGCAGCGCAGGTTCCATGCTGGGCGCATGGCCATAATGCTGCTGCAGCCGGAACAGGCAGAGGTAGTTGGAGCGGCCTTTGAGCAGACTGGTCTCGACCGGTAATTTCAGCGCTTTGAGCACAGTCGGCAAATCACGGAAAAACAGCTGCTCCTGCAGGTTTTTGGTCCCGGTCGACAGGATCACCTTTTTGCCCGACAACAAAGCCGGTACTAAATACGCGAAGGTTTTGCCTGTGCCCGTACCAGCTTCGACCACCAGGGCGGAGCCTTGCTCTATGGCCGATGTGACCGCCAGCGCCATTTGTTTTTGTGGGTCGCGGGCGCGAAAACCGGCAATCGCCTGCGACAAGGCGCCTTGTTCGGCAAAAGCCGATTCCACTCGTTGACGGAACATCAGCGCTGACCTTGCCGGGCTGGAAAACTGAAATGCTGCAAATCCACTAACCTGCTGAGAAAAACAGCCGCTATTATGCCTTTGTCAGACAAAAATATCTAAGTGACCATCGGCATCAGCGTGCTGATCGGCTTCCGGTGTGATCTGAGGGGTAACTGCTGCGGCTGCCGAAGCGGCTTGTCCCTGGCCATTCCGGCCTTTTTGCTGCTTCTGCTGTTCTTTGAGCAGTATTAAAAAACGTTTTTCGTTTCTGTCATAAGCGCTGATCCGGGCGTCTTTAAACACCGGCGTGATCATAGGCCCAGCTGATGCGGTTGGTGTGCCCGGCGGTCGCTGCAAATAAGGAAATAAGATGTCCATCAAAGCCTCCTTTGTATTGTTATCGGCCGGAACCGCCACAACTTTATCTATACAACCTGCTTACATATTAACCAAATCAAAAGCCTGACTCTCTTGTTTATTTTGACCGTCGCTTATAGAACAAATTCACAAATCATCATCAAACACAATAAATTCAAAGCATTAAACAAATCTCCAAACCAATTGGATTGGAAAAATCATTGAATTTTCTGCTTGCCTGTACTGCGCAAATCCGCTAGCTTGTATACAACCTAAGCAGGAGATACTCATGAAATTGTTCAACAGCTGGCACCATCATCACCATCATTTGTCCGACTAGCTAGTCCTTGTTGACCATGGAGGCTAGTTTGTACACGGCCTCCGATGGGAACTCTGCAACAGATGCAAACAAAAACCCCGGGGCCAGAACCCCGGGGTTTTTGTTTTTAACGCTTTAAAAAATAGACGAGACAGCATATGACAGTAGACGGCAAAAGATTACGTATTGCGATGCAGAAATCCGGTCGCTTATCGCAGGATTCACAAGCACTGCTGACCAGTTGTGGTTTGAAAATCAACTTACGTGAGCAGCGCCTGATTGCCCATGTCGAGAATATGGAGATCGACCTGCTGCGGGTGCGCGACGACGATATTCCGGGCCTGGTGATGGATGGTGTCTGTGACCTTGGCATTGTCGGCGAAAACGTGCTGGAAGAGCTGTCGCTGCAGCGCCAGATCGACAACGAACCTTATAATTATCAGGTGTTAACCCGCTTAGACTTTGGCGGCTGCCGTTTATCTATTGCAGTACCACAAGAAGAAAACTACCAGTCGGTGAAAGATTTGGAAGGTCGCACCATTGCGACCACCTACCCTCGCCTGCTCAACCGCTACCTGAAACAAAATGGCGTCAATGCCCGGGTGGTGACGTTAAAAGGTTCAGTGGAAGTGGCACCTCGTGCAGGTCTCGCCAGTGCCATCTGTGATTTAGTTTCCACCGGTGCCACGCTCGAAGCCAATGGCCTGAAAGAAGTAGAGGTAATTTACCGCTCCAAAGCTGTGCTTATTCAGCGCCGCGATCTGGCAGAAAGCAACAAGCTGAACATGATCAACAAACTGATGCCACGTATCGCAGGCGTGATGCAAGCCAATGAAAGCAAATACATTATGCTGCACGCCCCACGGGCTCAGCTGGAACAGGTGATTGCGTTATTACCTGGCGCTGAGAACCCGACCTTATTGCCGCTGGCTGGCAATGACGCCATGGTTGCCATCCACGTGGTCAGCAGCGAAACCCTGTTCTGGGAAACCATGGAAAAGCTCAAAGCGCTGGGCGCTAGCTCGATTCTGGTGCTGCCGATTGAAAAGATGATGGAGTAAACCAGCATGCAAATCCAAGCTTGGCCTGCGCAGCAAGCGGCACAGCAACAGCTGCTGGCCCGTCCGCTGCAACAGCAATCGCAGCAATTGACCGATGCAGTGCGCAGTATTATTCAGGCAGTGAAAACCGAAGGCGATGTGGCGCTACGCCGTTTCAGCGCAGAGTTCGACCGGGTTGCTGACAACCCGCTGCGTTTATCCGCCGAGCGCCAGCAGCAGTTAATCAGCGGTTTATCGGATGAGCTGAAACAAGCCATTGAAACGGCTTATGGCAATATCCGTCGTTTTCACGCCGCGCAAGTTCCGCAAGACATTGAACTGGACACCCAACCCGGCGTGACCTGCCAGCTGAAATACCAGGCCATCACCAGCGTGGGTTTGTATGTGCCAGGCGGCAGTGCGCCACTGCCTTCAACTGTATTAATGCTGGGTATTCCGGCTCAGTTAGCGGGCTGCCCGCGTGTGGTGCTGGTGACGCCGCCGGGTCAGCCTCAGGCTGGTGACATTGCCGCCGAAATTGTCTATGCAGCCTCACTCTGCGGCATCAGCGAAATTTACACCTTAGGCGGCGCTCAGGCCATTGCCGCTTTAGCCTATGGCACTGACACTATTGTGCCTGTCGATAAAATATTTGGCCCCGGCAACCGCTATGTTACCGAAGCCAAACAGCAAGTCAGTCAGGATGCCCGCGGCGCGGCCATTGATATGCCAGCGGGCCCCTCTGAGGTGCTGGTGATAGCCGATGACAGCGCCAACCCGGTGTTTGTTGCCGCCGATTTATTGTCGCAAGCCGAGCACGGCCCGGATTCGCAAGTGGTGCTGGTCAGCCCCTCTGAAGCCTTGCTCGATGCGGTGGTGGTGGAACTGGAACGCCAAACCGCCTTATTACCCCGCGGCGCTATTGCCGAAAAGGCACTGGCCAACAGTCGGCTGATTTTAACCAAAGATTTGGCCAGCGCAGCGCTGGTCAGCAATTTATATGCGCCAGAGCACCTGATTATTCAGACCCGTGACGACGAGCAACTGCTTGGCAGCCTTACCAATGCCGCCAGCATTTTTGTCGGGCCTTTTACGCCGGAGTCAGCCGGTGATTACGCCAGTGGTACGAACCATGTGTTGCCGACTTACGGCTATAGCCGCAACCACAGCAGTTTAAGCCTGGCCGATTTTTACCGCCGTTACACAGTGCAAAAACTGACAGCAGCCGGCATGCGCGCGCTGGGGCCAACCATTGTCAAACTGGCCAAAGCCGAAGGCTTAGACGCCCACGCTAATGCCGTGTTGTTTCGCTTAGATGTATTAAAAAGCCAGGCCAGCCAAGAGGATGTTTCGGCATGAAGATCAGTGAATTAGCCCGCGATAAAGTCAAAAACCTGGTGCCGTACGCCTCGGCCCGGCTTAGCATGAGTGGTGGGTCGGTCTGGCTCAACGCCAATGAAAATTCGCTGGCTACCCAGTATCAGTTAAGTGGCGACTACAACAGATACCCGGATTGCCAGCCACCAGCCTTGATCCAGGCCTATGCCAGCTACGCTGGTGTCAGCCCTGATCAGGTGCTGACCAGCCGCGGCGCCGACGAAGGCATTGAACTCTTAATCAAAAGCTTCTGTGAGCCGGGTAAAGACCGCATCAGCATTTGCCCACCGACCTATGGCATGTACAAAATCAGCGCCTTTAGCCAGGACGTTGAGGTCAATACAGTGCCGCTGACCAAGGAGCTGACGCTGGACCTGCCAGCGCTCTTTGCGGCGCCAGACACCAAGCTGGTGTTTATCTGCAGCCCGAACAACCCGACGGGAGACTTAATTCCACGTCAGCAAATAATTGAGGTACTGGAGTTTTTCGCCGGCAAAGCACTGGTGGTGCTGGATGAAGCCTATATTGAGTTTGCTCCAGAAGCGACTGTGGTGAATTTACTGGCCGACTACCCGCATTTGGTGGTGCTGCGTACCTTGTCCAAAGCCTTTGCGCTGGCTGGCCTGCGCTGTGGCTTTACCCTGGCGCAGCCGCCTGTGATTGCCGCACTGAAACAAATGATTGCGCCCTACCCGGTGCCGGCGCCTGTAGCAGACATTGCGGTGCAGGCACTGTCCAAAGAAGGCCAGCAGCAGATGCGCAGCAGAGTGCAGACCATTTTGCGCGAACGCGACCATTTCAGCCGTTTTGCCGCCGACTTGCCCTATGTCAGCCGGGTGTACAGCACGGCTGCCAACTATGTGCTGCTGAGCGTGCCTGACGCCGCCGCTGTGGTAAGCGCCATTGCCGACAAAGGCATTTTAATTCGCAACCAGTCCAGCCAAATTGGCCTGGGCCAGGTGGTGCGGGTGTCGATTGGCAGCCCGGCCGAGATGCAACAGCTAAAAGCCGTAATGGCAGAGCTGTCGTTTTGATGATGATTATGATTTTCCAAAAGAATTGATGAGCTGAGGTTTGCAATGACCGCTTTGCCTATTTTATTTATCGACCGCGACGGCACCATGGTGGAAGAGCCACCTGTCGACAAACAACTGGATAGCCTGGAAAAACTGACTTACGAGCCAGATTTAGTGCCAAGCCTGCTGAAGTTACAAAGTGCCGGTTACCGGCTGGTGATGGTCACCAATCAGGACGGCCTGGGCACCGACAGCTTTCCTCGCGACACCTTTGACGCACCACATGACAAAATGATGCAGCTGCTGACCTCGCAAGGCATTCGATTTGACGACGTGCTGATTTGCCCGCACTTTGAGCGAGACAACTGCAGCTGCCGCAAACCCAAACTCGGGCTGGTGAAGGACTACCTGCAGCAAGGCAAAATCGACTTTACCAATTCTTTTGTGATTGGTGACCGCCAAACCGACGTGCAGCTGGCCGAGAATATGGGCCTGCGCAGTTTCCGTTACGACCGGAGCACTTTGGGCTGGAAAGCCATTACTCAGGCGCTGCTAAGCAAAGGCCGCACCGCCAGTGTCAGCCGGGTGACCCGCGAAACCAATATTCAGGTGACGGTGGATTTAGACCAAAGCGGCGCCAACCAAATCAGCACCGGCGTTGGCTTTTTTGACCATATGTTGGACCAAATAGCCACCCACGGCGGCTTCTTATTAAAGCTGACCGTCGAAGGCGATTTACATATTGATGACCACCACAGTGTGGAAGACGCAGCACTGGCGCTGGGGCAGGCGCTGAAACAAGCACTTGGCAATAAAAAAGGCATTCAACGTTTTGGTTTTGTGCTGCCGATGGATGAATGCCGCGCCGAATGTGTGCTGGATTTATCCGGCCGGCCGCTGTTGAAATTTGACGCTGAGCTTGGTCAGGGTCAGGTCGGCACCCTGAATCTGGAAATGGTGCAGCACTTTTTCAGAAGCCTTAGCGACGCCATGCTGATGACGCTGCACTTGTCCGTCAGCCCAGGCAACAAACACCATATGGTGGAAGGCTTGTTTAAAGCGTTTGGCCGCGCCTTGGGCCAGGCCATTAAAGTCAGCGGCGATGCATTGCCAAGCAGTAAAGGAGTGCTCTGATGAGCCTGGTGATTGTTGATACCGGCTGCGCCAATATCAGCTCTGTGTACTGCGCCTTTAAACGCCTGGGGGTGGAGGCCAAAGTCAGCCGCGACCTTGGCGAGATTAAAAACGCCGCCAAACTGCTGTTGCCTGGTGTTGGCGCCGCCCGTCAGGCCATGAGCAATTTACAGCAGCGTGATTTAATCGACACTTTAAAAGCCGCGCCACAGCCATTGCTTGGCATTTGCTTAGGTATGCAGCTTTTGACCGACCACAGCGAAGAAGGTGATGTCGCCTGTTTAGGTATTTTACCCGGCGAAGTCAAACGCATGCAGGTCGGCAAGCTGCGCTTACCGCATATGGGCTGGAATACGTTGACGACCACCGACGCCGGACAACAGCACCCGTTGCTCGCCGGTATTGGCGCACAGGATTATGTCTACTTTGTGCATAGCTTTGCGGTGGCGCCATCGGCCATTACGCTCGCCAGTTGCGACTATGGCCAGCGCTTTGCGGCAGTGATTGGTCAGGGCAATAAATTTGGTGCTCAGTTTCACCCGGAGCGCTCCGGCAAAGTGGGCGCGCTGCTGTTACAGAACTTTTTAAGCCTGAAGGCTGATTGAGGAAAGCTTGTGATTATTCCTGCAATTGATTTGATTAACGGTAAAACGGTGCGGCTTTATCAGGGCAGTTACGACCAGACGACAGAATATACGCAAAGCCCGCTGCAGCTGCGGGATTTATACGCCGAAGCAGGCGCAGGCCTGCTGCATCTGGTGGATTTAACCGGCGCAAAAAACGCTGCTGAGCGCCAATTGCCACTACTCAAACAACTGATGCAAAACGCACCGCTGCCAGTTCAGGTCGGTGGTGGTGTGCGCACCGAAGCCGATGTGGAGCAACTGCTCGAAGCTGGTGCTTCACGCGTAGTAGTTGGCAGTGTTGCGATTCGCCAGCCTGAACTGGTCAGTGACTGGTTACGCCAATACGGTGGTGAACGTATCGTGTTGGCGCTTGATGTCGTCATTCGTGCTGATGGCGCCAAAACCCTGCCAAGCCATGGCTGGATTGAACAAAGTGAACTCAGGCTGGAGCAATTACTGGATGGCTACTTAAGCTCTGGTGCCCGCCATGTGCTCTGCACCGACATCAGCAAAGACGGTACTCTGCAAGGCCCAAATCAGGCCTTGTACCATGAAGTGGCGGCCCGTTATCCGCAAATTGTCTGGCAGGCCTCTGGCGGTGTCGGCGCCTTGTCAGATATCAGCGCATTAAAACCAACAGGGGTTGGTGGTGTGATTTTAGGCCGCGCTTTACTCGAAGGTAAATTTACCGTGCAGGAGGCAATTCAATGCTGGCAAGACGCTTAATTCCCTGTCTGGATGTGCGGGATGGCAAAGTGGTGAAAGGCGTGCAATTTCGTAACCACGAAATTATCGGCGAAATAGTGCCGCTGGCGCAGGCTTACGCCGAACAAGGCGCCGACGAGCTGGTGTTTTACGACATTACCGCCTCCAGCGATGGCCGTGTGGTGGATAAAAGCTGGGTGCGCCGCATTGCTGAAGTCATTGATATTCCATTTTGTGTCGCAGGTGGTATTAAATCTGTGGCCGACGCAGGGCTGATTTTAGAAATGGGCGCCGACAAAATTTCGGTGAACAGCCCAGCGCTGGCACGGCCTGAGCTGATTAGCGAGCTGGAACACAACTTCGGCCAGCAATGTGTGGTGGTCGGTATCGACAGCTTCTTTGACAAAGCAACGGGCCAGTATCAGGTGTATCAGTTTACCGGCGATGAACACCGCACCCAAAAAACCAGCTGGTTAACGCTGGACTGGGTGAAACAGGTGCAGCAACTGGGGGCAGGTGAAATTGTACTCAACTGCATGAACCAGGACGGCGTGCGCCAGGGGTATGATATTGCTCAGCTCAAAGCCGTGCGGGCGAGTTGCTCGGTGCCGCTGATTGCCAGTGGCGGTGCCGGTGCTAAGGCGCATTTTGCTGACGTATTCAAACAAGCCGATGTTGACGGTGCCTTGGCCGCGTCGGTGTTTCACAAAGGCGTAATTGCCATACCTGATTTAAAGCAGTATTTGCTGGCACAGCAGTTGGAGATCCGGCCATGAAACTGACTCTTGAAAATTTAGACCAACTGGATTTTTCCAAAGGCGATGGTTTGCTGCCAGTCCAAGGCTTGCTGCCAGTCATAGTCCAGCACGCCCGTTCCGGCAAAGTGCTGATGCAGGGTTACGCCAACCGTGAAGCGCTGGAACATAGCCTGCAAACTGGTGCTGTCACCTTTTTCAGTCGCAGCAAAAACCGGCTTTGGACCAAAGGCGAAAGCTCAGGCCATACGCTGAAGCTGTACAACATGACCGCCGATTGTGACCGCGACAGCATTCTGGCTTTGGCGCTGCCACAAGGCCCTACCTGCCACACTGGCAGCGAAACCTGCTGGTTTGACACCGACGCCAATAGTCCCAGCCTGAGTTTTATTGACGATCTGGAACAAGTGATCCACAGCCGCTACGGCGCTGACCCCAGCACCAGCTACACCGCCAGTTTATTTGCCAAAGGTGTCAAACGCATTGCGCAAAAAGTGGGGGAAGAAGGCGTGGAAACCGCATTGGCTGCCACAGTTGGCGATAAAGAAGAGTTGAAAAACGAAGCAGCCGATTTGTTGTACCACCTGCTGGTGTTATTACGCAGCCAGGATATGGCGCTGGACGATGTGGTGCAGGTATTAAAACAGCGGCATAAATAGCGGCCTTGGCCACAACCTGTGGCAGCCGCTTTATACCGAGCGGCTGCCACTTAAGTAAATAGAAATAACCCAGCCACCAGATAACCCGATCCTATACCAATAGCAAACACCGAGAAAAACCGGATACGGGCCAACTGTTTCGCCACTTGAAACACGTTTTTGCCTTTGAGTAGAGAATCCACCATGTAGTCCTGACCCAAAATAGAACTCAGCACCGACAAGCCAAAAATCGCCAAAGCAATATAGACATCTTTGCCCGCTTCAATCAGTTTGGTTTGGATCAGCAGTACCAGACCACCACAAATCGCCGACGATAACCAGGCATATTGTTTTAACAGTTCGAAATGCAGCTCCGTCGCTAAGGTTTCATTCGGTCGCTGTTGATCCATATGTTGAGCCTGTGTTGGCGCATCGCACTCAGCAGACACTGAGCCCTGTAATATAGGTTGTGGCGAGTCTGGCGCAGCCTGTTGTGGTTCCGTCATCGGGGTCATACTCCTGTTGTTATCAGTACTGTGCAGTCAAAGCCAAAAGGCGTGAAGCAACACTATGTTGTTTAAGCCTCCAGATTACGCAACAATTACACAACCTGTCGATGACTATGTGTTTACCTGCCGGGTGAGCCGACCAGCACTGGGGTCTACAGCTTTTTGTTAGTTCACCCTTGAGCAGCCCTAAGGCAATTGCCTACAATGGCACACTTTTTTAACTGACAGGCCAACGCCATGAACGATACCGTCGCCCGCCCGGATTTACCGGACCGTCTTTCTGTCCACCCACGCAGCCCACATTACAATGCCGAAGTCTTTGCCCATGACATTGGCATTCGCTTAAACGGCAAAGAGCGCTTTGACGTGGAAGAGTACTGCATCAGCGAAGGCTGGGTAAAAGTGCCGGCAGGTAAAGCCGTGGACCGCCGTGGTAATGCGCTGCTAATCAGCATTAAAGGCACTGTTGAAGCCTATTACCGCTAAGCTTCTGTGCCCTTACAACACAAGGCAGCCTGGATTGGCTGCCTTTTTGTTTGTTCCGCACCTGAGTGTTGTGCACACAAGCGGCAAAAAACTACAAGACTGCATTTTTCTGCGCATCTGAGTTAGCCTGTGGTTTTAGTTTTGCCGCGGAGCAACAGATGAAAAACTGGTTATTTTTAGGCATTGCCATTGTCTGTGAGGTGATTGCCACCTCAAGTCTGAAATCCAGCGAAGGCTTTAGCAAACTTCTCCCCTCTCTGCTGGTGGTTACAGGTTATGCCGCCGCTTTTTACTTTCTATCGCTGACACTGAAGAGTATTCCTGTTGGCATTGCTTACGCTGTATGGTCTGGGCTAGGCATAGTGTTAGTGTCTCTGGTCGCCTGGCTGTGGCACGGCCAAAAAATTGACCATTGGGGTCTGGTCGGTATGGCACTGATTATTAGTGGTGTCCTGGTGCTGAATTTATTATCAAAAACCAGCCCGCACTAAGAATGCAACTATGCTGAACAGACCTGCCAAGTTCCTTGCCTGTTAAGGAGCAGTATGAACACTGGTGTTGTTTTATTCGTATGTCTTTTGACGGTGTTGTGCAGCCCGGCATTTGCCTCTTCCCTTCCTTGTCATTTAACAGTTCCGGTTACAGAACAACCGCATCAAAGTACCTCGACTGAGCCCAGCCGCTGGCGTGCGCTGCAGCAAGAATTGCTTCAGCTATTGGCGCAAAGTGCGGACTGCAGCATTCAACTGATTAAAGTGCCCTGGGCCCGCGGTTTAGTGATGTTGCAGGACGGGGAGCTCGATTTAGTGATGACCTTGTCCAAAACAGCGGAACGTGAGCGTTATGCCGACTTTATTGGCAGCCACTATATGGAAGAAATGGTGCTGGTACTGCGACGGGACTATCAACAGCAAGTGTTGAAGCTGGATGACCTGTTGCAGCTGCCTGGAAAAATCGCCGTATTGCGTGATGGTTTTTATGGCGAAGAGTATCAGCAGTTAAGGCGTAACCCCGCCTTTGAACGTAAACTGCAACCGGCGCAAACCATCAGCCATCAACTGGCGTTTCTGCAACATCAACGAGTACTTGGCATCATTGGTGAAAAAGCCCAATACGAGCGATGGGCCAGCAGCCATCCAGAACAGGCGGCAGACTATGTCGAGCAATTGCTGGTCAACCGCAACCCGGTGTATTTTGCCGCCAGCCGCAAAGCGCTGAGCCAGCAACAACGTGATCACCTGCGGCAAAGTTGGGCCAAAGTTTATGGCTCCACTGCCCATAAAGCCATTTTGCAAAAATATGGCTGGAGTACGGTGTTGCAATAAGTCTCAGATCTTACTTGCCAAACTCAGGTTAAGACAGCTACGCTGCCCCGTTACAAAAAAGTTAAAAATCATTATTTCCCATAACACCGCGGATAAGGAATTTTATGAAAAAGCCGCTAGTCACAGCACTGATAGTAGTGTGTTGTTGGTCCTCTCAGACGATGGCTGCAGGTTTAGGCCTGGTGGGAGATGTCAGCGTCAGCGGTATGTTCAGCCCAGAAGTACAAGAATTTAAAATTAAACAGGTGCATCCCGGCTCTTTGGCCGAAAAAGCCGGATTGGTAGCAGGCCAGACTATCCTTGCTATTGATGACTGCAAAATCCCTGGCTGTCCGGCCAATAAAGCCCGTACCCTGATGAAAAAAGCCACTGGTGAAACACTTCAGCTACTAGTCGCAAATCCTGATGGGAAAGAGCAGCTGGTCAGCATCCTCTTCGAATAAGACAGCTCAGGCGTGCTAACGCCCGCCCGGGCAGCCTTTACCACCAGTTAGTTGTAAGTCAGCTTCAGCGATTTAATATCCGCCCACTGGGCCTGACCTTTGAGTAAATCGCCAGCCGGGTCCGTCATCCGTTGGTCGACAAAGGTGTTCGGTATCAAAGTTCCCGACTCAGGCAGCACATCAACATGTTCTGCGTCGCTCCACTTCCAGGGGCCATCGGCATAACCTGGCAGAACAGCAGTTTCCGGCTGCGAGTATCGGATAAAAGCCTGAGCTCTTACTGGCGTGTCCTCGGATAACCTCATCAGCGCCGCATGTTGTGGGACTTGCGCAACAAAGGTCAAGGTGTTGCCCTGTTGCTGCAGACCCAAAGCCATGGTTGGCGAGGTGCTGGATGTGGACAAGAGTCGCCCAGTGCCATTTTCAGGGTAATGGGTCCAAATCTGCGCCCCTAAATCGACCAGAGGCAAGGAATAATTGTCAGGGAAGAACCGTGTATTTTTGAAATGCAGGATCTGGAAATTAATATCGCCCTCATCGGTTTTGCCATTTTTATTCAGGTCGAACGAAATCGCGTAGTCGTATTCAATTTGGTTGAGTTGCGAAGCAGTTCTGTTGATAGTGACTGAAGGAGGTAAATAAGCCAATTCCAGCTCCGCTTTCACAGTGCTCAGATTTTGCGGATTGGCGCAGCCCGGTGTCGGCCAAAAGCTTTGCAGCGCAGGCAGTTCTAGCTCGTCTTTGCCTTCTTTGAGTTTCAGCGCCGCGCCAGCCAGGCTGAACGACGTTGTACTTTGCTCGCCTGTGGTCACGTCTTTACTGGTTACCGAATTGGCCGTGCTGGCCACCACATTAAAAAAGTCCGCTTCGTAACAACCCTTGCTGTCATCAAACACATAAGTGCTGATACTGCTTTGGGAAACCATGACTACTGCCAGTCCGTCGATACCCCACACCCCGGTATAAGCCACTGATAACGGCGCTGGCACGTCCTCGGTACCGTCGCCAGAACCACCGCCACAGCCAGCCAACGCCAAAGCGAACATCAACACATATCCATATTTCATCAAACAACTCCTTATTTACAAAGATATAACAATACCGTACAAAACCCCCAAATTGAAAACAAATTGCCAGACTACCCGACAAAATTCCAGCTCAGAACTTATTTCCCCCTCGCCTACCCCTGGCTGCACTTTTGTTTTATGCTGGGTCAAACCAATAAAAACAGGGAATTCCATGAAATTCAAAACCCTCAGCCTGCTCACTATGCTGGCCTGCGCCACTTCCACTTTTGCCGCCGAACAACTGAACTACCAAATCCTGGTGGATAAAGGCAATAAAGCCGGCGAGCAACTGGTCACTATTGGTGACAATGGTGATATCAAGGTGCGTTACATCTTCAAAGACAACGGCCGCGGTCCAGAGCTGGACGAAGTGATTAAACTCAATGCCGCAGGTTTAATCAGTGATTACCAGGCCAAAGGCAATACCACCTTTGGTTCGGTGATCAATGAACAATTTAAGCTCGACGGCACCCAGGCCAGCTGGAGTACAGGCAAAGAGCAGCATCAGGCCAATACCGATGGTAAAGCCATGTACCTGCCGGTCGATGGTTCGCCTTTCCTGGCATCACTGGCTATTAGTGCCATGGCAAAAAATAAAACCAACAGTCTGCCGCTGTTACCCAGCGGCACGCTGAAGCAGGAAGTGGTCAGTGAACTTATTGTCGATAAAGGCGGCGAGAAACAACAGGTTCAGTTACTGGTGCAAACCGGTGTTGGCTTTGAACCCAGTTTTGTCTGGGCGACCAAAGGTGACAACGCCCGCTTGTTTGCCTATTTGGCACCGGGTTACCTGACGCTGATTGAAGACGGCTGGCAAGGCAATGCAGAAGCCATGATGGCCATTCAGCAAAAAGCGGAAACTCAGCTGCTGGAAAAAGTAGCCACCGAACTGCCAAAAGAATTACATGGCCTGACCGTAGTGCGTAATGCCCGCATTTTTGACTCGGTGACGATGAAAGTCAGTGAGCCAAGCGACATTTTCCTGCTGCGCGGCAAAATCACTACCATAGTACCGGCCGGTAGCCTGCATAGCCTGGTTCAGCACGACATCGACGCCGCCAACCGCATTGTGTTGCCAGGCCTTTTCGACATGCATGGTCATATTTCCCGCTGGGAAGGCATTCTGCATCTGGCTGCTGGTGTCACGACCTTACGTGATATGGGCAATGACAATGCGACCTTGCAGCAGATGATGGACGAAATTGCCCATGACCAGTTGCTGGCGCCAACCATAGTACCAACCGGCTTTTTAGAAGGTGAAAGCGCGTTTTCTGCCCGCAACGGCTTTGTCATCAGCACGCTGGATGAAGCCAAAGCCGCCATTGACTGGTACGCAGCGCACGGCTACCCACAGCTGAAGATTTACAACTCCTTCCCGAAAGACATTCTCAAAGCCACAGTCGCTTATGCCCACAGCCGAGGCCTGCGCGTCAGTGGTCATGTGCCAGCTTTCCTGAAAGCCGAAGACGCCATTCATGCCGGTTTTGACGAAATCCAGCATATCAACCAGCTGATGCTGAATTTCCTGGTGAAACCTGACACCGACACCCGTACATTGGACCGTTTCTATCTGCCCGCCAAACAGGTGGCTGATTTGGACCTGAACAGTGAAAAAGTGCAGGATTTTATCAAACTGCTGAAAGAGCATAAGGTAAGCGTGGACCCTACACTGGCCACTTTTGATTTTCTGAAGAAAGTCGACGGTACGGTCGGCGAGCCATGGCGCGCCATTGTCAAACACCTGCCACCAGATATTCAGCGTGCTTATGCCCGTGCTGAGCTGGATATTCCGGATGAAGCCACAGCAGAACGTTATGCCAGGTCGTATGCCAAGATGGTGGAATTTACCGGCATGATGTACAGGGCAGGCATTCCGGTGGTCGCCGGCACCGACGAGCTGGCTGGTTTTACCTTACAGGGTGAACTTGAGCTGCTGGTCAAGGCGGGCCTGACCCCGTCTGAAGCACTGCAAGTCGCCACCTTAAATGGTGCCCGTTTCAGCCGGGTCGAGCAGAACAAAGGCCAAATCAAAGCGGGCTATGACGCCGATTTACTGCTGGTGGACGGCGACCCGACCAAAAACATTGGCGATATCCGTCAGCTGGCGCTGGTGATCACCCAGAATAAAGCCATCAGCCCGACCCGTCTGTACCGTCAGATTGGTGTTGAACCTTTTGCCAAAACCGAAGTGAAAATCCGCGATTACACTGAGCCTGCAGGCCAAAGCGGCGGCAAAGCACAGCATGGTCACCGCCATCTGCACTAAGGCGCTCAACCTGTTGAGGTCAAAATCTCCACAGTGCAGCCAGCCCTAACCCTCAAGCCCCGGTTAACCGGGGCTTTTTAACGGAGCAACAGTCCGATGAAATACAAAATTAAGCAAAAAATTTTCAGCCTGACCGACAGCTTTAGTATTGAAGATGAGCATGGCAACACCGCCTATAGCGCCAAGGGTAAGTTGTTCAGCATTTCCAGCAGTCAGACCTTAGCCGACGCCTCAGGCCGCGAACTGGTGAAAATTAAACGCAAGTACCTCACCTTGTTACCGGCCTGCCGCCTGCTGTGCGCCGACGGCAGCGAGTGGCTGATCCGTAAACGATTCTGGCCATTCTGGACCAGTCGTTTTACCATTACAGGCCCGGCGGGAGAGCTGGAAATCAGCGGTAATTTGTGGCAACACGAGTATGAAATTCGCCAACACAATCGCTTACTGGCGGCAGTATCTAAAGCCTGGTTCAGCTGGTCTGATACCTATGGCGTCGATATCTACGCACCCGAGTGGACTGCACAGCTTCTGGCTGCTGTTATCGTGATCGACAGGATCCAGCACTCCGGTAAAAATTCGGTAGTGGACGACGACTAGTCAATGCCGTTGTCCTCACTTATGCTGCCGCAGTCGAACACTAAACAACAGGAAATGTCGTGGATTTAAGCAGTTATCTGGCGCTGGTTACCATCGCCTTTATGGGAGCCGTCAGCCCTGGTCCCAGCCTGGCACTGGTGATCCGTAATACGGTACAAGGGGGCAAAGGCTACGGGGTAGCCACCGCCTTGGGCCATGGCGTTGGGGTCGGTATTTATGCGCTGCTGACCGCGCTTGGTTTGTCGTTGTTGCTGAGCACCTCGCCGCTGTTATTTGACCTTATTCGCTACACAGGTGCCGCATTTCTGGCGTATCTGGGGGTGAAGTCCTTGCTGGCGAAACCGGCCGATCCAAATGCCCCCGTCGTGGTGCATCAAAGTAAAGGCCACCAAGGCGCGGCCGAAGGTTTTCTGATTGCGTTTTTAAACCCGCATCTGGCACTGTTTTTTATCGCGCTGTTCAGCCAGTTTGTGCATACCGACACGGGTTTAAACCAGGCACTGCTGATGATGTTCACAGTGGGAACTATTGATGCCGCCTGGTATTGCCTGGTCGCAGTGGTGCTGTCCGCCGGCCCGGTACTGGCGTGGTTACGGCAAAAAGGCCACTGGATAGACAGAGTCAGTGGCGTGGTGCTATTGGCATTGGCGGTCAAAGCCGTACTTTGAACAAAGCCCGGCAACGCCGGGCTTTTTATTTTAATTGTCGGCACAGCCCAGAGGCAGTTTTAAGCGGGCAATGGCCCCACCTTCAGCCCTTTGCAGCCGGATAAAGTCGCCGCCATGCTGGCGGGCGACCCGCTGCACAATGGCCAGACCCAGACCATGGTGAGACAAGCCATCGGTGTTATGTTCCCTGTTACTGTTCCAGCCTTCGCCATCATCACAGACATCAATCAGGCAATCCTGCTGTACCAGACTGATTTCAATCCAGACCTTGGTCTGACAATAACGCAGCGCATTGCTAAGCAGGTTGGATAAGGCGCGTTGCAACAGCTTCTGATCGGCCTGCAGCACTACAGCCCCAGCACTATGCAGCTGGATCTGATGTTCAGTATTGGTAGCAAATTTATCTATCAGCTCTTGCAGCAGCCGATCCAGCCGCACGTCGCTTAGCTGCAGTTCAGAACGGAAGTTTTGCTGAGCCAGCCGCAGGTAGTCATACACATTGTCTTCAATTTCCTGCAAATTCCGGCTGATTTGCGCCGACTGCTCAGTACTTAAACGCTGCTCCAAGTTCAGCAGTACAAAGCGTAGCCTGGCCAAAGGGGTTTTAATATCATGGCAGACGGTATCGGCCATTTCGCGCTGCAACGAATTCAGGTCGGCGATGGTCTGATTCATCCGACTGAGCGAGCGCGCCAGCGGCTGCAAATAAGACTGCTCACTGAGCTGAAAGGCTGGCAAATGGCCCAGTTTAATTTCCTGCAACGCACTGCGTCTTAAGGTATCCACGTCACGGAATAAATTCCGGCTCAGCCAAAACAGACAGAGTAACAGCAGCAATAAAAACACATGCGCCAGGTCGATACTGAAATCCGCACCATCGGGTAAATTCAGCTGACTTAAACAGATGAGTTCGCCCCCCGACATCTCACTGCACATGGACGCATTGCCCTGGGTATCCCGCATCACTTCAACGCCGTACACCACATCAGGTTGCGGCTGCCAGTAGCCTTTAGGGTAAGTGACATACAGGCTGTTTGGACAATCGTCGGTATCGGACAGCCGACAATGCAGCTGCTGCGATTCACTGTGATGGTACACCTGATGCAACATACTGCGGGCCGCTTCGACCATTTCGTCGCCCTGATAAAACCAGTTGTACAGCTGGTTCAGGCTGAAAAACAGCAGCAGCACCAGCAGTACAATACCGAGGTAAAAACGCAGCAACGCCGACTTCATTCGTCGCCTCCTGCCAGGCTGGCGTGGCTGATGCGGTAGCCCTGCCCCCACACCACCTGCACATTCCAGTTCGGATCCTGTTGCTGCAGTTTTTTCCGTAGCCGCGACGCCCGGCCATCCATGGTGCGGTCGACGCCATCGTATTCACGGGTCAGCTGTTCGCGAAACAGCCGTTCACGGCTCACCACAGCGCCGTAGTTTTCCAACAGCGTCTGCAGTAACTGCAATTCGGCATTGGTCAGCCGCAGCTCTTCAGTGTCGAGAAACACCCGTCCGGCCACCTGATCAATGTGCAGGTTATGCCGCTTTATAAAAGTGCGGTCTGGCTCTGCCACTATTGCAGGTAAAAACACCTTAATCTTCGCCAGCAGAATTCGTGGGTCCAGCGGTTTGAGCAGGTAATCCTGAGCGCCCAGTTCCAGACCTTGCAGCTGAGCACCGACCGAGGTTTGTGCTGTCATGAAGAGCACAGGTCCTTTAAACTGCTGGCGAATTTGTTTCACCAAATCGAAACCGCTGCTGCCCGGCAACATCACATCACAGACCAATAAATCAAAACGCTGGGCCAGCAGCAGCTTTTTTGCTTTTTGTGCATTGCCACAGCTGCTGACCTGGTAGCCTTCATTTTGCAGAAAGTCTGCCACCAGCTTGCACAACTCAGCATCGTCTTCCACCAGCAGAATATGCTGCATCAGGGCGTCCCCCAACTGCGGCTACGCTTAAGCAACTGATCGCCGGCATTCAGGTCCACCTGCAATACCCGCACTAACCGCTGGCTGACCAGCGCCCCCGACTGCTGATCACGCAATTCAAAACGGCTGTGTTCAGTCAATACCAGTTGCAACTGCTGCCTGACCTCGCGGCCACAGAGTAAAGGTTCTGCTTTGGACTGCAGATAAAGGCATAGCTGTTGTTCGTTTTGCCATTCAACGGAGAGTTGCAGGCTGCAGGCTTGATGGCTGTGGTGAAGACATAAACGTGGCTTCAGGCTAAACGAGTCAGCCCGGGCCTGGCCAGTGCACAGCATCGCGCCGCCCAATAACAAGGAAATAAACAGTAGTCGCATAACGAAGTGCCGACACAAAGTGAAGTTATTACTCTGCCTGAAGCTTTACCGGCAGGCAAGCAAGCGACTGCCGGTAAAGCTGGTGCAGATCAGAACTGATAACGTACTTCCAGGCCATAGGTCAGTGGCGGGTTCAATGACACCGTTGGCGTGCCAAGTGCAGCGGCGGCAAAGCCACCAATACCGCCTGTGGTGTCCTGGTCCAGCAGGTTTTTGCCAAACAGCGCCAGTTCCCACTGATCATCACTGCTGCTCCAGCTGATGCGGGCATTCAGATCTTTGCGATCGGCGAAATAAGCCGGAATGCTGTAGGCCACAGGCAACAGGTCTGGATCATCAGCTCTGGTATTTTCTTCGTAGACATAGTCCATATGCAGCTTCAGATACCCATTGGCCCATTGGCCTGGCACCGCCCAGTCTGCCGTCAGGGTGTACGAATCGGCCGTTGAGCCTTTGTCGGTGTCAGTCACTAAGTCGCCGTCTGCGTTATAGAACTGATCCCATCTGGATTCTGTTTTGCGATACTCAGTGACCAGACCCAACTTCAGGCTGTCCAGCGCCTGCCAGTCCAGCACCAGCTCCATACCCCGGATATCCTGGTCGCCGTTAATCACCATAGGCACAGCCACGCCGGAATCCGGCTCTTTGCTGTTGACCGATTGCTGCCTGTTGTCCAGATCCATGTCAAAAGCAACCAGTTGCAGACGGACTGTCTGCCATAAATCGGCTTTGTAGCCCAGCTCCATGCTGGTCACTTCTTCCGGTTCAAAAGGAGTCATCGCAGAGCGCGGATCTAAGGAGTCATAACCGCCTGACTTATAGCCGGTGGAATAGGACAGATACAGCATCTGCTCGTCCGTCAGGTTTTAGCGGGCCACAGCGCGGCCTGTCCATTTACTCCAGCTGTTGCTGGCATTGAGCTGCGGCATTAACGGGAATAAAAAGTCGGTCAGGCCATTCATTGGCGCGCCAAAAGAACGTTCTTTGATTTCCCAGCTAAAGTCTTTGTCATCCTTGCTGTAACGCAGGCCGGCGGTCAGGCCCCATTGCTCATTCAACTGGTAATCGACATCGGAGTAAACACCAATGGAGGTGAAGTTACCTGTATTGATAATATCTTCGCTCCACAGCTGGCCAGTTGCAGAAGGCCCAAAGATTTCATTAATGCCCAACCCAGCACTGATGGCCTGGTAGGTTAAATCGCCGGTGGCCTGAATAGCAGCCACCAGTTCAGGGCTAAAGGGCGCGGCACCCAGTTGCTGCAATAAGCCACCCACGGACGGGTCCACCATGGCCATCACACTTAAAATGCTGGCCCAGTCCTGCGGGTTCCATAAATGGTCAGCTGGCAGGCCCATCATGCTGATCATCTCATCCGGTACACCAGCGCCCTGCAGGGCCGGGATCAGCATGGCGTTGATATCGGCCGTAGTCAGCCGGGCTATGGTGTCGGCAGTAATATTCAGGCTGGTCTTCTGGTAAACATTTTCTTTGCTGTAGGTCAGACCGCCGACATAACTTAACTTGTCATGCTGGTAGTTAATTTGCAGTTCGTTGTAAAAAATGTCGGAGTCTTCGAAGTTAATGGTGTCTAGGTAACGGGTTTTGTCGGCGGTGCCGTCGGTGTCGTCTCGGCCTGAAACTTCCCATTGTCGTTTGCTGCTAATAAATTTCCCTGACCATTCATCATTAAAGTCATGGCTAATTTTCAGCGACCATGCATCCATGTCGCGGCGTTCATGGCCGTCAACCACATCGTTTTCGACGATACGGTCAGTCACATTCATGCTGTACGCATAAGGGCTGACGCCAACGCCTGGCGCATAACCCTGGTTCATATCGTCATAGTCATAACTTAATTGCACTTTGGTGCTGCTGTTCGGCTGCCACAAGGCGGCCAGCCGCGCCGCTTTATGATTACGGTTGCCCAGCTCTTCGCCCTGGTAATCCTCGTAGAGGTTGTCAACAAAAGAGTCGCGCTTGTTACTCATCATATTAAGCCGCACCGCAAATTCGTCACTGATGGCTTTGTTGCCCATCAGCTCATAACGTTGCTGGTTGTAGTTGCCCAGCGTGGCTTTGACAAAGGCCTCGTCGTCCTGCGCTGGGGCGTTCGGGATCATATTGACCACACCGGCTGCGGCATTTTTGCCAAACAAAGTCCCTTGTGGGCCTTTGAGAATTTCAATGCGCTGCATGTCGGAGAACATCACACTTTGCGCAGCACGAGGCAGGTAAAAATCGTCAAAGAAAATAGCAACAGACGGGTCGCCCCCCGTACTGATATTGCTGCTGGAAATCCCCCGCATGGTGGCGCTGGCCTGGGCGACCGCATCTTTACTGAAGGTAAAACCCGGGGTGTAGTCGCTGATATCACCCAGCAGTACTGAGTTGGTTTCTTTTAAATCTGTTGCAGAAATACTGTCGATGGCGACCGGCACGTCCATCAGGTTTTGCACCCGCTTTTGTGCTGTCACCGTCATCACTTCAATGGCTGGTTCTTCTTTGGTATCTGCCTGTTGCGCCAGCAGATTGTGACTGCACAGCGCCAACACCACCCCTGCAGCCAGTGGATGCAGACTAAAGCCTTTGCCAAGGCGCAATTGCTTTGTAGACATAAGTTTCTCCCCGTTCTTGTTGTTCTGTTTTTCGGGATCTGACGCTCTCTACTGAACTTGTACTGCGTCCCTTCAGAGGCGGATCTCGTCCATTCCGATACTACCTGCGCTGTTCTCGAAATTCAGCGAACTGGACAATTTTGTACACTTTTCGGTTTGAACCCTGAGAGCTGAAAACGCAAGCTTAGGCCAGACAACCACAAAGAATTAAACTTATAAATGGCGTTGATATGCGGATAAAAATCAGAATATTGCCGACATTAGCACTGATTAGCCTGAATACAGCTTTGGCGTCAGAACCAACACTTTGCCTGAGCTGCCATGGCGACAACAGCAGAGCGGCCACCTCAGCGCCGCTGCTGGACGCCCAGCTGAAACCTTATCTGCAAAAACAATTGCAGCAATTCAGAGCGGGCGAACGTGGCAGTGACCCCGCCGACGCCGCAGGCCAAACCATGGCCGCCGTTGCCAAAACCCTGACCGATGCCGACATAGCGCAATTCGCAGGCTACTTCGCTGCACTGCCAAAAACTGCAGTGGCAGCAGAGCCCGCAGCCGCTGAGCTGCTCGACAAAGGTCGTCGCCTCTACATTGGCAACTGCGGCACCTGCCATGGCAATCAGGCCGAAGGCAATAACGCCTTGCATGCCCCTGCACTGGCCGCGCAAAGCCCGGCTTACCTGCTACTGCAGCTGCAGCATTTTCGCAGCGGTCTGCGTGGCCAACTTAAAACCGACAAGCCAGGCCGCCAGATGGCGATGATGGCGAAAACGCTGACTGAGCAGGATGTGCAGGCCGTGGTGGCCTATATCGGAGCAGGGCTGCCATGATGCTGACCTTTTTTGCTCAACTGGCGCTGGCCGGTCAGCCACTGCAACTGAGTGGCAGCTGCCCACCCAGTTTTGAGCTGACAGCGCAAAACCAATGCAAGCTGGTGACTCGGTATGACTTGTACGACTCATTGCAAAACAAAGGCGTTGGCGGGACTCAAACCTCCTTACCTGAAGCCCGTGACGGCTTTACCCCACAGCAAATTGATTTAGGCCGCTTTTTGTTTTTCGACCCTCTGTTGTCCGCCAACCATCAGCAAGCCTGTGCCAGTTGTCATCAGCCCGCACTGGGCTTTACCGACGGTAAAGCGCTCAGCACCGGCGCTCATGGGGATGTCGGCACTCGCAGTGCACCCAGTTTGTGGAATGTGGCCTATTTAAAGCAGCTATTCTGGGACGGCCGCACCAAAACCCTGGAGCAGCAGGCACTGATCCCGCTGTTTGCCAAACATGAAATGGCCAATACCCCGGAGCAGGTGCTGGCCGAGCTGATGAGCAATAGCCAGTACCCTGCGCTGTTCCGCCAGGCCTTTCCTGACAAAGAGCAACTGGATTTAACTCAGCTGGCCACAGCGCTCACCGCCTTTCAAAGCTCACTGATTTCGCTGAACAGCAAATACGATCAGTATGCCCATGGCTACCACCTGGCACTGAACGATGAAGAAATTAAAGGCATGAATGTGTTCCGCTCTTTTGTAGCGCGCTGTTCGGAATGCCACACCCCGCCACTTTTTACCAACCAGCAAATTGCCGTGATTGGCACGCCGGAGCCGGAAGGCATGCCGTTCGACCCGGGTGCAGGCAGTGAAGCAGGCAAAGAGAAATGGCGCGGCGGCTTTAAAGTGCCCAGCCTGCGCAATATAGCCCTGACGGGGCCTTATATGCACTCAGGCCGCTTTGCCACCCTGGAAGAAGCCGCCGAGTTTTACACCAAAGGCCGCGGCCATGCCGTGCCCAAAGGCGAACATTTGCAACTGCACTGGCATATCTGGGAGCCGAAATTAAGCCCGGAAGAAATTAAGCAACTGGCGGTGTTTATGAATACCCTGACCGATCAAAGCCTGTTACCGGCTATCCCTCAGACTTTACCTTCTGGCCTGCCGTTACCGGCGGAGCTGCAAACAACCAACGACAACAACAAAGGAATCAAGCCATGAAAAAAACGACGGTGGCATTGGCTCTGCTGGTCCCTGTGGCCTTTATTGCCGGCAGTTACCTGTCTGGCTCCGGTCAATCAGCTCCAGCCTATCAGCCCGATGTCAGCTATGGCGCCAGCGGCGATGCCGGGAGCACGGCCAATCAGAAAAAATCAGTGATCAATACCATGGCACCAGGCGCTGTGCACCAGGTGAAACCTGGCCAGCTGATTATGGACGCAGTGCAGGCGGCCAACCCGGGCGATATGATCCAGGTCTGGCCAGGCGACTATAACGAAACTGTCTACATCGACAAAGACAATATCCGGCTCTCTGGGGTCATTGTTGAAGGCAAACGCCCGCGACTGTTTGGTGACGGCCATTTAAACGATGCCATCCTGTATTCCGGCAACAACATCGTGGTGGAGAACTTCCTGATCACCAAATACAAAGGCAACGGCATTATGGGCCAGGCCGGCAATAACTTTGAGATCAGAAACAACATTATTGAAGACACCGGCGTGTACGGCATTTTCCCGCAACTGGGTGACAACGGTATTGTTGAACACAACGTGGTTTACGGCATTGAAGACGCCGCCATTTACATTGGCATGAGCGATCATATTCATGTCGCCAACAACGAAGTATTCGACAGTGTGGCCGGTATCGAAATTGAAAACAGCCGTCACGCCATTGTTGAAAACAACTTTGTGCACAACAACACCGGCGGCATTCTGGCTTTTGTCACCCCTGGCCTGCCGATTAAAGACACAGTGGATGTGATTATCCGTAATAACTGGATCAGCAATAACAACACCAAAAACTTTGGTGCACCTGGCTCCACTGTGTCTGGCATTCCGGCTGGTACCGGCATTCTGATTATGGCGGCCGACAAAGTGGTGATTGAAGACAACCTGATTATTGGCAATAAAACCGCCGGTATCATTGTGACCGACCACCAGAACGCCCCGAATACCACGCTGGATCCGGAGTCAGATCCTTACCCGGATGAGGTGATGATTTTGAATAACCTGATGTACAACAATGGTTACGACACCATTCCGGAGGCCAAAGTGCTGATGGCAACTGAGCTGAAACAAGGCAACCCGGATATTGTGCGGGTGGGCGACAGCAACAAGAGTTGTATCAATAACCCGCAGCAGTACATCACGGTTGGTGTGGCGAAATGGCCATCCTGCAGTTTTACCAATACCGACAACGTGGTGAGCTACCTGCTGGACACCCCTGCGGCCCCTCGTTCAGTGGATGCCAAAGACAAAGGTAAATACGCCTATCTCGGTATTTGCACCGGCTGCCACGCCTACACCGGCCGTCTGATTGGCCCGCCGGTTCAGGTGATCCAAAGCCTGTATATGGACGACCCGCAAGGTCTGGCTAATTTTATTGCCAACCCGGTGAAAAAACGCGAAGACTTCCCGGCCATGCCAAAACAGGACTACCTGGACGCAGAAACCCGCTTAGCAGTGGCGGAATATATGTTATCCGTGACCAAATAAGTCACCTGAACAGGTGGCTGTAGGGGCGCAGCTTGCTGCGCCCTTTTTTAATTCCCCGGGCTCTGGCTTACCATCCGCAGGACTCCGCTTATTGCTGCCCTTGTTCCTTTGCCTTTGCTTAGGCTACAGTCACCACCACTTTGCCCACTTGTTGATTGGATTCCAGAAAGCGGGTTGCTTGCTGTATTTGCTCCAGTGGGAAAGTTTTTGCGATCACCGGGTTCAACTGACCCGATGCCAGGCCAGCGCTGATAAAGGCTTTGGCACGCTCTAGCGTTGCGTCGTCGGACACCACTTCGTTGTACAGATAGCCTTTAAGGGTCAAGCTCTTGCCCAGTACGGTGAACAGCGGAAAAGGAGTCGGCTCCGAACTCAGTGCGCCATATTCAAACAAAATCCCGCCTCTGGCCATGCTGGCAGTGAGCGGCTCAAAAGCGGGTCCGCCAACAGGGTCGAACACGACCCGGGCACCTTTGCCAGCGGTTATTTCCATCACTCGCGCGACTAAATCTTCTTCCTCAGTGGCAACCACATAATGCGCCCCAGCATCCAGCAAAGCCTGACGCTTGGCAGAGGTTCGTGAGGTCGCAATTACCGTCGCGCCGACAATCCGTGCAATCTGAAAAGCGGCCAAACCCACACTGCTGGACGCTGCAGTCACGATCACTACATCATCTTTGCTCAGTTTTGCCTGATCAATCAAAGCCCCCCACGCTGTCACATATTGCATCCAGGACGCAGCCGCCGCTTCAAAGGAGATACTGGCAGGGTGCTTGACCAAATGACGGGCTGGCACATTAGCCACTTCGCCATAGGTGCCCCAGCGGGCAATATCATTTGGCGGAATTAAACTGACCACATCACCGTGAGCAAATTCAGTGACCGACGAGCCTACAGCAGAGACAACACCTGAAGCTTCATAGCCAAGGCGACTTGGAAAAACCGCCTCTTGCAGATAGGCATGATTGCGGAACATGACTTCGGCGCGGTTTAAACCTATGGCGCGCACCGCGATTTGCACTTCATCTGCGGCAGGCTGTGGTACATCCACATCCTCCAGTTTGAGCACACTTGCGTCACCATACTCATGAATACGAACAATACGGGCCATCGGTATACCTCTGTCAATTTAGTGAGTGAACTAACCAACCAAGTCGCCATGAAGGGATTCTGGGTTGATGAGCAGCAGAATAGCGCGCCAGATAATCACTCAGAAGACACGGATATTTGAATTAATTATTATATTATCTGATAACAGTCATAGTGATTGGTGTGCACCCGATGGAGTTTATCCAACAAATTAAGGTATTTGTCACAGTGGCTGATTTAGGTAGTTTTGCCAAAGCAGCAGATGCGCTGCACATGACTCGCCCCAGCGTCAGTAACGCGATCACCACACTGGAAAACCAGCTTGCGACAAGGCTGCTGCACCGCACCACCCGGCGCTCCAGCCTGACAGCCGAAGGGGAGCTGTTTTATCACAAAGCAATCCAGCTACTGGCTGATGTAGCCGAAGCGCAAAACCTGTTTGGCCGCACCGGTCAACCTGCGCGCGGCCGGCTGCGCGTAGAGATCCCCGTCGCTGTCGCCAGTACAGTGATCATCCCTCGCCTGCCTGAATTCAGACAGCTTTATCCGGATATCGAGCTGATCTTAGGCGTCAGCGATCAGCCAGCCGACCTGGTTGCTGAAGGAATTGACTGCGTGCTTCGTATTGGCGGTTCAGCGCCACCGACCATGGTGAGCCGGCAAATCGCGCAAATTCCAATGCTGTTTTGTGCCTCGCCCGATTACCTGACAAAACACGGCACTCCTGTCAGCACGGACGAACTGCAGCAGCATCAGATCATTAGCTATTTTTCCGGGCGCGTGCGCCAGCAAATGGAGTGGTCGGTCAAAGACGGTGCAGCAGAACAGCCGCTCCATCTGCGCCCAACTATGTTGGTGAACAACACAGCCGCCTATGTGGACTGCGCTCTGGCAGGCATGGGACTGATTATGGTGGCGGGTGTCTATGTAGAAGCCCAGCTCCATGCCGGTACCTTGATTGAAGTGCTCCCCGATAGGGACCACGTTAGTTTACCTTTATCCGTGTTATACCCACATCGTCAGCATCTGTCGTTGACGGTTCGAGCTTTTGTCGATTGGGTCGTCGAGGTGTTTCGCCAGCAAAACAGCCGCTGGATCACAGCGAGCTAGCACTGTCTGCTGCGCTTGGTTTCATCTGAGGCATCAACAGCGGCTGGTGCCAGCACCGTCAGAGTTGCACCTTGTGCGCTTTGCTATAGCGTAAAAACGCCAGTAACTGCTCAATTTGTTCGTCCTTTAAATGGCTAAAAGACGGCATTTTGCTTTTATAGCGAAAGCTGTTGGCGTCTTTGATAAAGGCGCGCAGGTTCGTCTCGCTCCAGTATTCAGTGACATTTTTCGGCGCATTCAGCTCAGGGCCCACTTCCCCGCCCTGCAGGTTGATGGAATGGCAACTTAAGCACTGGCTTTTAAACAGCAAAAAGCCTTGATACACGGCAGAATCCTGCGTAACCCCGGTTGGGTAAAGTGCGGCGTACGTCTCGGCAAAACTGACCAGTTCAATTTTGACCAGCTGATAAGGCCAGGGTTGGTGTTTGGCAGCAGCGCCCTGGGTCCAGACCAGGTAAAAAGGTGCTGGTGATAACTTGGCTTTGCCTTGGGTGACCGCTTCAAACTCAAAATCGGCTTTGCCAGCTTCGGCAAAAGCCAATACAGGTTCTCCGGCCAGTAAACTCAGCGGCATCGACGGCGCGTACCCGTCGCTGGCTACCAGCTTTAACTCATCGCCTGGCATGCCATTTTGATAACCCGCCAATTTCAGCACATCAGTCAGCAAAAAGCCCAGATAGCTTTTTTGTTGCCCGTACACAGGGTCATACAACTCAACCCTTTTTACCGGCAACTGCTGCTTGAGTTCGGCCAGAGGGTAATCAAGCTGATGACCAGGCAGGCTCACCGTTAAATCAGCGGCCGCCAACGAGTAACTGACAGCAACCAACAGCACAGCCCATAGTTTCATCTCTGTCTCTCCTGGTTGCTGCCAGCATGATTACAGTGGCAAGTAGTGGTTTAAAAAGGCATCAATCTGCTCAAAGGTTGCCTTACGGTGAGAATAATAGTCCAGATGGTGGGTGGCGTTTTCCAGCTCGACATACTGCACCTGTTTCTTTGCACTTTTCAGCTCATCCGCCATCCAGCGGCTTTGTTTGACCGATACTGAACGGTCTTCAGTGCCATGGATCAGCAACACCGGCGCTTTAATTTGCTTTACTAGATTGATTGGCGAGTTTTGCTCCAGCAGGTCGTTGTCTGTGCCCATTTGTTTTTTCGCCAGATTGTAACTGGTGAATTTACGGTAGCTGCTGCGCTGCTCTTTCAGGTCAAACACACCGGCAAAACTAATAGCGCACTGGTACAAGTCCGGCGTGCGGGCCACCCCAAGCAACGCCGCATAACCGCCATAACTGGCGCCCATAATGCAAATCCGTTTCGGGTCTACCAAGCCTTCGGCAATCAGGTACTGCACGCCATCGGTAATATCGTCCTGCATCGCCATACCGTACTGCCCTATCGCCTGGCTCATAAACTCATGGCCGTAGCCGGTTGACCCACGGAAGTTCGGTTGAAACACCTGGTAGCCTTTATTGACCAGATAAGCCGTGAAGGGGTCGAAGCTGTTGTTGTCGCTGCTAAAAGGGCCGCCATGTGGAAACACCACCAAAGGCGCCGCTTTGCTGCCTGGCGGTACCGACAAGTAGCCTTCAATGGCCAGTCCATCACGGGCTTTGTACTGAATTTTTTGTTTGGCAACTAACGTCGTTTCGTCCAGCCCCGGGTTAGTTTCAGCCAAGGCCATTAAGGATTTATCGTTGCGATCTCCCAGCAGGTAGGTGCCCGGGCTGGTGACACTGGTGGAATACACCAGGTAGGTCCGGTCATTCTGGCTTAAATCGCTGATGTAGTTCACTGTGTCTGGCAATACTTTGTCCAGACCGGCCTGAAAGGCTTTAAACTCTTCATCCCAATACCAGCTGTCGGCACCGTCGGCGCTGAAGTAAATTCCGACAGGTTCGTCTTTGGCTTCTGAATAAATTAAGCCACCTTCGAGGTCATACTGCGGGTGGCTCAGCAACAAGGTACGTGGGAAATCAGCTTTGGATAAATCCACTTTAAACACGGCATTGCGGCCTTCATGGTTAGCGCGGATATATAAATCTTTTGGGTCTTTGCCAAAGCCCAGTACAGACACAGCCTGTTCGGAAAAAGCTGGCCATTGCCAGGCAGTCATCCAGTCCTCACTGCCCGGTGGCAACAGGCGAATTTTGTATTCAACGTTTTTTTCATCATAACCCAAGCCAACCCGCACCACGCCCTGACGGTCCACCATCCAGCTATTAATGCCTGGTTTATGCTTGTGCTGCAGTTTCATTTTTCCGGTCTTTACATTGACCTGATAGACGTTGTCCTGACCGGCCACCTCGCGGTCCAGACTCAGCAAAAAATGGTCCTGATCAGGGAAACCGATTTTAATCACGTCGTCCTGAAACTGGCTTTGATGCTCATCTTTTTGCGTCCGGGCGACCATAGGGATGATTTCGGCGCCCTCTTTGGCTTCCATTGAAAACAGCCGGGTCTCGTGAGTTTTCACGCCCATACCCCGCACGCCACCAAAACGGAAGCTCAGCAGCAGATGGCTATTATTGGCCCAGCGCACCCAGCCTATTTTGTATTTGATATTATCCGTGCGCGCCAGATACACAGCGTCGCCGCTGACCAAGTCAATCAGTTGTAACAAGGTGTCATCTTTGACATGACGCAGAGCAATGAGTTTGGAACCATCAGGTGATAACCGCACCTGGTCCAGTCGCTCGCCATGATAAAAAGTCTCCAGAGGTAACACAGCAGCCTTATCGCCCTGTGCCATCAATTGAATGCTGAAAAAACTGCAGACGAGCAGAAAAATCCTTAAATTTACAGGCATTTGCAATCCTTGCTAAATAAATTAGATACAGAAATTTAACGGAAATGACTTTGGGGAACAAGTAGAAACAAAAGACTTTGTTTGGGTGGCAACCTCACCAGCCGGCATCCCGGCACATACATTGTCTGCTTTGGCTGCTTCCTTCCGGACCTGACCAGGTGAACAAACTAGCATTGCGGGAGGACCGATGAGGTCACCATTGAGGGTACCGGCTAAACCGGTGCGCGCATTATCCGTAAAAGCCACAGTGATGGCAAGGCAGTATTGGCCGCTTCAAGCATTTTCCGGGTAACGCGCGGTTATTTGCTGAAAAAACGCACGATACAGCTGCATATCCTGTTCAAAGGTCTCACCCGTTTCCAGGCAAGGACCAAAACGTACTTGCCTGCTTGAATAATCCAACCCAATCAGCGCCACTGGCACCTTGGCCTGCTTGGCAATTTGCCAGAAACCGGACTTCCACTGGGTAACTTTTTTACGGGTGCCTTCCGGTGCCAGGCCAAGCAACATGGCGTCGCTTTGTGCGAAACGTTCAACCACCTGGCCAACCACACCATGTGCCGCACTGCGGTCCACCGCAATACCACCAAGACGAAGCAGCAGGCCTCGCACCGGCCAGACAAAAATACTGTGTTTGCCTAAAAAGGACACTTTGATATCCAGTGCCAGCACCGCGGCAATGCCAATAAAAAAGTCTTTATTGGCGGTATGAGGAGCAACCGCCAGCACCAGCTTTGGCTGCTCAGGAATAGGGCCGCTGATTTGCCACCCCCCCAGCAGCTTCAGCAGTAAGCGGCCAATAAAACGGCCAAAACGGCTGTTGCGTTTTGGCCAGTTTTCCGGGATATGGCGGTGTGGCATTAAGGTTGAGCCAATACCAGTTGATGCGCCTGCAGCACTTTTTTCAGTCGCTGTTGGTTCACAGGGCCTAAGCGGATCATCTGACGCTGCGCCAGCGGTAATTCCTGCAAGGACGCATCAGCATAGGTGTAATACACGTTCGGCTGCTCCAGTGCCACTGGTGGCGCTACTTCTGGCGCTTCCAGCAACACTTTAATGGCTTGTTGTACGCGGTCACGGAACTGTGCATCCGGGTAGCCCAGTTCCTGATAAGCCTGCTGCATCAGCGGGTAGTATTTTTCAAAAACCTGTTTCACTTCAGTCACGGAAATACTTTCCAGCAACTGCAGGTAAGGCTCGTAACGGACAAAGTTATTCGGGCTCAGCAGCAGCTGCCCGTCCTGACGTTCCACCATAAATTTTTCAGTCATCGGTTGAAACAGCGGCTGATTCTTCGGCAAAGTGCCTTGCGCCACGTTGTCGACATAAACCACAAAACGACGGACCATGTCTTCAGTGACAAACAACGACGACAAACCAGGTGCCCACTTCATGGCCAAAAGCGCGGCTTTGACTTCAGGGTCTGAGTTATCCAGATCCGGCAACGCCGGCACAGTGTCCACCTCGACCGGCTCCGCCAAAGGCTGCTCCTGCAGCGGCGTTTCATCTTCTGCCTGCACGGTCAGACTGTCGATTGGCTCTTGGTTGGCCGTCAGTACGTCGGCCGGTTCGGCTTGCGTTTGAGTTACAGGCGGCGCCACTGGCGTTGGCTCCGGCTCAGTGCTGTCTTCTCGCAGAAAAAACCAGGCCAGAACTGCGACGGTGACAAACACCACTGCCAGACCAATATAGTATTGTTGCTGGCCTGAGCCAGGCGTCTTTTCAGTCATAACTCCGTTATCCTTAGTCACTGTCCGCAGCTGTTAGAAAGCAGCTGTAGCGTTGCATTTATTTGGCTTTTCAGCAATATATATCAACAGACTGCGGTTTTGGTTAAGAAGTTTCGATGCAAACCAGCAAAACAGAAAAAAAATCGACGCACAAAGTAGCCTTATTGCTGACCGGCGGCGGCGCCCGGGCTGCCTACCAGGTTGGAGTGCTCAAAGCTATAGCTCAGCACTACCCCCGCACCAGTGCCATTCCCTTTGACATCATCTGTGGCACTTCTGCAGGCGCCATTAATGGCACCGGTATTGCCTGCTATGCGTCCTGCTTTCATTTGGGGGTAAAAAAGATTGAGTTTATCTGGCGCAACTTTCATACCGGCCAGGTGTATTTTTCCAATTATCTGCGCTTGGGCTGGCATTTGTTACGCGGCTTTTTAAGTAACTTTCAGGCCGACTATGCCAATAAAAAGCCGGTCAGTTTGTTCGACAATAAACCGCTAAAACTGCTGCTGCATAACATTGTCGATTTGCAGCGTATCGACCGTAATATTCAGGGCGGTTACCTGTCCAGCGTTTCGGTCACGGCTTCCTGCTACAACACCGGGGATTCCATTACGTTTTTCCAGTCCGAGCAGGCGCAGGAGTGGCGCCGGGCCAAACGCTGGGGCCGCAAAACCTTGTTGGGCATCCAGCATCTGATGGCTTCCGCTGCCATTCCACTGGTATTTCCTTCGGTGCGAATTCACCAGCAGTACTTTGGCGATGGTTCTGTCAATCAGTTGTCTCCACTAAGCGCTCCTATCCATTTGGGCGCCGATAAAATACTGATCATTGGTCTGGAGCCGCCACGACCCGCAGATTTCAGCCATCAGATGCCGCATCACCCGGGTGTCGCCACTGTGGCCGGGCATTTGCTCGACACCATTTTTGCCGACACCTTAAACGCCGACCTGGAGCGGATGAACAGGATCAATAAAACCATTGATACCTTAAAATTGCATGGCATTCCGAGTGACTTAAAAAAAGTGGAAAGTTACCTGATTAACCCCAGCGTCAACTTTAACCAAATTGCCAGTCAGTATTTTTTAAGCCTGCCCATCGCAGTCCGTACCCTGCTGAAGTTTATTGGCATCAGCCAGCACTCCGAATCCAGCTTGACCAGTTACCTGTTATTTGAAAAACCCTACACCCGCCGGCTGATAGAAATAGGCTACGAAGACGCGATGCGGCAAATGTCAGCCATTCTGCAGTTTTTACAGGGGGAAGCGGCAACTTCAAGCCGTCAAAAAACCAGCAGTGACGAAAGTTGATTTGAAAATATCTGCAAGATCATCCACTTACTGAACTGGCACAATCCCTGCTTATCCCGCTTATCTATAGCACTGCGGAGAAGAGTAGTGGAATTATTTGGCTTACAGGATATGGCGCTGTTCGGCACCAGTTATGCGGGAGTGACCCAACACCCGCAGTGGACGTCTGACGATCCGGTATCTTTAACCGAACAATTACAAACCAGCCTGGATTTGGCCGAGCAGCTGGAGATTTTCTCTATGGCTGCAGGCAAAGTTTTGCCGCTGCGTTCTTTGCAGCTGCAAACCGCCGTCGGCAAATACCTGGCATCGGGCTCGGAAGCAGCGCCGAGTGAACACCGCAGTATGCTGATGTTAAACGACCAGTGCCTGGCTGAACTCTGTTACCAGACCGAACTGCCGGTGACGCCCATGCAACAGCATCAGCTGTGGCAACTGGAGCGCCAGTGGTTGTATCCGATGCGAAACACCCTGGTGGTCGCCCGCTTGCAGCAACTGGCACTGCGGGACAGCCTGACCAGCCTTGGCAACAGACGGCATTTTGACGATCAGTTTGCCAAAGCGCTGCAGCTGTCGCACCGGCGGCATGAAGCCTGTGCGCTGATCCTGCTGGACCTGGATAACTTTAAACGCACCAACGACAACTTTGGTCACCATGCAGGGGATGATGTGCTGTTGGCGGTGGCTGATGCAATGCGTCATACCTTACGTGCCAGCGACGGTTTGTTCCGCTTTGGTGGTGACGAGTTTGCGGTGATCTTAACTGCCGAAGATGCCGCCTGTGCTGAGCTGGTGGCACACCGGATGGTGAAAGCCATTAACCAGCATCATTTGTGTCAGCAATTTGAAGTCACAGCCAGCGCCGGCCTGGCGCAACTGACGCCGGACGAACAGGCTGCCACTTTGTTCGCGCGGGCGGATGATGCCTTGGCACAAGCCAAACTGGCCGGTAAAAACGCCGTCAAAGTGTCATTGCTGAATCAGGCCTGATCCAGCCGTTGTATGTCAGGCCCGTGTTGCCAGTGCAGCCGGGCCATTGCCACATCGTCCCTACAGTTCCCGGTCACACCGGCCACAGCAATCACCTGCCCTGCCTGCACTAACACCGGCAACTGCGCCCGTTGCCAGGGGGGAATTTGCCATAACTTCAGCCACTGCTTCAGCGACTTATGATGGCGCTCCCCAGCCGGAAGAAAAGGGTAATGGTACTGACCAAAACACAGCTGCAGTTGCTGATCCGCGGCATATTGAAAAGCGATGCCCTGGCCACGCGGCTGCACCTGTAGCTGGCCCAGGTCACAGGGTAACTGCAGCAACTGACCATCCCATGGCTGACACTGGGGTTCAGGCGCCAACCGCCCCTCTAACAGGTAGACCCAGTGCTGGAAACGCCGGAGCTGGTATTGCTCGAGTACTAACAATGGCTGAGCGTCCTGCTTCGCCTGCACCAGCTCGGTAAAAAAGGTCTGCAGCCAGCTGCTGGACGGGTTCAGTTGCCACTGTGCTAACCATTGGCGCACCAGCAACTGTTGTTCAATGGCCGGAAACTGCGCCAGTTCCTGCAAATTCAGCCGCCGCTCTTGTTGCACCTGCGACATCAGGGGTTCAATTTGTTGCTGCTGCCAGCTCCACAGCTCCCGCACATGCTGCTGGCTGCGCAGTGCATTGGTACGAAAACTCGGCCAACGCTTCTGCAATAAGGGGATCACTTCGTGACGCAAAAAGTTGCGATCAAAGCGGCTGTTGCTGTTGCTGTCATCTTCAACAAAAGCCAGTTGCTGCTGCGCAGCAAAGGCTTCCAGTTCGGCTCTGCTAAAAGGGAGTAAGGGGCGCACCATGTAGCCCTGCGCAAAAGGCTGCAGTGCCGCTATACCAGCAAGACCAGCCAGGCCAGCACCACGTTTAAGCGCCAACAACATAGATTCCAGCTGATCGTCAGCATGATGGGCCGTCAGCAGCAGTGTATCGCTATGCTGGACAAAAGCCGCCAGCGCCTGATAACGGGCAGCTCTGGCTTTGGCTTCAAGATTGGCGCCGCCTTCCAGCTTCACCCGCACGGCCTGGAACGGCACTTTGCGGGTCAGACATTGCTCGGCACAGAAGGTGGCCCAGTCATTGGCGTATTGGCTTAAACCATGGTGGATATACACAGCTTCCAGTTCCACCTCAAGCTGCTGACGCAGCTGCACACAAAGTTGCAGCAACACCATCGAGTCCAGGCCACCTGAAAGAGCCAGCACCAGCTTTTGGGCCTGCAGAGGTTTAAGTGCGCTGTGCAGCGCCTGTAATAATGGTGAGGTCATAAAAAAACCGCCTGACGGCGGTTTTTCCTTAGCTGATTAGCAATAACCGAACGACATCAGGCGTTTATAGCGTTTGTCGAGCAACTCTTCAAGGCTGAGTTTCTCCAGCCGGTTTAAGTCACGGATTAATGCCTGCTTCAGACTTTGTGCCATCTGGTCATGGCCACGGTGCGCGCCGCCCAGCGGTTCGCTGATAATCTCGTCAATCAGGTTCAGCTCTTTTAAGCGTGGAGCCGTAATACCCATCGCATCGGCGGCCAGTGGCGCTTTTTCGGCGCTTTTCCACAAAATGGACGCACAACCTTCCGGAGAAATCACCGAATAGGTGCTGTATTGCAGCATGTTAACCTGATCACCGACACCGATGGCCAGAGCACCACCAGAACCACCCTCACCAATTACAGTACAGATCACCGGCACTTTTAAGCCCGCCATCACTTTCAGGTTACGGGCAATAGCTTCACTTTGGCCACGTTCTTCGGCGCCTACACCCGGGTAGGCACCTGGCGTGTCAATAAAGGTGACGATAGGCAATTTAAAGCGCTCTGCCATTTCCATCATGCGCAGTGCTTTACGGTAGCCTTCAGGTTTTGGCATGCCGAAGTTACGTTTGATTTTTTCAGCGGTGTCACGGCCTTTCTGGTGACCAATCACCATCACAGTGCGCTCGCCAAGACGGGCAGTACCACAGACAATAGCCGGGTCGTTGGCGAAAGTACGGTCACCGGCAAACTCATCAAAGTCAGTGAAAATATGTTTGATGTAGTCCAGGGTGTAAGGACGCAATGGGTGACGGGCCAGCTGTGCCACCTGCCATGGGCCCAGCTCGGAGAAAATCTTTTTGGTCAGAGTCAGACTTTTCTCTTTGAGTTTGGTGACCTCTTCTTCCAGGCCTATATCGTATTCACCGTTGCGGCTGACCTTGCGCAATTCTTCTATTTTGGCTTCAAGTTCCGCAATCGGTTGCTCAAACTCTAAATAATTCAGCATCATCGACTGTTACTACCTTAGTTAAAATCCAGTTGTATTGTTGCTAATTGCTTTAATTGATGCAACAAAGCGTCTGTGGGTGTCACCCACCATTCGGTCCCCAGTGCCAGCATGACTTCGCCTTCTTCGCGCTGATAAAGCAGCCGAACCGGCACTGTGCCTTGTTTAAATTCTGTCATCGCCTGCTGCAACCGCGGCAGATAATCCGCCTGCATTTGTTGGCTTTTTACGGTTAAGGTCACGGATTTTAAGCACTTTTCTCTCGCGGCTATAATGTCCGTCACTTCGCGGCCGGTCATTGTAAGGCCACCACTGAAATCATCAAAGCTGACCTGTCCCGACACCACCAAAATTTTGTCTTTTTGCAGCAGATGCTCAAAAGTTTCGAACGGTTCGGGGAAAAAGCGTACATCTAAACGCGCCGATTTGTCATCCAAAGTGACAATGGCCCAGCGCCGGCCCTTTTTATTGATCATGCTGCGCACTGACAACACCAGACCTGCAGCATGCACCGTCTGGTCACGCCGGGTCGGTTGCATGTCAACCAAACGGCCCGAGGCGTAATGCGGCAGTTCTGCCAGATATCTGTTGATCGGGTGGCCGGTTAAATACAGACCCAGGGTTTCCCGCTCCCCCTCCAGCCAGACTTCATCCGGCCAGACCGGTACCTGTTTAAAGGCCGCCGCCGAGTTTTCCGGCTCTGGCGCCATTAAGCCAAACAAATCCGCCTGCCCTACCGCTTCGGCTTTGGCTTGTTGTTCAGCGCCACGCATCGCTTCTTCCAACGTGGCCATCATGGCCGCCCGATGTGGCCCTAATTTATCCATAGCACCAGATAAAATCAGCTTTTCAATCACACGGCGGTTTAAGCGTTTTAAATCAACTTTGTTACAGAAATCGAACAGATCAGCAAATTTTCCATGCTGTTGCCGCGCTTCCAGTATGGCGTCGACCGGGCCTTCACCCACACCTTTAATGGCGCCGATACCATACACAATGTGGCCGAGTTCATTCACGGTAAATTTATACAGGCCGGAGTTCACGTCTGGCGGGATCAGTTTGAGCTGCATGCGCTCACATTCATCTACCAGGGTCACAATTTTGTCGGTGTTGTCCATATCGGCCGACATCACCGCCGCCATAAATTCGGCCGGGTAATGCGCTTTCATCCACAGCGTCTGGTAGGACACCAGGGCATAAGCGGCGGAGTGCGATTTGTTAAAACCGTAACCGGCGAATTTCTCTACCAGGTCGAAGATTTTCATTGCCAGCTCAGCGTCGACACCATTTTTTACCGCGCCGTCGCGGAAAGTGTCCCGTTGCTTCGCCATTTCCTCAGGTTTCTTTTTACCCATAGCGCGGCGTAACAAGTCGGCGCCGCCCAGTGAGTAGCCAGACAACACCTGAGCAATCTGCATTACCTGCTCCTGATACAGGATAATGCCGTAGGTTGGTTCCAACGTGGCTTTGAGTGACTCATGCTGCCAGGTGGCATCCGGGTAGGAGATTTCTTCACGGCCGCGTTTACGGTCAATAAAGTTATCCACCATGCCCGACTGCAACGGGCCTGGCCGAAACAGTGCCACCAGGGCTATCATATCCTCGAAGCAGTCTGGCTGCAGACGGCGGATCAGGTCTTTCATACCACGCGATTCCAGCTGGAACACCGCCGTGGTATCCGCCTTCATCAGCACGTTGTAGCTTTTTTTGTCGTCCAGCGGAATGCTGTTAATGTCGACCAGCGGCTTGCCTTCCCGGGTCAGCCGCTCGTTGGCCATATTGACGGCCCACTGCAGAATAGTCAGGGTACGCAGGCCGAGGAAGTCGAACTTGACCAGACCGGCGTATTCAACGTCGTTTTTATCAAACTGGGTGACAGGGTTTTTGCCTTCGTCGTCACAATACACTGGCGCGAAATCAGTGATTTTAGTGGGCGCTATCACCACACCACCGGCGTGTTTCCCGGCGTTACGGGTTACCCCTTCCAGCTGCCGCGCCATATCAATCAGATCTTTGACTTCGCTATCAGAGTCGTACAACTCAGGCAGGCGCGGCTCTTCGGCAAAAGCCTGCTCCAGCGTCATGCCCGGTGTTGGCGGCACCAGTTTGGAAATCCGGTCAACAAAACCATAAGGATGGCCCAGCACCCGGCCGACGTCGCGGATCACCGCTTTGGCCGCCATGGTACCGAAGGTAATAATTTGCGACACCGCTTCGCGGCCATACATGTCGGCCACGTGTTCAATCACTTCGTCGCGTCTGTCCATACAGAAGTCGACGTCAAAGTCGGGCATCGACACCCGCTCAGGGTTCAGGAAACGTTCGAACAGCAGGTCAAATTCCAGCGGGTCCAGGTCGGTAATTTTCAGTGCATACGCCACCAGCGAGCCGGCACCCGAGCCCCGGCCAGGACCTACCGGAATATCGTTGTCTTTACTCCACTGGATAAACTCCATCACCACCAGGAAGTAACCAGGAAACCCCATCTGGTTAATTACGTCGAGCTCAATTTGCAAACGCTCATCGTATTCGCCGCGCCGCTCTGCCCGCACCGCCGCGTCGGGAAATAACTGTACCAAGCGTTCTTCCAAACCTTCACGCGATTTCATCACCAGGAAATCGGCGTCAGACATACCGCCGGTTGGGAAAGCCGGTAAAAAGTACTCGCCAAGCCGGATGGTCACGTTACAGCGTTTGGCAATTTCCACTGAGTTTTGCAGCGCTTCAGGAATATCGGCAAACAGCTGCTGCATTTCTTCTGCTGAGCGTAAGTACTGCTGCTCACTGTAGTTTTTTGGCCGCCGTGAATCTTCCAGCGTGTAGCCGTCGTGAATGGCCACCCGGATTTCATGCGCCGGGAAATCCTCTGCCGTTAGCAGAACAACCTCGTTGGTGGCCACCACTGGCAACTGCTCGCGTTCAGCCAGCTCCACCGCCATTTGAATATAGGTTTCCTCATCCGCCCGACCAGTCCGGATTAATTCGAGGAAAAAGCGGTTGGGAAAATGCTGCCGATAAAACTGCACCAGGGTGTCGGTGGACTGCGCGTTGCCTTTAAGCAGCGCTTTGCCGAGCGGGCCGTCTTTACCACCGGACAGCACAATCAGGCCCGGGCTGTATTTTTCCAGCCAGTCGTGTTCAATTTGTGGCCGCCCCTGCACATGACCGCGCAAATACGCATCCGACAATAACAAGGTCAGGTTGGCGTAACCTTCGTTGGTGGCAGCAAGCACCAATAACCGGCAGGATTCGTTCGGGAATAACGGATGCAGTACCCAGAAATCTGCCCCAATCAGCGGCTTAATACCAGCGTCATGGGCTGTGCTGTAAAAACGTACCAGGCCGCACATGTTCATCTGGTCGGTCAGCGCCAAGGCCGGCATGCCAAGCTTTTTCGCCGCGCCGACTATAGGTTTGATCTTTTTGATGCCATCGACCATCGAAAAATCGCTGTGCACCCGTAAGTGAATAAATCCCGGTTCAGCCATGGTGCGCCTCCAGTACGTCCCGCACTGGTTTAAAACTACGTCTGTGTTCGCTGATCACGCCATGCTGGCGAATAGCAGCCAGGTGCTCGGCCGTCGGGTAGCCTTTATGACCGGCAAACCCATACTGCGGGTAAAGCTCAGCCAGCTGCGCCATTTCGCTGTCGCGGGCCACTTTGGCCAGAATTGAGGCTGCGCTGATTTCCGGCACCAACGCATCGCCTTTCACCACTGGACTGGCAGGCATCAATAAACCTGGTGGTATCCTGTTGCCATCCACCAGCACCCATTCCGGCTGTATACTCAGACCTTCCACCGCGCGGCGCATCGCCAGCATAGTGGCATGCAGAATATTCAGGCTGTCGATTTCATCCACTTCGGCACGGCCTAAGCTCCAGCACAGCGCTTTGGCTTTAATTTCATCGACCAGCAACAGGCGCTTTTTTTCACTGAGTTTTTTCGAGTCGGTAAGACCAACAATGGGCTGGTTCGGGTCCAGGATCACCGCGGCTGTCACCACAGCGCCCACTAAAGGGCCACGGCCAACTTCATCGACCCCGGCAATCAGGCTGACTGGCGGCCTTTGGTACAATTCGCTCATGGCTGACGCTCCAACACGGCAGCAATGGCTTTGGCCGCCTGGGCACTGGCATCACAGCGAATGCTCTGGTGCAGCTCAGTGAAGCGCTGTAACAGCGCGGCGCGCTGCTCCCCTTGCAATAAAGGCTGCATAGCGGTGACCAGGTGGTCGACCTGCACCTGCTCTTGCAGCAGCTCAGGCACCAAAGGCTGGTCAGATAATAAATTCGGCAGGCTGAAAAATTTCAGTTTGACCAGACGTTTGGCGATTTGATGAGTCAGCCAGTTCAGTTTGTAACCGACCACCATCGCGGTTTTAGCCAGCATCGCTTCCAGGGTAGCCGTGCCAGACGCAATAAACACAGCGTCTGCGGCGGTCAGCACCAGCCGGGCTTTACCCACTTCCAGCTGCAGCTCCAGCTCTGGCGCGACCTGGGCTTTAATAGCGCGGAACAGCCCGGCTTTTTGCTCAGTGACCATATTACAGACCAGCTGAAGTTCAGGCTGCTGTTGTTTGAGCTTCGCAGCTGCCTGCAGAAAATCGGCCGCCAATAGTTTAATTTCATTGCCCCGGCTGCCTGGCATTAACGCCAGTACCGGCTGGTCTGGCAGCAGGCCCAGTTCGGTTTTGGCAGCGGCTTTGTCAGGTTCGACCGGCATCTGGTCGGCCAGAGTGTGGCCAACAAAAGCGCAAGGCACCTGATGTTGGTCGTAAAAGGCTTTTTCAAAAGGCAACAGCGCCAGCACCAGATCGGTAGCTTTGGCGATTTTAAAAATACGTTTTTGCCGCCAGGCCCAGACCGATGGGCTGACATAATGCACTGTGTTAAAACCGGCCTGTTTCAGTTTCAGTTCAACCGGTATATTAAAGTCCGGCGCGTCGATACCAATAAATAAGTCTGGCTGCGCTGAAGTCAGGCGTTGCAGCAACTCTTTACGAACCTGCAGTAAACGCGGCAACCGCCCCAGTACTTCCACTAGCCCCATCACGGCCAGCTCTTCCATATCGAACCAGGCTTCAAAGCCCTGCGCTTTCATACGAGGGCCACCAATGCCAAAAAATTCGGCCTGCGGATACAGCTGTTTGAGTGCCCGGATTAAATCGGCACCCAGGATGTCACCTGAGTGCTCGCCAGCGACCAGCGCAATACGCCGTGCTGTTGTCTGTGGAAAAGAAGTCTGTTCTGTCATGCGCTTGTCTGAGAGGGCAGTCTTGGCTGCCTGAGTTGATCCTGATGCAAACTATCCTACCCTGATGCACGGTGAAGGCGCCAGAGATTAAAAAGCCGGAGCAAGTCCGGCTTTTTCTGCGAGTGCGGCTTAGCGAATAATACCGCGGCTGGAATTGGCAATAAAATCGGTGAACAACTTCACCTCAGCAAATTCTGCTGCTTTGTCTGCCAACACTTCCAGCGCTTCCTGCACTGTTAAGCCTTTGCGGTACACTTCTTTGTAGGCACGGCGTACTTCCAGAATGGCGTCAGCGCTGAAACCACGACGTTTCAGACCTTCAACATTCAAACCAGCCGGCACAGCGTGTGAGCCATGCGCCATCAGATAAGGTGGTACGTCTTTGACCACAATAGAGCCACCGCCGATAAAGCTGTGAGCACCAATATGGCAAAACTGGTGGATACCGCTCATGCCGCCCAGAATCACCCAGTCGCCAACATGCACGTGACCAGCCGCCTGCGCCCCGCTGGCGAAAATGACGTTGTCGCCAATCACACAGTCGTGTGCCACATGGGTATTGTTCATAAACAGATTGTGGGAGCCAATGCGGGTGACGCCCTGATCCTGCACTGTGCCACGGTGCACTGTGCAGTTTTCACGAAACACGTTATTGTCGCCAATGACCAGCTCTGTGGCCTCACCTTTATATTTTTTGTCCTGGCAGTCTTCACCAATGCTGGTGAACTGATAGAAGTGGTTCGCCTTGCCAATTTTGGTTGGCCCCTTGAGCACCACGTGGGATTCCAGCACTGTGTCATCACCAATTTCAACATTGGCACCAATCAGACAAAAGGGCCCGATTTTGACGTTTTGCCCCAAACGGGCTGAGGCATCAATCACGGCGGTTGGATGGATCATATTAAAGCTCTCTTCGGGCACACATCAGTTCAGCAGTACAAACAACCTGACCGTCCACTTTGGCCTCACCATAAAACTTCCATAAATTGCGGCGTTCTTTTAAAAACTTCACTTCCAGGATCATCTGGTCGCCTGGCGTGACCGGCTTTTTAAAGCGGGCTTCGTCAATGGCGGCAAACAGATATAACTCGTTTTCAGCCCGTTCACTGACAGTTTTAAACCCCAGAATACCAGTGGCTTGCGCTAGTGCTTCCAGAATTAACACGCCTGGGAAAATCGGCATGCCAGGGAAATGCCCGGTAAAAATAGGCTCATTAATGGTGACGTTTTTGACTGCCGTTAAGGATTCGCCCGGCGTGTAGTCCAGGACCCGATCAATCAATAAGAATGGGTAACGGTGCGGCAGTAAAGCCATGATCTCCTGGATTTCCAGGCTGTTAAGTTGGTTTGCCAAAATGAACCTCTTGTCTAGTTATTCGTCCTGAGGCGGAGCAGAACTCAGTCGTTGAACCTGTTGTTCCAGTTCCCGCAGCTTCTGATACATCTGATCCAGCTGGCGGAAACGAACACTGTTCTTACGCCATTCCAGATTGCTGCTGGCCGGAGTCCCTGAGGAGTAGATACCTTTTTCGGTAATGGATTTAATAATCATCGACATACCAGTGATTTGTACGCCATCACAGATGTCCATATGACCATTAATAGCACAGGCCCCGCCGATAATGCAGTAACGCCCTATTTTAGTGCTACCGGCCACCACAGTACAGCCTGCAATTGCCGTATGATCACCAATCTGCACGTTATGGGCAATTTGAACCTGGTTATCCAGTATCACATTTTGGCCAATCACTGTGTTTTCCAGCGCGCCACGGTCTATGGTGGTGTTGGCGCCGATTTCACAGTCATCACCAATCAGCACAGTGCCGGTCTGAGGTATTTTCACCCAGCGGCCCCGTTCATTGGCAAAACCAAAACCATCAGCGCCTATCACAGCGCCGCTGTGCACCAGGCAGTTTTTGCCCAGTTGAACCCGATGGTAAAGCGTGACATTGGGCCAGATTTTACAACCAGCACCAATCACCGCGCCTTCACCGATAAAGCAACCGGCGCCAATCTGCACGTTCTCACCAATCACAGCACCTGCGGCAATCACCACATTGGCACCAATCTGAACGGAGTCAGGCACTAAGGCGGAGGGGTCAATCTGAATGTTGGCAGCGCGACCTTGAGCTGCAGCCGGGGTTGAATCAAGCCACTGCGCAATGCGGGCAAAAGCCACATAAGGGTCTTTCACCACCAGTGCATTGACCGGGCAGAATTCCCGATCCTCGTCTTTAATCAGGACAGCTCCCGCAGTCGTCGTCTGCAGAAACTTGCGGTATTTGCTATTGGATAAAAAACTAATTTGGCCAGAAGTGGCTTCTTCTAATGTGCCAACGGCACTTATCAGTGCCGTTGCATCCCCATGTAGCTGAGCACCTAAGCGCTCAGCCAGTTCAGCCAGGGTAAAAGCTGTCATTATTTCGCTTTGCTCACCTGGTCGATCACCGCTTTAGAGATGTCGAATTCAGGCTTCACATGAACAGCCGCCTGAGAACTTAAAATCAGGTCGTAACCGTCTTTGGCAGCGATACCGTCAATGGCGTTTTTCACCAGGCCCATCAGCTTGTTACGCTCTTCGCCCTGACGACGACGGTAATCTTCATCCAGTGGGCGAGCCATTTGCTCGTAACTCTTCATTTGCTTTTCCATTTCAGCCTGCAGCGTTTTCTTCTGCTGGTCATTCATGGTGGCACCATCACGCTTCAGCTTTTCCTGATTAAACGCAATGTCTTTTTCCAGCTTCTGTACGTCAGCGATACGGCCTTCGAATTCAGCTTTCAGGGTGTTTTGGATTGTGGTGGTTTGTGGCAGACCAGACAGAATTGACTGTACATCAACTACACCAATTTTCATTTCTTTCGCCGCCGCTGTACCGGCCATCATTAAACCAGCCAGCAACACTACTGCAGTTTTGGCAACGCTTTGCTTAAACATCTTGTTTCTTTTCCCTTCAAAATTTTTAGAATGTTGTACCAATATTGAAACTAAAGTTTTCTTGATCGTCACCGTCGTACTTTTTAATGATTTTCGCCAGACTGAAGGTCAGCGGCCCCATTGGTGAAATCCATTGTAAAGATACACCAGCCGTAGCACGAATTAAACTAGGATCTGAGTAATCCAGCAGCTGTGGTGAGTAGGTTGATGTCGCGTAACGGCTTAAACCAATGTAGCGGTCCATATCGAATTCAGTGTCCCACACGTTACCTGCATCAACGAACAGACTGGTACGGATTTGATTGATGTATTCGTCACTGACAAAAGGTGTTGGCGTGATCAATTCCAACGTCGCTACAGCCATGGCGTTACCGCCCATGGAACGGGTCGATACATAGTAACTGTCTAACGACGGATCTGTAGGTAAACCTGAACTGCTGCCACCAATGTTTGGTAACCCTGGTACTGAGTTCACCACGCGGTAAATCGCATGAGGACCGATGATACGGGCTTCAAAACCACGTAAGTTCTGACCACCGGCGTAGAAGTTATCGGTAAACGGCAGCGTGTAATCGTAACCGTCTTTGTCGCCATAACCATTACCATAACCCAGTTCCAGCTTACTCAAGAAAGACCAGCGGTGGTCATTGCTAAGCGGGATGTACTTGCGGGCTTCAAAAGTAGTTTTGTAGTACTGCAAGTCTGAATTCGGTGTAGTGACCCGACCTGTTAACACCATTTCATGACCGGCTGTCGGGAATAAACCGCGGTTCAGCGTACTCTGCACCCAAGAGGCAATCAGCTCGTAGTTGGTGAACTTGAAGCCACCATCCGGATCGGCTTTATCTAACAACACAGCGCGGAAATGACGGTACTGGTCCACTTCTGTCAGTGAATTAATTTCGTTCACTGCGTAGTTGGTACCGAAATTCAGTCGGTTGTATTCGTTGATCGGGTAACCAATGCTGGCACCGAAACCATAACGTTTCTGCTTATAGGCTTCCAGGTTGGATGACAGGCTGGTGTAGTCTGTATCTGAATAGAACACCTGACCACCTAAGCTGACACCATCCAGCGTAAAGTATGGGTCTGTCACGGACAGACTGACTTGCTTGTTGTATCTGTTGGTACTCAAATTGATACCGGCGGAGTTACCAGTACCAAAGAAGTTCTGTTGTTCCACACCAATCTGGAATGACAAGCCCTGGAAATCACCGTAGGCAATACCGGCGTTAAAGCTGCCTGCTGGCTGCTCTTTCACTGTGTATTTCACATCGACGCCATCGTCTACACCAGCCACAGGGGTGGTTTCAAAATCGACTTTTTCAATGTAAGGCAAACGTTGAATACGTTCTTTTGACAATTCCAGTGCATCGTTGGATAACCAGGCACCTTCCATCTGACGCATCTCACGGCGCATCACTTCGTCTTTGGTGGTGACGTTACCCGCCACGTTAATACGGCGCACATAAACACGTTTACCCGGGTCCACACTGATGGTCAGTGCCACTTCTTTGGTATCGTCGTTAATGGTTGGAATAGTGCGGACTTTCGAATTGGCGTAACCAAAGCGGGCCAATAACTTGGCAATGCTTTCTTCGGTGTAAGTCACCAGAGCACCGTTATACAGCTGACCGGCCTTTAACGGTACCAGCGCTTTAATAAAGTCATCCTGGCCAATTAAGTCACCGACAAAATCGACGCCTGTGATGGTGTATTTCTCACCTTCAGTGACGTTTAACGTCACATAAACGGATTCTTTGTTGGTGCTGACCGACACCTGGTTGGCGTCGATGTTAAAACGCAAATAACCACGGTCTAAGTAGTAACTGCGGATTTTTTCAAAGTCGCCCTGCAGCGTTTGCTTCTGGTAGCGGTCTGACGACAGAAAGCGCCACCAGGGCAAGTCATACATGGACTCAATGTTGTTCAACAGTTCCTGGTCGCTGAATACTTCGTTGCCGACTATGTTGATCTGACGAACAGAAGCAGCGTCACCTTCTTCAAACTCAATCTTCAGGTTGACCCGGTTGCGCGGTAAATAGGTGACGTTCATCTTCACTGTGGCATTGTATTTACCCACGCCGTGATAAAACTCGGTCAGACCGTTTTCAACTTCTTTGATGATGGTTTTGTCGAGCGGTTCACCGACCACTATTTTCTGGCCTGTCAGGCTTTCGGTCAGTTGCTCTTCTTTGATGTCTTTGTTGCCATCAAACTCGATTTTGTTGATGGTTGGACGCTCTTTCAGCCGGTAAATCACCGTATTGCCGTCACGATAAACCTGAATATCATCGAAGTGACCAGCGGCATACAGCGTTTTGATACTACGGGATAACGTCGCTTCGGTGACTGTGTCACCAATGTTAAACGGCAAATTATTCAGTGCCGCCCCTAAAGCGACCCGTTGCAAACCTTCCACCTGAATGTCTTGCACGGTAAATGATTGTTCAGCGAGCACCGAGTTACTTAAGCCAGCAAGTAACATCGCAGCTACTAATCGTTTAATTGTCATTGTTTAGGACTACTTTTTGATTAGTTATTTACAAACGAGAAATATCGTTGAGCAGCGCAATTCCCATTAACGTCAGCAGTAACAGGCTTCCAATCCGGAAACCCAGTTCCTGCGCTCTCTCAGAGACAGGTTTACCCCGTATAAGTTCCAGCACAAGATACATTAAATGGCCGCCATCCAAAATAGGCAGGGGCAGTAAATTTATCACACCGAGGTTTACGCTGATCATCGCAAGAAAAGACAAAAACGCAATGAAACCAATATCGGCGCTGCTGCCCGCCCCTTGTGCTATCGAGATTGGGCCACTTAAATGTTTGACAGAAATGTCACCAAAGATAAATTTTCCCAGCATTGAAACAGTCAACCGGGTCAACTGCCAGGTCTTCTCCATGCCCACCCAGATAGCCTCCAACGGGCCATACTGTTGGGTAAACTGCATATGCTCCGGCCACGGCATTACTGTTGGGCTGACGCCTAAAAAGCCCTGATGAAAACCATCGGCGGTTTCGCGGCTTTGCGGCGTCACGTCCAGCGTCAGATGGTCGCCATCGCGCTCTAAGGTAAATTTAAGTAATTTTTCCGGGCTGTTCTGTACCAGCTGCACCATGGACTGCCAACTGGTCACCACATCGCCGTTAATAGCCACTATGGTATCGCCCACTTGTAAACCAGCCAGCTCAGCCGCAGACCCGGCTTCGACCCCACTGATTTTAGTCAGCACTTCGGGGCGTAAGGGTTCAATACCTAAGCTACCGAACACACTTTGTGTGTCCGGGTCAAAGGTCCAGCGGGTTAAATCCAACTGCACGCTTTGCTGCTGCCCTTGTTCGGTCTGTACTGTCAGTTCAGCACTTGGTTTGCCAACCTGTTCAACCAGCAGCAGGCTGACAGCACGCCAGTCTTCGGCTTTTTCACCGTTGACCGCCAGGATTTGTGATTTTGCCGGCACCGCAGCAACGGCCGCCACAGAGCCTGGCTGTACCTGACCAATCACAGGGCGAATGTTGGGCACACCAATCAGGTACATCAGCCAGAGCAAAGCAATGGCAAACAAAAAGTTCGCCACCGGGCCGGCGGCAATAATCGCCATCCGTTGCCACACCGTTTTGCTGTTAAAGGTTAAATCGTGAAACTGCGGCAATACCGGATCGGTACGCTCATCCAGCATGCGGACATAACCGCCCAACGGAATGGCCGCTATCACATATTCAGTGCCCTGACGATCACGCCAGCTGTACAGCGCTTTGCCAAAACCAATGGAGAACCGTTTGACCAGTACACCGTTTTTACGGGCAACCCAGAAATGGCCAAACTCATGCACAGTGACAAGCAGGCCAATGGCGACCACAAAACTCAACAAGTTCCACAACAAATCAGACATCAGTGCATCTCTTTGATTTTCTGGAGTACAAAAGCACGGGCTTCACTGTCCAGCTGCAAAATATGCTCAAGGCTGCTGGCTTTGACCGCAGCAAAGTGGTCCAGTGCCAGCGCATTAAAGCGGGCTATATCGGTAAAACGAATTTGCTCTGCCAGAAAGGCCGCAACGCTGACTTCATTGGCAGCATTCAGCGCTGTGGTGGCGCCCTGCCCTAAAGCACAGGCTTGTTTGGCCAGATAAAGGCATGGGTAACGTTCAGCACAAGGCTTGGCGAAACTGAATTCAGTCAACGCAAAAAAATCCAGTGGTTTGACATTGGTGCTGATGCGCTGTGGAAATGCCAGCGCATGGGCAATAGGCGTGCGCATGTCCGGTTGACCTAACTGGGCCAGCACAGAGCCGTCGGCGTATTGCACCATGGAGTGGATAATACTTTGCGGGTGGATCACCACCTGAATGTCGTCAGGCCGGCAATTAAATAACCAACGTGCCTCAATAAACTCCAGGCCTTTGTTCATCATGGTGGCGCTGTCGACCGAAATCTTCTGGCCCATCACCCAGTTTGGGTGTGCCACCGCCTGCGCCGGAGTAATGCGCTCAAAATCAGCCAAATCTTTACGTAAAAACGGACCACCACTGCCGGTCAGCAGCAATTTACTGATTCCATAGTCAGCCAGTTGCTGATTGGCGGTGTCCTGCTGCAGCGCAGAAGGCAGACACTGAAAAATAGCGTTGTGTTCGCTGTCGATTGGCAGCAAAGTGGCGCCATGCTGTTTCACTTTCTGGATAAACAGCTCACCTGTCATCACCAGTGCTTCTTTGTTGGCCAGTAACACAGTTTTGCCCTGCTCTACCGCAGCTAAGGTTGGCAATAAGCCGGCCGCACCGACTATAGCAGCCATCACAATGTCAACGTCTGGGTGAGCAGCCAGTTCTGCCAAGGCGGCAGTACCGCTGAGGACTTCAGTCGCAAGGCCTGCATCCGACACCGCTTGCTTCAGTAAAACAGCTGCGTCGGCATCAGTCATCACTGCATAAGCAGGTTGAAACTGCCGGATTTGCTCCAGCAGTTTCTGCCAGTTTTGTGCTGCGGTTAACGCGAACACCTGGTACTGCTCAGGGTATCCGGCCAGCACATCCAGGGTGTTGCAACCTATTGAGCCCGTCGCGCCTAAAATCAGCACTGAGCGCATCAGGCAAAACCTCCCAGCAGCGCCAGCAATAAGGCATAAAGTGGTGCTGTGGCGGTCAGGCTGTCAATACGGTCCAGAATACCGCCGTGGCCCGGAAAGATGCTGCCGCTGTCTTTCAGACCCGCAACCCGTTTAAACATACTTTCAGACAGATCACCAAATACGGACAGTAAGGTCAGCAGCAGCGCGGCCAGGTACCAGGTCAGCGTCTGCTCTGGCCAGCCAAGATACGCCGACACCGCCGTTACCAAGAGTAGAACCATGGCAAAACCACCGGCCATACCTTCCAACGTTTTACCCGGACTGACGGCAGGCAGCAACTTGCGTTTACCAAAAGGCTTGCCCACCAGATAACCGCCAATGTCTGCGGCCCAGACAATACCCAGCAACAGGAAGATTAACCAGGCGCCTGTGTAGCTGTCCTGATGGTAATTGACGGAACGAACCAGCAGCACGGCCGTCCAGGCTGGCACCAGAGTGAACCAGCCCATCAGGGCACGGCGCAGATGGCCTTGGCTCCAGCTGGCGCTGCTTTTTGGAAAGCTAAGCACCAACAACACGGCCACCAGCCACCAGAGCACGCCCAAACCCAGCATCAGGTTACTTAAATCATCCATCTGTACTGGCCAGTACGGCGTATCAGGCAAAGCGATATAAAGCCCCAACAGACTCAGGCCAATCAGGCTGCAGTAAAGCAGCTGACTGCTCAGCTTGCGGTAACCACAAAACAGGCTCCATTCCCAGGCACCAATCAGGAAGGCGGCGGAAATAAAGATGGCAAAATAAGGCAAAGGCAAAAAGAATACGGCACATAGCGCTAAAGGCGCCAGGACCAGGGCTGTGATCACTCGTTGCTTAAACAAAGTTGTTATCCTTGTGTCGAGCGCATAGCCAGCTCACGGATCTGGGCTCCGGTGCAACCAAAACGCCGCTCCCGGTCGGCAAAGGTTGCTAATGCCTCAGAAAACACCTGCTCGTCGAAATCCGGCCATAAGGTTTCAGTAAACCAGAGTTCAGCATAAGCCGCCTGCCACAGCAGGAAATTGCTGATGCGGATATCCCCTCCGGTGCGGATCAACAAATCAAGCTCTGGCTGATCGGCCATCTGGACATACTGGCCCAACTGCTGTTCGGTGATCTGCTCGGGGTCTAACTCTTGGCTAGCGACCTGACGGGCTAAGTGTTTGGCTGCATTCACCATATCCCAACGGCCACCGTAGTTAGCAGCCACATTCAGGGTTAAGGCGGTGTTGTCAGCGGTAAGCTGTTGCGCTTCTTTAATATGTTGTTGTAGTTTTTCGCTAAAAGGTGACAAGTCACCAATGATATTCAACCGGACATTGTTTTTATGCAGGCTTTTCACTTCCTGCTGTAGGACCAGTAAAAACAGCTGCATCAGACCTGACACTTCATCTTCCGGACGACGCCAGTTTTCGCTGCTGAAAGCAAATAAGGTCAAAGAGCGGATCCCCAGTTTACGGCAAAAGCTCACTGCCCGCCGCACCGCGTCCACCCCTTTTTTATGACCCCAGACCCGCGGTTTACCCTGCCGCTCGGCCCAGCGTCCGTTGCCGTCCATTATAATAGCAACATGTTGTGGCAAGGCATGTTCTAATGCCTGTTGCACCTCTGTCATTGAAACCTGACCTTATAACCGCAATAAAAAACGCCGCGAAGTGTTGCTCCCACGGCGCTTCATTCCATAACCAGTCAATTGACTGATTAAACTTCCATCAGTTCTTTTTCTTTTGCTGCCAGAACTTCATCAACCTTTTTTACCCACTGGTCAGTGATTTTCTGGATTTCGTCTGATGCGCGACGCTCATCATCTTCACTGATTTCTTTGTCTTTTAACAGCGCTTTTAAATCAGCATTGGCGTCACGGCGGATATTACGTACAGCAACACGGGCCCCTTCAGCCTCACCACGGACCACTTTCACCAGGTCTTTACGACGCTCTTCGGTCAGTGGAGGCAGCGGGATACGCATGGTGGTACCGGCACTGATTGGGTTCAGGCCTAAATCTGAGGTCAGAATGGCTTTTTCTACCGCCTGGATCAGGCTTTTATCAAATACGGTAATCATCAGAGTACGGGCATCTTCAACAGACACGTTAGCGCATTGACGCAGCGGCGTATCGGCACCGTAATAAGACACCTGGATACCGTCCAGCAGGCTTGGGTGAGCACGGCCGGTACGGATTTTGGAAAGTTGATTCTTCAGCGCGTCAACGCTTTTTTCCATCCGGGTTTTGCTGTCTTGGAGAATATCGTTAATCACTTTGGCTATTCCTTAATTCTGCTTCACCAAAAAAGTGGCAAAGAGTTTACTGTAATTTTTCCGCGTGGTCGATCACTGTGCCTTCTTCTTCACCCAGCACCACACGTTTCAGTGCGCCCGGAGTGTTCATATTGAAGACACGGATTTGCAGGTTATGGTCGCGGGCCAGTGTGAAGGCCGCTAAATCCATCACTTTCAGTTCTTTTTCCAGCACTTCTGTGTAGGTCAGTTTGCTGTACATAGTGGCCGCCGGGTCTTTCACCGGGTCGGCAGAATAGACGCCATTGACCTTAGTCGCTTTTAATACCGCATCGGCTTCAATTTCGATACCGCGTAAACAAGCAGCAGAGTCCGTGGTGAAAAATGGGTTGCCGGTACCAGCAGAGAAAATCACGACACGGCCAGATTTCAGCAGGCTAATGGCTTCGGCCCAGTTGTAATCGTCACAGACACCATTCAGAGGAATGGCTGACATCAGACGGGCGTTCACAAAGGCACGGTGCAGTGCATCACGCATCGCCAAACCGTTCATTACTGTGGCCAGCATACCCATATGGTCACCGACCACACGGTTCATACCGGCTTTGGCCAGGCCTTCACCGCGGAAGATGTTACCACCACCAATCACAATGGCGACCTGAACACCCAATTCCACCAGCTCTTTAATTTCCGTGGCCATCCGGTCCAGCACTTTGGGGTCGATACCAAAGCCTTCTTCACCCATCAGGGCTTCGCCGCTCAGCTTTAACAGTATTCTTCTATAGGCTGGTTTTGGATTGCTCATGGAGTCCTCTTCATCTTTGTTGTTAGATATCCGGTGTCGGTTTTCGGCGCCGGCTTTGCAGAGGCCGGGCTTTTCTATCCTTGGATAAAAGAAAACCGCGACAGCGGGTTACGCGGTCGCGGTTATTCTAGCTGGTTTCAAAGTATTGCTAAAGCAGCAATTACTTCTTGGCAGCAGCGATCTGAGCAGCTACTTCGGCAGCGAAGTCAGTTTCCTGCTTCTCGATACCTTCACCTACTTCCATACGGATGAAGCTGGTCGCTTTCGCGCCGCTTTGCTTCAGGAAGTCACCCGTAGTGATAGCTGGATCTTTTACGAACGGCTGACCAGTCAGAGAAACTTCGCCGGTGAACTTCGTCATACGACCAGCAACCATTTTCTCAGCGATTTCTTTTGGCTTGCCGCTGTTGATAGCGATTTCGATCTGAATTTCTTGCTCTTTAGCAACAACTTCAGCCGGTACGTCTTCTGGAGTCAGGTAAGACGGGTTGTTCGCAGCTACGTGCATTGCAACGTCTTTTGCGATTTCTTCGTTACCGCCTTCCAGTACAGTCAGAACGCCGATACGGCCTGAGTGCACGTAAGAACCGATCACAGCGCCTTCAACCAGGTTGATGCGACGGATGTTGATGTTCTCACCGATTTTGGCAACCAGAGTAGCACGGGTTTCTTCAACTGAAGCTTCACCTAAAGAAGCAGCGTTGATAGCGTCCACAGTTAACAGCTTGTTGGCGTGAGCCAGGTCTGACACTGCGTTGGCGAAAGCCAGGAAGCTGGCGTCACGGGCAACGAAGTCAGTTTCACAGTTGAATTCGATAGCGATACCGAAACCGTTACCAACGCGGGTCAGTACCACACCTTCAGCAGCGATACGGCCAGCTTTCTTGGCAGCTTTAGCCTGACCATTTTTACGCATCAGTTCGATGGCCGCTTCGATATCACCAGCGGTTTCTTCCAATGCTTTTTTACAATCCATCATGCCAGCGGCGGTGCGCTCGCGTAATTCTTTTACTAAGGCAGCTGATACGGCCATGGGAATTCCTCGCAAAATTTGGGATAAACAAACAGGGGCTTTCGCCCCCGTGAGCATATAAATGCCAGATGCCGCCTTTATGACAAAGGCGGCAATTCACTGCAATTATTCAGCAGCGACGAAAGTCTCGGCTTCAGCCTGAACTTCGATGTTTTTGCTGCGACCTTCAGCCACGGCCTGATTAACAGCACCCAGGTATAACTGGATAGCGCGAATAGCGTCATCGTTACCAGGGATTACGAAATCAACGCCTTTTGGATCTGAGTTGGTATCAACTACAGCCACTACAGGGATACCCAGGTTGTTTGCTTCTTTGATGGCGATGTGCTCGTGGTCAGCGTCGATCACGAACAGAACGTCAGGCAAACCGCCCATATCTTTGATACCGCCTAAGCTCTTTTCCAGCTTGTCCATCTCGCGGGTACGGTCTAAAGCTTCTTTCTTAGTCAGCTTGTCGAAAGTACCGTCCTGGCTTTGCGATTCCAGGTCTTTTAAACGCTTGATTGACTGACGAACTGTTTTCCAGTTAGTCAGCATACCGCCTAACCAGCGGTGATTGACGTAGTACTGGTCAGATTGCAAAGCAGCTTCTTTGATTGCTTCAGAGGCAGCACGCTTAGTACCAACAAACAGGATTTTGCCTTTCTTCGCAGCAACTGACTGGATGAAAGCCAGAGCGTCGTTCATCATAGGAACAGTTTGTTCCAGGTTGATGATGTGAACGCGGTTACGGGCGCCGAAAATGAATGGCTTCATTTTTGGGTTCCAGTAACGGGTTTGGTGACCGAAGTGTACGCCCGCCTGGAGCATATCGCGCATAGAAACTTTTGCCATTTAGAATAGTCCTCTAATGGGGTTGGGCCTCCATACATCCCATAGAGCCGACCGTTACGCTTGGCGTATTGGCACCCCGGCTTATGTGTCGATGTATGTGTGTTATTTTATTCGCGGCGAATTTGCCGCAGTTATGCAACTGACTCACCGAATCCGATTTGCCAAATTGCGGCGCGCTTTATACCATATGCCCCCTTGAAACACAATCCATTGTGTAATTTTGCAGCAGAGAGAAAGCCATGGCCGCCACCATCAAAACCCCGGATCAAATTGAAAAAATGCGTATCGCAGGTCGTCTTGCCGCCGAAGTGCTGGAGATGATTGAGCCGCATGTGGTGGTCGGTGTGACCACTGAAGAACTGAACCGGATTTGCCACGACTACATTGTCAATGTGCAACAGGCCATCCCTGCTCCGCTGAATTACCATGGTTTTCCTAAATCCATCTGCACTTCAGTCAATCACGTGATTTGCCATGGCATTCCGTCAGACGATAAGAAACTGAAAGATGGCGACATCATCAATATTGATATTACGGTGATTAAAGACGGCTACCACGGCGACACCTCAAAAATGTTTGTGGTGGGTAAACCAAGCATCCTGGCGGACCGCTTAATTAAGGTGACGCAAGAATGTCTGTACCTGGGTCTGAAAAAGGTGAAAGACGGCGCCCGTTTGGGTGACATTGGCCACGTGATCCAGCAGCATGCCGAAAAACACAGTTATTCTGTGGTACGGGAATACTGTGGCCACGGCATTGGTGCCACTTTCCACGAAGACCCACAAGTACTGCACTATGGCCGTCCTGGTACGGGTGAAGTGCTCAAAGCCGGGATGACCATCACCATTGAACCGATGATCAATGCAGGCCAACGTCACAGCAAATTGATGAAAGACGGCTGGACGGTTATCACCAAAGATCGTAGTTTATCTGCGCAGTTCGAACACACCATTCTGGTGACTGAAACCGGCTGTGAAATTCTGACCTTAAGACCAGACGACACTATTGAACGGATCCTGACCGCCAGCTGACAGCCTGGCGGCTTTGATGAGGTAAAGCGATGAATATGGCATTGGCATTCAACAAGTCTTTACCTGCCAGCTGCACCCTGGACAACTACAAAAAGCATTTTGCTGACTTTAATGACTGGCTGAAGGTCGCCTTTGAACATCAGACCATCGCCAGTCTGGTCAAAGCCCGCGCCCGTTTTATTGACGAGTCGTTGTGTGCCTTATGGCAGCATTTCGGCTTATCTAAACACAAACACTATGCACTGATTGCGGTCGGTGGTTATGGCCGTGGCGAGCTGCACCCCTGCTCTGACATCGATTTATTGCTGCTGACAGAAAGCCGGCCTGACGCACAGCAACAAGAACAAATCAGTCAGTTTATTACCCTGCTGTGGGACTTACGACTGGAAGTCGGCCACAGTGTGCGTACGGTAAAAGAAACCGTCACCTTGGGCAAAGACGACATCACTATTGCCACCAATCTGATGGAAATGCGCCTGCTGACCGGCTGCAAAGAGCTGTTTGGCGAATTGCAGCAACAGATCAGCAAAGACAGTTTCTGGAGCTCACAAAAGTTCTTCCAGGCTAAACGCGATGAGCAGCAACAGCGTCACGCGCAGTACCATGGCACCGCCTACAACCTGGAACCCAATTTAAAAGCCAACCCTGGTGGTTTACGCGACATTCAGACCATTGGCTGGGTGGCGAAAAAGCACTTTAATACCCGCACTATGCGTGAGCTGGTGGCTTATCAGTACCTGACGGAAGATGAATACCAGGAACTGATGGAGTGTGAAGCCTATTTATGGCAAATGCGTTTTGCGCTGCATGTTGAATCAGGTCGCAATGAAAACCGCATTTTGTTTGACTATCAGCCCGCTGTGGCACAGCGGCTGGGTTTTGGCGACGACGGCAAAGCTTCTGTCGAGCGTATGATGAAACGCTTTTTTCAGACGGTGCAACGCGTCACTGAACTGAACGATATGCTGCTGCAGCATTTTGAAGTCAGCATTCTGAACAGCCATGCCAAATTTAAACAGCTGAAACTGGACGACTATTTTGAGCTGGTCGGCCCGCTTATTCGGGCCACCGACAATGCGGTATTTGCGCGGCGCGAAAACATTCTGCGGCTGTTCTGGCATATCGCCAATAACTCCAATATCACCGGCATTCATTCAGACACCATTCGTTTGCTGCGATTGGTGCGCCGCCGTCTGATGGGCGATTTGCAGGACTATGAAGCCTGCCGTCAGTTATTCCTGACCATTATGCGCCACCCGCGTGGCATGGACAGAGCCATCACCCTGATGCACCGCCACGGTATTCTGGCCGCTTATCTGCCGGCCTGGCGTAACATTGTCGGCCAGATGCAGTTTGATTTGTTCCACGCCTACACAGTGGATGAACACACCCACAGGGTGCTGAAGAACCTTTATCGCTACAGCCAGCAGGGCTTTGAAAACGAATTTCCGCTGTGCACCGAAATTGTCAAACGAATGGAAAAACCCGAGCTGTTGTATCTGGCCGGTATTTTTCATGACATCGCCAAAGGCCGCGGTGGCGACCATTCCGAGCTGGGCTCCCTGGACGCCCGTGAGTTTGGCAAACTGCATAAACTGAGTGACTTCGACAGCAAACTACTGGCCTGGCTGGTGGAGAGCCACTTGCTGATGTCAGTGACAGCGCAGCGCCGTGATATTCACGACCCGGCGGTGATAGCTGAGTTTGCCGAAAAAGTGCGGGATGAAACTCGCTTAAATTACCTGTACTGCCTGACCCTGGCCGATATTCGTGCGACCAACGACAATTTATGGAATGACTGGAAAGGCTCGTTGTTGCGTGAGCTGTTCCTCGGCACCCAAAAGGCACTGCGCCGTGGTCTGGAAAAACCTATAGACCTGCGCGATTTAATCCGCGAAAACCAGGCCGAAGCGATGAAGCTGCTGCAAAAACAAGGCTTCACCGAACACGAAGTGCTGGCCCAGTGGAGCCGGGTGAAAGCCGACTACTTTGCCCGCTACAGCCCAAAGCAAATTGTCTGGCATTCAGAACACATATTGCGTCATAAAGACCCGAAAGAACCTTTGGTGCTGGTCGACAAAACACCGTACCGCGGCAGCACCCAGGTGTTTGTCTATACGCCGGATCAGGAAGGCCTGTTCGCCCGTTTAGTGGCCGCGCTGGACAGCAAAAAAGTTACCATTTATGACGCCCAAATCATGACCAGCAAAGACGGTTATGCGATGGATACTTTTGTGGTGCTGGAACAAAATGGCGAACCTGTTACCTCGCCGTCCCGCCTGCAAAGTTTAAAACGGTCACTGGAAACCTTTATTCAGGGCAAAGCCGAACAAAGCAAAAACAAACAGCGGTTGTCACGGCAAATGCGTTCTTTTACCGTTCCCCCCAAAGTGGTGTTTTTACCGGCACAGAACAAACACCGCACCATGCTGGAAATTACCGCATTGGATATGCCGGGTTTGCTGGCCAATCTTAGTGCGGTGTTCCAGCAATGTGAGATCAGCATTCACGCCGCCAAAATCACCACTATTGGTGAAAAAGCCGAAGACTTTTTTATGATTTCAACCCGCCAGGACCAAGCACTGGACGCCGAGCAACAAGCCCGGCTGCGCAAGGTTCTGGTAGAGCAATTAACTCCCGAGACTGAGGACTGATATTTTGACAGAGTTAAAAAGCATTATTGAAACGGCCTTTGACAACCGTATGGCCATTACGCCAGCAACAGTGACTGCCGATGTGAAAAACGCGGTCAGTCAGGCCATTGAATTGCTGGACAGCGGTAAAGCCCGTGTTGCAGAAAAAATTGCGGGCGAATGGGTGACGCACCAATGGCTGAAAAAAGCCGTGTTACTGTCATTCCGCATCAATGACAACCAGGTGATGGATGGTGCAGAAAACCGTTTCTTCGACAAAGTACCGATGAAATTTGCCGACTACACGCACGAGCGTTTTGTCGCAGAAGGCATGCGGGTGGTGCCTCCAGCCGCAGTGCGTAAAGGCAGCTTTATCGACAAAAACGTGGTGCTGATGCCGTCGTACGTCAATATCGGTGCTTATGTCGGCGAAGGCACCATGGTCGACACCTGGGCTACTGTTGGTTCCTGTGCTCAGATTGGTAAAAACGTGCACCTCTCTGGCGGTGTCGGTATCGGTGGCGTGTTAGAGCCACTGCAAGCCAACCCAACTATTATCGAAGACAACTGCTTTATCGGTGCCCGCTCAGAAGTGGTTGAAGGCGTGATCGTCGAAGAAGGCGCTGTGTTGTCTATGGGTGTCTATATCAGCCAGTCCACCCGTATTTACGACCGGGAAACCGGTGAAATCAGCTATGGCCGTGTACCAGCCGGTGCCGTAGTAGTGCCGGGTTCGATTCCGTCAAAAGACGGCACGCACAGCCTGTACGCCGCTATTATCGTGAAAAAAGTCGATGCGCAGACACGTGCTAAAGTGGGCATCAATGCCTTACTGCGTAGTGTCGAATAACAGCACCTTGCGCTAACAAAAAAGCCAGCAACAGATGCTGGCTTTTTTCTTGCTGCGGGCTGGCACTTACAGTTCAACACCCAGCCAGGCTTTATGTTGTGCTTTTTGCTGACGGCTTGGTTTTGCCACCGCTTTAATTACGCCCGGCCCCTTAGGTTGCATCCGTACGGCCAGAGTCGTTTGTTGTAAGCGGCCTTTGCGGAAATAACTCAGTTCCACCTTGTCGCCTGCTTTGAAATCCTTCAAACGCTCCGTCAGACCCGCTTTTAATTGCAGGCCATTGACCGCCACAATCAAATCTTCCGAGGTCAGCCCTGCAATCCAGGCTGGCGAATCGCGCTCTACTTTAGTGACTGCGGTAAATCCTTGTTGGTCCGTCCCTGAGACACCGCTAAAGACTTCCTGCTCTTTATCTGCCTGCCACTCTAAACCAAAGCTTTTTAACAGCGCTGCCGGTTCAAAAGCCAATGGGCTTTCCACCTGAGTGGCCCAGAAGGAGTCAAGCGATTCCCCGGTCAAGTCTTTGGCAATCTGTTTAACGTTTTCTGCGGTAAAGGCCGTGGTTTTGCCAAAACGCTGATACAACTGGTTATGCAAGTCACGGTAACTCACTTTATTGTTGGAATTTTCCAGCATCCATTGGTCCAGCAGCCAACTGGCGATAAAGCCTTCACTGTAGATATTGACGCTGTAGTTGGCGGCGTGGTCACCGCCCTGAGCAATCCAGTTGTCAAAACTGCTTTGCGCCACCGACTGCACCTGACGGCCTGGGGTATGCATAAAGCGGTTCAGTAACTTGGCTAAACCTTTGTAGAATTCTTCCTTTTTCATCAGCCCAGCCTGCAGTAGCAACTGGTCTTCGAAATAACTGGTGCTGCCTTCAGAGATCCATAACAGCTTGCTGTAATTTGGCTGCAGGTAGTCATAAGGCACCAAATCCGCCGGGCGGTAGGCTTTGACGTTCCAGGTATGCACCAGCTCGTGCGACGCTGTGCTCAGAAATCCCAGATAATCTTCGCGTTTGGCAAAACCAAAACGGTCTTTCTGGATCACGGTGGAATTTAAGTGCTCAGTGGCGCCTCGGGCACCGTCAGCCGCATGCACAATAAACAAGTAGCGGCTAAACGGATGCCCCTGCCAGATCCGGCCTGTCGTCGCGACCAGTTTCGCCAGATCCTGTTGCATTTGGTCCAGGTTGTAGTTGCCTTCGCCCCAAACTACTAACCCATAGGAGCGGCCATCGACCTCAAAGCTGCGGTACTGGTTAATCCCGGTTTCGATTGGAGAATCGGCCACCACGTCATAATTTGCGGCTTTAAAGCTATGCTCGTTGTCCGCGTGTTCCATGCCAGAGTATGATTTCCACTGTGCAGGCACATCCAGCTGCACAGTCAACGGCAAGTCTTTATGCTTCGGGCTGAACATCAAATACGCGCTGGCATTGATATAGGCATGGGTGTCATCAATGTGCCGGGTGCGGCCACCCAGCTCATTGGCGTAAATCTGATAACTGACTTTTAAGGTACCGGCCGCAGGCAATTGCAGCTGCCAGCTGCTTTTTTCTGTTTTCTGGAACGGCACCGGCTGGCCGTCGGCCATACTGGCCTGGAAATAACTGACCCCATTGGCCAGGTCAAGAATTTGGTATTTACCACTGCGCCAGGCGGGCAGGCTCAAAGTTAAAGCACCGGGCTGGCTGACATCCAACTGCATCTCTACCTGTGCCAAATGATGTTCTGGTTGTTTTATATGAATTTGGTACTGCACTTCTGCCATCGCTGACAGCGACAGAAAACTGATCATGATCAGTAAAACTTTCAGGGTTCTCAAACTACACCTCCGCGTTGAATGCCGGGCAAGATAGCATAAATCCATGTTCTGAACGGGCTTTGTCGGTAAGGACCAGCTGCAGAGCGATCAAAAAAGTGTAACTCAATATGAAAACTTTCAAATTAACTTTTACATTTGACCGACAGTCTGTTCTAATAGCCAGCGTCCAACCGGACATCTAAAAAGCAGACCCTAAGAGAATACTATGAACTATCTGACCTCTGCCGAAGAACAAAACTGGTTACCTTACTACTTAACCAAAAAGTAACCAGAAAGAACTACCCTACAATTGCTGATTAAACGGACCCTTGTGGTCCGTTTTTTTCATTTTTTTCAATTAACTACTGTCGCTTTTAAAGTCAATCCAGATATACTTAGGCCAGTTAAGCCGTATTTCTGTATGCGGAGAGTGATACGAGTGGCCGAACAACCAAACGACCTGAAACTGCAGTTGGCTAGTGCTCTCAAGGCGCGAAAGCAATTAGAAGACACCTACGAATCCCAGTTCAAAATTCTGTCACAATTTGTGGTCCGGCTGTCTTTAACCTGTAAAGGTATTGATATAGAGCTGGATAACAAACTGGCAAAACTGCGTCAGGAATTCAGCCGCAGCACCGATCTGGAAAAAATACTGCCGTTGGTGGAAGCTACTTCTGATTCGCTCAAATTGCTTGAGACCAGGCAGCAGCACGACCTGAAAAAGGCACAAAGCACTCTGTCAGAAGCAGGTAAGTTACTGCAAAAGCAACGTGGCTTGCCTGATCAGCTGCGTCGCGACTTGCGGGACCTGCTAAGCAAAGTGGACCAGCCTTCGGCCACAGTGCATGCTTTTTTGCCACACATCACTACCCTGACCGAGCTGTACCAGACCGCATTGGGCACCAAACAGCAACAGGACGCCGGCCAGGCCGATGATCACCGATACCAGCATGTGTGCCGGCAGATATCGGTCGAACTGACCAATCTGCTCAGTGAACTGGCGTTTGAAGCCAAATATGCCCCAGATGTGGAAAAAATCCGGCTGACCCTGCTGTCCGACATCACCATTGAGGTGTTGCTGGAAAGCTGTCTGCGTACCATTGAAATTATCATCGCCTCTATTACCGATGAACGGCAGTCCGCCCAGCACTTCCTGCTGAAGCTGAATGATGCACTCAATACAGTGCAGAAAAATCTGCTGTCGTCACTGACTGGCAGCCAGAATTTCCGTGACAAACTGTCGCAACTGAACCATCAGATTGAACAGCAAATCGATGCACTGTCGGTTGAAAGCAAAAATGCCACCTCGCTGGAGCAGTTGCAGCAACTGGTCAGTCACAAATTGGGGGCCATAGGCCACTCAATGAAAGAAAAAGAAGCGCTGGAAAAAGATGAGCGGGAGCTCATTCTTGCCGCGTTGAAGACGATGGAACAACGTCTGGCCGAGCTGGAAGATGAAGCCAAGCAGTTTAAGAAGCGACTGTCTGAGCAGAAGTTCCGCAGCTTGCAGGATGCATTAACTGAGCTGCCAAACCGAGCCGCCTTTGATGAACGTTTCGAGTTGGAAATACGCCGCTGGCAACGTTATGGTAAACCATTGACCATTGCCTTGGCTGACGTTGACTTCTTCAAGCAAATCAACGACAACTATGGTCATAGTGCCGGTGATAAAACCTTAAAAGTCATAGCACAGGCATTAAAACAAAGCCTGCGCGATACCGATTTTATCGCCCGTTACGGTGGTGAAGAGTTTATTCTGCTGTTTCCGGAAACTGCGCTGGATGAGCTGAACCAGCCACTGAACAACCTGCGGGAACGTATTAAGAAAATCCCGTTTAAATTTAAGGACAAAAACGTCCCTATCTCTATTTCATTTGGCGCCACTGAACTGAAAGCCTCTGACACCAACAGAGCTGCTTTTGACAGAGCCGATGAAGCTTTGTACGAAGCCAAACGGGCAGGACGGGACAGAGTGGTGCTAAAACCCTGAGCAGCAACGCATAAGGATGTCATTTATGCACGTACAGTTAAACCCCTTGGGGGCCATGTCGTTATTATCCCAACTGGAAGTTGACCGGCTGAAATCCAATACCAGCGCAGATGCCTTTCAGTTGTTCCGTAATTGCTGCCTGGCGGTGTTAAACGTCGGTAGTCACACCGACAGCTCTGCTGAAATTTATGACCAGTTTAAAGACTTTGATGTCAACCTGGTGGCCCGCGAACGCGGTATCAAGATCGAATTATTTAATCCACCGGAATCGGCTTTTGTTGATGGCCAGATTATCCGGGGTATTCACGAGCACCTGTTTGCGGTGCTGCGGGATATTCTGTTTTACCATACCCAGCTGACTCATGCGAACCGGCTGGATTTATGCAATACCGACCATATCACCCATTCTGTTTACGATATTCTGCGTAATGCCCGGGTGATAGACGCCAGCATCGAACCCAGCATGATTGTCTGTTGGGGTGGTCATTCGATCAATGAAACCGAATACAAATACACTAAAGAAGTCGGCTATCAGCTCGGGTTACGTGGTCTGGATATCTGCACCGGCTGCGGCCCTGGTGCGATGAAAGGCCCAATGAAAGGCGCCACCATTGGCCACGCCAAACAGCGCAATACCCAAGGCCGTTACCTGGGGCTGACCGAACCCAGCATTATTGCCGCTGAACCACCTAACCCTATAGTGAACGAGCTGGTGATCCTGCCAGACATTGAAAAACGGCTGGAAGCTTTTATCCGGGTGGCGCACGGCATCATTATTTTCCCGGGCGGTGCTGGTACCGCAGAAGAGCTCCTGTACTTGCTCGGCATTATGCTGCATGAGAAAAATAAAGATCAGCGTCTGCCGGTGATCCTGACAGGACCACAGCGCAGCGCTGCTTATTTTGCTGAACTGGCCAGCTTTATTGAACAGACCTTAGGCAAAGAAGCCCTGAGTCTGATTGAAATAGTTATTGATGATCCGGTCGCTGTGGCGCAGAAGCTCAAACAAGGTTGCACACAAGTCCGGCAGTATCGCAAAGCCACAGGGGATGCCTACCACTTTAACTGGACCCTGCACATAGACCCGGATTTCCAGCATCCTTTTGCTCCGACCCATCAGAATATGGCGTCACTGGACCTGCATCTGGAGCAGGATAAAGCCCGTCTTGCTGCTAACCTGCGCCGGGCCTTTTCCGGCATAGTGGCCGGTAATGTCAAAGATGAAGGTTTACGCGCCATTCGTCAGCACGGGCCATTTCAGTTATCAGGCGAGCCGAAACTGATGGCGCTGATGGACAAGCTGTTGCAGGCCTTTGTCGAACAAGGCCGGATGAAATTACCAGGCAGTAAGTACGAGCCTTGTTATCAAATTCTGCAGTAACATGGCACATTTGTTATTAATTGATGGCCTGAACCTGGTGCGGCGCCTTTACGCTGCCCAGGAACGGCCTTTCGTTAATTCAGCCAGCCCCTACTCCACGGCAACAGGCGAACAACTGCTGTTTAATACCAGCGAACAGGTGCTGTTGGTGCTGAAAAAACTGGTGCGTCAATTTGAGCCCAGCCACCTGACCCTGGTGTTTGAGCAGCCTCATCTGAACTGGCGCGCCCAGTTATACCCGCAATACAAAGCCGACCGGCATCCAATGCCGGAACATTTACAACTGGCATTGCCAGCTTTACTGCAGCGGCTGGCGGACGCAGGTTTTAATTCGGTTCAGCTGCCAGAGCAAGAAGCCGACGACATCATCGCCAGCCTTGCCATGCAGATGCGCCAGCATCAGCAACAGGCGACCATCGTCTCTACCGACAAAGGCTATCTGCAACTGCTGCCTGCCGGTGTACAGCTGTATGATCATTTCAACAGGGTGCAACACAGTGCTGACACAGTGCTGCAGAAATTTGGCGTATTGCCGGAGCAGTTAGTCCGATATTGGAGTCTGGTCGGAGACAAAACGAATAACATTAGTGGAGTTGCCGGGATAGGCCCGAAAACAGCCATGGAATTGTTGCAGCTGGGGCCGGATATAAAAACGGCCTTGTCCCATCCGGATTGCCCGGAAAAGCTGGCACAGAAGATCAAAGCAGCCAAAGCGGACTTGCTGGTCTTTATGCAGATCCTCAGTCTGAAGACAGATTTGCAGCTGGGGCTGAACCTGCAACAATTCCGTTATTCGCCACAAAGGTCTGATTGATGAGTAAAAAGGTCTGGTTACTGCTCGGAAGCGGCGTCTTGCTGTATCTGGCACTGACAATTTTAGTGTTGTTGTTCTACAACGATGATCCGGATCAAATGGACTGGCAGGACAGAGAAGCCTTTAATACCAAGCTGATCTATAAAATGGATCTGAAACAGCCTTTGAGCCGGACTGAAGTGATTTCCTCCTTAGGCGGGCCAGATATTACCGAAGCCATCGTGGTGTCAGAGCAGATTTATCAGATGATGTATTACCGGACCCACAGAACCAAAAGCGATGGCATCACCACAAGAGATGAATGCACAGCCTTGTTGTTTAAGAACAATCAACTGATCGCAATAGGCGAAAACGCAATTGAACAATACAACCAGCTCAGATAAAGCCGTGCATCTGCTGGCCGGGCTCTATCAACAAGCCGGACAGCTGTATGCGTCAGCTGAAGTGAGCGCCAGTCAGGTGCAGCAACTGTCTGCTGCCTTATTGGCACTGAGCCAGACCCACCCTGCTTTACTGCTGAGCCAGTTATCCTTGACACCAAAAGAGCAGCCGCTGCTGGCACTCGCCGCATTAAAACAAAGCGCCCTGCTGTGCCTGTTGCAACGTCAGCTGAAGTTGCCGGATAACTGGTGCCTGCTGATGTTGCAGGCTGTATTGGTGCAACCGCTGGCACTGGCCGACAGCTCGGCTGAGTTCAGTGCAGCACAGCAGCGCTACCCTGCCTTGCTTAGCCTGAAAACCTTCCCTGAACTTTGCAAAGCGCTGAATCTGGCCGCGGTGTTTAAGCTTTGCGATCATAAAGCGAAAAACCGGCCTTACTGGCAAAGCAGCAGCACGTCGCTGATGGTCAGCTTTTGCTGGCAGGTGGCCCGACTGATGCTGCCAGGCTCTGGCCGTTTTCCCGGGCTTGAGCAAATTTCAGCGCTTTTTTTACCGCAGGCGGACCAAGCCGAATTCGTGTTATGGCAGGCGATAAGCCAGGACCCACTCTGGCTAACCGGCCGTTTTGTACAGGACGAAGAGCAGCAATTACTGATGCTGATAGACCCGGTTGCCCAACAGGGTATGCTGCGGCTGGTGTGTTTTGATAAACAACACAAAGTCTTTTCTGCGATCACTGAGTTGCCAGAATATGGGCTGACACTGCTGCAACCCCGCACTTTCAATGACTGGGCCTACTGCAGCTTCTGGCAAGAAAGCGAAGTGCAACTGGCTACGCCAGATAAATTGCCCAATCTGCACTGGCTGCAACAACTGGCCAGCGCGCAAACGGTCAGCCAGCAAAGCAAAATGCTGCAACAACAACCTGAACTCTCTGAACTGGTTAAACAGCAGGCCTCGGTCCTGAGTCGTCAACAGCTGGAGCTCGACTCAGAAAAACACGCCATAGCGCTGATAGGCCAGCACAATTTACCCGCCGTCTTACAGCAAAGCTGGCTGGCACAGCACTGCCTGCTGCAGGCTCACCCCTGGCACCAGCAGTTGCTGCAATTCCGCCAGGCCCTGCAACAGGCGCTGCTGTTGTTAGACAACAGCCTGGACTTGTTGGGTCTGAACAGCTTTACCGCCAGCACTCTGGCCTGGTGTTGTTGCTGGCCTTTATGGCAGCAAAATGATGCGCGGCTCTATCCGCTGGTCAGCGCTCAGGGGCGCGGATATCTGGAGCTGTATCTGAAGCAACAGCTCTGGAAGCAGCCCCAGTATCAGCAACTGCTGTGTAAAGTGCTGAGCCATTTGCAATGCCCGCCAGACTGGACTGTCGCCGCCAAGCAATACCGGGCGTTGCCGCAGCAAGCACAAATTTCAGCCCAGGCGTTGCTGCTGGCAGCGGCTTTGGAGCTGACACTCAGCCTGTTTTCAGTGGCGCAGGACCAGGCAGAGCAGCTGGAGCAAAGTCTGCGTTTTTTGCAGCAAACCAGTAAAAAACCACTGTCTGCCGCCGCCGAGTACCAGCAACAGCTGCTGGTATCGGTGCAACCCTGTACCGAACTGTCACCACTTTGTAATTTAATTTCGGCATTGGGCAACGAAAGCCGACAAAACCCGCAGATTTCCCGGCAAATAACCGCATAAAGTGGAAACTAACCACCAAAAATGCTATATTCGCGCCGTTTTTTTCCTGGCCGCCACCCTGGGTAACCCCACTACTTCAAGCTATAAAGGTGTCGGCATCAACCGGTCTACGTAAGGATTATTATGAGTTCTCAAACTATTACCGTCATCAAAGGTGATGGCATTGGTCCAAGCATTGTCGAAGCTGCTATTCAGGTTCTGGATAAAGTAGGTTGTAACTTCAGCTACGAGTATGTAGATGCTGGCTTAACTGCGCTGGAAAAAACCGGCGAGTTATTACCACAAGCTACGCTGGATGCGATTGCACGTAATAAAATCACCTTAAAAGGCCCGCTGACCACGCCAGTTGGTGAAGGTTTTACGTCTATCAACGTGACGTTACGCAAGAAATTCAACCTGTACTCCAACGTACGTCCGGTGATTTCGTTTAAAGGCACCAAAGCCCGTTACGAAAACATCGACATCATCACTATCCGTGAAAACACCGAAGGTATGTATTCAGGTGCTGGCCAAGTCGTGAAAGAAGAAGGCACAGTGGCCGAAGCCATGAGCATAGTGACGAAAAAAGGCTCAGAGCAGATTGTTGAGTTTGCCTTTGAAACGGCCCGCCGCGAAAAGCGCAAAAAAGTCACTGCAGTGCATAAAGCCAACATCCTGAAATCAACTTCTGGCTTATTCCTGAAAACGGCCCGCGAAGTGGCTGCCCGTTACCCGGATATCGAATTTGGCGAAATGATCGTTGATAACGCCTGTATGCAGCTGGTGATGAACCCGCAGCAGTTTGACGTCATTGTCACCACCAACCTGTTTGGTGACATTCTGTCTGATCTCTGCGCCGGTTTAGTCGGTGGTTTAGGTATGGCGCCAGGTGCCAACATCGGCAAAGACTGTGCCGTCTTTGAAGCGGTACACGGCAGTGCACCGGATATCGCCGGTAAAAACCTGGCCAACCCAAGCTCAGTGATCCTGGCCTCTATTCAGATGCTGGAATACCTGGGCATGAAAGACAAAGCCGAAAAAATTCTCGCTGCAGTCAAAGATGTGATTGCGACGGGCGACCGCACTACCCGCGATTTGGGCGGTACCCATGGCACCACGGACTTTACTGCCGCAGTGCTGGAACGCCTGTAATTGAAAGAAGCCGCTGAAAAGCGGCTTTTTTTATCACTGAAACTCAGTGTTTCTGCCACAGCGTTAAAGCAGTTCAGCCTCTGCATCGCGCTAAGCTCAGGCATGGTTTAGCATAAGCCGGGCCTGCGTTGCAGTGCCTCACCCTGTTGTCAGTCACCTCACTCTGGATAAGGAACTTTTGGATGTACCAGCTCTATTTTTCGCCTTCAACCGCCAGCATGGCACCGCATATTCTGCTGGAAGAATTACAGGCAGAGTACGAACTGGTGCTGACAGACACCGCCACAGCGTCGCATAAATCGGCAGACTACCTGAAGCTGAACCCCAACGGCTTAATTCCGACTTTAGTGGACGGCGAGCTGGTGTTATTTGAAACCGCGGCTATCTGCCTGCACTTATGTGATAAACATGCGGATAAAGCCTTAATGCCCGCGCCAGGCAGCGCCCAGCGTGGTGAGGCCTATAAATGGCTGTTCTGGTTATCAGCCACCTTACAAAGTGCGCTCATTGTGTATTTTTATCCGGAACGTTGGGTCGAAGGCGAACAAAACGCGGCCGATGTGAAAGCCCATGCCCAAGCCAAAGTGCTGAGCCTGCTGGAGCAAATGGAACAGCAAGTTGCCAGTCACTGTGGCCATTGGTTTTTGGGCGATGAATTCTCGCTGCTGGATATTTACGCCATGATGTTATGCCGCTGGACCCGCAATTTCTCAGGCAAAAAAGCCCGGGATTTCCCATTTCTTGCATTGTGGCTGCAACGTATGCTGGCACGCCCTGCGGTGCAAAAGGTCTATGCCAAAGAAAACATCCAACCGCCGTTCGTTTAACTGACAGGCTCAAGCGGTTTGCTGCTTGAGTGGATACGGATCACAAAGACCACAGCATCCACACTGCCGGTCAGGTTAAGCGTCTGCACCGGCTGTTGCTGCCAGCCTAAATCCAGCGTTTTGAGTTCAAGCTGCTTTGTTGCCATCGTCAGTAGTGCAGTTCCCTGCGCCAGAAAAACCCCAAGGCAAACCAGGTCGTCGCCGGGCTCCATAAGGTAAGGCAAGGAGTGCACCTCCAGACTGGCCCGCACAGCGCCGCGCCGGCTCATCAGATTAAAGTCGCGAATGGCACCATCTATCAGCCCGCAGTGCACCGGCGTTTCACCGGCAAATGCAAAGGGCTGATAGGGGCTGATCAGCTCGACCTGCTCAGCAGGCAGCTGCAGGAAAAAACCTGCGCCTTGCAACAACAAAATAATGCGGTCAATACCAGGAAAATGGGAGAACGGCCCGTCACTTGCCACTTCAGCAATAGACAAGCGCCACAACAGGCCGTGCTCATCATCCTGACGCAGCAGCTGATGGGTAATACCACCGCCATTTTGCCAGGGTTGAGTCAGCCATTGTTCCGGCCTAATCAATCGGAAAGGACCCGCATCAGGCTTTACAGACATGTACAGTGACCTCTTCCCTGTCATGGTACAAATGCTTGGCCTGGAAACGGACCCGAAGCCCAGCTTCTTTCAGTTTTTGCTGCATAGCCTCCAGCACTTCAGCCACAGTTTCGTAGCGTTTTTTCATTGGCAGTTTCAGGTTAAAAATACTTTCCTGACACCAGCCGTTGATCAGCCAGTCACAGACCAAATCACCAACCCGTTGTGGCTTTTCAATCATGTCACACACCAGCCAATACACGTTTTTCTTGTCCGGCGTGTATTTAAATCCATCGACCTGATAATGCTTCACCTGGCCTGTGTCCATTAAACTGTCGGCCATCATGCCGTTGTCGATGGCAACCACCATCATGCTGCGTTTCACCAGCTGATAGGTCCAGCCACCGGGGCATGCGCCTAAATCCACCGCATTCATGCCAGACGCCAGGCGGGTTTCCCATTCATCTTTCGGAATAAACTGAATAAAGGCTTCTTCCAGTTTCAGCGTGCTGCGACTTGGCGCTTCAGACGGAAACTTCAGCCGCATAATGCCATTTTCCAGCGGGCTGTTATTTTCCGGGTAAGACAGGCCCAAATAAGCCTCTTTGCCGGATAACATAAACAAATGCAGCACAGGCGCACGCTGGTTTTCTTTTTTCAGCAACACGCCGCACTGACGCAGTGCCTGACGCAGTGGCACTGTGAATTTGCGGGCCAGAGTCGACAGCGTTTTACCATCATTGGTTTCCGGGTATTCCACCCGCAGCTCGCCCAGGTTGCGCAGCTCGGCTCCCAAGGCGGCCTGTACTACGGCAGAGACCCGGTCTGCCGGGTCCAGTTCCAGCTTTTCGTCCACCAATAAACACCACTGGCGGGCGAAGATCAGCTTGTCGAAGTCATAGTCACGGTAAAAGCTGGCCAGGCTTTCGCTGTCGTAGGCTTCAAAAATCACAAAAGCGCTGTTATTGCTTAGTTTGCAAAACCCGGCCACACCTTGCTGACCCGCTTTGTCCTGGATTTCCGCCGCACATTCTTTTTCAAAACCAGCACGGCAATAGAGTAAAAGTTGTCTCATGTTATTTCCTGATCCAGGGGCTTAACGCCAGCAACAGCCAGCTGATAATTAATAATTGTCCGGACAAAGGTGCCAGCTGGCCAAAATGCAGGCTCCAGCCAAACACCCCGCCCACTAAAGTAACAACAAACCCACAACTGCCCAGGTGAAACGCCAGCGCAACCAGCCGGCTTAACCAAGGGCTTTTTTGTTGCAGGTTTTCGGCAGCACCCAGCACCAATAAAGCCAGGCAATGTAAGGTAAGAATAAAGCCCGCGCTGAGCAGCACCGCCAGTTGACTGCCGGTCAGGCTGGACTGCCACAGATGCATCAGCGCCGCTGCACCACCGACACAGACAGCGCCATACAAAGCCGCCAGGCTGGTGTTAAGTTTCCAGAATAACGTCATCAATAAATCTCCCGGTCCGCTCTGCCGCCTGTTGCAGCAGTTGCTGCTGAGTCAGGCCACTGGACTTCAGCGGTTTAAAATCATGGTCTGCGCTGCGAAGCCAGTTCACTTCTACTTCAGGCCAACTTAACGAGCAGAGCTCTGCAGCAGTGCCAAAAGGGTCACGCTCGCCCTGCATCACTAGGACCGGCCGTCGCAATGTGTCGAAATGCCCGGTTCGCCAGCTGTCTTTTTTCGGCGGATGAAAGGGGTAGCCATAACAGCACACTGCTTTCACAGCAGCGGGCACCTCACCGGCAATACCAGCACAGAGCATAGTGACGACGCGCGCGCCCATGGATTTTCCAGCCAGTATTAGCGGCAAATCTGTCGCCATCCCAAAGAGCTCTTCTTGCAGCTGCGCAATTAATACCGGCATTTTTGGCGGTGGCCGCCGCTGTCCGGCCAGACACTGCTGCATATAGGCAAAGTTAAAGCCCCATACGTCAATGCCCTGCGCTGCCAGATGGCTTGCAAGCTGCTGACAAAACTCAGACTGCACTGGCGCACCGGCGCCGTGACAGAGCAACATACGGGCTTTGGCAGAAACCGCCGCTTTTAGTAATTCAGCCATCGCGGATTAATCTGGCGTGCTGTTATTAAAATAGTGCTCAGCAAAATCCTGCTGATCCAACTCCACTTGCCGGGCTATCCATTGGCGAAACGCCACTATTTTTCCAAGCTCAACCTGGCTTTCCCGGCACACCAGGTAATGCGAGTCTTTGCTCAGCAATACATGGTTAAAAGGCACGATCAGCCGTCCTGAATTTATATCTGGCCTTGCCATCACGTTGTGCGCCAATGCCACGCCCTGACCATGAATAGCCGCCTGCAATACCATAGCGGTATGCGAAAAAATAGGCCCCTGGTTCACATTAAAGTTTTTAATGCCTTGCCCGACAAACCAGTCTTTCCAGGCCTGGCGCGACCCATCGTGCAACAGGGTATGAAACTTCAGATCCTGTACATCTTTCAGCGGTTTGCCGCTGGTCAGCAATAAAGGTGAACAGACCGGCAATAAGTATTCGGTATGCAGCTTATCCGCATGCAAGCCACGCCAGCTGCCTCGGCCATAATAAATGGCCACGTCCACGTCATCGGTCAAGGACCCTTCGTCTGAATCCACCGCTTTGATCCGCACATCAATGTCACTGTGGGCTTCACTGAATTTACTCAAACGCGGCACCAGCCACTGAATGGCAAAACTCGGCTGCAGGCTGACGGTCAGCGAGCCCTTAGCACCACGCGCCAGCAGCTTCTCAGTTGCTTCATGCAGCTGAGAAAAAATCTCTTTAATATCAAGAAAAAAGCTCTGGCCTTCTTCGGTCAGTAACAAAGACCGGTTTTTCCGCATAAACAGCTTCAGGCCCAGATGGTCTTCCAGCGCTTTGATCTGATGGCTAATCGCCGCCTGGGTGACAAACATTTCCTCAGCGGCTTTGGTAAAACTCAAATGCCGTGCTGCGGTTTCAAAAGCTTTTAGCGCATTCAGAGGAGGTAAACGCCTTGCCATGGCTGGAGTCCTGAAGATTTTAATAAGTTTTTTTAATGTAAAAGCAGTATAAGCCAGAGCTGATGGGCTTCACCAGCTCTGTTTGAGGGAGGACGTCGTTATGCTTTTGGTACGTAACCTTCGATATGCACATCGGCACCTTCGAATAAAAACTGCTGCATGGCGTCTTCCAGCAGTTTGCGGTGCTCCAGATTCATCATATTCAGCTTTTTCTCGTTAATCAGCATCACTTGCTTGGCTTGCCATAAGGCCCAGGCTTCTTTGCTGATGGAATCAAAAATCTTTTTGCCAAGCTCACCCGGATACAGCTGAAAATCCAGCCCTGGCGCTTCTTTCTTTAAATAAACACAATTAACCTGACGTGACATGCTGCACCTCACAGTAAAAAATTTGCGCTAGTTTAAACCAGTGCGGGTTAAGCCCCAAGCATTAATCCGTTTCGTCCTGCAACCGGGCTTTTATCCAGCTGCGGATTGGCGCAGGCAAACCAACGCTTTCCAGTTGTTTTCTGCTGTACCAGCTTTGCTCTGGTTTGGTCTCAGCCACTTCCAGTTGCCAGACTTTTGCCTGCAGTTTGTAGTGCGAAAACACATGGTTAAATTCGCCCTGCAGCACCGCCTTCGGCTCAGTCTCTACCTGGGGCAAAGCCCAGAGATCAGCCCAAATACCGGTTGAAGGCCGCTTTTCCAGCAATAACAACCCTTGTTGCTGCACCCAGAGAAAATGCCCCTGTTTGACCGGCGTTTGTTTTTTTGGTTTGGCTGTTGGTAATTCAGCAACCCGATTTTGCTGATAAGCCAGGCAGTCGGCCTGCAACGGACAACGCTCACACAACGGCTGACGGGGTTTACAGATGGTTGCGCCCAGATCCAACAAGGCCTGAGCAAAACTGCGGTTCTGTTTCAAAGGCGTCAGCTGTTCTGCCAGCGTCCAGAGTTTTTTATCGACGGCCGAGCTTGTGGGCACGCCTTCGATGGCAAAAAGCCGGCAGAATAAGCGCCGCACATTGCCGTCCACAATAGGCCCCCAGCTATCGTAAGCAAAAGAGCGAATTGCACCTGCGGTGTAGCGGCCAATACCAGGAATAGCCAGCAAATCCGCCAGCTCAAATGGGAAATCGCCAAGCCCGGCAATGGTTTTCGCTGCTTTATGCAGATTGCGCGCCCGGGCGTAATAGCCCAACCCCTGCCATAAGGCCATCACCTGATCCGTCTCTGCCTGAGCTAAATCAGCCACGTCTGGAAATGCCGCCATCCAACGCTCGAAATAAGGGATCACGGTGCTAACCTGGGTTTGCTGCAACATCATTTCGCTGACCAGCACCCGGTAAGGGCTGGGGTTTTGCTGCCAGGGCAAGCTATGGCGGCCCTGACTGGCTTGCCACTGGATGATCGTTTCAGAAAACAATGAAGGAGACTGTAAAAACAACGACACGCTAAGCTACCCATCTGGAAAAACGCCGCCATTCTAGCATCGAATGCAGCTTTGGCACCTCGTATTAGTTGAGCTGACTGCACAGAATAAGGATAATACGCGGCCAATTTATAGCGGAGAGTCTTTGATGAGCGAGCAGCAGCACCCAACCGATCAGCCTGAACAACCACAGGAAGAAAAATTCCTGCGTAAAATCAGAAGCTTTGTGCTGCGAGAAGGCCGCCTGACCAAAGGCCAGCAACGTAGTCTGGACCTGTTCTGGCCAACCATGGGTCTGGAACATCAGGCCACATCTTATGATTTCAGCCAGATTTTTGGCCGCCAGGCCCCTTTAGTGCTGGAAATCGGCTTTGGCATGGGCAAGTCGCTGGTTCAGATGGCGAAAGAAGCACCGGAAAAAGACTTTATCGGTATTGAAGTGCACAAACCTGGTGTCGGCGCCTGTCTGGGGGAAGCCGAAACTCATGCTGTGAAAAACCTGCGTCTGTTTGAACATGACGCCGTTGAAATTCTGGAACAGAGTGTAGCCGACAATACGCTGGACACAGTGCAGCTGTTTTTCCCGGATCCATGGCATAAAAAACGTCACCACAAACGCCGCATTGTGCAGCCTGAATTTGTCCAGTTGCTGCGTCGCAAGTTAAAACCAGGTGGCGTCTTCCATATGGCGACTGACTGGGAAAACTATGCCGAACATATGCTGGAAGTAATGAGTGCAGCCGAAGGCTACCAGAATCTGTCTGCCAGCAACGACTACGTACCGCGTCCGGACCATCGTCCACTGACCAAATTTGAAAACCGCGGTGTGAACTTAGGTCATGGCGTCTGGGATCTGATGTTTAAGAAGGTTAATTAAGATGCTTGATAACAGCAGCCTGATGGTAGTACGCAACAGCGCTGATTTAAAAGGCTCGGTGCTGGTGGTGGAGCCGCCAGCCGACCGTTTAGTCGTTGAACTGAAATCGCTGGGGCTGCAAGCCCGCTGTTTTACCACCAATGCTGCTGTTGCTCACAACTGGCAAAGCCTGAGTGCTGAGCCAGCCTTTTTGGGTGAACTGCCAACAGAACAGTTTGATTCAATTCTGATCTTTCACCCCAAAAGCAAAGAGCAGTTACCTGCTCTGCTACAGCAACTGAAAGCTGTGGTCAAAGCTGACAGCCAGTGTTTTTTAGTCGGAGACAATAAAGGCGGCATTAAAAGCCTGCCTGCACTGGCCGAAAAAATTGGCGTCAAAGTTTACAAACTGGACAATGCCAAACATTGCCTGTGGTTTGAGCTGGACCATCTGGCCGAAATGAGCGGCAGCCAAAGCGGTTTTCTCCAGTTTCCTCTGGTCAGTGGCACGACAGAACTGACTATTTGTTCCAAACCTGGCGTGTTTAATCACGGCAAACTGGATTTAGGTACTAAGTTGCTGCTGGAACATCTGGGGCATGTGCAAAAAGGCAAAGTACTGGATTTCGGCTGTGGCGCCGGTATTGTCGGTGCTTACCTGAAAAAGAATCACAGTGCCATTGAGCTGGTGGCCAGCGACATCAGCACTCTGGCGGTCGAATCGAGCAAAGCCACTCTGGCGGCCAATCAGCTGGCCGGCACAGTGCTTTGTGCTGATGGCTTACCAGCCAAAGCCGGACCTTTTGACCATATTGTCAGTAACCCGCCGTTTCACACTGGCTTAAAAACCGATTATCAAATCAGTGAGTTGTTTTTCCAAAGTGCAAAGCAGCAATTAAAAGCCGGTGGCAGTCTGACCTTGGTTGCCAATGTGCACCTGCCTTATGCAGAACAACTGAAAAGCCTGTTTTCACAGGTAAAAGAGCTTGGTCGGCGCGACGGTTTTGTGGTTTATTATTGTCAGTAACCACCACTACGGATCGCCATAATGCGTTGGATTGCCCCGCTATGTTTATTGTTCGCTAGCCAGGCTCAGGCTGCTGAATGCATTCAGGCGCCCAGTCGCACTCAGGCCTGCCCTCATATGGTGTATCGTTTGGGCCAGCTACCTGGCATGGAAAAACCAGCAGTCCTGTGCATTTGTGCCAGCGATTTTCAAAAGTTTCTGCATAAACCTAAAGATCCCACCGATGCCCAGTTACTGCAGCTAAAAAAAATGCAGCTGGAAAGCGAGCTGGGCCAGCCAATAGACCCAATACTCGCGGTGCTAAAAAGCCACTGATTACTCAGCCAACACTATCTGGCGCGGATAAAAGGCCCCTAAATATTCTTCCTGGTGCTGCAGCAATGCCGGCACCAGAAACAACTTGCCTGCCTCGACCCAATAAATCGCGTTTTGTTTAAAACGAATGGCTAAATCCACAGCTTTGGATTTTTCGCATAACACGGCCCAGCTTTTTTCCTGAAAGGATAAGTCAGGTGAACAGCCAATAATGGCTCGATACGGCAGGTTTAATTGGTCAAGAAAGTCAGAGAAATGTTTGTCGAGAAGTAAGTTTTGTGAAGGATGATGCAGGTCACCTGCGGGATTTTGAGCGCTGATAATGGCAAAACTTATATCCTGCCCCAGCCGCTGATGGCATAAAAACACGCTACTTTTGTACTGATCCCATTAGTCCATGTGTTCACTCCTGTATCAGACCGAAACTACTATAAACCGCTTTTATTTTTTTGTCGCTGCTGAACAGTTGCAATTGAATGTAACTTCAATACTATAAGGTGAGGACGTACAGAAAATCGCGGATGGATCAATGAGTTCTGCGTTAAAAGCAACATCAATGAAAGGCGCATTGATATGGGTGGTTATGCTGATTTGCAGCATCACTTTATGTGTCTCTTTGACTATAGCGACCTTGCAGGACATCAAAGCAGAAAAGAAAAACCTGTCAGAACAGCTGCATGCTTACGCCGCCATTATTGCTTTTAATGCGGTAGGTTCACTGGAAATTGACGACCCCGAAATTGAAGATAAACGTCTGGCATCCTTCGCGGCCGAGCCTCGCCTGACCAATATTCATATTTATAAACAGCAGGAAAACGGCGAGCTGACATTTTTTGCCAGTTACAACCGCCGCGACATCGGGCCTTATCCAACTCAGTTTTCCCGGGTCGAGCAGCTGAAAAACACCCTGTTAAGCGAAGGTGCCATGGAGCTGAGCCAGGCGATTGAAAGTGACGGCAAACGCTTGGGTTATGTTTATGTGCGCTCCAGCCTGGATGAGCTGAGTGACTATGTGCAAAACCGCGTGTTGTTCGACATTCTGATTGCCCTTTGCTCATTAATTGGTGCCTTTATCCTGGCTATTCGGTTGCAAAACCGCTTTACCCAGCCGATCTATAGCCTGCTGTCACTGGTACAGAAAGTGTCGAAAGACAAGGATTACCATGTGCGGGTACCAGCGATGGAGATTATCGAATTCCATAATCTGGGCCGTGCCGTCAACACCATGCTGGACCGTACTGAGCAGCAAATTAATAAACTGCAGGGTGCGGAATCTGAAATACGTCAACTGAACCAGGATCTGGAACATAAAATCAGTGAGCGCACTCTGGCACTGAAAAGCTCCAACCAGGACTTACTGAATACCTTATCCACTCTGCATCAGTATCAGAATCAAATTGTAGAAACTGAAAAAATGGCCAGCCTGGGCCAGATGGTGGCCGGAGTCGCCCATGAGGTTAATACACCTATTGGCTTAGGCGTCACAGCCTCAACTTTAATGCAGGACAAACTGCTGGAAATTCAGCGGGCTTTTGATGATAAAAAACTAACGTCAAGCCAACTGGCCAAATTCCTGTCGGACAGTAGCGAAAACCTTGGCATTATTTACCGTAATCTGGAGCGCGCGGCCAACCTGATCCGCAGCTTTAAACAAGTGGCAGTGGACCAGTCGAATGACAACAGACGCATGTTTAATATGTCGCAGCTACTGAACGAAGTACTGCTGTCCTTGCGGCCCAACCTGAAAAAAACTCAACACCAAGTGTTGATTGAATGTGATGAGCAGCTGGAGTTTGAAAGCAAACCAGGCCCAATCAGTCAGATCTTAATCAACCTGATTATGAACAGTCTGATCCACGCCTTTGAACAAACCGAACAAGGGCAAATATCCGTCAGCGTGACGCTGGCCAACAGTCGCTGCTTTCTGCATTACAAAGACAATGGCTGTGGCGTACCAGAAAACATTAAAAAACGTATTTTCGACCCCTTTGTCACCACCAAAAGAGGTGAAGGTGGCAGCGGTTTAGGTATGCATCTGGTCTATAACCTGGTTACTCAGGCGCTGAATGGCAAAATCCAACTGGACAGTACCTTGGGCCAAGGCATTGATATCCACATAGATTTTCCGGTTATACCCAAATAGCAAAAAAGTATTTCCAATTTCAGCCTTTAAGGTGTTGCTAATTGTTAACAATTGTACTTGTTAACAATTGGACCGATCTATATAATTGCGCAGACATTTGCCATGGGCAAACAGCCAATTATTTAATTTAATTTCAAACACTTAAATATAATTAATAAGGTTTTAGCACAATGCAGACTCCTGTGATTCTGATCGTTGAAGACGAGGAAGTAACTCGCCTGAACCTGGTAAGCCTGTTTCAGGGCGAAGGCTATCAAGTGCTGGAAGCAATCAACGGCGAAGAAATGAACCAGCAACTGTCAGAGCAGAAAGTGGATCTGATCGTGATGGACATTAACCTGCCGGGCAAAAACGGTTTAATCCTGGCGCGTGAATTACGTCAGAAAGAAAACCTGGGCCTGATCTTCCTGACCGGCCGGGACAGTGAAGTCGATCGCATTTTAGGCCTGGAAATCGGTGCAGACGATTACCTGACCAAACCATTTAACCCACGTGAACTGACTATTCGGGCCCGTAACTTATTAAACCGGACGGTAAACCAGCCGGTCGCGGAAGAACACAAAAGTGTGGTTCGCTTCAACGGTTGGGTACTGGATGAAAACAGCCGCAACCTGACCTCCCCTACCGGAGAGTCACGTCGTCTGCCAAAAGGTGAATACCGTGCTTTACGTTTGATGCTGGACAGCCCGGGCAAAATTTTTACCCGTGAACAACTGATCCGTCATATGACTGGCCGTGAGCTGCGTCCGAATGACCGGACTGTGGATGTGACCATCCGCCGGATCCGTAAGCATTTTGAATCAGAGCAGGATTGCCCAGAGCTTATCAGCACTATTCACGGTGAAGGTTACCGTTTTGTCGGAAAGCTGGAAAAATAATTCAGACAGCTTCCAGATAGTCTTCCAGAGCGGCCAGGTGCCGCTCTATTGTTAAGTGAAAGTCCACCAGCTGTTTTTCCATACCCTGCCACTGCACAGGCTGTTCAGTCTCAAGCTGTTTAGCTTGCTGCTGCACCCATAACAAGCCAACGGACGAAGCAGCTCCTTTGAGTTTATGCGCCGCATCACGGAACTCCTGCTCCTGCTGTTTCACTGCAGTTTCAATCATCTTATTGATATAACCGGGCATCAGCTGAGCAAATAGCTGCACACTGCGCTGCATGGTTTGCACACCCAGCGACTGCAGGTAATCATCCAGCGTGTCCAGATCAAGAATATCCGAACTACGCTGGGGTTTGAGCTGGGTATTGTTGCCAGCGCCGGTGCCAAATAACTCATTAAGCAGCTGGTCCAGCTTATTGGTGTTGATAGGTTTGGCCAGTGAACCTTCAACCCGAATGCCATTTAACTGCTCCTGCGCTTTACGCACATTGGCACTAAGCACCACCACAGGCAGGTCGACGAGGTCAGGTTCAGAGCGAATGTAGCGGGCAATTTCATCCCCTGTCATATCTGGCAGCTGCATATCCAGCAGTACTAAATCTAAGTCGTCTTCGGTTTCCAGCAGTGCCATGGCATCTTCGCCGGTTTCCGCCAGCACCACCTGATGGCCGCGTTGTTCCAGCAGATTGGTAGCAATTTCAGCATTCAGCGGCACATCTTCCACCAGCAGCACTGTCAGCGCCGGATGCAGGGGCAAGGCTTCAGGCTGCGGTGGCGCCAGCAACTGAGTCGGTAGCCGCACGCTAAAACAACTGCCGCTACCGGTTTTGCTCTGCAGGCTGATACTGCCGTCCATGGCTTCCACCAATGAACGCGATACCGACAAGCCGATCCCTGAACCGACCATACTGAGCCTGCGACCGTCGCTGGATTTATAGTACATATCAAAGATACGTTGCTGCTCAGCTTCAGCCACCCCAATGCCGGTATCCCGTACATGGAACACCAGCTCATCGCCGGATTGCTCACTAAACTCCAGCTCCAGCAGCACCTGCCCTTTGGCAGTAAACTTCACCGCATTATTAAGCAGGTTCCATAACACCTGCCGCACTCTGGTCGGATCCAGTTTGACATAACAGTCGGCACAGAACTCGGCCGGCGCTATAAACTCCAGCCCTTTTTGTTGGCAGATCAGGCTGGCGAAATTACAGATATCCCGGACAAAATCACCCAGTTGCACACTCTGATACAGAATATCCAGATCCTGCCGGTCAATTTTGTCCAGGTCGATAATGTCGTTGAAGATATTGCCGAGCGTCTCGGCGCTACTAAAGATAGTGTTGCTCCAGCTGCGCTGCTCACTGCTTAGCTGAGTTTCCAGCAATCGCCGGCTCAGGCCGACAATACCATTCAGCGGTGTACGCAGTTCATGGCTTAAGGTGGCAATAAACTTGCCTTTGTCCTGATAGGCTTTTTCCAGTGCCTGCTCAGCCAGTTTACGTGAGGTAATATCACGGCCGAACCCCAGCAAACCAATATAGCGGCTTTGTTTGTCGAAAAATGGCACTTTGCGCATTTCAAACCACATCATCCGCCCATCGGGCGCCTGGTATTCCACATCAAGCGTCATAGCGGTGCGGCTGACGTTCAGTTCCTGGTCAATTAAAATGGCACTTGGCATGGTGTCGGCGTCGAACAACTCCGCTGGATAATGGCCAATCAGTTCTTTGGCCGATTTGCCCATCAGCACTTCAAACATCTTATTGCAGCTGACAATGCGGCCAGTCTCGTCGCGGTAATAGAACAAATCGGGAGAACTGTCGACAATAGAACGCATCAGCAAACTTTGCTCTTCCAGCTCCTGCTGGGTTTTACGGCGCCAGGCAATTTCCCGGCGCAGTTCGTCCACCGCCCGACGTTTTGCCTGAAACGCCTTTTTCCGCTCTTCAATTTCAAAGTTCAGCTGACGAATGGTTTCCTGCATATTCTGGTTCAGCAACCGCTCCTGTCGGATCGAGTCCTGCAGATAGAACAGCGCTTCGTCCAGATGTTGCACCAGGTAAAAACTGATCAGAATAAACACCGGCGAACAGGTCAGCGAAAACAGCAAAGCGCCAAGCACCAGTGGCCACAGCACCACTTCATACAACAGCAGGCTATAAGCACCAGTCAGGACCCCTGTGACGGCCTGCAATAAGATAAAACAGAGGAAAAAGCACTGCAGCCAGCCCCATTGCTTCAGGTAACTGGCAAATTTCCGGATCACAGGATGAACACTGTGTTGCATGCGAGCCTTCAGGGGTTACAGAAAATCATGGTCAGTCTGCCAAAAACACCTCTGCTTGTCGCCATCAATTTGGCCAGTCGGCATGAAAGTGCCAGGCAACAACTTGAATTCAGCCAGCAGCAGCCCAATTTAGCGAATATCTGAGCAAAACACTCAGGTATTCGTTTTTTTCGTTTAAGCCATTCGAAAAAAATCAGCCAAGGCCGCACAAGTTTTATACAGGTCCATAGAAAAAAATATGGTATAAAGTGCGCCAATTTTTAAGGCAGCCCGTATTGCACTGGGTTGTATAAAAACGGACATTGGAGTTTTCATGCCGAGCATAATGCCAGACGTAGCCAACCATGCATCAGCCAGTTACGAAAGTACGCTGGATTGGGTTGGTATGAGCCAGATTGAACTGCCCCTGATGTTCGCCGTTGCCGGCGAAGCACCGCGTCAGGTCAGCAGTAAAGTAGAAGCTTTTGTGAACCTGAAGGATCCAAAGGCCAAAGGCATTCATATGTCACGGCTTTACCTGCTACTGGATCAGCTGTCCAATGAATCCAGCCTGAGTTTTCAGACCTTAAGCCAGCTGCTGCACGATTTTATCAGCAGCCATGAAGAGCTGAGCACCCATGCTTTTGTAAAGTTTGACTTTGACCTGCATCTGCGCAGAAAAGCACTGATCACTGAAAAACAAGGCTGGAAAGCTTACCCTGTCACTATCACTGGTCAGCGCAAAGACGGCAAACTGTCGGTTGAGCTGAAGGTAAATGTGCCTTATTCATCAACCTGTCCTTGTTCTGCAGCACTGGCGCGCCAGTTAATTCAGGAAGCTTTTGTCACTAAGTTCGCCGGCCATAAAGAAGTCAGTATGGAACTGGTGAAAGACTGGTTGGGTACCACTCAGGGTATTGTGGCCACGCCACATAGTCAGCGTTCTGTGGCGGAAGTCAAAGTGAAGTTGAATCAAAGAGTGATCGACTTCCCGGTGATTGCGCTGATTGATGCCATTGAAGATGCGTTACAGACGCCGGTGCAAGCCGCAGTGAAACGCGCAGACGAACAGGAATTTGCCCGCTTAAACGGTCAGAATCTGATGTTCTGTGAAGATGCAGCCCGCCGTTTAAAACAGGCGTTAAATAACCTGACTGAATTCGACGACTTCTGGCTGCGGGTGAACCACTATGAATCTCTGCATGCCCACGACGCTGTGGCTGTGACGGTCAAAGGTGTTGCATCAGGTTACATCGCATAAGTTTCGCATAAAAAATATCTTCTCAATTACAAAAAAGGCCGGTCTAACCGGCCTTTTTTCTATCTCTCCTGGCATTTACTGCCAAAAAAACTAGATTTAATGTAATTAAATTACAAAAAACTGCTGTTCTTTTCGACGGTCTAATGGCCTGGGCTAAGCGGCAAATCTGTCTTGCAATTTCGGCCGAATCTCGGTATATCTAAAAGGCATTTTTATGGATAGACGTCTAAACGGCATAAAAATGCAGCCCAAAGGTCAGCAAACTGCATGAAAGCATAAATGTTGTTTTCTTTCAGTGATAAAAACGCCCATTACAAGAATAATAATTCACTATTTATAAATTTATATTTACTTTTTAGGACAGGTTGGAGGAAGGGTCATGGCGTTGTATCACCACAGTCAGGCGAGAGAGAACTGTGGCTTTGGTCTGATCGCCCATTTAGAAGGCGTCGCCAGCCACCGTATTGTGAGAACTGCGATCAGCGGCTTAGACCGGATGCAGCACAGAGGTGGAATTTCAGCGGATGGGAAAACAGGTGATGGTTGCGGCCTGTTAATGCAAAAGCCCGACAGCTTTTACCGCGCTGTAGCGGAAGAAAAAGGCTGGAGTTTAGGGACTAAATATGGGGTGGGTATTATTTTCCTCAGCCAGGATCCGGTTAAAGCCGAACTGGCACGGGCTATTATTGAGCAGGAAATTACCCGCGAGACTCTGACCCTGGTGGGCTGGCGTGAGATGCCGGTTGATGCATCGGTGTTAGGTGAACTCGCCCTCGATTCCATGCCACAAATTAAACAGGTCTTTGTCAGCGCCCAGCCAGGCTGGGGCGATCACGACTTAGAGCGCCGCCTTTATATGGTGCGCCGTCGTATCGAAAAACAACTGACCGACGACAAAGACTTTTATATCCCAAGCTTTTCTTCGTTGGTGACCGTATTTAAAGGTCTGATGATGCCGGCTGATTTGCCGCGTTTTTATCTGGATCTGGCCGATGTGCGGATGGAAACCTCCATTTGCGTATTCCACCAGCGCTTTTCGACCAATACCATGCCTCGCTGGGCCTTAGCTCAGCCATTCCGTTTCCTGGCCCACAATGGTGAAATCAATACCATTACCGGTAACCGTCAATGGGCGCGGGCACGCCAATATAAATTCGCTTCGCCATTGCTGCCCGATTTGCAGACAGCAGCGCCTTTTGTCAGCCAAAGCGGCTCGGATTCCAGCTCGTTAGACAATATGCTGGAACTGCTGCTGGCCGGCGGTATGGACTTGTTCCGTGCTATGCGTTTGCTGGTACCACCAGCCTGGCAAGGCAACAAGGTTATGGACGACAACCTCAAAGCCTTCTATGAATTCAACTCCATGCATATGGAACCATGGGATGGCCCGGCCGGTATTGTCATGACCAACGGTAAGCATGTGGCCTGTAACCTGGACCGCAATGGCTTGCGCCCTGCCCGTTTTGTTATTACCAAAGACAAGCTGATCACGCTGGCTTCTGAAGTCGGCATTTGGGATTACACACCAGATGAAGTGCAGGAAAAAGGCCGTGTTGGCCCGGGCGAGATGCTGGCGGTGGACACATCAACAGGCAAAATCTGGCGCTCCGAAGAAATTGACGCCGACCTGATGAACCGTCACCCGTACCGCAAATGGTTGTCTGCTAACGTGCAGCGCCTGGTGCCGTACGAGCAGTTTGACAGCGACCTGATTGGCAAACGTGTATTCAGCGACGACGACATGCTGGTGTACCACAAGCTGTTTAACTACAGCTATGAAGAAATCGAGCAAGTGATCAGCGTGCTGGCCAAAGACGGCCAGGAAGCAGTCGGCTCTATGGGTGACGACACCCCGATGGCCGTGCTGTCACAGAAAACCCGTACTTTCTATGACTATTTCCGTCAGCAGTTTGCTCAGGTGACCAACCCGCCAATAGATCCGCTGCGGGAAGCGCACGTGATGTCGCTGGCCACCAGTATTGGCCGCGAGCACAACGTGTTCAGTGAAACGGCTGGTTATGCACGCCGTATTCAGTTTGAATCGCCGGTGATGATGTACAGCGATTTAAAACAGTTGAAAACCGCTGATGAGAAATACTACAAGCACCATATTATTTCGCTGAACTTTGACCCGAGTGAAGAAAGCCTGGAACAGGCCACCCGACGTATTTGTCATGAAGCGGTGCGTGTGGTGCGCGATGACAAAATTGTGCTTGTGATCCTGACTGACCGCCGTATTGCTCAGGGGTTAATCCCTATCCCGGCAGCTATGGCCGTGGGGGCAGTGCACCATGCGCTGATCGACAATCAGCTGCGTTGTGACTCCAACATTATTATCGAAACCGCGTCGGCCCGTGACCCGCACCACTTTGCGGTGCTGGTTGGTTTAGGCGCAACAGGTATTTACCCCTTTATGGTGTACGAGACCATTGAACAGCTGGTGGAAAAAGGCAGCTTAGCGCTGAGCGCCCGCCAGGCTGTACTGAACTACCGCAAAGGTATCAATAAAGGTCTGTACAAAATCATGTCGAAAATGGGTATTTCGACCGTCGCCAGCTACCGCTGCTCCAACCTGTTTGAAGCTGTGGGCATCAATAAAAACGTGATGCAGCTGTGCTTCCCGGATATGCCATCACGCATTCAGGGCGCCGACTTCACTGATTTCCAGCAGGACTTACAAAACCGCGCCAACAGCGCCTGGCTAAAACGTAAGCCACTGACCCATGGCGGCCAGCTGAAATACGTGCACGACGGTGAATACCACGCCTATAACCCGGATGTGGTGCAAAGCCTGCAAAAAGCCGTGCGTTCCGGTAAATATACCGATTACAAAATCTATTCGGACTTTGTGAATCAACGTCCGGTGGCGCATTTACGGGATTTGTTTGAGCTCAATTATGCGGCTGCCAGCCCAATTGCCATCGAACAGGTGGAAGCGCAACAACAGATGTACCCACGCTTTGACAGCGCGGCCATGTCTATTGGCGCCTTAAGCCCGGAAGCGCATGAAGCGCTGGCCATTGCGATGAACCGCTTGGGCGGTCGCTCTAACTCAGGTGAAGGTGGTGAAGACCCCCGCCGCTTTGGCACTGAGAAAAACAGCAAAATCAAACAGGTGGCCTCTGGTCGTTTTGGTGTGACACCGCACTATCTGGTGAATGCTGAAGTTATTCAGATCAAAGTGGCGCAAGGCGCCAAGCCAGGTGAAGGCGGTCAGCTGCCAGGTGAAAAAGTCACGGCTGAAATTGCCCGTCTGCGCTATTCAGTGCCGGGGGTCACGCTGATTTCGCCACCGCCACACCATGATATTTATTCGATTGAAGATTTAGCCCAGCTGATTTTCGATTTAAAACAGGTGAACCCGGACGCTTTGGTGTCAGTGAAGCTGGTGTCTGAACCTGGTGTTGGCACTATTGCCACCGGGGTGGCCAAAGCCTATGCCGACTTAATTACAGTGTCTGGCTACGACGGCGGCACAGGTGCCAGCCCGCTGACGTCGGTCAAATACGCCGGCTCGCCGTGGGAACTCGGTTTGGCGGAAGTGCACCAGGCGTTAGTCGACAACGGTCTGCGTGACCGCGTACGTCTGCAGGTGGATGGTGGTCTGAAAACCGGCCTGGATGTGGTGAAAGCCGCTATTTTAGGCGCTGAAAGCTTTGGTTTTGGTACTGGCCCTATGGTTGCTTTAGGCTGTAAATTCCTGCGCATTTGCCACTTAAATAACTGCGCCACTGGCGTCGCCACTCAGGACGCCACGCTGCGCCGCGACCACTTTAACGGCTTGCCGGAAATGGTGATGAACTACTTTAAGTTCTTATCCCAGGAAGTGCGTGAGCTGATGGCAGAACTGGGTGTGTCTCAACTGACTGACCTGATTGGCCGCACTGATTTATTGTCCGTGCGCCAGGGCCAGACGCAGAAACAGCTGAAACTGGATTTAAGCCCAATTCTGCAATCGTCCGGCGTGCAGTCAAGCAAACCGCTCTACTGTGTGCAGAACAATACGCCATTTGACCCGGGTGCGCTAAACCAGTTACTGGTCGAACGCTGCAAAGACATGGTGCAGTACAAAACCGGTGGCCGCTTAAACCTGGCTATTCGCAATACGGACCGTTCTGTCGGTGCGACTTTGTCAGGCTTAATTGCCCGTCATCATGGCAACCAAGGCATGGCCACTGACCCTATCCAGGTGCAGTTTAACGGTACTGCAGGCCAAAGCTTCGGCGTCTGGAATGCTGGCGGTCTGCATTTATCTTTGCAGGGTGACGCCAACGATTACGTTGGTAAAGGCATGACAGGTGGTCAGCTGGCCATTTACCCACCTAAAGGCGTCAGCTACTCAAAAGACGATGCCACCATTGCCGGTAACACCTGTTTGTACGGCGCCACAGGTGGCCGCTTGTATTTAGCAGGCCGCGCTGGTGAGCGTTTTGCGGTGCGTAACTCCGGCGCTATTGCCGTGGTAGAAGGCACAGGCGATAACTGCTGTGAATACATGACAGGTGGTGTGGTGTTGGTACTGGGTCAGACCGGTGTCAACTTTGGCGCCGGTATGACAGGCGGCTTTGCTTATTTGTTAGATGAACAAGATGATTTGTGCCTGAGGGTAAACCCTGAACTGGTGGAAACGCTGGATGTCAGCATGCCGATTTTGCAGGAACACCTGCGTAGTCTGCTGCATCAACACGTTGAAGCCACCGGCAGTGAGAAAGCCCACCGCATTCTTACTGAGTTCAGTAGTTATTTACCTAAATTCAAGCTGGTGAAACCAAAAACCAGCGATGTAAACACCTTGCTGGGTCACCGTGCGCGCTCGTCTGACGAGTTGCGGGTGCAGGCGATGTAAGGAGCACTCATCATGGCACAAAACGTATACCAGTTTATCGATGTAAAGCGGGTCGACCCGCCAAAGCGCTCGCACCGCGAGCGCACTATTGAATTCGTAGAAATTTACCAGCCAATGACAGAAACCCAGGCGGCAGGTCAGGCCGACCGCTGTCTGGACTGTGGTAACCCCTACTGCGAATGGAAATGCCCGGTGCATAACTACATTCCGCAGTGGCTGAAGCTGGCCAACGACGGCAAGATTATTGAAGCAGCTGAGCTGTCGCATAAAACCAACAGCCTGCCGGAAGTCTGTGGCCGGGTGTGCCCACAAGACCGCTTATGCGAAGGCGCCTGTACCCTGAACGAAGGCTTTGGCGCTGTAACCATCGGCTCCATTGAAAAGTACATTACCGACAAAGCCTTTCAGATGGGCTGGCGGCCGGACTTATCCGCCGTGGTGAAAACCGACAAACGGGTGGCTGTTATTGGCGCCGGCCCGGCAGGCCTGGCCTGTGCTGACGTGCTGATCCGTAACGGTGTTACCCCAGTGGTGTTTGACCGTTACCCAGAAATTGGTGGCCTGCTGACCTTTGGTATTCCGCCATTTAAACTGGAAAAAGACGTACTGAAACTTCGCCGCGAAATCTTTACCGAGATGGGCATTGAGTTTCGTCTGAACACCAATGTCGGTGTAGACGTCAGCTTTGACTCCTTATTGGCCGAGTACGACGCTGTGTTTTTAGCGCTCGGCACCTACACGCCAATGCAAGGTGGTTTAGTCAATGAAGACGCGCCTGGGGTCTATGAAGCACTGCCGTTTTTGATTGGCAACATCAACAACCTGATGGGCTGGCAGACAGAACACCCGTTCGTCGATATGGCCGGCAAAAAAGTGGTGGTATTAGGCGGTGGTGACACCGCAATGGACTGTGTCCGTACCTCGATTCGCCAGGGCGCCAGCCAGGTGATTTGTGCGTACCGCCGCGATGAAGCCAATATGCCGGGTTCGCGCCGTGAAGTGCAAAATGCCCGCGAAGAAGGGGTGGAGTTTCTATTTAACCTGCAGCCACTGGGCATTGAAGTGGACGCAAACGGCAACACCATTGGCGTCAAAGTGGTCACCACCCAAATGGGTGCACCAGACGCCAAAGGCCGCCGCAATGCCGAAGCCGTGCCAGGCTCAGAGCAAGTATTGGCCGCAGACGCCGTGATTGTGGCCTTCGGCTTCCAGCCAAGCCCACCGCAATGGCTGAAAGATATGGGTGTAGCGTTGGATGAAAAAGGCCGTGTGGTGGCCAGTGAAACCAGCCCTTACCCACTGCAAACCAACCAGCAAAAAATCTTCGCCGGTGGCGATATGGTGCGTGGCTCCGACCTGGTCGTCACCGCCATCGCCCAGGGCCGCAAAGCCGCTGAAGGTATTCTGGATTATTTGCAGGTGTAAAGTTGCGGGTTTAACAGTGAAAGGGCGTGGCATTACACGCCCTTTCACTTAATGCTTGATAGCAGCATCGATGACATGTCAACTTACCCTAAAAGCGTTTACTTAAAAAATATGCTACGTCAGGAAAAATAAAAACGCCAAAAGCTCGCAGAAACAGCTTCAAACCACTTATTGAGTAAAACCTAAACCATCTACTCTGTTCAGGATTATTCTCTTACATTAAACAAGCCTTTCAGAATATAACCGACCAAACCTACAACCACTGTCGTTGAAGTAAGCAAGGCAATAATTACTTCCGGTGGAACTTCTCTGCTGTAATCAAACTGCTCACACATGTAAAAGGCAACTACAGTCCACAAAGCAATAAACCATAACCACATTAACCATAAAACATGCGCTGATAACGACCGCTTAAGTTCCGTCGAGGTTCGGGTGTCTTCGGTCTTCGCTCTTACACCATCGGTTTCCGCTCTAGCGCGTTGCTGTACCTCAAGAACGTCCTGATCTGTCGGTTCTGGTTCTATTGGGTCATCCGCTAAAGGTGGTAACTCGAGGTTTAAAGACATTCCACCCTACCCGAATGCAATATCTGCTGATAATGTGGCCGGATCAGGGAGTCTGGAATTATTGCTCCTCTGACCTCGTGACCTTTTTGATCAAACCATACTGAATGCCAAGGACTACCTACTCTGTGAGACAATTCTGAAAGTTGCCCACCACTGAGCCTGGCAAAGTTTCTAACCACATCCTCTAGAATCCGCAAGCTCTCAGTATCGATCCCTGAGGACCTTGTACTTTCAGGCAAATCAGCAAGAGGAATCGGCTGACTTTGGTAGTTTCTAAATCGCCCATAAATCTCAGGGATCACAGGACCATATTGCCAAGCGTTAATTTTTTCATTAATCAATGGTAAGCCACGCTGCGCCAAAGAAATTCCATGGGCAATGTATACCAATTTTTGCACTTGCATTGGTGTTAGCGAATAGCCTGAAGATGCTGCCACCTTAAGCAGATCTATAGCAACATCGACTGCTGGGTACATAACGTTATCTCCCACTTAACTCAAGCCAGTGTTCCAGAATAATACTGTTAAAGTGTACAGCTATCTATCCCACCAAATCAAGGTGAGTACCTCCGTCATGGCCAGATCACCGTTTATTGTGGCAAAAGCCCGACGCTATATTCAGGGCTGCCTTGAATCCTGAACCTGTAATGAAAAACGATTCTTGCCATGTAGTTAGATGTGTTTAGTCGGACACAATGCTAAGGCTTTAGCCACCACACATTGAAACTCATTGAAATTCAGGGTAAAACAGCCGGATAGTACCAGTTTGTTAAACGCAGGGGATTGTGTGAAGCCTGTTCAAATCACAGCACTGCTGTTAACCATAACGGCTCTGCCTGGCTGCACCACAGGCCAGTTAAGCTACGTTACGCCAGGCGGCGAGCATAAAACCGCCTGTCACACGGAATACAGCGGGCAGCCCAGTGTCGATAACTATGCAGTGGAATATATTCTGAGTTATTGCGCGACTGAGGCCACCAAACAAGGCCATACAGTCTCAGAACAGCACCTGCTGGACATCAACCGTACTCTGCCCGCGGCGCCTGCGGGCAAAAGCTGGTCGCACGAACTTGCCAGACAGCTGCATCAGGCCGGTCAGCTAAGCGACAAAGAGTACGGCTATTTAATCGCCGCGATGGATTTGGGGCATATTGAAAGGAAAACTGAATAAATAAAGATCCTGGCCTGTTCGTGGTGCTTGCTGGGGGTATCAGTCTTGACCTGCTCCACCAGTCCATTATTCCTCTTGAGATCCGGCCGGACACGACAGCGCTGTTTTCGACTTCCCCCCAGATGCGGCCCAAAGAAAAACCTGACTGGCAACCTGATGTACTGAGTTATTTCGGGCAGCTTCTCCCCTTGTAAATCAATAAGCTGCATCTATTCTTAATGCTGGTTTCTCTTCAAATTGGTTTTGCCATGTCATTGATGGTCAGTGGTTTGATCTTCTGCGTGCTAATGCTGTTCCCCGCAGAGTTCAGAGCCGAAGAGGTGATCCATATCCGTCATTATCATTTACAACCCCGCCATGGTTTTGCCTTAAAGCTACTGGAACTGGTGCTGGAAAAAAACGGCGCTCCTTATCGTATTGAGGCGGTGCAATCACCTGAGGTTTTAACGGAAGGCCGGGTAGAAAAAATGGTGGTAAATGGAGAGCTGGATATGCTGTTTATCTCCACTTCTGCAGAGCGTGAGCGCACTATGATCCCGATTAAAGTCCCCATTTACCGCGGCCTGCTCGGACTCAGGCTGCTGTTAATCACACCGGAAAACAATGAAAAGTTTAAAAATATAACCACGCTGAAACAACTTAAACCCTATGTGGCCGGGCATAATCCACATTGGAGTGACTTTCATGTATTTAAGGAAAATGGCTTAAGAGTCGTCAGCTCCACAAATTATCAATTGCTGTTTGAAATGCTGAAACATGGCCGGTTTGACTACTTTTCCAGAGGTGTCAATGAGGTATGGGGCGAGTTAGCCTTGCATTCAGACGACCTGATCATTGCTGACAATATCATGTTGTTTTATCAGCACCCTGTGTATTTTTTTGTCAGTAAACACAGGCCCGATCTGGCAGCTGTGCTGGAACAAGGTCTGGCAAAGGCCACAGAGGACGGCTCTTATCGTGCTTTGTTTGACCGTTATTATGCCGACACACTGAAGAAGGCCAACTTAAACAACAGAACCATGATTTTTCTGAACAACACGGCTGTGCCTGTAGGTACAGCACCAATAGATACCAGTTGGTGGTTAACTCCTTGAATCCAGGTGTATTATATGACGTTCACTGTCAGCCAGTCCGCTGGCGCCAACCTCAGCCTGACAACAAAGACGGTCTTGCTAAGTGGTAAAGACGATAGCAATTTTGCCGTGATGGATTTGAGTTAGCCTGAAGGAAAACACTATGAATAAAGCGCTGAGTCTATTGGCTGTATTGATGACTGGCCTCTGCGTTTATCTGCTGAGTCAGGCTTTTGCTCCGCTCAGCTCTGATAGCGGGCTGGGCGGGCTGCCAAGTGCCGGCGAGCAGATGGCATCCCCATCAAAAACCAATGAACCAAGGCTGGCTCAGTCGGAGTTAACACCTGCTGCAGAGCTACACACGGATAACACAAGACAACCCGACACACACACCACTATGCAGGTTAAAACAAGACCCAGCTGGCGGCTGGATGCGGCTCTGGCGGAACATCTCGACAGACTGTTAACGCAGGCCCAGGCAGGGGATGCTGAAGCTGCTTATGTCTTGGGCATGAACTTACGCCGTTGTTATGGCGTGCCGGTTGATGAAGAGACCTATGCACAGCGACTACAACAGGCCTACGACAATAAGGCAGACAATAGTAGCGTGGTTAACCTGCAGCTGAATTATCAATTCTGTTTGGGCGTTAGCGAGCAGCAGCGTAAAGAATTTTATGTACTGCTGGCAAAGGCCGCAGCGAAGGGAATGGTGCCAGCACAGGAGTTTATCGCAGCCATGGTGCCTGAGCGTTATATGGAACTGATTGAAGCCGCTGAGTTGCCACGAGAAGACTATATCAGGCAACGTGACACTTTCGTCTTGCAGCAAAAAAGCTGGCTGGAAGATGCCGCAGCGCATGGCAGCCTGCAAGCTATGGTCCGGCTGGCGCAACAAAACTACTATCAACAGGATGGCCCTGATGGCCGGCTGAAAGCCTATGCCTTTAATCAGTTGATCTTAAACTTTACCGATGACAACGAGCTGTATAGCCGGTACGACCGTTACCAACAAAATCTGCAGCAACAACTGACAGCAGAACAGATTGCTAAGGCGCTGGAGATGACTGAACACTGGACTCAGAGCGTCAACCAAAACGGCAGTTTATACCCGTTTTAACCCGTAAAGCGCCGTCAGCCCAGCCAGTTTAACCGGGCAAAACTGTGTTGCACCTGCAACTGACCTTCGCCATGCCACAGTTGCAGTTGACCCGGCGCTATCACGCCGGGCAAGAGGTCGGTTTCCGCTTTAATGGCTTCCAACCCAACCCAGCCACTTCGTCCGCTGTATTTTGCGGCGTAAAGGCAAAGGTCGGCCAGTTTCAACAGGCTTTCCCAGTGCAGAGGTGAAGCGCCCAGTGGCAACGGATAACAGGCATAGCCGACAGAGCAACTGACAGCAACTGGCGGCGCCTCGCTCAGCGGAAACAACTCTTGCTGCACAGTGTCAACCAGTCGTTGTGCCAAAGGAGCGGCTTCTTCTCTGTTAATACTGCGGGCAATCACCAAAAACTCTTCGCCGCCCCAACGCACCAGATAGTCCGATTGGCGAAACACCTGCTGCAGCTTCTGGCTGAAGTGTTGCAACACCTCATCACCCGCATAATGGCCATAGTTGTCGTTCAGCGCTTTAAAGTGGTCCAGGTCTATCAAAAACACCGCGAGTTCAGCGCGTTCAGGCTGGCTGGTTTTGCCACTTTGCCAGTCCTGCCAGCGGCGCCTGGATTGTTCCAGTTCGGTTTCGATATGGCTTTCCAGAAAGTGTCGGTTGTAGAGACCGGTCAGCTTATCGGTCAGGCTGATCACTTCCAGCTGCTGGTAAGCCTGCTGCAACTCAGTATTTTTCTGTTTGAGTTCAGAGGTTCTGGCGGCAACTTCCTGCTCAAGACGGCGGTTTTGCTGGCTTTGCAGATAGCGACGATACAAGGAAATCATCAGCACAAACACCGCCATTAAGCCAAAAATCCAGAAGTTACGCGCCAGTTGGCTTTGCTCCAGCCGGACCTGCTGCAGGCTTTGCTCATTTTGTAGCAAAGATATTTGGTACTGCTGGCGGGTATATTCGGTCTGGGCCTGAATGGCGGCAATAGCGGCCGCCTTTTTATTGCTGAAGATGTCATCTTCCAGCTGCTTTTGCGCTTGCAGCGCCTGCAGCGCATCACGCACCTGATCCAGCCGGATATAAGCGTCCACCCGCATTTGCTGCAGCAACGCTTCGTCCGCCCGTTCATTGTTTTGTTGTGCCTGCACAATACCTGGTTCAATGTAACTCAGCGCTGCCTGTGCCTTGCCCTGGCGCAGCGACAGCTCAGCCGCCATTTTGTAGCTGTCGACCAACAGGCTTTTGTAGCTCTGTGTGATCGCGGTCTCAATCACCTGGTCCAGCAATTGCTGCGCTTTGGCAAAATCCCCTTGCTCCATTGCCAGTTTGGCATGCACAGTGCGGGCCCATTCAATGTCCCGTTTCGCACCAATTTGCTGAAATAGCGTCAACGCCCGGTCGGCGTGCGTTCTGGCCTTGTCAAAGTCTTTCAGATCGCTGTACAAAAAACCCAATTTGTTGTGGCTGTAAGCGATATCACGCTGATTGCCACTGGCCATATCCATTTCCAGAGTTTGCAGGAAGTACTTTAATGCCTGGTCATTATCACCCAGACTGCGATGTAAATCGGCAAGATTAAAAATGGTGCTGGCAATGCTGTCGCTGTCTTTCAACTGATAACTCAGTTCCAGACTTTGTTGGTGGGCGTGCAGGGCTTCTTCAAACTGGCCCATTTTCTCTAGCACAGTACCTATGTTGTTGTAACCAGATGCGATGGACTCTAAATCCTCCAGATCACGGTAGATCTGCATCGCCTGATACAGGTATTTCAGCGCATTGGCATAGTCACTCTGATAGCGGTAGGTCATGCCCAGCCTGTCCAAAGCATCGGCCAGCGCTTCACTCTTCCCCAAAGGCTGCAACAACGCAACCGCCTGTTCCAGCTCGGGTTTTGCTATCCGATAGTTATTGCGCTCCATCGCATTTTTGCCCAGCTGAAAATGCGCCATACCTAAATGCAGTGGGTCTTGGACTACCGTAGCCAGCCGAAGATAGTCGCTGGCCAGCTGATCGGCTTTGGCTAAATCACCTTGTGCTCTGGCTTGTTTCAACTGCGCACGCAGCGCGGAAAAGTCCGTGGTTTCAGCCACACAAAACAGGCTCAAACAGCAGAGCACCAGACTAAAAACAACAGGAAAGCAACGCATTACTAAGGATCTATCCGCCGAAAAACTGCACAGAAACTAGCACAGGTTAATTAGCGACATCAAATACAATGCGACGTCAGCGACAACAGCTGCCTCCCGGCTGCTGTCAGAACCCCTTAGCGTAGTGCCAGCATATCGCTGCGGATAAAATCAGCCAGCACCGCCTGGTGTTGCTGCTGCCATAACTGCAAGGCGCTGCTATCGCCGCTGATCACCTGCTGGATAAAGGCTGCAGATAAGGCCTGGGTGGCGGCTTTTATGACCTTGTTCTGGTTAGCAGTTTCGTCATTGCGGCGCCAGCCGGAAAACACGTTGTGGCTACCGCCATTAAATACCGCCATCACTTTGTAAGGGCTGGCCATCGCATAAAACAGCTCCAGCCTGTCCTGTGGTGATGAGTAATAACCCGGCACTTTAATTTCGTCTTCGGTGGTAGTGATGTGCAAGGTTGGAATAGTCACGTCAGCCAGCACCTGCTGCAGCGGCTGGTCGTTATAAAATGGCGGCGCAGAAATTAAAATGGCCGCTTTAATACGTGGGTCTTTTAAGCTGACCAACTGGCCGTTCTGTTCCACCTGAGCACCAGACAGCAACATGGCGGTATTGGCACCATAGGAATGGCCAGCCATCAGAATTTGGTTGGGGTCCACACCTTGCGAGGCATCACTTGCTAAAAACTGGTCCAGCGCAAAACGCACGTCCTGCACCCTGGCCAAGGCTTCGCTTTCATCAGCAGCATCCATCAAACGAAACGGCAGCAATAAGCGGCTGCCCTGCCAGACTTTGCGGTCGCTGCCGTCATGTTGCAGGTGCAGGCTGTAATAACCCTGACTGGCCCAGTATTGCCCCAGATAGGCATAACGCTCTTTCGAACCACCCAGGCCATGCGAGAACACCAGTAACGCCGCCTTGTGATCTGGACGCGCAGTGGTTTTAGGGCTGAATAATAAGGCGGGTACAGTACGCTGGCGGCTTTGGTCAAACCAGCTAAATTCAGTTTGTGTAACCTGGGCGTCTAAATTGTCCGCCAGTTTTTCTGCCTGCTGTACTGAAGGTAAGTTCAGGTGTTGCTGCCAGACGGCCGGGCTCAAACCACTGGCCTTGGCGCTGCAGCCGCTCAGACTCGCACTGAGCAGTACAGTCGCAGCGAGGGCAATCAAGGTGGTCCAAATCCGTTGTGTCTTCATCGTTATGCTCCGGTGTCGGACTGCAGTGTAATCAGTCCGTTCTAACTGCCAGGCGCACTGGGTTCAGTGGCATGGATTACGGGATAAGGGCAGTGTACGAAGAGAACAGACCAGAAAAAAGCGGGAAATTCTGCACAGAGTATTCAAAAAAATTCATCAATAGCAAAAACGCGTCGATGGCGATATCGGGGTCAGGTCTTGAATTTTGCATTGAAACGCAAAATTCAAGACCTGACCCTGAACTACCAAGACCTGACCCCAAGCATTAAGCTTTTTTCACCAGTAACAGCCCCACCTGAGCTGAGCTGATCACAACACTGTCACCAGCTTCAAGCTCGCTGTCGCTGCACTCCGGATCCAGTTTCACCTGCCAGTGCACGCCACTGAACAGCAGCTCACTGGCCTGGGTTTTGCTGGTATGAGCGGCAAGTACCAAAGGCGTGCCGACAAAATCTGAAATGCCTTTGTCTTCCTGCAAGCGTTCGTCGCTGTGCTGCAGGCGCCGCAGTGGTTTCCACAGCACCAGTGCGGTGATCACAGCAAGTACAGCCAACGCCAGCAAGCTGACCCAAAGCTCATCTGGCAGCCAACCCAGATACAAAGCGCCAGACACTAACAGTGACGACACCGCCAGCGACAACAACACCTCAAGCAGACCAGGCACTGCAAAAGGCAGCAGCGCCAGACAAACCAGGCCTAATACCAACAGTGATGAGGTTAAATCCATCAGGTTCTCCTCAATTATTTATTCAATGCGCTGTTTAATGCACCGGACTGCTGAATAGCCGCTACCACTCCTAAAGCTTCGGCCACCGTATTGCCCGTGGATGATTTGTCATTGTCCATCAGCACGACAGTGGATTCGCGGGCTATGGCTTTTTTCGCCGCAATAGCTTCAGTGGCCAAGTCCAGTTGCACCGCAGCCTGGCCCTGTGCAGTAGAAGCAGCTTCACCAATCATGGTCAGGGCTTTGGCTTTGGCTTCAGCCACCAGTTCAATAGAACGGGCTTCACCTTGTGCCTTTAATACCTGTTGCTCGCGTTCAGCTTCTGCCGCCAGCACAGTCGCCTGCTTTTCACCCTCGGCCAGGTTAATAGCCGCCTGGCGCTTGCCTTCAGAATCCAGAATAGCGGCGCGTTTTTCCCGCTCAGCACGCATCTGTTTTTCCATCGCGTCCAACACTGAACTTGGCGGGTTAATGTCTTTAATTTCGTAGCGCATCACCTGCACACCCCAGGCGGCGGATGCCTGGTTGATGGCGTCAATAATTTTGGCGTTTAAGCTGTCACGTTCTTCAAAGGTTTTATCCAGGTCCAGCTTACCAATTTCAGAGCGCATCGAGGTTTGCGCCAGCTGGATCACCGCATACACATAGTTATCAATGCCATACGAAGCTTTGTACGGCTCCATCACCTTGATATAAAGCACACCGTCAATGGTCAGGCTGATATTGTCTTTGGTGATGGCCGACTGGCTGGGAATGTCGATGGCATTTTCTTTCAGCGACACCCGGTAGGCAATACGGTCGATAAAAGGAATAATAAACTGCAGGCCTGCCGTCTGGGTTTCGTGGTATTTACCCAGACGTTCAATGATATAAGCCATATTCTGCGGCAGTATCACTATAGCTTTGCCAATAATAATTAACACGGCACACACCAGCACCAGAGGCACCAGCAGCTGACTGTCAAATAGCATCGATTGGTCCATCACTTATCCTTATGATTTAGTTAAATTCAGCAACAATTTAACGTATTTTTTACCAAAGCTAAACCCGCGACCGCATTCTTTCGTTGCCCTCTTTCAGTCAGAACCTTGGGGTCAGGTCTTGTATTTTGCGTTTCAATGCAAAATACAAGACCTGACCCCAATAGAGTGAATTTGCTGCATTCACTTTTCGTCCCTGCGGCCAGAGGTTAGACTGTCTACAAGCAAATCCAGAGGTTAGGACATGAAGTGGGGTATGTTGTCAGTTCTGTGTCTGAGCCTGGTTTTGCGTGCGCAAGAGCAGCCCCAACTGCTGATCCCCAAACCCCGCTCAGAGTACGACATTAATCATCAGTACTACGTCAGTTTGCTGGATAAAGCCTTGCATAAGGCGGCAAAAGGCAGGCCAGTGCCTAAATTGGTCAGCAGCTACCAAATGGAGCAAGGCCGGGCCTTGCGTGAACTGGCCAAAGGTGAAGTACTGGACGTATTCTGGGTAGGCACCGACCAGCAAAAAGAACAGCAATTCCGAGCTATCCGTATTCCTTTGGAACGGGGCCTGATGGGCTTTCGCAAAATGATCCTGCATAAAGATTCTGTGGCCAGATTTGCGCAGGTCGACAGCCTGCAGGCCTTGCAACCTTTCACCGCCTGCCAGGGCGCATTTTGGCCAGATGTCAGCATTATGCGCGCCGCCGGTTTAAAAGTGCTGGCGGCCCCTGTGTATGAAAATATTTTTAAACAGGTCAACGCCGGCCGCTGTGATTATTTTCCGCGTGGCTTGCATGAGGGCGTGGTTGAGCTGCAAAAACGCCATGATCTTTACCCGGATTTAGTGCGTTACCCGGACCTGATGCTGCACTACCCTTTTACTGTCTATTTCTTTACCCAGAAACAGCATGAAGAACTGGCGAAGTGGATAGAACAAGGCTTGGAATCCATGATTGATGACGGCGAGTTGTTGGCCCATATGCAACAAAATGAGCTGACCCGTCAGATGTTTCCGTTAGAAGCACAAGCGGCCAGTCGCTGGATTTTGCTGGCCAACCCATTACTGAGCAAAGACACTGACTTCCACAACAGCCGCTATTGGTTTGTACCGGCCGATTTTGGTTATTCGCAGGAGCGCCATTGATGCTGCAGGCAAAAGATATTGCCGACCTGATATTAAAAGGCTTTCGCCGTCACTTTGTGCTGTTCCAGCGCATTACTGCACAGGCGAAAAACCGCTACAGCTATCAGAACTGGCAAGGCTTACAACAAGATAACTCTGAGCGCATCTCTTACTACGACAGCAGGGTGAATGAAACCCTGACGCAATTGCAGCATTTGTTGCCCGCCGTTGCGGAGCAGTCCGCCGACGGCAGGCCTTTGCTACTGGATGAAGCCTTGTGGCATCAGGTACGCCAGCAGTACCAGCATTACCTGATGTTTCACCCTCAGGCCGAACTGGCAGAAACCTTCTACAACTCAGTGTTTTGCCGCTTGTATGAACGTAAATATTTTCATAACCAGAATATTTTTGTCGAATCCACCTTAAACAAACAGCAATTACCGGCCCCAGTCGCCTCTGTCTACGAAAGTTATTTCCCGGCCCAATATGGCCTGAAACAAAGTATTCGCGCCATTATGGCCAGCTTTAAACTGGATGTGCCTTTTGTCAATTTAGAGCGCGATATCCGCCTGCTGGTCCGCACTTTTACCGAACAATCCAGCCATGGCCGTCACCCGGTGCAACTGGTGCGTTTTGATATTTTAAAGTCACTGTTTTTCCGCAACAAGGCGGCTTACATCATTGGGCGGGTGGTGACACCAGACGGCCAGCAGCCATTTATTATTCCGCTGTTGCACCAGGGTAAAGACGGTGTTTGTGTCGACACCCTGATCACCGACGCTCAGCAGATGAGTATTATCTTCGGCTTCTCCCGTGCTTATTTTATGGTGGAAATGACGGTACCTTCCGCCTTGGTGCATTTTCTGCGCGAGCTGTTGCCACATAAAACCCTGGCCGAGCTTTACTCCTCCGTCGGCTTGCATAAACAAGGCAAAACCGAGTTTTACCGTGAACTGCTTCAGCACCTGACCAAATCCAGCGACCACTTTGTGGCGGCGCCCGGTATTCGCGGTATGGTGATGATGGTGTTTACCCTGCCTTCGTTTCCTTATGTGTTTAAGGTGATCCGCGACCGTTTTGCCGAAACCAAACAGTTCGACCGCGCTACCGTCAAAGCGCGCTATTTACTGGTAAAAAAACACGATCGCGTGGGCCGGATGGCTGACACCATGGAATTCTCTGACGTGGCATTGCCACTTAACCGTTTCAGCCCGGAGCTGCTGCAGGAACTGCAGGACAGCATTGGCAGTTCAATGCGAATTGAGGATGACTTACTAATCATCCGCCACTTGTACATTGAACGACGGATGATCCCACTGAATATCTATCTGGAGCAGGCCAGCACCACGTTAAAACGCCATGTGATGGACGATTATGGTCAGGCGCTGAAAGACATGATTGCTGCCAATATTTTCCCAGGCGACATGCTGCTGAAAAACTTCGGCGTGACCCGGCATGGCCGGGTGGTGTTTTACGATTTTGACGAAGTGCAGTACCTGCTGGACGTGAATTTCCGCACCATTCCGCACACCGACAATTACGACGACATGCTCAGCAGCGAGCCCTGGTATTCGGTCGCTCCCGGCGACGTGTTTCCGGAGCAAATCACCACTTATGTCACAGCGCAGCCGGATATCCGCCAAATGCTGCTGGAGCAGCATCCGGAACTGGCAGACGCCCGCTATTGGCAGCAAAAACAGCAAGGGATCCGCGCTGGCCTGGTGGAAGATATCTTCCCTTACCCACAATGCCAACGCTTTGCCCGGCTCTATCCGGACGAATTTGCATAGCCAAGCCAGAGCGGCTTGCGTAAAATGCGCCGCCTGAACCTGAGCCTGTTGTGACACCAATGAATTCTGTATTGGCGCTGCGTGCGCGTGAACTGCAAAAAACCACCCGGATCTTCCGTGCCCGCGGCAGTAAAGTGATCCGCTGCGAGCAGTGCTTATTGCCGGTGCCAGACTGCATTTGTGCCGCCAAACCTCAGGCTTCGGCCCACTCAGCCTTTTTGTTTCTGATGTACACAGGTGAAGCCTACAAACCCAGCAATACAGGCCGGTTGATTGCCGACATTGCAGAGCGCAACTTCGCCTATGTTTGGGATCGTACTCAGCCTGATCCTGAACTGCTCGCCTTGCTAAAGCAGCCAGAGTACCAGCCCATTATTGTGTTTCCACAGCAATACGCCGCGCCAGAGCGCTGCATATCGGCAGTAGAAACAGGCGATAAAATTCCACTTTTTGTAATGCTGGACGGCACCTGGCGCGAAGCCAAAAAGATGTTCAGAAGCAGCCCTTATCTGGACGGCTTTCCGGTGCTGGGCATTCAGCCTGAACAGGCCTCCAGCTATCAGCTGCGCGAAGCGGCGCATGAGCATCAGCTTTGTACGGCGGAAGTAGCAGTGGAGGTGTTAAAACTGGCTGGCGATCAACAGGCCAGTGCAGACTTAGCCCAGTATTTTCAAACCTTCCGGCGTAATTATATTGCCGGCAAACCGCATTTAACTTTCGAATAAAAACACTGCAACTGCAGAACTAACCAGGCTGGATCATCCAGCGGCAGGTCATGACCGGCCTCACTGTGCAACCGGATTTCTGTGTTAAGCCACGCGGCCAGCCGCGCACTGCAGCGCCAGTCCACCAGCCGGTCGGCCTGGCTGGCCATCACAAACACCGGGCATTGGGGTTTGACTTCAGGTCTGAATCTCGCGGCGGCCCACAACTGACGCAGCGCATTGGCTTTGGATACCGGGTACTGCCGGGCAAACTGGATCCATTGTGCCACCACAGCCCGCTGTGGCACCTGATTGCTGGTCAGCTGCCAAATCAGCGGCTCGCGCTGCTCTGGTTGCTGGCTCAATGCGCAGCGCAGCAAGGTCAAATAGTTGGCAGGCCTTAGGCGCTGCCAGAATGGACTGAGCGCACTGCTGCTGTTGATCAGCACCAAAGACGCCACGTGCCCGGGCGCCGCCACAGCCCAGTCCAGCGCCAGCATTCCCCCCATTGAAATGGCACACAGATGCAGCCTGGCTTGCCGATACTGCGGGTAGTTTGCCGCAAGCTGTTGTTGCAGGCTCTGGCGCATCTGTTCAATACGGCCCGGGCTTGACTGCTGATACAAAGCGCCGCAACCTGGAATATCCAACGTAACCACTGGCAGCTCTAACTGCGCAGCCAACCGCTGTGGCAGCTTCTGCCAATGCCGCTGTTCGCGCACCAGGCCACGCAACAGGAGAATCACATCAGCGGCCATACCAAAGCTCCAGCGCCTGCTGGCGATGCATGCGGGGGTACAGGCTTTGTCGCCACTGCTGCTGTGACGCGGTGGCCGAGATTAAAAAGTGCAGTAAGGTCAGGTGCGTGCGTAACACCCGTTTCACCCGGTGCGGTTTGACCGGATGAAACATGCCAAGCAAATCCAGCAGCTGCCAGGGGTTTTTCCGCACCCAGTTCCAGGAGCCCATTTCCAGTGTCAGCGGTAAAAAAGTGGTGTCCGTCTGCAGTGACTCGTCATACAGCTGGTCCCATAAATCACCATGGCAAAGGTAATGCTGTGACTGCGGTTCAAACTGATACGGCTGATAAGGGTAGCTGTCAAACAACAGCTGACGCAGCCGGAATAACTCGGCTAAATGCGGCACAGGTTCGCGGCTTTTGGCATAAGGGAACCACAATCTGTCCATCACGCCAAACCCAGAGTGGCAATCCAGCACCAGGCTGAAGGGCCCGCGAAACAGTTTTTCCCGAACCAGCCGCACTAAGGCTTGGGTTTCGGCTTCCGGTTGCAGTGGATTGCCGCGATACCATGGCAGGCGTTTGGACAACAAATGGCCGCCTACCAAAAAGGCCGCTTTGCCTTCACAGCGCACCTGACCATTTCGCATCAAATCGACGCCATGGCCATTGCTGCGGGTTTTCAGCGCCATGCCAACAGGGTTCACCATCGGCAACAAATACAAATTCAGCTGGCTTAAGCTATCGGCTAAGGTCTGGTCCCAGTTCAGCCGGTTTTGCAGGCTTTCCAGAAAGGCAATCAGCACGGCGCTGCCAATCCGTTCCAGCCCATGCACACCGCCGACCAGCAACAAGTTGGGTTTCGCCGGGTCACGCGCACCCAGTTCAATCAGGTAACTGGGCAGCCGGATGCCGCTGAACTCAAATTCAGCCCAGCACTGCGCCGACACCTGGGCAGGTGCCCTGTCCAGCAAGGCTTCCAACCGGATCAGCTCCGGTAATAAATGTCGTACCCGGGCTGACCGCACCCAGCTCTCCCTATCCTGCTACATCGGTGTTTTTCTTCAGCATAAAAGTAAAAAGCCCAAGTTAAAGTGAACTTTTCATGACAAGCACGGACTATGAATCGCTGGAGTTTCAGCGACTTGGGCGGCATACTGAAAAAAAACGGAGGGGCCCTGATGCGATATTTAGTTTTGTTGCTGCTGGTGGCACAAACGGGTTGTGCTTACAGCCAACGTGGTTCAGATGAGTGGTGGTATGACAGAACCCAGCGGGATACCAGAGCGCAGTGCAACACTCTGCCCGCTGAACTCAAAGCGCAGTGCCTGCAGCAGGCTCAACAGAGTTACGAAGAGTTTAAAAAGCAGCAGCAACATTAGAGCTGTAGCTGGTAAGCGTCCACCCATTCATTTTTATGCGGCACCAGCACTGGCGCAATAGGCAACATGCCGACTTTCTCCAGCAGCTTTTTCGACGCCAGATTCTGTGGCGACACAATGGCCTGCAGCTCTGTCAGCTGCAAAGTACGGGCATAAGCCACCACAGCTTGTGCCGCTTCAAGTGCATAGCCCTGGCCGGTAAATTGTGGAAAGTAGGCATAACCTAAATCCGGTACCGGCAGAAAATCACGCTGAATAAGGCCACAAAGGCCAATGGCGGTGCCGTCCTGCAACAGCACTTTGTACATACCAAAACCATAAGTCTGGTAACTGGCCAAAGCGCCTTGTTCCAGGTTAGTTCGGGCATCCTCTAAGGTGCGAACCCCTTTATCGCCAATGTACTGCAAAAAACTTGGCTCGTTGTACAGCGCCAGTGCAAAGGCGGCGTCGTCCAATGTCAGAGGCCGAATAATTAAACGTTCCGTGGTTAACATCAACGTCTCCATCACAAAAAACTGCGGCAGGTTCTGATGAATACTGTACAAAAAAAACCGGAGCCTTTGCTCCGGTTTTTGAGTCATTACTCAGACTGGTCCTGTTGCTTCTTCGCCCGTTCTTCCCAGAAAGTGGCATTTTTAATGCCTAACTTCAGCGGGTCAAAGGTGATAGGGCCACCGGCTTTCTTTTGCGCTTCATAGTCACGCAGACAACGAATGGTTGGCTTGTGCAGGAAGAAAATCAGCAAAATACCCAGCACGTTAATCCAGGCCATCATGCCCACACCTATGTCACCAATGGTCCAGATATAACCTGCACTGTTTACCGCACCGTAAGCCACCATAAACATCAATGCCAGTTTAAACAGCCACAGTGGCAGCTTGTCACCAAACAGGCTGTTTAAATACGCCACGTTGGTTTCAGTGATGTAGTAGTAAGCCAGAATGGTAGTGAAAGCGAAGAAGAACAGCGCCAAGCCCACGAAAATAGAACCGAAGTCACCAAACACCTGCAGCAGCGCCAGCTGGGTAAAGGCAGGCGAGCTAATCTCGGTATTGGCTGCCACATTCTGCACAATAAAAGTGCCGTCGGTTAAGGTGCCCGCGACGTTATATTGCTGAGTGATCAGAATCATCAGCGCAGTGGCGGTACAGACAAACAAGGTATCCACATAAACAGAAAACGCCTGCACTAAACCTTGCTGAGCCGGGTGGTCCACTTCTGCTGCAGCTGCTGCATGTGGGCCAGTGCCCTGACCCGCTTCGTTGGAATAAATACCACGTTTCACACCCCAGCCAATAGCCGCTCCTAAACCAGCCTGAGCCGTGAATGCATCACTGATGATCAGGCTAAACACGCCGGGTAATTTATCCAGATTCAGAAACACCACCACCAGCGCCATAATGATGTAACCCAATGCCATAAATGGCACTACGATTTGAGTGAAGTTGGCAATACGACGGATACCACCGAAAATAATAAAACCCAGGATCATCAGGATCACCGCCAGCGTGATCAGCTTATTGGTACCAACCAGGCCAAAAGCCGTGTCGACCATAGCACCCTCGCCGAAGATCCGTACCGCCGCATCACCGACAGCATTGGCCTGCACGCCCGGTAAAAACAAGCCACAACCAATAATGGCGGAAACGGCAAACAATACACCCAAAGGCTTCCAGCCCAGGCAACGTTCAAAATAATAGGCCGGACCACCACGGTACTGGCCGTTCTGTTCGACTTTATACAACTGGCCTAAAGTCGACTCGACATAAGCGGTACTGGCGCCCAAAAAGGCCACCACCCACATCCAGAACACAGCGCCGGGGCCACCAAAGCCTATGGCCGCAGCCACACCGGCAATGTTACCTACCCCAACCCGACCTGACAGCGATACAGCTAAGGCCTGAAACGACGATATCCCTTTGTCTGAGCTGGAGTTATTTAATAAGAGTTTCAGCATTTCTTTGAAATGACGCAGCTGCGCGAAACGGGTCATTACAGAGAAAAACAAACCGGCGCCCAGACACAGATAAATCAGCGCCGGACTCCAGATAACACCATTGATGGCGTTGACTAATTCATTCATTTACATGTTCCCCACGGCATTGGATGGCAATACAACTTGTCTATACCTGTCGTACTTGAAGCTGCGGCTTTGTTGGCTGCACCATCTCGCCCCAGTCACATAGGTTTACTATGCTCCTGGGGTCTCACTGGCTTGCCGCCTCCCCGCAACTGCAAGTTACTTGGGTAAATCTGCCTTTGTTTTTGGATAAAACAACGGCCGGAATCGCTGCCCGGCCGTTATGCCCTAACAAGATACCGCAAGCACGCCGCTACGCCTATTCTTTTATGCACAGTCCTTTTATCGATAGCCCTGTTGCGCCTTGCCTCCTTTGGTCCCATCTTTGCCTCCAGTGGCAAACAGCAGTCGTCGCTTTTCAAAAGCGCTTGGTTATACTGCTTCTGACTTTAGTTGCCGGGATATCGCAGTGCTTACCACCAAACACTCCGCCATCATGCGCTACCACATTTGGTTCTGGCTGGTTATTTTTATCACCAGCCTGTTGAGCTGGGGCCTGGATTATCTGCTGTGGCAGAAAAAAGAAAGTGTGCTTTACCTGGGCCTGGCCTTTATCAGCGACGCTGGCGCTTTTGTGCTCACCGGTGCTGTGCTGCTCTGGTCTCAACACCAAATTCAGCAACAACATTTTTCCATCTGGCATTTTGTACTGGCTGCCGTTGTCGCCACGCTGGTGTACATTCCGCTGGATAATGTGCTCTGGTTACTGCCGATGAAAGATGAAGCCTTTGATTTACGGCTACTGCTGAGTAACCTCGACAGCAGCACCCTGGCCTTTTTTGTCTGGACCAGTCTTTACCTGGCTTATGTACTGCACCAGCAGCGTAATTTCCGCTTGCAGGAATCCAGCCGGCTGACGCAAAAAATTCAGCAACTGGAACTGCAGGCGCTGCGCCACCAGCTCAACCCACATTTTACCTTTAATGCACTCAATTCAGTCTGTGCATTGATTGAAGCAGAACGTTATGACGATGCTGAGTTGATGTCTGAGCAGCTGGCATCCTTTTTACGTTATTCGCTCAGCCATTCACCAGAGCAACTGGTGCAACTGGCCGACGAGCTGGCCGCTATTAATGCCTATCTGTCACTACAAAAAACCCGCTTTGGCAATAAGCTGCGGGTGGACTGGCAAATTGAGCCTGAAGCCAACAGCCAGATGATCCCACCGCTGCTGCTGCAGCCATTGGTGGAAAATGCCATTAAATACGCGGTCGCCAGTCGCCAGCAAGGCGCCACCATCACCATCAGTGGCGAATGCAAAAACAACGAACTCTGGCTGAAAATTCAGGACGATGGCCCAGGCGAAGCAGCCACCACACTGGCAGGCCAAAGTGCCGGAGTGGGCCTGAGTAATATCCGCAACAGGTTAAAGCAGCATTTTGGCCAGACCGCCCGCCTGGTGGTGGATGCAGGTCAGCAAGGTTTTGCGGTGTTAATTCAGTTGCCGCTGCAGCGGAGCGCGCTATGACGGCAGTGCAACCCTCGTTAGGGCGTTTCTGGTACTGGCATCTGCTGTATTGGCTCAGTTATCTGCTGGTGAAGTTTATTCATCTGGCGGTACTGGTGCCGCTGGATGGCCGCGCTGTGTTTCCTTATCTGATGATTTACCTGCTGCTAAGCTGCATTGCATTTCTGGTGACTGGTTACGTTGGTCAGCGCGAGCTGCGCGCGTCTCATAGTCTGCGCCAACAGGCCGTCATTCTGCTGCGTTGGCTGGTTCCCCTCTGGGTCGCACTGGTGCCGCTGCGCCAGTACCTGATGATGAACTACGCCATGCTCAACTATGAAAACGACGTGAGCCCGCTGCATTATTTATTGGCCTTTAATCTGGTGCTGATGCCCATAGCCGGCTGGGGGGCACTTTTTATGGTCTACAAAGCCAATGTGCTGGACCGGCTGGAATTCAGCCATCAGCAAGAGTTGGCCAGACAAGCCCGGATGACCCGGTTGAAAGTGCTGCGCTACCAGGTGAACCCGCATTTTATGTTTAACACCTTAAATGCGCTGAATTCGCTGATTGTGCAGCATAAAGGCCTGGACGCTGAAAACCTGATCCTGCAGCTGTCGGCCTTTTTGCGCCATTCACTGAAAAACCACACCGAACATCTGATCCCGCTGAAAGAAGAACTGGACGCGCTGGCCGCGTATCTGGCCATTCAGCAGGTTCGTTTTGGCGAACGGCTGACCTTGTGCTGGCAGCTCGATGAGGCAGCACTGAACTACAAAATTCCGCCACTGCTGCTGCAGCCGCTGGCGGAAAATGCCATTAAATATGCAGTGTCTGAAGTCAAAGGTGCGGCGCAAATTCGGGTGGCCGTGCGCAAGTGCGACAGTCATATTCACTTGTCGTTGGCCGACAACGGCCCGGGCGCAGCACTGGCCGCCGGTTGGCCACTTCAGGCCAGCAGCGGCAGCCTGCAGAATCTGGCCGAACGTTTAAGCCTGCTGTTCGGCAGCAAAGCCAGGTTGGCGTTTCAGCAGCAGGATCAGCTTTTTACCGGTGAAATCTCGTTACCTCTGGAGTCTCTGGATGCAATTGATTAGAACCCTGATCGCCGACGATGAACCGCTGGCCATCAGTAACCTGAAAGCCAAGCTAGCAGCCTACCCAAACATTATGGTGGAACAAAGCTTTGATAATGGCGACGACACGCTAGCCTATTTACGTCAGCATCAGGTCGACCTGGTGTTTCTGGATATTCAAATGCCGGGGTTAAAGGGCATCGAAGTGCTAAAGCAGCTGTCGAAATCCTCAGCAATGGCGGCGCCACTGATTATTCTGGTCACCGCATACGACAACTATGCGTTTTCCGCGTACGAGCATTTCGCCTTTGATTACTTGCTCAAACCCGTGTCGCGCCAACGCCTGGCGCAAACCTTACTTGATGCCAAAACCGCACTGGATAAACAGCAGCAACTGGTACCGCCACCTGTCACGCAAAAGCTCACCTTTAAAACCGGCGCCTCAACCTTATTGCTGGACGATGTAGACGTATTGATGATTGAAGCGGCCGGCAATTACATGTGCGTTCATACCTTAAGTGAAAACCTGATTATCCGTGAAACCATGAAAGAGTTGCTGCAGCGGCTGCCGCCGCAGTTTGTGCAGGTGCACCGCTCCTCCATCGTCAATCTGCATCACGTGCACAAAGTGCAGCCGCATAACAACGACTACCAGCTGCAACTGTCCAACGGCAAACAGGTGGTGGCGTCGAGGCGCTTTAAAGCCGACTGGTCGCCCAAATTGCAACAGCTCTGAGCTGAGACTGTGCCTTCGCCGCACTACCAGACACAGAGTAAACGGGCAACAGCATCCACGCTGTGCGCAGCTGCCGCTTACCACGGCAGAGCCGTGCCATCCCAGTTCAGTAAAGCTCCGCTTTGTCCGGCAGTCAGCCCTGCGGCCACAGCTGCCAGCCGCTTTGCGGTCGCTAACGGACTTTGCAGTTGGCCAGCGGGCAGATTGTGCTGAAAAGGAGCGGACAGCTGGGTATCTGTAGTGCCGGGATGAATACTGACAATGACGGCCGTTTTGTTCAGCCGCCCCACTTCAATGCTGACATTTTTTATCAACATATTCAGTGCCGCTTTGCTGATACGGTAGCTGTACCAGCCCCCCAGCATGTTGTCACCGATACTGCCGACCTTTGCACTGAGCACCAACAGTTTGACGGCAGGCCTTTTGTACAGGTAACCAAAGAGTAATTTCAGATAGAGCGCAGGCACCTGCACATTGCTGGCAAAACGAACGGCAAGTTGATTGATATCCAGTTGGCGGATCGTTTTTTCCGGCATCGCCTGATTGTCATGCAGCACCCCATTGCAGATAAAGATGATATCCGGTTGTTGCGCCAGTGCGGTGGCGACACGCTCAGCACTGGTTGTTTCAGAGGTTAGCGGGTCCTGTATCCAGCGAATGCCAGGGAGCTGCAGTGAAGGTTGACGGCTGATGACGACCACTGTGTGAGTCTCTGCATAGTGCTGTGCCAGCGCCAGGCCAATACCACTGCCGCCACCAATAATACATACCGACTGTGTCATCGAACCAATTCTCCCGCCAGTTGCACACCACTGAGCCAGGCATTTTCTACCCGACCGCCATTCAGCCAGTCGCCGGCCAACCCAAGCGCCAGTTCAGGCCGGTGCAGCATGCCATAGCGTGGGTACAGCGGGTTTTGCTGAGCATAACGCCAGCGATGACAAAGCGTCATCTCAGCAGCCAAGGTTTGACCGGCAAGTTGCTGCACGGCCTCAATGGCGTAGCCCGCAATATCGCGGCTGTCTGCGTCGAGATGCTGCTGAGAAAAAGCCGCACCAAAGTGCAACAACCATTGTTCGCCATTACAACGGCCTGGCTTGGAGCTTTGCCGCGCCAGCCAGCTAAACGGGCTATTTGCATTGCCAAAAATGCCATCGTAAGGCCAGGGGCCAGACGCCAGCTCAAGATTGACCGCCCAACAGGGCAGCAATGCTGGCATGGTAAATACGGCGCTGAGTTCAGTATCAATCACCCCAGCTTCGCGCAGCAAGGGTTCTGCTTGTTGCTGCGGTATCGCCAGTACCAACTGGTCAAACACGCCCAGGCTGATACCGTCACTGAATAGTTGCCAGCCCTTACCGTCAAAAGCCAGTCGGTCAACCTGGCAGCCGGTATGCAGCGCAGCGCTTTTCAGCAAAGCTACAACCGGCGCCTGCATCGACGGCACTCCAATAAAACGCAAGGTGTTATCAGGGGACGCAATTACTGCGCCCTTCTCAAGCCGGCCTAACCGGCCTTGCCACTGCGCTATGCTGCCATCGCGCAACCAATGTTGGCACTGAGCGATAAACCCTTCATCGCGGGCCGTGAAATACTGAGCCCCTAAGTCGAGGTAGCCCAGCTCAGTGCGTTTACTGCTCATACGGCCGCCTGCAGCGCGGCCCTTATCAAACAGCCTGACTTGCTGGCCCTGCTGAGTCAATTGACTGGCACAGGCCGCTCCGGCCATACCGGCCCCAATAATGGCGATGGTCATTCTGGATGTCCTGAATTTACCTACAATGATTCTGCTGTAACTACGCGGATAAGGCCGTTTACGATCAGCAGCAGGCTCAGCTTAACCGCCGGAGCATGACCAGGTGCAGGCACATTAAACATGTATGCCGCGGTACCAGCTGTCATTTCCTGCGCTAGCTTTGTCAGTTTGCTGTCACAAAACCCCGCCCAATTATTGCCCAATGTTGCTAAATATTTCGGTGCCCCCTGCTGTCACAGCTGGCTTCCCAGTGGCCCCATTTGAGCAGAAAACCAACAAAAACAGCGCCAGAATTCAGGCATGGCGCGGTGCCATAGCGGAGGATACCCCAATGAAAGTTTTAGCTTCTATCGCCATTCTGACCGCAGTAATCTCTGGTTCAGCCCAGGCCAGCGACACTTCTTACAGCATGGACCCAAGCATTGAGCAGTTACTGGTCAAGGTCTGCAGCCAAAGCCAGGATGACGACAAATTTGGCTTAAATAAAACCCTGAAAGCCAACCGGCTGAGCAAACAAAATGCGGTGGATAAAGTGGTCTGCAACGGCCAGCCGTTAGTGACTTTCGCCCGCAACTACGAAGCGCACAAAGTGGTAAAAATGCTGGAACGTTACGAGCAGCGCGGCAAAGGCAAAGTGTCTATTTCTGATGTAGTGGCAGCGCCGAATTAATGGCCCTGTCCTGGCCCTCTTCTTTGAATGCCAGTCGGTAAAGCTGACTGGCATTTTGTTTGAGATGACAGAAAAGGTTTTTATTTATCCTGTTGGCGGCTGAGCCCGGTTCAGCACCCTCTCGCCAATCTGCTGAAAAAAGCATACAAACAGCTTACCCCAGCGGCCCTGACAGCACGCCACAGTACTGCATGGTCCTGCATACCAGCCACTGGGCAGAAGCAAACCCAGCACAACAAGCCAGCAGTCCGGTCAAAAAGGCCGCCCACGGCCCCATCTGCTTGCGGCGCGCAATCAATGCCGCGGCGACTGCAGCAATGCCTAAACCTGACAGCGAAAACAGGTGCCCAAGACCAAGCAGGCCATCTGGCCTTGGCAAAGACACTTGCCAGGCCCAATACAGGAGGCAGGATAACACCAGTGCAGAAGCGGCACCGCTGGTCAACAACGGGGGTGCTTTGGCAAGTTGCACCAACCCCACCAAAGCAACCCAGCACACCGGGTAATACCAAACACCGACATAGAGCAGATCGCCCACCACCAACATTGCCGCCAGCAAAGCAGCACCTATCCCAAACGCAATAAGGCTATCTGTCCATCTAGACATGGTGTACATAATTCCTAAGGTTGAAATGTAGTGGCTACAACGATATGGCCAAAATTAGTTGACCACTACACGCTTTCGAGATCGCGAGCTTCAATAGTCGTTGGGGTTCGCATACTCAAAACTCATAACGCCCAAATTTAGCGCGGAAAGCCGCGCAGCGGGTTGCCGTCGCAGCCAGCATTTTTTGCTGGCGATAAAATTTGATTGTTATGCAGCCGCGACAAAATGATGACAATGTGATTCTAATCAATTACCTGATTAACCTTTGCCTTACCTGCAACAACAGGTAATCCCATCTCAATCCATTTGATAATACCTTCATCTATGACCCCAGTATTTTTGTACCCTAAACTTCGGAGATGATTGATAACTGAATCTGAAGCGGCATGAGGACAGGCACAATAGGCAATAATCCACGTGCCATCATTAGGTAAGTTTTCCGCAATTCTTGATTTATCTCTGTAATACGGCATCGGAACCGCACCAGGAATGTGGATACGTTGCCATGCTGAACCTGGCCGCGTATCCAAAATAATCATTTTATTATTATCTTTTAATGCTTTTTCAACTTCGCGAGCGGGCACATATCTACCTTCTCTTAAATTAAATTGTGGTGCGTTCCCCTTGGGATTGAGCACATACTCATTTGGATTCGGCCATGGGGCAAGTTCAGGCGGTTGTGGGCTCCAACCCGAAGCCTGACTTCTGAGATAGGCAACGACATCATGAATCTCCTCATCCTTGAGAATTCCGGCAAAACTTTTCATCGGCGTGCCATCTCTTCCGTTTACGATAGCGTATTTCAAATAGCTGTCTGTTGCGCTCGATAAGAATAATTGGTCTGCTAACGCAGTACCGGTGCCACCTTGCCCCTTGTCTCCGTGACAAGTTGCACAGTTTTTACCATAAAGCTCTTTCCCCTTTGCCGCCTTTCCAGGAATCGGCGCCTGGTCTAAATCTATTGGAGAGATATTCTCTTTCTGGGCAAGCCATCTGATCAATAAGATAATGTCTGATTCTGTCAGAGGTCCGCCTGCGTCTTTGATATACCCATCCATTGCAGAATTTATCCGCCCAAATGCAATCGAATCAAACATCATCTGAGGGAATGCGGTGCTCAGCATCGACTTTGAACGTAAAGATGGCGCATGATCTGCCTTATAACCTTCCCGCTGCGCGCCGTGACACAAAGAACAATATCTTTGGTACATAGCGTCCGCTTTTGCCATCTCCACTTGATTTAATGGTGATAACAGATCAGCCCGACATGGCGCATTGAAGCTCAAGGCGACAACAGCAAAAATGGCCAACAAAATCCTATTCATACACATAAATCCTTTTAAAATTTTAGTTTGTCAAAAGTTGCAAAAGTCTATCAGGGCTTACAACCTTTTCAGCAGCAACAACCCTATACTTATTTTGAAGTAGGTATTTAACAACCAATATTTTCCCATTTTCGATCCTGACCCTATGAAATATTTTTTGATACCGCCAAATAAATGATGGGTATCACTAATAACAACGACGATTCGTTAAATATGCGCAAAACAATATCACCCGGAAACTTATTTTGTCTGACAGCACATAAAAATAACCAACCCGAAAAAATAAAGTAAAAAAAATAACAGAGTTACTAGACCTAATTTAACCTTTAACCAGGTGCCTCCAATGCCAAATTTGAACCAAAGCCATCCACCAAACAAAAAAGCGAAAAAAAACATTAGCAAACCAAACCGGAATAGCTTTAAGGAAAACCTCTCAACTATATCTGTGTTTTTACCAGATTCCCGCCCTCTTTGTAATGCAAAATGGCTCTGGGCAGAACAAAAACACATGCCAACCAGCCTATTACAAATAATATATGTGCGGTTTTAATGATGAAGTAGATAATAATCTCCTTTAATCATCACGCTTGATTCACGGGTTTTAGCAAGGCCCAATGAACGCAGCAAAAAAATCGAATTATCTGAAGCTATTGTCAGGTCGCAATAAGCAGCTGATTGCGCCATTTCCATTCCATTGCAGCCAACCCGCCTACAAAAACAGCCTCGACAATTAGATGAGCGCAACCCAATAAAGTCATATTGCCAGAAAATTGGGTGACTATAGCGATACAAATCAAAGCCCATATCCCATTTGCGCATACTAAAATTTTTATTAAACTTTCTTGCCGTCGTCTTCGAGTGGCAAGCGTAAATGAATACCACGCATACAATAAGTTTACAGTTCCTATAACCAATAAAAAACTTTGTGAGGTCGAGTATAAATCGGTCAGCCAGCCGGAGAGTGAGATCACTAAAATTCCGGCGAGTGCACCAGCAGTGCAGTCTATCCATAGAAGGTTCTTGGCTATTTTCATACATCTATTGCTTCTTTACTAAAGCGGCTTAACTAACGCCTAAACGGCATAACGCCCCAATAAGCGGCGGATAATAGTTGGCTAAAATAGTGAACGAAGTGAACGCAGCCAACTGTTATGCGTCCGACTTGATTGGCTTGTTAGAGCTACTTTTTATTTGGTTTAATTAATATTAAGCGCATTAATGGGCGAGCAATTAACAAAATGAACGCCAACAAAACTACGAAAAGAACACCTAATTGATAAAACTGGTTTAAACCATACAAAAATGAGCTTTCACTAGGCTGCGTAATTTGAAAGTAGAGAAATAAACTAACAGCACTTACCACTATCAATATGACCACAAGCAAAATTGTATTTAGCGGTTCACCATATTTAAATTTAATTTCGTCCTCGTCGCTCAAAATACACTCCGATCCTTAGGTAGCTCTAACGATGCCCGCAGCGGCGAGCGTAGCGAGTCCAACAGCCGAAGGCTGCGTGCTGCCGGGCCTTGTTATGCCAATTGCCGAAGCCAATCATTGAACCACTCCTTGGGCATTTGTTCGGCCTCAAAGTCTTTGGTCCGGAGCTCTTCAAGCGTATATGTGTTTGCCAGATAGAGATCCCACTGCGTTTCCACATCAGTGAGAACAGGGAGCAAACTCTCAATTTCTGGATCGGCATCAACATCAAGATACTGACACCAGAACCTATCGCACCATTCTGCGATCTGCCTGTGCGAGTATGGGGAAGCTTCTGGGGTTGCGCCCCACCCAAGCATTTGTGTCACTGATTCTCGCGTAAACGGCATTTCCGCTGGAGCACTTGGTTTCATAGTTCGGAGCACCTACTCACTAAGGCATAACGCTCGAGTTAAGCCGCGCCGCGAAGCGGCGTCGGCTTGAACGAATTGTTAGACATCATTTGCCGACTACCTTGGTGCTCTCGCCTTTCACGTAGTGAACAAATTCTTCCAACTGATCAGCGTGCAAGGCCAAGCGATCTTCTTCTTGTCCAAGATAAGCCTGTCTAGCTTCAAGCAAGACGGGCTGATACTGGGCCGGTAGGCGCTCCATTGCCCAGTCGGCAGCGACATCCTTCGGCGCGATTTTGCCGGTTACTGCGCTGTACCAAATACGAGACAACGTAAGCACTACATTTCGCTCATCGCCAGCCCAGTCGGGCTGCGAGTTCCATAGCTTCAAGGTTTCATTTAGTGCCTCGAATAGATCCTGTTCAGGGACCGGATCAAAGAGTTCCTCCGCCGCTGGACCTACCAAGGCAACGCTATGTTCTCTTGCTTTTGTCAGCAAGATAGCCAGATCAATGTCGATCGTGGCTGGCTCGAAGATACCCGCAAGAATGTCATTGCGCTGCCATTCTCCAAATTGCAGTTCTCGCTTAGCTGGATAACGCCACGGAATGATGTCGTCGTGCACGACAATGGTGACTTCTATAGCGCGGAGAGCCTCACTCTCGCCGGGGAAAGTCGAAACCTCCAGAAGGTCGTTGAGCAAAGCTCGCCGCGTTGTTTCATTAAGCCTTACAGTCACAGTAACCAGCAAATCAATATCGCTGTATGGCTTCAGGCCGCCATTCACTGCGGAGCCGTACAAATGCACGGCCAGCAACGTCGGCTCCAGATGGCGCTCAATGACACTAAGCACCTCTAACAGTTGTGTCGAAATTTCGGCGATCACTGCGTCCCTCATGATGTCTAACATATTACTCAAATGCACGGCACTCGCTTTAATTCGTGCGCCACACCCTCTTTCCTGAGTTGTCTTCTTTATTCGTCGCCGTTAACTTATCTGACTTCAGTGACTTAAAGCGGACTGTCTCAAACACTGGCACGAGAAATCAGGTTATAACCCGAATAAAAGGCTTAAACAACCAGCTGACACTGAGACGACACAGCTTTATTTTTGGTCAGACAAAGCAGCTCGCTTTTGGTGAAAACCAATCCATCAGCAAAACAGACGCGGGTAACTGCGTAGTGAGCAATATAAAAGTGAGCGCGCCAGAAGCGAACGGGCGAACGCAGTAGTTACCGGTGGCTGGGTTGCCTGCCACAGAGGTGGGATGCAGTAGCTGTTTTTCCTGCAACTTAGGGCGAACGCAGCAGCTGTTAGTGGTCGAATTGCCTGCCACTTAGGCGGATAAAAAAGGGCAGCCGAAGCTGCCCAAACTGTCAGTGTTTACCGACCACGTTATCAACGCTGTGGATGTCCAATCCGCTTAGAACTGGTTCATCGTGTTGTCTTTGCCTGCCGCTTTTAAGGCAGCGTCGCCTGAGAAGTACTCTTTGTGGTCGTCTCCCATATCCGAGCCGGACATATTCTGGTGTTTTACGCAGGCAATGCCCTGGCGGATCTCTTTGCGCTGCACCCCTTCCACATAACCCAGCATACCTGCGGCACCAAAGTACTCTTTGGCCAGATTGTCGGTCGACAAGGCCGCCGTATGGTAAGTCGGCAGCGTGATCAGGTGGTGGAAAATGCCGGCTTCCCGTGCCGCATCAGCCTGGAAGGTACGGATACGTTTATCCGCTTCCAGCCCCAGTTCAGTGCCATCGTATTCCACCGCCATCAGTTTGGCTCTGTCATAACCCGCCACATCTTTGCCTTCAGCCTGCCAGGCGTCGAACACCTGCTGGCGGAAGTTTAAGGTCCAGTTAAAGGATGGGCTGTTGTTGTACACCAGCTTGGCGTTTGGCACCGCCTCGCGAATACGGTTGACCATTTCGGCGATTTGGCCGATATGTGGTTTTTCGGTTTCAATCCACAATAAGTCGGCGCCGTTTTGCAATGAGGTGATACAGTCCAGCACCACACGGTCCACACCAGAGCCGGCTTTAAACTGGAACAAACCGCTGGCTAAACGTTTAGGCTTTAACAGCTTGCCATTGGCTTTTACCACTACATCGCCGTTTTGAATATCGTCCGCGCTTTGAATGTAATCACCATCGAGGAAACTGTTGTACTTGTCGCCTAAATCGCCCGGGGTTTTGGTCACGGCAATTTGTTTGGTCAAACCAGCGCCTAAGGAGTCGGTGCGGGCGACAATAATGCCGTTTTCAATGCCCAGCTCTAAGAAGGCGTAACGCACCGCGTTAATTTTGGCCAGGAAGTCGGCGTGAGGCACAGTGACCTTACCGTCCTGGTGACCACATTGTTTTTCGTCCGACACCTGGTTTTCAATTTGAATCGCACAGGCACCGGCTTCAATCATCTTCTTCGCCAGTAAATAGGTGGCTTCTTCGTTACCAAAACCAGCGTCGATGTCGGCAATAATGGGCACCACATGGCTTTCGAAATTGTCTATTTTCGCCAGCAGTTCTGCCACTTTGCCCTGCTGGTCTGCTGCACGCGCCGCATCCAGCTCACGGAACAGGCCGCCTAATTCACGGGCATCAGCCTGTTTTAAGAAGGTATACAGCTCTTCGATTAAGGCAGGCACTGCGGTTTTTTCATGCATCGACTGGTCTGGCAATGGGCCAAAGTCTGAACGCAGAGCGGCAATCATCCAACCCGACAAATACAGGTATTTTCGTTTGGTGCCGCCGAAATGTTTTTTAATCGAGATCAGTTTTTGCTGGCCTATAAAGCCATGCCAGCAGCCTAACGACTGAGTGTACTGGCTGCTGTCGGCGTCATAAGCCGCCATATCAGCACGCATTACATTGGCGGTATGCTGCGCAATGTCCAGCCCGGTCTTAAAGCGGTTTTGCAGCTGCATCCGCAACGCGTATTCAGCACTAATCGCATTCCAGCCCGCGCCTTGCCCTTTAACGGTCTGTTCCAGTTGTGCCACTGCATCTAAATAAGCTGACATGTTGATCCCCTGTGATTGCTGTTCTGTGGTTGCAGCGAAAGTGCTGTTGTTGCAATTCACTATAGGTTTCAGTTTTGAGATTCATGTAGTTGATTTTTATGATTCCCATCATTCATTATGTGAATATAGCCAGCCTGAGGATCGGATAATGAATATCAGCAAAATTGACCTGAACTTATTGGTGTATCTGGACGTGTTATTGCGGGAAAAAAACGTGACCCGCGCCGCCAACCAGCTGAACATTACCCAACCCGCCATGAGCAATGGTTTGAAACGGCTACGTGACTTATTAAACGACCCTATTCTGGTGCGCACCTCAGACGGTATGGTTCCGACCGAACGCGCCAAAGAGCTGGCGCCTGTGGTGCGCGGCATTTTGCTGACGCTGGAAGAAACCCTGCAGCCGAATAAAGAGTTTGAGCCAGAGCACAGCCACAGGGTGTTTCGTATTATGGCCAGTGACTACGCGGCATCCACCCTTATTCCGGCGCTGCTGAAAAAGCTGCGGGCCCTGGCCCCCGGCACCTCACTCGACATTATGACGCCGTCGGACGTGACCTTTCATGATGTAGAAAACGGCAAAGTGGATATGGCTATCAACCGCTTTGACCAGCTGCCGCAATCGTTCCACCAGAAGACCATCTGGCGCGATAGCTTTGCCTGCCTGGTGAACAAACAAAACCCGATCGTTAGCCACTTTAACCTCGACAGCTATTTAAAAGGCCAGCATATCTGGGTCAGTAAAACCGGTTTTGGTGTGGGTGTGGGCATGGACCCGGCCGATGTGCAAAAGCTGGGCTGGGTGGACGAAGCGCTGGCGAAGTTTGGCAAGCAGCGCAATATCAGCGTCTTTACCCGCAACTACCATGTGGCGATGCATCTGGCGGTAGAAACCGACCTGATTGCCACCCTGCCGCTGCGTGCGGCGCTCTTGTATCAGAATGACAATACCATGCAAGTGCTGGACCCGCCTTTTCCTATTCCGTCCATTGAACTAAAGATGATTTGGAGCCCCTTGTTGCACCAGGATGCCAGCCATATCTGGCTGCGGCGGTTAATTGGTGAAGTGGCCGAGGAGTTGTAATACAAAGGGGTCAGGTCTTGAATTTTGCATTGAGACGCAAAATTCAAGACCTGACCCCAAATAAGGAGTTACAGCAGTTCGTAGGCTGGTAAGGTCAAAAAGTCCACCAGCTCATCTGCGGTGGTAATTTGCAGCAGCAACTGCTGTGCTTTCGCAAAGTTCTGCTCCTGCCATAAAGCTTCCCCCACTTCAGCGCGAACCACAGCCGATTCCTGCGCCAGCATCTGGGCAAATAAGGCTTTGGTGACCAACTGGCCATTGCTCAGTGACTTGCCGTGTTTGATCCACTGCCAAATCGAGGTGCGGCAAATCTCGGCGGTTGCCGCGTCTTCCATTAAGCCGTAAATCGGCACACAGCCTTTGCCGCTGATCCAGGCCGCAATGTACTGCAAAGCCACGCGGATATTGGTGCGCATACCAGCTTCGGTGCGTTCGCCTGCTGAAGGCGCCAATAAATCAGCGGCTGTTACCGGCGCATCGTCAGCGCGGCTGACATCCAGTTGATTGCGTTTGCCGTCGGTCAGGTAACGGTTAAATACCGTATTGGCTGTGGCGGCCAGGCCTGGGTGTGCCACCCAGGTGCCATCGTGGCCGTTGCTGGCTTCACGCTCTTTGTCGGCTGTTACTTTGGCCAGAATAGCTTCGTTGGCGGCCGGGTCTTTCGCCGGAATAAAGGCCGCCATACCGCCCATCGCCAAAGCGCCACGCTTGTGGCAGGTTTTGATCAGCAGCCGTGAGTAAGCCGACAGAAACGGCTGGTCCATGGTCACCACCTGACGGTCCGGTAGCACCCGGTCAGCATGATTTTTTAAGGTTTTGATATAACTGAAGATATAGTCCCAGCGGCCGCAGTTCAGCGCCACAATATGCTCACGCAGTGCATGCAGAATTTCATCCATTTCAAATACAGCAGGCAGGGTTTCAATCAGCACAGTGGCACGAATGGTACCGACCGGCTGGTTGAACTTGGCCTGGGTAAAACGGAACACCGCGTCCCACCAGGCGGCTTCTTTATGGCTTTGCAGCTTCGGCAGGTAATAATACACGCCCGAGCCATTGGCCAGTCGTGTCTGGTAGTTGTGCAGGAAATACAAGGCGAAATCGACCAGTGAGCCGGGCACCTGCTCACCGTCCACCAGCAGGTGTTTTTCCCACAAATGCAGGCCACGCACCCGGGCAATCAGCAAGGCCGGGTTGTCACGCAGCGCATACTGCTTGCCGGATTGCGGGTCGCTGTAGTGAATGGTTCCCAGGTTAGCGTCACGCAGGTTAATTTGGCCTTCAATCACACCAGTCCAACTCGGCGCCTGTGAGTCTTCAAAATCCGCCATAAAGACTTTCACATCTGCGTTTAGCGCATTGATGATCATCTTGCGGTCTACCGGACCGGTAATTTCCACCCGGCGGTCCTGCAAGTCGGCCGGAATAGCCGCTACAGTCCAATCTCCCTGGCGGATGCTGGCCGTTTCAGGCAGAAAATCTGGCAGCGTACCGCCGTCAAACTGCTGCTGCCGGCTTTGGCGAGCGGCCAGCAGTGTCTTTAGCTGTGGCCTGAATTCACGGGTCAGTTCAACCAGCAATTGCTGCGCCTCGGGTGTCAGTATTTGCTCAAAGCCACTGTGCATCGCGCCCAGAATAGTTAAACCTGAAGTGGTGGTCATCTGTTGATCCTTGCCTTTCTCTTTGTAGGGTGACCTCCACTATATGTGAGCCGCCTCATTTCAGCCATTAATAGCAGCAATGCCAGACATTCACCTGACTTATACAGGTTAGAGCAAAAACACTAATTCATTGGCATAACCCCTGCATAGTTCAGTCTAGTAGGCACCTCAGAGTGTCTGTTTAGTCAAATTTTTGTCGGAGGTCGTTATGGAATTGGTTTTATTGTTACTGGTGGTATTAGTGGTGGCGGCAGCGTTGCTGGCAAGCCGCTTTATGCAGCACGGTAACCCCTTTCCGGTCAGCAGAAAAGCCACCTTATTTACTCAGGTTGAGCGCAACTTTATGTTGCTGCTGGAGCAAGCGGTAAACGGCGAATACAAAATTATGAACAGAGTCAAAATGCTCGACCTGCTCGATTTCAAACAAAACACCGACAGCAAGTCACGCCGCGCTGCCATGCTGAAAATGAATGCCAAGTACCTGGACTTTGTGTTGTGCGATCCAAAAGACATGACCATTGTCGCAGTAATTGATCTGGTGAATAACAACAGCAAAGATGGTCACAAAGCGGCGCCGGACTGGTTTGTCAGCGGTGCATTGGAAGCGGCGGGTTTGCCGTATATCCGGATGAAAGTGCGTACCGATTACAGCCTGGCCGATATCCAAGCTGGCCTGGCCGCCAAAATTGGTAAAAACCTGCCAAAGCCAGACCCATTATTAAAAGGCCACGTAAAAAAGGGCCCAACGCGTCCGGTGCGGCCGCTAACACCAGTGCTGTCGCCTAATCAGATCAAGGCGCAGTCTACTGCGTTAATTCATTAATCATCAATTAGTTACAGAAGAGGCCACCTGCGGGTGGCTTTTTTATTGGCGCTTTCGGTGAGCCTTTCAGCAAAAATTACAAATTTTTACTTCAGCTGCAGGGCTTGCTGTCGATAAAGTTAAAGGATAAATGGCATGGGAGTAAACATGACAACATCCATAAGCGGAGCCCCTGGCTTAAGCGAAGGCTATGAAGTGCTGAGCGCCAGTCTGGCTAAAAAGCAACAAGTTGCCGATGGCCGTGCGGCCCTCGAACTGTTGCAAAGTGCAGCCATGCCGGTGGCACAGCTGCAAAGCCCAAGTCCGGTGGGCAACCTGGGTCAGAATATTGACATCAGAGTGTAGGCTTTGGTCTGCAACCAAAGGGCTGACCTTGTCAGCCCTTTTCTTTTGTCCTGCAACCGCAAGTGTACAGGCTTAGCCATGCTGTGCATTCAGCCAGGCCTGCCGGTCCGGCAAGGCGGCAAAAGCACCAAACGCCATACAGGTGAGCGAGCCCGCCCGTATGGCGCCCTGCACCAGTTGCTGCTGCCAGCTGAGCGACTGCAGCGCATTGTCAAATGTCTGGCCTTGTTCAATCGCTTCGGCCAGCTGAAACAACCAGGCCCCGACAAAAGCATCGCCCGCTGCTGTAGTATCTTTTACCTGCACAGGTGCAACCTGCAGGGTAAAGTGGCCGGCCCGGCTGTAACTCTTCACTTCTGCCGCCCCAGCCGTCACCAGCAGCCACCGGGCCTGGCCAGCAAGCAACTGCTCAATCCAGTCCTGGTCTGACTGTTCGTCAGCCAGATAACGCAGCTCATCGTCCCCCAGCTTGATCAAATCCGCTTGCTGCACCAGCTGTCGCACCAAAGCACGGTCAGCCTGGCCTGAAGCCCACAGGTTATGTCGCAGGTTTGCATCCACACTAATCAGCCAGCCGTTTTGCCTGGCCGCGGCAATCAGCGAAAAACTGGTGTCGGCAATAGCCGCTGTAGTCAGGCTGTTGGAGCATAGATGCAAGATGCCGGGCTGCTTCCAGAATTGCTGTGGGCAATGCTCTGCCTGGTACAACAAATCAGCGGCGGGTGGCCGGTAAAACGAGAAACTGCGATCACCCTGCTGATCCAGGGCCACGAAAGCCAAAGCGGTTTTTGCCTCGCTGGTAAAGCGAACCTGCTGACAATCAACCCCGTAGTGCAACAATTGCTGATGCAGGAACTCGCCAAATAAATCCTGCCCCAACATGCCCATAAAATGGCTATCGCCGCCCAGCCGCGCCACCGCGACCGCCACATTGGCAGGTGCACCTCCGGCGTAACGGCGGAATACATCCGGCTGCCCGGGGTCTTGTAGAAAGTCGATTAAGACCTCACCAAAGCAACAAACGGGAACAGTTGGCATGGCATGCACCTCGGATAAACATGAAATAATCTTAATCGTTTAAGCCAGCTTAGCTTTATCTGCTTTGTGCGTAAATTCATTGCAGAAAAAATTTTTGTTTCAGCCACAGAAATTCTTGCAAAAACGATTCAGATCACGTTTTATTAGCGGGCAGATCCTTGCTCAATGCGGACAACAATAATGCAGGCCACTACAGCTCAGTTACTCAATCAACCTGAACTTCTACAGCAGGAATGCCAAACTTTGCTGAAACGTTTCAGCCAACTGCTGAAGCCGTTGGCCAAGCAGCACTGGCCACTGCTGCAGTCCAGACTGAGCGAACAGCTGCCGGTATTACTGCGGCTGTACCTGAGCCTGTACGCCGAGCGTTATGACTGTTACTTCCACCTGGAGCAGCTACTGAAAAGCCTGGCGAAAAGCCTGGCAAACCGGCCCGACTACCTGTGCCAGTTGGACCAGCAACCACAAGACTGGCATAAGCAAAACAACCAGTTGGGCGGGGCCTGTTATGTCGATTTGTTTGCTGGCGATTTCGAAGGCCTGAAACAGCGAATTCCCTATTTAAAGCAAACCGGCATTAACTACCTGCATTTGATGCCGCTGTTCAAAGCACCAGAGCCAAACAGTGACGGCGGTTATGCGGTGTCGGATTACCGCACCACCATGCCGTCGCTTGGTAGCATGCAACAGCTGGCGGAACTGATGGCCGAGCTGCACCAGCAAGGTATCCGTCCGGTACTGGATTTTGTGTTTAACCACACCTCTGACGAACACAGCTGGGCACAAAAGGCGCAAAAAGGCGACCCGGACTACCGTGATTTTTACTTTTTTTTGACCGAAGCTGAGCGCGACCGCTATGCGCCAAGCCTGCGTGAAATATTCCCGGAAATCCGCCGTGGTTGCTTTACACAAGACCCGGCATCCGGCTTGTGGATCTGGACTACCTTTAACAGTTTTCAGTGGGATTTAAACTACGCCAACCCGGCCGTGTTTAATGCCATGGCAGAAGAAATGCTGTTTCTGGCCAATCAGGGCGCAGCGGTATTGCGGCTGGATGCGCTGGCCTTTGTCTGGAAAGAAGCCGGTAGCAACTGCGAAAACCTGCCCAAAGCCCATTTGCTTATTCAGGCCTTTAATGCGGTCGCCCGTATAGCGGCACCGGCGCTGCAGTTTAAGTCGGAAGCCATAGTGCACCCGGACGAAGTGGTGAAATACATTGCGCCTACTGAATGTCAGCTGTCGTACAACCCACTGCTGATGGCGCTGCTGTGGAACAGCCTGGCCACCCGCAAAACCCGCTTACTGACCGAATCGTTAAAACGTCGTTTTGCGATAGACCCGCACTGCAGTTGGGTGAATTACATCCGCTGTCATGACGATATTGGCTGGACTTTTGACGACAATGTGGCCTGGCAATTAGGCATCAATCCGGAGCACCACCGGCATTTTCTCAACCAGTTTTATACCGGCCAGTTCCCTGGCAGCTTCGCCACTGGGGTGCCCTTTCAGCAAAACCCGGTCACAGGGGATTGCCGGGTCGCCGGCATGCTGGCGTCCCTGGCTGGTGTGGAGCAAGCTCAACTGCAACAGAAGCCGCAGCACCTTGAGCATGCGCTGGCGCGCATTTATCTGCTCAATTCGGTGATCCTGAGTATAGGCGGCTTGCCGCTGCTCTATATGGGCGATGAACTGGGTCTGCTGAATGACTACAGCTTTAGTCAGGATCCGGCGAAAAAAGATGACAGCCGTTGGGTAAACCGGGTGAAAGTCACAGAAACGCAGCTGGTGCAGGCCAAAAAACCAGCATCGCTGTCGGGTAAAATCTACCAGCAACTGCAGCAGTTGCTCAGCTGCCGCAACCGCTTGGCGGTGTTAGGCCAGGGCAGCACTGAGATCCTGGACAGTGGCAATCCGCACCTGTTTTGTTATCAACGCGAACTGGCAGGCGACAAGCTGCTGGCACTGGTGAATTTCTCTGAGCAGACCCAGCACCTGCTGCTGCCAGCCACCGGCAGTTATACCGATGAATTGAGTGGTCAGCGCTATCAGGCCGGCACCATTCAATTAGCGCCTTATCAGGTGCTGTGGCTGACCCCAGTCAGCAGCTGACAGTCACTCTAAGTGCATCACTTCAGCTGCTGTTTTAACCACTGCACCATGTCTGTCCGGACTTGCTGCTGCACCGGAGCAAAGCTGTGGTTAGCCGCAGGATAGAGCATGAGCTGGTAAGGCCATTGGCGTTTTTCCAGTTCGCCAGCCATAAGTTTGGACTGAGCCACTTCGACCCGCTCATCCTGCTCACCGTGTTGCAGCAACAGCGGCACCTTGGGTAAGTCGTCAAGGAAATACAGCGCAGAGCGTGCCCGTAACAGCGCCGTTTTATTGTCGGCATAGCCTGGCATACGCTGCTGATAAACCTTCTCCATGGCAGGCCTGAACTGCAGATGAGATTCTAAATCGGCCACCCCAGCGCCAACCACCAGAGCTTTCACTGGGCCAGGCCACTGGGTAGCCGCCAGATAGGTCATCATGCCGCCTCTGCTATGGCCCCAAATAGCCAGTTGGCTGCTATCGGCTTGCGGCAATTGATCGGCAATGGCTTTTAGCGCCAGCACATCAGCCACTTCAGCCCCGCCAAACTCATCATGCAACAAGGTCGCCCCAAGCTTGAGTTGATCCGAACGATAGTTACTGGCGAGGATCACAAAACCCTGCTCTGCCACCGGCATCAGCTGCTGATACACCTGACCAAACACCAACTGGCCAAAGTCGCCATTGCCACCCCGGTTAAAAATCAGCACTGGCAGTTTTTTATCGGCACTTTTGGGTGACAGGATATAACCACGCACCGAATGTCCATCTACTGTGTAGCGAATTTCGTTGCAGTCGACATTGGCCTGATAACGGGCAAAGTCTTGCGCTTTAAATTGTTGCTCCAGCATAGCCCGACGCTGTTGTGGGTCCACGCCTGGTTTGGCTGGCTGCGCATTCAGCCAGTCGAGAAAGCTCTGATGGCTGACTGCCGGGCCTGAAAAGCAAGAGCGCTGTTTTTCAATCTGCACAGGCGTCGGTTCAGGGCTGAGTGGCGCCGGTGTTTTGGTGGTGAAAGCCGATAACGAATACGCAGAAGTCAGGCCAGACAGCAGCAGAAGTGCAGAGAACGCAGTACATCTCATTGTTGTTACATCCATGTAATAAAAACCACAGCAAACTAACTGAAGCTTTATCCAACAGTCAACTGCTTCGTGCTCGGCAAGCTATGGCTTTGGCCGGATTGCTTGCGCTTCTGGCCTGTCTGCTACTTGCCGGTTTTTTTGCGTACAGCGATAGTAAGCCTGTGCTGAATTCTTAGTGGAGCCCGTCATGTTTGATGCTGTGCGTAAGCCCGGAGTGCAAGGCGTGGTGCTCGCCGCCGCCGGTATTTTGATGGTGACAATGGGCATACGCCAGTCCTTTGGCCTTTTTGTGAACCCTATTAATGCCGACACAGGCTTGGGCCTGGTCGCTATCAGTTTCGCGCTGGCGATAGCGCAGTTTTGTTGGGGAGCAGTACAACCGGTTGCCGGCATTCTGGCCGATAAATACGGCCCCAAACCTGTGCTTTCTTATGGCTTGCTGATCCTCGCCATTGGCTGTGCGCTGACGCCTTTTATTCAGAACAGCTTTGGCCTTATTTTTACCATAGGCCTGCTGAGTGCTATAGGTGCCGGAGCCAGTAGTTTCTCGGTATTGATTGGTGCCGCAGCGCAACGTTTGCCTGCCGAAGCACGGGGTTCCGCCTCAGGCATCATTAACGCCGGTGGCTCATTGGGCCAATTTGTGTTTGCACCACTGGCGCAAAAACTGATTGCGCTATTTGGCTGGATGGGCGCAATTTGGGCGCTGGCGATTGCAGCACTGGCGGCATTGCCGCTGATTAATAAAGTGACTGGCCAGCAAGAGACCGAACACAGTCATGCCGCCCAGGCCAAAGATGAGTCGCGCATCTGGCCAACCATACGCCAGGCGTTAACAGACCGCAGTTATGCATTGGTTCATTTGGGCTTTTTTACCTGTGGTTTTCATGTCGCCTTCCTGGTTACCCACTTGCCCGGCGAAGTCGAGCTTTGTGGTTTACCTGCAAGTGTGGCCAGCTGGTCGCTGGCGCTGATAGGTCTGGCCAATATTGCCGGCAGCCTCTATGCGGGCGCTTCTGTGGCGAAGTATCGCAGTAAACATATCCTCGCGCTGATGTATGCATCGCGGGCTGTGCTGGTCGGCTGGTATTTGCTGATGCCAAAAACCGAATGGACTTTCTACCTGTTTGCCATTGGATTGGGCCTGACCTGGCTGGCGACGGTGCCGCCTACTGCCGCCATTGTTGGTAAACTTTTTGGTACCCGATACCTGGCCACCTTATTTGGTCTGACCTTATTCTCCCACCAGATTGGCGGTTTCTTAGGTGCCTGGCTTGGCGGCCTGGCGATCACAGAGTTCGGTGATTTCAGCTGGATGTGGTATGCCGATATAGCGTTGGCGTTGGTTGCTGCAGCGGCAAACCTGCCAATCAAAGAAGCGAAAATTGCCCCAGCGCAGGCCCAGCCGGCCTGAGCCTCAATTAAGGCAGACAACAAAGCCGGAGCGAAGTCCGGCTTTGTTGTCGGTGCCGCCATTACACCCTGAACTGGGTGACCAGCTGATTCAAATGTTCGGCCAGACGGGCCAGCTCAGCACTGGAGGCCTGGGTCTCGTGGGCACCTTCCGAGGTTTGCGCCGACAGGTCACGGATATTCAGCAAGCCGCGATCCACTTCGCGGGCCACAGTGGCCTGCTGCTCAGCGGCACTGGCCACTGTCATATTCTGATCGTTAATCTGGCCAAGTGACACCGCAATGCCGGAAAACGCGGTACCGGCCGCATCAGAGGCCTGACGGGTTTCAGTCGCTACTTTACTGCTGCGTTCAATGCTCTCCACTGTCTGCTGAGTTTCCGCCTGCACCGCCTGCATCATCTTTTCAATTTCTTTGGTCGATTCCTGCGTTCTGTGTGCCAGCGCACGCACTTCATCGGCCACCACAGCAAAACCACGACCACTTTCGCCGGCTCGGGCCGCTTCAATGGCGGCGTTTAACGCCAACAAGTTGGTTTGGTCGGCAATAGCACGAATGACATCCAGCACTGAACCAATGCTTTGTACCCGTTCCACCAGTTGCACTATCCCCTGGCGTGCCTGCTGTAAATCGGTTTCCAGTACGCGGATAGAGTCCACAGCCAGGTCAACCCGCTGCTTGCCGTGTTTGGCTTCTTCGTCGGCTTCAGTGGAGTTCCGTGACGTTTCCAGCGCATTACGGGCCACATCTTCAATAGCCGCCGTCAGCTCGGTCACTGCGGTCACCGCCATATCCAGCTCCATACTTTGCTGGTTCAGAGTACGGGAGGATTGTTCAGTCACGACGGACAGTTCTTCAGAGGTCGCTGCCAGCTGAGACGACGAGTGGCTGATATCGTGAATGGTTTTTCTCAGCTGCTGCTGCATACGCGCCATGGCACGGATCATCTCACCGGCTTCATCCGGTTCATCGTCATGAAAGTTCTGGGTTAAGTCACCCGAAGCAATACGTTGACTGACCAGCACCGCGTTATTCATCGGTAAGGTTAAACTGCGGCTAAAGAAAAACGCCAGCACGCCACCCAAACCAATAGCAAGCACAATCACAGTAACCATGCTGGTGTTGGCCATCACAATGCTGCGTTTGGCATTTTCAGACTGTTGATGCGCAGTTGTCTTCTGGTATTGCGCTAAATCAGCCAGCGCCTGAGTGAGGTTAGCTGACGCCTGATTGACGCCTTGTCCACGCATCGCTTGCGCTTCAGCATAGTGTTCATCCCGCATCAACGTCAGCATCTTGCTATGCATACTGTCGTAGCCGGCTTTGGCTTGCAGCACTTTATCGAATGTCGCCTTGCCTGCTGCGCTTTTATGGAATTCGGATGCCTGTGCTGAGAACTGATCGTAGTTTTTCATCACAACAGACAACTGCTGCCATTCCTGCTGGCGCTCTTCTTCCGTTTGGGCCAACAGAATGTTGACGGTGCGAAGGCGGATCAGCATAAACTCCCGGTTCATTTCAGCCACCAGCATAGTGGCTGGCAGTCGCCGGTCGGCAATATTATCGATACTGGCCTGGGTTTCGGCAAAACGGAACATTGCCACTACACCAACAATTACACTGACTAAAACTAACAGGCCAAATGACAAAGCCAATCGTTTCCCTACTTTTAATTTACGCAGCATCTGGTTACTCTCAACAGAAAAATGAATATAAAACCCTTGGTAATAAGCGACCTTACCGCAAGTTTTCTTTAACCTCCCCCAGCTGAGCAAAAAATAGCCAGCCTGGAAGGCTGGCGATTATATAGACAGGTTAAATTAATTCACTCATTGTAGACAGACGACCAGTTATCTTCGACCAATAACCGAAGAATCTGATTTAGTACCTAAATATCAACCACTTACTCTGTAATCGGCCAACATCTTTCCTTGGCCAAGTGCTGCAGCTTCGTGTTCAGTTTCGCGATACGGCTCGGCCAGAGCTTGCTGATACCACAACTGCATCGCCGGTTTTTGCAGCAAAAAGCGGGCATAGTCAGCGGCTTGCTCTGACAGTGGCAAACCGTAGGTCTGACAACGAAACACCACAGGGGCATAAAAGGCGTCCACAGCACTGAAATTCGCACCAGCCAGATAAGGGCCGCCAAAGCTATCCAACCCTTGTTGCCACAACTCGCTGATCCGCTTCAGATCCTGCATCACTGCCGCTGGCAAAGGCGATTTGTCAAAACGGCCACCGGCATGGAAAGGGCAATAACTGCGCAAGCCGGTGAAACCTGAGTGCATTTCTGCACTGGCCGAACGGGCCCAGCTACGCGCTTTGGCATCGGCAGGCCAAACGCCGCTATGGCGCTCTGCCAGATATTCCACAATGGCCAGCGAATCCCACACCACCCAGCCTCCATCATGCAGGCAAGGCACTTTGGCATTAGGGGCAAAGTCTTTAAACACAGCAGCATTGTCATTACTCAGAAACTGCACCTGCTTTTCTTCAAAGGCAATACCGAGCTCTGTCAGTAGTAACCAGGGCCGCAATGACCAGGACGAGTAATTTTTGTTGGCGATAAATAACTGATACATAAAGACACTCCTTTTTTCACTAGTGTAACTGCCCTATGCCGCAGTACCAGCTGCAATCAGGCCAGCTTCGGCAACAAATAAGCCCATTCTTCACCACTGGTCTGATTTGACAGAAACGCAGCCATAGGTAACCATTTTGTTACTTATGGAGCATCTATGAACGAACAACAACTGGACCAGGTGTTTCTGGCACTGGCGAACAGCAGCAGACGTTTGCTGTTGGATCTGATTGCCGCCAGACCTGGCTGCACGCTCAGCCAACTGCAGGCTGATTTCAGCATCAGCCGTATTGGCCTGATGAAACATCTGCAGGTGTTACTGGATGCGGATCTGGTGCTTGCGCAAAAACAAGGCCGGGAACGGCCTCTTTATTTTAACCCTGTGCCTTTGCAGCAGATCCATCTGCGTTGGGGCGAACAATACCGGGATTTTTGGGCCAGTCAGTTGCTGCGGCTAAAAGCTGCAGTGGAACAGAAAAACCCAGCCCCACAGCAAACCGAACTGAACCATACAGAACTGAACCACACCGAACTGAAGAAGGAATTATCATGACCGAAACCAGCAGACTGGTGTCCAAAATTGTGATCAACGGCAGCCTCGAAGCCATCTGGCGCGAGCTGACCAAAAATGATGAACCCCAGGCTGCTGTGTTTAATGCCTGGTTACACGCCCAGGCTTTAGTGCCAGGTGCCAGCTTGCAGATGCGCACAGCAGACGGCCGCAATGTGCTGGTGATTGGCAAGGTAATGGAATATGAGCCACCCTACCGTTTTGTCCACAGCTTTCGATTTACTCAATACGACGACCCGGAATCTGTGGTCTGTTATCAGCTGACGCAGCTGGAGCACGGAGTGGAAGTGTCACTGATTGTTGAAAACCTGCCGGTTGGCAGCCGTACCGCCAAAGATATGACCGGTGGCAGCACCATGATCCTGAACACCTTAAAAGCCGTGGTCGAAACCGGCAAACCGGCCTTTGGCACCCGCGTGATGTATTTCCTGTTCAGCAAACTGGGCTTTGTGTTACCCGCCAAAACCCGCGTTGAACATTGGCCTTTGTAATAAGTAAGGAATAACAAATGACAGCGATCACAAGCGCCGAACAAAGCCAATGGCGCAATCTGGAGCAGAGCAGCGGTAAATCACAAGCTGAATGGCTGACGCTGGCCAATCAACAAAAATTCGACAAACACAGTGAATTGGTGAACTGGCTGAAAAGCGAATTTGGTATAGGCCATGGCTACGCCAATCTGGTGGCGCACAGGGCCAAAGAAGCAGCTGCTGGCGGGCCAGCCGAAGCAGAAGACTTAGTAGCGGCCCAATACGCAGGTGCCAAAGCCGCTTTGAAACCCTGGTATGAAGAGCTGCTGCAGTATCTGCAAAGCCTGGGGACTGATATTGAAATCAGCCCGAAAAAAACCTATGTCAGTATCAGGCGTAACAAACAATTTGCATTAATTCAGCCCTCTACCGCCACCCGACTGGACATAGGCCTGAATTTAAAAGGCACAGAACCACAAGGCTTGCTGGAAGCGTCCGGCAGTTTTAACGCCATGTGCAGCCATCGTATTCGTGTCAGTCAGGCGGCGGATCTGAACGATGAACTGAAACATTGGCTAAAAGAAGCCTATTTAAAAGGCTGAAGACCTCAGGTTTAAGGAGATAAACACATGTTATTAGGCGCATTTTCGGTCAGCTTAACGGTGAAGGATATTGAAGCATCCAGGCAGTTTTATCAGAAACTTGGCTTCACTGTTTTTGCCGGCGATCAAAGCCAGAACTGGTTAATACTCAAAAATGGCGACACAGTCCTGGGGTTATTTCAAGGCATGTTTGAGAAAAACATCCTGACCTTTAACCCAGGCTGGAACCAGAACGCAGAACCTTTGGCCGAATTTACCGATATCCGCCAGATCCAACAACAGCTGCTGGCCCAAGGTATTCAACTGCAGAAAAGCGCCGATGAAACCAGTTCAGGCCCAGCCCATCTGGTACTTGAAGATCCGGACGGCAACCAGATTATGCTTGATCAACACAGGTAAAGCATGGGGTCAGGACAACCTGCCCCATAAGAATTAGGCATTGAACCGATGTATCAGATAGCGTTGGTGCTTTGTGTTCCTTTAAAACGTCGCGTCCAAACCTCACGCAGCCAGGTCGCCACACAAGCCAAGACCATGGCTGGCAAGGACATCAGCAAAGGCAATACAGCTCCAAATGCAAGGCTCATCACCAGTACATACCCCAGCACAATTTCGGCCCTGTGCAGTGGTAACACCAGCGCCATGACAAACACCGCTATAAACAACGGTTGGGTGATCTGTTCTGCTCCGGCTAAAAATGAACCTGCAACCGCAGCAGCGTAGAGGCCAGCTAAGGCAAAATTGCGCCAGAAGCTGAACAGGTTGATTACTCTGAAACGACGGCTGGCCAGCACGCCCAACACAGGAAAAATCAGAGCTCCCCAGGCATTGGACACTGTGGGTAAGCTGGGGTCAGCCAATAAATGGTGGGCTTCAATGCCGCCATGTAACCATTGCCAGCCCAGCGGCAGCAGACCCATCGCTAAAGTAAGCAACCACAACAACTGCGTCTGACGATTATTGTTCAACCCTGTTCTCCTTGTTTATTAACAACGAATTTACCTTAGCAAAAATTTTCTAAGCCCAAACTGTTGAATCGTAAGCAAATATAACAAAGCAGCCGCTGGAGGCCGGGGGGGAAACTAAGTCTGGAGTGCTGCGTTACTATCAGGTCAATCAGGAGAGCTGTTCTTGGAATTCTTAGGGGTCAGGTCTTGGATTTTGCGTTTCAATGCAAAATTCAAGACCTGACCCCAACGATATTAATTCAGTTTACGCAGCCAGATATTGCGGAAACTGACTTTATCGCCATGGTCCTGCAGCTTTAGCGGCAGGCAGCCATGAGCTTTCACCTGAGGCGGGCCAATCCATTCAGTAGTGCCAGCAATTTCAGTGTGGTTTTGTACCAGAACACCGTTATGCAGCACTGTGACATAACCCGGGCTCAGTCGTTTATCGCCATCAAAACGCGGCGCTTTATAGATAATGTCGTACTGCTGCCACTGGCCGGCCGGCCGGGTGGCGTTGACCAGAGGAATGGTTTGCTTGTAGACAGAGCCGGCCTGACCATTGGGATAGGTCGGGTTGTTGTACGAATCCAGCACCTGAATTTCATACATGCTTTGCAGGAAAATACCACTGTTATTGCGCCCCTGCCCTTCTTTGTCCATCCGGTCGCTGTCGACTTTCCATTCGACATGAAGCTGAACATCACAGAAGCCCTGCTTGGTTTCAATGTCGCCCGAACCAGGTTTCACCTGCAATACGCCGTCTTGCAACGACCAATCTGCCTTGCCGCCTTTCGCAGATTGCCACTGGCTTAAGTCGGCGCCCAGCAGCGCAATCGCATCGGACGGCACAGCACCTTCCGCGGCGCTGACCACAGCCGGTACCGGCTGCCAGACTTCCGTCTTGGCCGCCAGTTGATGCATTTCTTGTTCAGACAGTTGTTTGTCCGCCGCCAGCGCACCACAGGCAGGCATCAGGGCCAACACCCAGATTAACTTTTTCATTCGTATGATTCCTTTGTTCTGTCTAGGTCGCCCAGGCCTTGTCGCCTTTTTTATAGGGAAGATCACCGTCGTATTTACCAGGCACAGCCACATAACGCAGTGCTTCGGTGCCCCCCACCTGAGAGCTGAAGAAGGTAAATAAACTCAGCTGTTTCAATAAGGTGAAGTAATGCAGCTCGCCTTTACGTTCAGATGATTTGGAGCTGGCCAGCGAACTGCTGCCCTCCAGCCCGCTGGTGCCACCTTGCTTGGCGTCCTGGTCCAGCTTGCTCAGCAGCTGCAGCTTTTGCTCGGGTTTCAGTGCCATAAAGTCTTGTTTAAACTGCTGTTTACTCAGCTGTTTGATTTGCTTTAACCCAGCAAAAAATAAGGTCTGGTGTTCCAGGCTGTAGCAGTCATTCACCAGCACGGCCATCACGGCGCCACAACCGGCAGCTTTGGCACCAGGCGTGCTGGTTTGCGGCAGAATGGTTTCGGCAATTTCATCCAACATCGCCACATCATCGGCGGTGTACAGGGTTTTACCTGCATCCGGCGACTTCATACCAGCCGCCCAGAGCTCACCACCCACCATGGCCATGCCGGTGGCTGCTGCGATCATTTTTAATAAGTCGCGTCTGTTCATCTTACAGCTCCCCTTTTTTCAGCTGCTCAACCGCAAAATTGGCGGCGCGGGCTGTCAGTGCCATATAGGTCAGCGACGGGTTCACGCACGAAGCTGAAGTCATACAGGCGCCATCGGTGACAAAGACATTCGGCGCATCCCACACCTGGTTATTGCCGTTCAGCACCGAGGTTTTCGGGTCACGCCCCATCCGGGCCGTGCCCATTTCGTGAATACCCATACCCGGGCCATAATCGCCGGCATAACCCTGTACGTTTTTCACGCCAGCCGCTTCCAGAATATCGATAGCGTCTTGTTTCATGTCTTCACGCATTTTCAGCTCATTAGCTTTGAGCTCAACATCCATCGCCAGCACAGGTAAACCCCATTTGTCCTTGCGGTTTTTGTCGAGGAAAATGCGGTTGCTATGGTCCGGCAGAATTTCACCGAAGCCACCCATACCAATGCTCCATGGGCCTGGCTGAGTCAACGCATCTTTAAAGTCAGCGCCAATGCTGAGCTCTGCCACATTGCGGCTCCAGCCCTGACGGCTGGCCGAGCCCTGGTAACCGAAACCACGCAGGTAGTCGCGCTTGTCGCCACCCCAGTTACGGAAGCGCGGAATATAGAAACCTGACGGACGACGGCCAAAATAGTATTTGTCGTCAAAGCCTTCCACTTCACCAAAAGCGCCAACGCCTAAGTGGTGGTCCATCACGTTATGACCCAGCTCACCGCTGCTGCTGCCAAGGCCGCCTTGCCAAATGTCGGTGGCAGAATTCATCAGAATCCAGGTGGAGTTAAAGGACGAGGCATTAAGGAACACAATCTTACTGGTGAACTCGTAAGTCATCTTGGTTTCGCTGTCCAGCACTTCCACACCACGGGCTTTTTTGCTGTTTTTGTCATACAGCACCTGGGTCACAATAGAAAAGGGCCGCACCGTTAAATTGCCGGTTTTCATCGCCACAGGTAAGGTGGCCGACTGGGTACTGAAATAACCGCCAAAAGGACAACCTAACCAGCACTTGTTACGGTACTGACAGCCCACCCGGTTTTGTTCAGGTTTAGGCTGGGTAATGTTGGCACAGCGGCCATGGATCATATGACGGCTGCCGCCAAATTGCTTTTTCAGCCGTTCAGCTACTGTTTTTTCGACAATATTCAGCGGCACCGGCGGTAAATACTGGCCATCCGGCAATACATCCAGACCGTCGCGCACCCCGGAGATGCCAGCAAAACGTTCGGCATAGTCGTACCATGGCGCCAAATCCTGGTAACGGATTGGCCAATCAACGGCTATACCGTCTTTGAGGTTGGCTTCAAAATCCAGTTCGTTAAAACGATAACTCTGACGACCCCACAGCAGCGAGCGGCCACCCAAATGGTAACCACGGAACCAGTCGTAACGCTTCACTTCGGTGTAAGGCGACTCCTGCTCATTGGCCCACATGCCAAAGGTACTTTCGTTTAACGGATAGTCACGCGACAGCACCGGGTAGTCTTTTTTCATTTGATTGGTCGGTTTGTCACGGTGCGGATAATCCCAGGCTTCTTTAAAAGCGTTTGGGTAGTCCTTGATATGTTCAATAGGTCGTCCGCGTTCCAGTAGCAGTACTTTCAGGCCTTTTTCGGTCAGCTCTTTAGCTGCCCAACCACCGCTGATGCCAGACCCTACTACTATGGCGTCGTAATGATTGTTCGCTGTTGTCATTTATGATCCCCTGTGATGGGCGGGTTTCTACCCGTCGTCCTTGAAGCTGCGACTTTGGTGACTGCGCCATGTCGCCCCAGTCACATAGGTTAGCTATGTTGCTGGGGTTTCACTGGCTTGTCGCCTGCCCGCATCTTCAAGTGACTTGGGTATAGAGCCCTGTTCTCGTTATAAGTTGTTCAGGGCAGTGCACCTGCCCCGCTCTGATCCTTGACCTGTTCAGACGTCGCAAATCTGAATGGCCTGCGCCAGCGCAGCCGCCCTACCGGCTTTGCTGTCGGCTGTTGGAATAAATTCCTGCGCCAGGTAACCGCTAAAGGGTAAATCCCGGATCGCTTTGGCAATGGCCAGGTAGTTCAGCTCCTGGCTGTCATCAATTTCATGACGGCCCGGTACACCCGCCGTATGGTAGTGACCAAAATACTGATGGTGCTGTTTGATAGTGCTGATAATGTCGCCTTCCATAATCTGCATATGGTAGATGTCATACAGCAACTTAAAGTTCGGTGAACCCAGTCGTTTACACAGCTCTATGCCCCAGGCAGAGCTGTCGGCCAGATAGTCCGGATGATCGACTTTGCTGTTAAACAGCTCCATCTGCAGGACCACGCCACGCTGTTGTGCTTTGGGCAATATCTGCTTTAAGCCCTTAACCGCATTGCTCAGTGCCGTTTCATCATCCATGCCCCGACGGTTACCACTAAAGCAAATCAGATTGGTGTAACCGGCGTCCGCCACTAAATCGATATGCTTCAGGTAACGGGGGATCAGTGCCTCGTGAAATTCAGCTCCGCCAAAACCGTCGGTCAGATTCAGCTCAGCTCCGTTGCACATCGAACTATCAACGCCATGTTTTTTCAGGGTCGGCCAGTCTTCCGGGCCGACCAGGTCAATAGCGTTAAAGCCCAATGACTTAATCAGCTGGCAAAGTTCGTCAATTGACAAATCACCATAGGTCCAACGGCTGACTGAGTGTCGGATATTGCCTTTCAGTGGCGCGGATTTCGGGCTGGCTGAAGCCGAACTTAAAAAGCCAGTCGCGCCTAACACCGACACGCCAACGGCACCGGCGGCCAGTTGTTTCAGCAATTCCCGCCGCGGCAGGTGGTGTGGGTTCTGAGTCATGTGTTACTCCTGACGCAGCGGTTCGTTTTTAAACACCAGCGCAAACACCACCAGCACCAGCGCGGCGAATCCTGCCGGGAATAACCAGATGCTGGCCCAGTCGGTCGCTTCCGCTGTGCTATACGCATCAGTAATTTTGCCCGCCACACTGAAACCAATCAGCATACCGACACCGTAAGTGGCCAGGGTGATCAGACCTTGAGCTGAGCTGCGAATTGCCGCCCCTGCTTTGCTGTTGGTGTAGATTTGGCCGGAGACAAAGAAGAAGTCGTAACAAATACCGTGCAGCGCAATACCCAGTAACAACATCCAGACGCTGCTACCGGCATCACCATAGGCAAACAGCACATAACGCAGCACCCAGGCCGCCATGCCCAGCAGTAAGGTCCAGCGAATACCAAAACGGTTTAAGAACAGGGGCAGTGCCAACATAAACAGCACTTCAGACGCCTGACCCAAGGTCATTTTTCCCGTCGCGTTTTCCACACCAATACCAGTCAGAAACGGGTTAGCATTCTGGTAATAAAACGCCAGCGGAATACAGATCAGCACTGAGGCAATGAAAAACAAAAAGAAGTTTTTATCTTTGAGCAGGGCCAACGCATCCAGGCCCAGCAACTCACCGATTTTCAGCTGCTGGCCACGGCCGGCTGGCGGCGTGGCTGGCAAGGTAAAGCTGTACACACCCAACACTGCGGACGCGATAGCGCACATCAGGAAGGTATTTTTCAGCAGACCGTCAGCAATGCCTTGTTGTGAATCCCAGCCAAACAGGTAGCTGATCACCAGACCGGCGGCAATCCAGCCCACAGTGCCCCAAACGCGAATTTTGCCAAACTCCAGATCCGGCTGCTTTAACTGGCCGAATGACACTGAGTTCACCAGCGCCAGAGTCGGCATATACACCAGCATATAAGCCAGTACTAACGGATAAAAACTGCCGAAGTCGCCGGACTGATACATCAGGAACATCAGCACGGCACCCGCTAAGTGCAGCAGGCCAAGCAGACGTTCGGCATTAAAAAAACGGTCAGCAATCAAACCGACAAAAAACGGCGCGATAATAGCGCCCCAAGACTGGGTGGAAAACGCCGCGCCCATTTGAGCACCTGTGGCTGAAAGGTTCTGACTTAAAAAAGTACCCAAAGTGACAAACCAGCCACCCCAGATAAAAAACTGCAAAAACATCATGCTGCTTAAGCGTAGTTTGATGCTGTCCATAGGTTCCCCGCTGCTGTTGGACTCTCGTTATTGTGGTTATTTGTTGTTGTGTTTTACCTAAATGACGCCAGACGACTTAGTCGTCCAGTCCCAGAATACGGCGGTTGCGTTTTGCATCCGTCGCGGCGCCGGCAAAATCGTCAAAGGCTTTTTTGGCACGGTCAATTAAATGCCCGGCAATAAAAGGCGCACCTTCAGCAGCGCCCTGGGCAGAATCTTTCAGGCAACACTCCCATTCCAGCACCGCCCAACCGTCAAAACCGTATTGGGTCAGTTTGCTGAAAATACTGGCAAAATCGACCTGCCCATCGCCCAAAGAGCGGAAGCGTCCCGGGCGGTTCACCCAGTCCTGATAGCCGCCATAGACACCGCTGCGACCATTGGGTCTGAACTCAGCATCTTTGACATGGAACATTTTGATCCGGCTGTGATAGCGGTCGATAAAATCCAGGTAATCCAGTTGCTGCAGCACAAAATGGCTGGGGTCAAACAGAATGTTGGCGCGTGGGTGGTTGTTAACCGCTGCCAGGAACTGCTCAAAACTGGCGCCGTCATGCAAATCTTCACCTGGGTGAATTTCGTAGCAAACATCAACACCGGCTTCGTCAAAGGCATCCAGAATAGGCAACCAGCGTTTGGCAAGCTCAGCAAAGCCCTGCTCCACCAGGCCAGCCGGCCGTTGTGGCCAGGGGTAGACCAGATGCCACAGCAAAGCCCCCGAAAAGGTGGCATGCGCTTTTAAGCCCAGCCGCTGGCTGGCTTTGGCGGCGTATTTCAGTTGCTGAATGGCCCATTCGGTGCGCTCAGCCGGCTTGCCACGCAAGGCTTCTGGTGCGAAGTTATCAAACAGCTCGTTATACGCCGGATGCACCGCCACCAGTTGTCCCTGTAAGTGGGTCGACAGCTCGGTAATGGCAATACCATGCTCAGCACAGGCCGCTTTCATAGCATCGCAATACGCCTGACTATTGGCCGCTTGTTCGAGGTCGAAAAACGCCGGGTCGTTGGTGGGCACTTGCACACCTTTGTACCCGAGATCCGCCGCCCATTTCGCCATTGTTTTTAAACTGTTAAACGGCGCTTCACCGCCCATAAACTGCGCCAGGAAAATCGCCGGGCCTTGAATTTGACTCATGTTGCTCTCCTAAGCGTTGCTTACAGACTGTCGCGGATATCCGGCACCGCCAGCCATTTTTGATTGCTGCTGCCGCTGGCCGCCACAGTTTCAATAAAAGCCATGCCACGTAAGCCGGCGGCAATACCAGGCACACCGCTCGGTTGTCCATGCTCACCGGCACGGATAGCCGCGGCAAAATCGCTGTATAAATTAGCCATGGCTTCCAGGTACCCCTCCGGGTGACCGGACGGCAAACGACAGCGGCGATTCGCTTCCTGACCCAAGCCAGGCATACCGCGGCCTGCCCTCAGTAATTGCACTGGGGCGCCATGAGGTTTCAGGATCACAGTGTTCGGTTCCATCTGGTGCCACTCCAGCGAGCCTTTTTCGCCATACAGACGAATTTTCAGCGCGTTTTCTTCCCCAGCGCAGATTTGGCTGGCCATCAACACGCCGGACGCGCCTTCTGCAGTGCGGAACAGCGCCGCGCCGTCGTCGTCCAACCGGCGGCCAGGAACATGGCTTTTCAGCTCAGCACAAAGTTCTGTCACACGCTGGCCACTGATAAATTCCGCCATACCAAAGGCATGGGTACCAATGTCGGCCATACAACCACTGGCACCAGCCTGAGCCGGATCGGTGCGCCAACTGGCTTGTTTGTTTTCGCTGCTTTCTAAATCATCGGTCAGCCAGCCTTGCGGGTATTCGACATAAATTTTGCGCAGTTGACCCAAAGCACCGGACTGCACCAGTTCGCGCGCCTGCCATACCATAGGGTAACCAAGATAAGTGTGCGCCAGGCCGTAAAGCTGATTGCTTTGTTTTAGCACCGTCGCCAGTTCACGGGTTTCTTGCAGTGTGACGCCGGCTGGTTTTTCACAGAACACCGCAAAACCCGCCTGCAACGCAGCACTGCTGATAGGCACGTGCAGTTGATTTGGCGTGACCACCACCAGCAGTTGCATGCGCTGCTCCGCCGGTAAAGCAGCCTCAGCCGCCAGCAGTTGTTGCCAGTCTGCATAGACACGCTCAGGCGCAATATTCAGTTCTGCTGCTGTCGCCTGGTTGTTGTCCTGATTGCGGCTAAAAGCGCCGCAGACCAGTTGATATTCGCCATCCAGGCCTGCTGCATGACGATGCACTGCACCGATAAAAGCGCCGGCACCGCCACCGACCATGCCATAACGGATTGGCGTTTTGCGTTCTGTTGTCATTATTCAGCTCTCTGTTGCATCGAACCGGATCGGGTTCTGCCATCAGAGAAAAATGTAATGGATTACATTTTGCACCGTCAAGGTGATTTCTGCCCCTCGTCGCAAATTTCGTCGAAAAAAGCCGCCAACCCGCACCAAAATAGAGCATTAACTTTAAAAATATGCAGTTTTTTTGCACCAAGCTGACTTTTCATTTGCTGAAAATCAGCTTATAAATGCTATCGGTTACAAATTACCAAGAAAGCCTGGTCTGCGGTAGACTGACCAGCCAATAAAGCAGCATGAAAACAACAGGTTGAATGGCTACTATTCATGAAGTCGCGGCTCTGGCCGAAGTTTCGGTCGCGACAGTTTCCAGAGCACTGCAACAACCGGAACGGGTGTCAGACAAAACCCGCGCCCGGGTATTGGCTGCGGTCAAACAAACCGGTTACAAACCTAATTTAATGGCGGTGAAGTTTCGCTCCGGCAAAAGCCGCAACCTGGTGGTGCTGGTGCCAACTGTCGCCAACCTGTTTTTCGCCCGGGTGATCAGTGGCATGCAACAAAGTGCGCATGACAAAGGCTATTCCCTGCTGCTATGCAACACCATGGCCAACGAAGAAATGGAACAGAGCTACGCGCGGATGGTGCATACCTCGCAAGCCGATGGCCTTATTCAGCTTCGGGCGTTTAACCCCTTTACCGGTCTGGAACTGGCCGCCGATCAGCCACTGCCTATGGTCAACGCCTGTGAAGTGCTGGACCGCATCCGCTGTCCGACCGTGCTGCTCGACAACAAAGCGGCCGCTTATGCCATGACCGAGCATCTGCTGGGCCTGGGCCATCGCCGTATTGCGATGATCAAAGGCCCGCCGCGCAGCCCGCTGACCCGCGACCGGGTGGCTGGTTATAAAGAAGCCCTGAGCGAGGCAGGGGTCGACTTTGATGAAAGCCTGCTAAGCCCGGGTAATTTCAGCCTGGCATCAGGACAAAAAGCCGCCGCTGAACTGATGGCATTGCCGCAGCCACCCACCGCTATTTTCTGTGAAAACGATGAAATGGCGATTGGCGCGCTGCAACAGCTGAAACAGCTGGGCCTGCGGGTGCCGCAGGACGTTTCAGTGGCAGGTTTTGACGACATTGCCTTTGCCGCGTACAGCGAACCGCCGCTGACCACCATAGCGCAACCGGCGGAAGAATTTGGCAGTACCTCGGTCAGTTTACTGATCGATTTAATTGAAGGCAGGCTGGGCAAAGCCCCCAAAGTCATACTGCCTTTTGATTTGATAGAACGTGCCAGTACGGGCCCTGCCCCGGGGCACCTAACCTAAGGAAAGCAGCATGAACAACGCTTTGTCTCCGCCATCTTTGCAAGACCCGTCCAGACGTAAATTATTGAAATACAGCCTGTTGGGTTTAGGCACCGCCGCTTTGGCTTCACCATTAAGCCAAGCCTTCGCAGGCAGCCCCGCTCACAAACTGCAGGCGGGTCTGCAGCTGTACACTGTGCGTGACCTGATGGGTCAGAGTGTGGCCGACACCCTGAAGCTGGTGGCCGGTATTGGTTACAAAGAAGTGGAATTTGCCGGCTACTTTAATCTGAAAGCCAAAGAAATCCGCCAGATCCTCGACAGTGAAGGCTTAACAGCGCCATCGGCTCACGTGCCACTGGAGGTGCTGCAGGCTCAGCTGGACCAAGTGATTGAGGATGCGAAAATCGTGGGTCACCACTTTATTGTGCTGCCTTATCTGACCGAGCCACAGCGTCAGACCATCGACCAGTACAAATCCTATGCCGCCTTTTTAAACAAAGCCGGTGAAGCCTGTAAAAAAGCCGGCCTGCAAATGGCCTACCACAACCATGATTTCGAGTTTCAGCCAATCAATGGCCAGGTGCCTTACGATATTCTGCTGAAAGAAACCGACGCAGACCTGGTGAAACTGGAGCTGGACCTGTTCTGGACCATTAAAGCTGGCTTAAGCCCGCTGCAATTGTTTGAACGTGCACCAGGCCGTTTTGCGATGTGGCACGTCAAAGACATGAGCCAGAAAGGCGACATGGTCGATGTCGGCACCGGGGTGATTGATTTCGCGCCTATTATCGCCAAAGGTGAACTGGCTGGCGTCAAACATGCCTTTATCGAACACGACAACAGCGATAACCGCGTGCGCACCATCAAACAAGGCTTTGACTCACTGTCCAAACTGCTGAAGTAACCTACCCTGCTTCACTCCCTTTGGGGTCAAATCTCTGTGGGGTCAGGTCTTGAATTTTGCATTGAAACGCAAAATTCAAGACCTGACCCCAGCTTTATCTGTTTATTTAATGCCCAACCTTGACGAACTGAATTTTCAGAGGTAAAACGATTAAGTGCGGTTGAATTTAATTCATCTCACACGACAATAAAGCGACTCCATAGCCCATAAACCAGAGCGGCAAAACAGGATGTTGCTTTTTTTACGCAAAAGAACTTAAACGATTAAGTCAAGCTCGACAGGGGGCATTTAAATGTTCAAGCAACAGAAAGTTTCAGTCGCGGTACGCCAGGTGTTATTGGCGTCTGGTTTATTGGTCACAGTGCCTGTGATGGCGCAGGACAACAGCGCCGCAGAGGCCAGCAAAGACAAAGAAGAAAAAGCCTTTGAAACCATTGTGGTCACCGGCAGTGTGCCCGGTCGTACCCAGATTGAATCGGCGATTGCGGTCACCACAGTCGACGCCGAAATGATTAAAGATTTCCAGCCGAGCTCTGAGTCGGAAGTATTCCGCATGATCCCGGGTATTCAGGTGTCCGGCACAGCTGGCCCTGGCGGTAACTCCAATATCGCAGTGCGCGGGTTGCCAGTGGCCACCGGCGGCTCGCCTTTTGTCCAAATTCAGGAAGACGGCCTGCCGACTGTGCTGTTTGGCGATATGAACTTTGGTAACAATGACTACTGGACCCGTTTTGATTCCAGCGTTGATCGGGTGGAAGGGGTCCGCGGCGGCACCGCCGGCACTTTCTCGTCACAATCTCCGGGCGCCATCATTAACTACATCAGCAACTACGGCGAAGTCGAAGGCGGCTTGCTGCGCCTGACCACTGGCCTTGGGTATGACGAAAAGAAACTCGATTTCCGTCAGGGCGGTGCCCTGAGCGACAACGTCAATTACCACCTGGGCGGCTATGTCAAACAAGGCAAAGGTCCACTGGACGCCGGTTTTAATGTCAGTGAAAGTGCGCAAATCAAAGCGAACCTGACCAAGTACTTTGGCGACGCCAACTATGTGCGTTTTTTGGTGAAAGTGGCCGACACTCAGGAACCGAACTACACGGGCGCTCCTGCACTGGCCGACTACGATGGCCATAGTTTCAGTAACCTGCGGCCCTACCCTGGTTTTGATGGTCGCAGCCAGTCCAATTACTCCATTCACAATCAGGAATTTATGATTGTAAACCGCAGTGGCGATTTGGAGCGGGTGGAGATGAGTGGCATCACCACCGAAGCTCTGGCGCTGGGTAACGAACTGCATTACGAGTTCAGCAACAACCTGGTGCTGGACAACAAAATGCGCTGGACCGATATGAGCGGTGGTTTTACCTCGCCTTTCCTTAATGTGGTCAGCACCAGCAGTGTCATTGGTTCCAGCCTGAATGGCGCCACAGTCGGTTCTATTCGTTATGCCAATGGCCCACTGGCCGGAACCTTGTACGATCAGGACTACCTGAACAACAACACCAATGTGCATACCAGCATGCGTGACGTCGGCAGCTTTGTGAATGACCTGGCCTTGTCAAAAGAATACGAACTGGGCGATCAGCTCGTCACAGCCCGCGCTGGTTATTTCTATATGAACCAGAATATTGCGTCAGACTGGCACACCAACCGCACCTTCTCGGAACTGAGCGGTAACAACCCGGCCATGCTGGAGCTGTTTGACACCTCAGGCAATCAGCTGACCGCCAACGGCATTGCGGGCTTTAACAACAACTGGGGCAGTTGCTGTGCCCGCGACTATGATCTGGCCTATACAGACACAGCCCCCTATCTGGCGCTGGATTTAGACAATGACCTTTTTACGCTGGATGCCAGTGTGCGCCGCGATACGGTGGACGCGTCCGGTTGGGCACTCTCAGGTGGCTCCGAATTCAGCACGCTGGTGTCTGGGGTGGCCATTCCGACCATCATCGCCAATGGCAGTCAGGAGAACCTGGATTATTCGGTCAGCTACAGCTCCTGGACAGTCGGTGGTCTGTACAAACTGAATGAAGACACCAGCTTCTTTACCCGTGCCTCCAAAGGTGGCCGCTTTAATGCTGACCGTCAGATTGCGTCCGGTAAAATCAATGCAGACGGCTCGTTAAACCAGGCCGGACAGACAGCGGCAGTGGACTTTGTGCACCAGTACGAACTGGGTGTGAAACGCCGTGGCGATGTGTTGGATGGCTACTACAGCCTGGAACTGACGTTATTAAAAGGCGACTTCAAACAAAGCACCTATGAGTTGTCAGCCACCTTGTGCGGCGGTGCCGGCGGTTGTGTGATTGACGCTGAGTACAAATCACAGGGCGCAGAAATCCTGGGTACCTTAAGGTTGGGCGATTTCTCGCTGGTCGGTAATGCCACCTACTCAGATGCCGAGAAAAAATCAGCAGGGTCCAGCAGCTGGGTGCGTGCCGACGGTATTCCGGATCTGATTTACACCCTGTCGTCCAACTACCATATCAATGACCAGTGGATCACCGGCCTGAATGTGACCGGCCAGACCACCGCTATTGACGGTGCAGGCAATGAATACCCTTCCAACTACACCTTAGGGGCCAACCTGAAATACAGCCCAACTGACAATTTGCAGTTTGGCTTGCAGGTATACAACCTGACCGACGAATTTGATATTCGCGGCAGTGGTGGCGTGGCCGACGCCAGCGTCAGTCCGACGGTGATTTCTGGTGGGCCAGTGATTGGACGCACTGTGAATTTATCAGTTACCTTAAGTTATTAACCTAACCAAAGCCGGGTTCGCCCGGCTTTTCCGTTAATCCGCAGGTCAGCATGAATTCAAACGCCATAAGTTCAGTACTGATTGTCGGTGGCGGCACGGCAGGCTGGATGACAGCAGCGGCGCTGGCCAATGCCTTACCGCAGGGCTGCCGCATTGCTCTGGTGGAATCCGAAGACATTGGCAGTGTCGGTGTTGGCGAAGCCACCATTCCACCGATCCGGCTGTTTAACCAAAGCCTCGGGATCGATGAACACGACTTTATCAAAGCCACCCAAGGCAGCTTTAAACTCGGCATTGAGTTTGTGAACTGGGGCTGCCGTGGCCAGCGTTATTTCCACCCATTTGGCAGTTACGGCCGTCAGTTCGATGTGGTGAATTTTCATCACCATTGGTGGCAAGCCCGACAGCAAGGCAAAGCCGACAACCTGGAGCAGTACTCCATGGCCTGGCAGGCGGCGCAGGCCGGCAAATTCGCCCCGCCTGTGGCCGAACCCAGATCAGTGCTGTCGACCCATGATTACGCTTACCACTTTGACGCCGGCCTTTACGCCCGCTACTTGCGCCGTTACGCCGAACAACGTGGCGTCGCACGCATTGAAGGCAAAATAACCGCAGTGCAGCAACAGCCAGAAAACGGTCATATCCGTGCCGTGCAGTTGGAGTCAGGTGCTGTGCTGGACGCCGAGCTTTTTATCGACTGCTCGGGTTTTCGTGGCCTGTTAATTGAACAAAGCCTGCAAACCGGTTATGAAGACTGGTCGCACTGGCTGCCCTGCAACAGTGCTTGGGCTGTGCCTTCAGAGCGCGGGGACTTTACACCTTACACCCGCTCCACCGCCTTATCGGCCGGCTGGTGCTGGCGTATTCCACTGCAACACCGTACAGGCAACGGCCAGGTGTTTTGCAGCAGTTTTATCGAGCCACAGCAAGCCGCCGACCAATTGCTGCAGCAGCTGGATGGCGAAGCGCTGGCAGAGCCGCGCCAGCTGAACTTTGTCACCGGACGCCGCAAGCTGTTCTGGAATAAAAATGTGGTGGCTATTGGCCTGTCCAGTGGCTTTCTGGAACCGCTGGAATCCACCAGTATTCATTTGATCCAGGCTGGCATTGCCAAATTGCTGGCACTGTTTCCGGACACCAGTTTCAGCCCCTTATTACGGGATGAATACAACCGTATTGCCATTCGGGAAATGGAAAATATCCGCGATTTTGTTATTTTGCATTACAAGCTGACCCAGCGCGACGACAGCGAACTCTGGCGTTATTGCGCCGAGATGCAGGTGCCTGATCCATTGCAGTACCGCATTGAACTGTTCCGTCAGTACGGCCGCCTGGTTCCCGGCGAGCTGGATTTATTCGGCAACACCAGCTGGCTGGCAGTGCATATAGGCCAGAACAACCTGCCACAGCAAAGCGATATGCTGCTGAATTACAGGCCTGTGCAAGGCAGTGATTATCTGGCGAAAATGCGCCAGGCGATGCAACAGGCAGTGCAACAACTCCCTTCACATCAAGACTACATTAACCAATACTGCAAAGCAGAACCGGCGCCTTAGCGCCGCTGCGGTTTCTCAAAACGAAGACTTAATGGGTCTGCTGCAGCCTTGCTGCAGCAGGCTGCTTCAGGTAGTTCCACCATAAGCCGAGGCACAATAGCCCGGCAAAGCCGGTTGCCAGATAAAAGCCATACCGCACATCGCCCAAGGCGTCACCGACCATGCCCATCAGCAAAGGCCCAAGGGCAGCGGCCAGCGCGGTAAAGGCTAAAATCAGCCCGGCCGCTGCGCCATGTTGGTCGCGACGAAAACAACTGATGCCTTTGGAATTCAGTGTCGGGTACATCATCGACATAAAGAGGCCACTGGCCGGCATCAGCCACAAAGCCCAACTCACGCCCTGCCACATACTCAGCGCAAAGCAGAGGAAAATCGCGCTGCCAAACCAGGCCAGCAGCACAGTCCAGTCGAACTTCAGCAACAGGTACTCCGCTAGAAAACGTCCGGCGGTGCGCAGCACAAAAAATAAGGTAATGGCGTGAGTCGCCAACAAGGCTTGTTGACCGTCATAGCTTTGCAGCAAGGTCGGCAACCAGACAAAAATAGCCACTTCAGTCGCCACATAACAGGCAATCGCCAGCGAAAACCACAACGCGTAGGGGTCTTTCACCAGTTTGAGGCTTTGCCAGATGGAGCTTTGCGGCTGCGGCTGGTAGGCCGGGTACTCCAGCCGGGCGGCAATTAACAGCAGCACGGCACAGATAAAACCAGCCAGCAGATAGAGCTGAGTCCAACCCAATTGTGCGGCTATTAGCATACCGACGAAGGCCGGCCCCGCTATCGCTCCCAAACCGAAAAAACCTTCAACTCTGTTCATTAGTCGGGTATGGCTGTGGCTATCAGCACTGACATCGCCTACCAGCGCTAAAGCGCCGGTTTTAAACAAACCAATCGCCAGCCCACTGACACCAAGCAGCAGCAGGTAAAACAGGAAATCTTCGCCAAACACAAAAGCAACACAGGCCAAGGCGTACAGCGCCAGGCCGGAGAGGATCACTTTTTTCCGGCCAAAACGGTCTGCCAGCCGGCCAAGGAATAAACCGGACAAGCCAATAAACACCATAGGCACATAATGAAAGGCCGCCGCTTCGGTCAGGCTCAGCTGAAACTGCTGCACCACCTGCGGAATAATGACGCCGACTGCGTCTGTGGTCATCGCAAACACAAAAAACATCAGGCAGGTCATCCATTTCACCTGGCTGTAGGCGCTCGGTGCCATCGACACCTGCGCAGCAAGAGACTGGTTTTGTTGCATCGTTTATTACCCTGTTGAGTGGCAAAAGCGGCGGTGACGCAGCCGCACTGATCTCTGATGGATCTTAATTTCAGCCTACATCTGAATCGTTTAAGTTTCAATGAAAACTGTTAAAAAGGGGTCAGGTCTTGTATTTTGCATTGAAACGCAAAATACAAGACCTGACCCCTTTTTACTATTAGCAGCTTTGCCGTTGCATAAGTTCAGACGGCATCAGTAGGTCGGTTTGCAAATCACCGGCCAGCAAACGGCGCGCGGCGGTACGGCCTTTTTCGTCGCTATGCTGCGCTATGGTGGTCAGGCTTGGGTAAAAGCGTTCCGCTTCTTCGATGCCATCAAAGCCTACGACGACCAAGTCCTGTGGGATGGCAATACCCAGTTCACGTGCGACTGTCATTGCCGCCAGCGCTATGCGGTCGCTCATGCACAGCAACACCTGAGGCCGCGGAAACTGGGTTAAGGCTTCGCGGGCCGCCACCTGCGCAAAGTGATGGGTGTTTAATGGAATATGCCAGACACTTTGGGCTGGGATCTGCCGGCCATGTTTGTCAGCAGCCGCCAGATAGCCATCCAGCCGACGGCGGGAAATGGATTGTTCGGTGCCATACAGCTCGTCCGGCTGAATGCGACAGACCCGCTCTGAATCAATCAACCGCAGGCCTAACACCGCCACAGCGCCGTTTTTTTGCGCCAGTGCATGGCTGGCGATCTGCCGGGCTGCAGCGTAGTTGTCGACGTTGACGGCCGCCACCCCGGGTAAGTTGCAGTCGACACTAATCAGCGGCTTGCCGCTTTTCAAAATACGCTGCAATTGCTCATGGTTGCTCGGCGCCCCATACAAAATAAAACCATCGGGTAAGGCTTCTGCACTGCTGCAAGCGGTGTTATGCCGACTCGACAACAGCAGCAAATCCATGCCCTGCTCCTGGATCACTTCCGCCACCCCTTTGATCAGCTGATTAGCCACCGGATCGCTGACCGAATACTCCAGGCTGTCGGACAGCAAAATAGCGATAATGCCGGATTTGCCGGTGCGTAAACTGCGGGCCGCTGCATTCGGGCCGTCGTAACCCAGCTCAGCACACTGCTGCAAAATCTTTTGCCGCAGCTCTGGCGACAACTGATCGGGCCGGTTAAAGGCATTGGAGACAGTGGCGACAGAGACATTCAGCAGCGCCGCCACAGTTTTCAGATTGAGTTTTTTAGCAGAAGCGGACGACACGTCATCTGTCCTTATCAGGAACACAGTAGTTTCAATGCTTTATGATGCCTCTGATTTAGGCATATTACCAGCCTCGGGTCATTTGGGGTCAGGTCTTGAATTTTGCGTTTCAATGCAAAATTCAAGACCTGACCCCCACGCTACGCAGGGAAATTAACGGTGACCAATAAACCGGCGCCGTGGTTTTCCAGCTCGATGCTGCCGCCATGGCCTTCGGCGATGTCCCGGCACAGAGTGAGCCCAATCCCGGAACCGCCTGCTTTGGTGGTAAAAAACGGCACCATGGCATGGGCCAAACTGTCCGCGCTTAAGCCCCCTCCAGCGTCCTGCAAACTCAGGCGCAGCCCTGCAGGCGTTTCCTGCAATTGAAGTTCGATCTGCTCTGCAGCAGAGCCGGACTCATGGGCGTTTTTCAGTAAATTCAATAACAACTGCATCAGTTGCACTGAGTCCAGTTGCCAGTCCTGTCTGGGTAAATCCCCAACCAGTTCAAATTCATACTGCTCCTGCAACTGGTTAATCAGCCGCGGCCAGTTCACCGGCCCACGCTGCGGCAACGGCAGCTTGGCAAACTCAATATAAGACTGCAAAAACTGATTCAGGTGGCGCGAGCGCTCGGCCATGGTCTGGAAAATCTGCTGCAGCCGGTCATCCTGATACTGCCGGGCCAGCTGCTCACCGGAAAACGCCATCGACGACAGCGGCGCCAGCGTATTGTTCAGCTCGTGCCCTATCACCCGCAGCAGTTTTTTCCAGGCTTTGATTTCTTCCCGGTGGATTTCCCGCGTCATCGGCTTGAGCAAATACAGCTGATGTGGCTTCTGGTTGAGCTGAAAAAAGCTGATAGACAAATGCCAGATACTGGCCGGTTCGCCCAGATGAATTAAGCCCTGCTGGCCACTCTGGATCGCCTGCAGCAGCGCAGGCCAGCTGGCTAACAGCTGTTCCAGCAACAGCCCTTCGGCGTTACGGCCCGGGTTAAACAAAGCCCTGGCCGCGGGGTTCGACATTAATAAACGGCCGGCAGAATCAGTCAGCAACAAAGCGCTGGGGCTGCTTTGCAGCACTGTGTCCAGCAGCAGCTCACGTTGGTACAAGGTGGCCCTTTCCTGCCTTAGCTGGGCCGACATGTCCTGCAGCACCCCGGCCAGCGGCTGCAACTCACTCAAGAGCTCGCGGTTGGCATCGACATTAAAACTGCCATCCTGCAGGTTCTGCGCATGAAGATTCAGTGCCTGCAGCTCATCGGCCAATGGCTTCAGGGCCAGGTACTGACCAACACCAAACAGCCCCCAGCCGGCTAGCAGTACAAGAAGAAGCCACCATGGGGTGTTAAAGCACCACAGCAACCCCAGCACCAGCGCAAGCGCCAGGCAATTGACTAACCAGAGCCGCTGCCCCAGTGTGGTTTTAAGGCGGGGTAATGCCATAGAACTCCATGCGCCGGTACAAGGCCTGCCGGCTGATGCCCAAGGCTTTGGCGGCGCGGGATACGATGCCCTGCGCGGCAGACAAGGCCAGCTCAATTTCAGTTTTGTCTAAATCGTCCAGGCTCTTTTTCGAACCGCTGTCTTGCGGTAACCCCAGATCGGCAACATCAATGGCCTCTCCAGGCGTCAGTAATAAAGCCCGTTGACACAAGTTCTGCAACTCCCGCACATTGCCGGGCCAGCTGTATTGACGCAGCGCTTGCTCTGCCTCGGGTGTCAGCGTTTTTGTACCAGCCAGAAAATGACGGGCCAACGGGATGATGTCGTCCAGCCGCTGGCGCAGCGCCGGTAAATGCAGCTGCACCACATTAATGCGGTAATACAAATCCTGGCGGAACTGGCCTGTGGCGATAGCCTGGGTTAAATCGCTGTTGGTGGCGCTGATAATACGCACGTCCACTTTGCGGGTCTGGCTGGAACCTAAACGTTCAAACTCGCCGGTCTGCAACACCCGCAGCAGTTTCATCTGGCCAGATAACGACAGGTTGCCAATTTCATCCAGGAACAAGCTGCCACCGTCGGCCGCTTCAAAGCGGCCTATCCGGGTTTTGCTGGCACCACTGTAGGCACCGGCCTCGGCGCCAAACAGCTCAGCTTCCATCAAGTCGGCCGGCAAGGCGCCCATATTCACTTTAATCAGCGGCTGCCGCCGGCGATCAGAGTTGGCATGCAGCACCTGCGCTATGCCTTCTTTGCCGGCGCCGTTTTCGCCGGTGATCAGCACAGCCGCATTGCTCGGGGCCAGCTGCAGCGCCATCTGCAGCAATTGCTCCATCGCCGTGCTGGCAAAGACCAATCCGGCTAAGTCTTTGCCGTCAAAGGATGCCAGCCGCTCTTGCTGGCGTCGCTGCGCCTGTTGTTGTTGCTGACTGAGTTCAGACAGTTTCAGCACATTCGCCACAGTGGTCAGTAAACGCTGGTCATCCCAGGGCTTGGCAATGTAGTCCGTTGCGCCGGCCTTGACCAGCTCCACCACCATATCCAGCTGAGTCCAGGCGGTCATCAGCACTAATGGGGTAGCGGGATAGGCAGAACGCAGCTGATAAAACAGGTTTTTGCCTTGTTCACCGCTCATTTCGCCCTGGGCGAAATTCATGTCCTGCAAAATAAGATCCACAGTCTGGCGGGCGAGCAGCTGCAAGGCCAGTTCGGGAGACTGCGCCAGCAGTACCTGATACCCCTGCAACTGAAACAGGGTCAGCAAGGCGGTGCACACCGCCTCGTTGTCATCAATGACCAGTATTTTCTTCATCTGTTATAGCGTCTTGGTGGCTGTAGCCGGTGAAATCCTTGTGGCTATTCTGGCAGGATACCATGTTGCCAGAGTGACACAAACCAACAGTAACAGAGTGGCCAGCAGAGGCAGCCACAGTGGCACTGCCGGAATGCTGATCACTTTAGCCAGGCTGATATTCAGGCCATAACACACCAGCACGCCCAGCACAGCACCCACCAGCGTCGTCAGCCAACTCTCGCTTAACACGTCCAGCAAAACCCGGGCTTTGCTGGCGCCCAAAGCCCGCTTAATCCCCACTTCCTGCTGCATTTGCAGTGCGTGAAAGTGTGCATGACTGTAGGCTGAAATCATCGCAACCAGCAGCATCAGGCCACTTAAAATAGCCAGCAAAGTTGCCAGGCCAATTTCAGATCGGAACACCTCGTCACGGTTTTCGTCCATTCGCGTCACAGTACCGATATCCATCTCCGGTTCGGCACTTCTGATCACATCGGTAAGTTGCTGACGCACCAGCTCAGCCTGCCCTGGCGCAACGCGAACTATTAGCTGATAACCACGCTCAGCTCCATCCAGAACATAAAACAGGATCTGTGAATAAAAAGGATCGCTGGCGTAACGTTGAGAATAAAAGTCAGAAATAACTCCGACCACGGTACCGTTATTGGTTGATTTGCCAATAGGATCCTGCCCGGCGAACAATTGCCTGGAAAGTTTTTCGGTAATGACTGTGTTTGGCGTATTCATATCTGCATCGGTCAGCAGGCGCCCAGCCACCAACTTACTACCCAGAACCTGAAAAATCTGAGCACCGGTATTGTAATAAGCAACAGAGCTTACATTGGACTCATCCTGACGGTCTGTTTCAAACATATTGCGGTTTGAGCCCCCTTGACGCAGAGGAATTTGGTTGGCAGAGTCCGCAGCTTCGACCCCCGGAATAGCCCGGATGGCCACCAGTTGTCTGGTGATCACTTCAGATAATGCGGGTTCAACCCGCATTGCAGCACTGGTCGGCTTTACCCATACTGTCAGCAATTGATCCAGCTCCAGTCCAGTCGGCTGCTCGACGAGCTCCTTCGCCGCCCCAGCCAGTAACAACGAGTTGACCACCAAACCTAAGGTCACAGCCAGCTGCAACAGCAATAAGGCGGTAATCACTTTGCGGCGCAATAAGGATTTAATAATTAAAGAAACTGACATCACAGACTCCTTATTATTTTAACTGTTGGTTCAGCGGGCTGAACGAGGTTTTTAACGCCGGATACAGCGTGACTAAATAACTTACCAGCACCACAAAGGCTGCCATCACCGCCAGCATTGACCAATCCCAACCAGCTAAAGCCTTAGTGCTGGGTAATAAAGAACTGATGGCCCACAAGCCCAGCTGGGCAAATAACAAAGCCGCCATAAAGGCCAGTACTGAGCTCAGCAGCACATCCGCCACAATCTGGCCTTGCAACTGCCAGCGGTTGGCACCCAAAGCACGGCGCAGGCTGAATTCATACTGATTGGCCATATAGCGGTTCAGTGACAAATGGCTGGCATTGACCACACAAACCAACAGGAATAATGAGGCCACCAGCGCAAAGGCATCCAGTTGATCATTGGTCGCGCGCAGCGCCGTCTGCACGTCCAGCAGATTGTCCAGTTTGTTACTTTCTGGCCGTTCATGGCGCCCAGCGGCTTTTTCATCCGCCACCAGGTTTTTCAGAAATTGCCGGTACTGTGCCACTTTTTCCGGGCTGTCCAACTGCACCCAAAACTGCAGCATATTGGCAAAGTTGTTTCTGGCCATTTGTGAGTAAGTGGCCATATTGCCGTCCCAATCCACATCAAAATAAGAGTTCTGTGTATTGGACTGAATAGCCAAATCGTATGCGGTTTCCAGCGGAATATAGATGTCTTCAGCAGGTTCAGCAGAACGACGACCGTTCACGTCATACAGGCGTGGCAGCATGGCCCAGTCATCCAGCACTCCAATCACTTTGTACAACTTGTCATCAATCAGCATGTCCTGCCCCACCACGTCGGTGCGGCTAAAAAACTTCAGCGCGGTGTTTTTGCTGATCACCACTTCCATTCTGGCCTTGTTGTCCGGCCAGGTTTCCCCCTGTAAAAAGGGCACATCAAATAACTTAAAAAAGTCACGCTGAGTTACTCGCAACTCGACCCGACTTGGTGTAGCTTGCTGATTCTCCACTGTTTTGGCATAGGCGTCGCTGGAAAACATCGCCGCTTCTGCAGATGGAATGCCGCTGCCGCTCATTTTTTGTATGTCCATATAACTCATGACCCGCGGAGGTTCAAAACAGTCGGTGCAGTCTCCGGGCACTGAGTTAATCCGCGCCATAAACAGCGTCTGGCTTTTTTCTGGCAACGGGTCACGGTTCATCCAGTAGTACAAAGTGGCGTTACTGAAAAAGGTGCCCAGGCCCAGGCTTAAAATCAGTAAGGTTAAACAATAGGGTAGCGGCGCCCGTTTAATGCTGTGCAGGCTGAGTTTCAGGTTATGTAAGAACTGTTCCATCTCAGGCTCCTGCGCTTAAAGGCTCATACACTGTGGCATCGTTCAGCTGTCCGTCGACAATCTGCACATGGCGGCCAGCGCGGCGGGCCTGGTCCGGGTCATGGGTAACCATCAGAATGGTACAGCCCTGCTGGTTGATTTTTTCCAGCAACTCCATCACCTGACGCGCCATTAAGGAATCCAGGTTGCCTGTCGGTTCATCCGCCAGCAGAATGCGTGGTTCACCGGCAATGGCGCGGGCAATAGCCACCCGCTGCTGCTGACCGCCAGACAACTGGCTGGGGTGGTAATCACGACGGGCCGCTAAACCCACTGTTTCCAGCGCCTGTTCCACCCGGCGCTTACGCTCAGCCGAATTCATGCCGCGGTAGCGCAGCGGCAGTTCAATATTGTCAAACAGGCTGAAGTCTTTAATCAGGTTAAAGCCCTGGAAAATAAAGCCAATTTTTTCATTACGCAGTGCAGATAAGGCTTTATCCGACAAGCCCTGCACTGAATGGCCATCCAGCAAATACTGGCCCTGATCAAAACTTTCCAGTGTGCCAATCACGTTCAGCAAGGTGGATTTGCCTGAACCTGAAGGCCCGGTCAGCGCGACAAACTCGCCTTCCTTCACATGCAGATCAATGGCCCGCAGTGCGTGGGTTTCAATCAGTTCGGTGCGGAAAATCTTCGATAAATTATTAATTTTAATCATGTTGTGCTCCTGCAAATTCGGTCAAAGTAGTGATTAATTCAGTTGTACGCGGTCTTGCTGTTTAAATTCATCCAGGTTGGAGATCACCCACTGGTCGCCTTCTTTGGCGCCTTGCAAAATCTCCACGTATTGCACCGACGAAGCGCCTAACACCACCGGGGTTTTCACTGCCAGGTCCTGATTGACCTGATAGGCAATACGGCTGGCGCCTGAGGCCACAAAGTCACCGCGGCGAATGCGCAGCACGTTGTCTTTTTGCTCAATAATGACGCGGGCAGATAAACGCTGGTTCTGTCGCAGACTGGTGCTGTCGTTCTGACTGAAACGCACCCGCGCCGTCACCAGATTATCTTTGACCTCCGGCGAAATATGACTCAACTGGCCTTTCAGCTGTTGGTTACCCAGATTCACTTCCACCGGCATACCGACCGCTAAATCACGAATGTAGCTTTCCTGAATAGCCAGCTCAGCTTCGTACTGGCTTAAATCAATCACCGTGATCAGCGGCGCGCCAGCCAGCACATGGGCATGCTGCTCCACCAGCCAGTTGCCGACCTGACCAGTGACCGGGGCGGTAATATGCAAGGCGGCCTGTTTTCGCTCCAGCTCAGCGACCACTAAGGTCTGACGCTGTAAGGCTGCCGCCCCCGACTTTTTTTCAAACTGCAGCTTGTCCGACGCTAAGCTGACTTTGCGTTTGGCATGGTCAAACTCCAGTTCGGCCTGCACCAGCTTGTCTTTGGCCACGTCATAGTCCAGCTGACGGATCACCCCGACTTTGATCGATTGCTCAGCCCGCGCCAACTCACGCTGCGCTGCCAGCAGATTGACCTGAGCGGTATTCTGGATTTGTTCCATATCCAGCTGCAGCTCACGCGCCAGCAAAGTCGCGCGTTCAAAATCAGATTCCATGCTGGCTAAGGTGGCTTGTTGCTGTTTCAGCTCGTTCTCCAGTTGTGGGCTGGACACCACCGCCAGTAAATCCCCTAAGGTCACAGCTTCACCCGGTTGTTTCAGGTATTGAATTTGACCGGCTTCCTGGCTGATTAACGTCGGTGCGTTGGCCGCCACAATACGGCCCTGCACCGATAAATCGCGGGTAAAACTGCCGCGCTCAACAGTGGCAAGCTGCACCTGATTTTTTGGGATCACTAACGACGCCTGAGCGCTGCTGGCGCTCCACAAACCATAACTGATGGCCGAAACGGCGAAGGTAAAACCCAGTGCCAGCAGATTGCCTTTGCTGAATCGTCTGGCTTTCGGCTGGAGTTGAATATCCTGATTCTGTGTACCCTGTATCATCTGCTGTTCCTGTCCGCTACTTTGCGGTAACCTGATTCGACAACAACAGATAGCAGGCTTTGTGCCAACTACAAAAATAGCCATAAGCTTCTGTATTTATTGAATTTACCCAACAAATCTAAGCAATAGCAAAGTGTCCGCGGACACTAAAAGTGTCCGGCAGTGGCTAACGGACACTTCAGGTTAGTGCGGATCAGCAAGGACTAGTGAATGTCAGAGGCTCAGCATTATTTATTGTGTTATCAGACGTCGGCCGACTATCTGGAAAAGCGGGTGCTGTTTCGCGCCGCCCATCTGGAACTGGCCTGGCAAGCCGCAGAGCGCGGAGAGTTGGTGTTAGGCGGGGCTGTCGGTGAACCCATTGAAAGCGCTATGTTGCTGTTTAAAGTCTCAGACCCGGCCATTATTGAGGCCTTTGCCAAAGCGGACCCTTATGTGAAAAACGGCCTGGTCAGCAGTTACCGCATTCTGCGCTGGCACACAGTGGTGGGCGAAAGCGCCAGTACACCGGTCAGATTGGCTTGACCGGCGGCCAGATTCAGCAACGCGCTCTGGTGCCAGATCCCGCTTTGGATTCACCAGCGAAAATGGGCAAATAACGAACGCTCTATCGCAACTTTTCAAGGAAGAAAATGAAACCTTTTCAAATCGTGGGCCTGTTTTTTAGCCTATTGGCTTTTTCTTATTATTTATTAATTAGCTCCGATCCTCAGGACAGCAGCCCCTCGGCTGGCTTTGGCGCCATCCTGATTATCCTGCTGAGTATGGTTTCAGCAGTGCTGCTAATCCCCAGCTCTTTTGGTTTATGGCGTAAAAACGCCAGGGAGGCCAGACAAGTAACAGGCCCGTTCTGGCTTAGCCTGCTGGCGGTGAATTCTCTGTTAGCGCTATTTTACAGTGGTGTCGGTCTGGTCTGTATTTACCACCTCAGCATCTGGTACCTGCAGACCCACTGACACTGAGCAGCACTGCTGCTTGCCGAAAAATAATAAAAGGCGTTTTTTTGGAATATCTGTCGGTTAAGCGTACTGGAGTTGTCTTTTTTGCTGCAGTATCAACACTCTTCCTATGCCTTCAGCATGGTTGTTTCGCCTACGGCGAGGGAAGGCAAAGAACTAAGCAGACCCTGTGCGGGTGATTGCGGGATTTCGATAAGCCAACAATCTGGCTTATCGACGCACGAACGCCCTTTGTTTTTATTGACTGCAGTATGCTGGACTTAACGTGATGGCCCTTCGACCAACAACAGCGCCAAACGCCGCACCACGGGTAACACCACCAGCACCACAGGGAAAGCGACCATCCAGGAGATGCCCCAGGCACCTAACCATGTATGCAGCAGCTCCGGGCTCAGGCCAATGCTTTTAATGGTGGCCACTAACGACACAATGCAGCTCATCAGCAATGACAGTAAAAAAGGCATCACAATGCCCAATTTATACCCAAGTGACCTCAAGATGCGAGTTTCAGAGCCCTTGGGCGGGGCTAAAAGCGCTTTATGCCGCGTTAACTGTTGTCGCTTTAGAACCACTAAAGCGTCCAACAGCAGCCTTGCCTAAAGCGCTTTTATCTCCCGCTGAATTCTGCTTCTTGAAGTTACTTGGGTATATGTATGCGGTAACTTCTTCATAGGGTTCTCAATAACCTAATTGCGGGGCGTCAAAGTGTTCGGGTTCGTCGGAGTAAATACAGACATTCCAGTCGGCTGCCAGGCCGTCTTCAGCCAGGCAATAACGCTGGAAAAACTCTTTAATTTCATTACGCTGACAATGCGCTTCAAAACTGGCCAAGTCCGCCCAAATTTCATTAAACACAATAGGAAAACTGCTGCCGGGTGCAAAGTCACTCTGAACCTGACGGGTCACCCGGTACTGCAGGCAGCCATCTTCGCGCAAGGTATTCGGCTCCAGGCTTTGCAGCACCTGAAACAACTCTGATGCTTTGCCCGGCTTGGGCTGAAACTGGGCAATGCAATAGACTTTCTTTGACATGCGGACTCCTTTAAAGCGGCCAGCTTTGCAGCTGACGGCTGGATTGAAATTGATGTTCCGCCCCACTGATAGGGTCGGTAAAATGCAAACGCTGCGCCAGCAGCTGTAACGGCTGACTGAAATTGCCGCGCTGTTTCGGCTGCAACTGGGGGTAATATTTGTCCCATAAAATGGGGCAGCCAATCTGCTGCATATGCAGACGCAGCTGATGGGTTTTGCCGGTATGGGGGCAGAGTTCAAATAAACCAAGGTGCTCGCGGCAAGCCACCAGACTCAGGCTGGAATCGGCATTGACGTCACCAGCCCACTGGCGCATTAAAAAACGCGGCTCCGATTTTTCAATACGGTTTTGCACCCGCCACTGCATGGGCAAGTCGGCCTGTTGCAGCGCTGGAGGCAATTCGGCAACCGCCTGATAGGTCTTTTCTACTTTGCCTTCAGCAAACAGCTGGTAATAGGCCGCCCGGCTTTGCGGGTTGCAGGAAAATAACACCAGACCAGCGGTTTCATTGTCGAGCCGGTGCACCGGCACTAAATCTGTCAGGCCGGTGTCGCGTTTTAACCGCTCCAGCAGACATTCATTCACGAAATCACCACCTGGGATCACCGGCAGAAAATGCGGCTTGCAGGCCAACACAATATGCTCGTCACGGTACAGTAACTGATGCTCAAAGGGGATCTGGGGCTCGATGGTCACTTCACGAAAATAACAAACGCGGCGGCTTGGTTTGAACAGGGTGTCAGGCGTAATAGGCTCGCCGCTGTCATACCAATACACTTTGCCGTCCAGCACACGTTGCTGCCATACCTGCGGTGCAATGCGGTGAAAATGCGCACATAAAAAGGCCAATACAGTACGCCAGCCCTGATCGCTGGCTGGTAAAGTAATTTCTGACGGGGTATTGGCTTTGCTCACAGCGCCTCCGGGATTGAAGGCGCGTAGTTAACCGATTTTTACCGGCCGGATCAAGTTATTCGCCAGATTTGAACTTAGCCAGCGGTAACATGCGGTATAAGGTATTGTCTTTGCGACCATAGTGGTGCCACAGGGCCATCAGCGCATGGCCACCAATCAGGTAGTAGCCCAAGGTGGCTCCCAGCTTGTGCACGTCTTCCAGTTGATGAGCCAACTCACTGTCTTCACCGGTCAGCAGAGGGACTGACAGCCCCCAGAACTGAAAATCGTGACCTTCCAGGCTCAGCACCAGATACCCCAACAGGATCATGCCCAGCATCCAGCCATAAATCAGCAGATGGCCAAGGCCTGTCAGGCGCTGCGCCAACATCGTCGGGCTCGGTACTATGGGCGGGGCTTTATCCAGCAAGCGCGCCAGCACACGAAAACCGGTCAACAACAATAAGGTCAATGCCAGGCTGTAATGCAAAGCTTTGACTAAATCCCTGGCATCACTGCCCCGCTCAAACAAGCTACGGCTTTCCATCGACAGGTAGACCAACACCATCAGAATCAGACTGAGCCAATGCAAACCAATAATGACCGAACTGTACTTTGTACTTTGACTGCTCATTGCATTTCATCCTTTCGTTTTTTTTCAGTCTAACCCGGCTCAGCTTAAGGCAAACTTAAAGCTCAGCCCAGCCATGACCACCAACAACAAGCTGACAGCGGCAATTTTGGCGGCCAGACTGCGGCTGCCCGACACCAGCACCATGGCTGTTTTCACCAGCGTGTTACTGACACAGGCCAATAAGATAGCCTGAGCCGCCAGTTGCGCCTGCTGTTGCCGCCCAGCGAAATCGGCCATCGACAAGCTGATGGCATCCACATCGGTCAGGCCGGCCAGGGCCGACAACCATAACACCCCCTGACCAGGCAGGTAATGCTCCACCAGTTTGACAGCCAACAGTACGCCAGCAAACAACAAACCAAACTGGATGGCCGACCAGAGGCTGAACGGGTTCTGCACCGGCAGCCTGGCGGTCGCAACCGGAGCCAGCCGGCTGTTGCCATGCCAGAACAACAACACAGCGGCAGTCGCACACAACAGGGCCATCAAGCCAAGCGACCAGGCCAGTTGCTGCAGCAAGGGTAAATACAGCGCCGAGCAAATTAACAGCACCCGCAAAAACATTACTGCCCAGGACAATAAAATGCCGCCAGCCAGGTGGTCTGCCGCCAGCTCGTCACTTTGTTGTTTACTGCTGCGGGCAAAAGATAAGGTCGCGGCGGTGGAAGAAACCAGCCCGCCGGTTAAGCCGGTGACAGCACTGCCTTTGACTGAGCCTAACGAGCGCACGGCCAGATAGCCGACCAGCGACAAGGCTGAAATCAGGATCACCAGTAGCCAGAGTTTATAAGGATTCAGCGCCTGCCAGGGGTCTATGGCCTGATTGGGTAATAAGGGCAACACAATAAAGCTGGCGATCAAAAGTTTGAGCATGGCAAACAGGTCACCAGAATCCAGCTTACCGACCAGGCCATGCAAAGGGTCACGAAATGCCAGCACCGCCGAGGTTAAAATCGCCAGTGCAACGGCAAGCTCGGCATAGCCAAGCACCACAGCGCCGCCCAACAGACAGACCGTAATAGCCGCCAGTTCGCTGGTCAGCCCCAGCCTGCTTTGTTCAGTTTTGTTTTCCAGCCAGTAGGAGCTCAGCACCAGCGCCGTCACCGCCAGTAACGCCATCGCAAAAATCCACAACTGGCCGGTTTGCATGCCCAACCAGGCACTGACCGCCCCCATTTGTGAAAACAGGATATAAGTGCGGATACCGGCAAAACTGCGCGGATGTTCGCTGTTTTTATGCTTTTCCCGCTCCAGACCGACCAAAGCGCCCAGCAATAAGGCGATTATAAAATGTTGTACTATGGACAAATCCATTAAAAGACCCTATCAGCCTTACCTACTTTTTCAACTGGCTTCACTCTACCAGAACAGGTTAAAAAAATAGCGGTTAAAACTTAGCCCCCAAGCTGATTTTCTGGCTGAGATCTCTGCTGTCCAGCTTTTGATCAGCCATTCCCGGCAGACGAAAATCAATGCGGCTCCAGTCCAATACCCAGCTGTAACTCAGGCTGACACTATCTGTCAGATGGTAACGCACACCGGTACTTGCATTGATTTCACCATCAAAATACAAAAAGCGGACAGGTTGATTCAGATGCTTCAACAGGTACCCTTCGCTGTACCACTCCAGCGCCGTATCCGCCCAACGATAACGCAAGTCCCAGTCCAACTGACTGAATTTCAGCGTCACCGAACTGTCCCCATCCAGTAACAACTCCAGCAGAGGCTGCTGGCGAAAGCTGCTGTGCTTCACGCCCAACAACACAACCAGCTCCGCCCTGGCCTGGTCCGTATCCACAAAGCTGTAGCCCAACCCTGAACTCAGATCGAGGTTCTTGTAGTCAGTTGTCAGGTAGTTGTAACCATAATCAGCCTTGGTACGCCAGAAAAACGCCTCAGCAAAAAAGTAGTCAATACCAGGGGTCACATTGTATTTGTGTGCTTTTTCAACAGCATTGCTGGTTTCGTAATCGTACTTAGTATCCAGATTGGCCCGCAGCTGCTGCCAGCGCAGTTCGGACGACGACACAAAACCTAAGGTATCCAGGCTGTTTTCGTTACGGCGGCTGGACGCCGATAAATCGACCCTGTGTTGATGTTCAATGCCGTCAGGCTTGTTGCTCGCTATTTCCACGGCGGCCACTGGCAGACTGGCGCCAGTGACGTCAGGTTGAACAGTCGTAAGCTCAGGCAAACTGCTTTTAATATGCAGGCGTTGGATCACCAGCTCACCTGCGTAGCTGGTCGCTAGCACCAATTCGCTGTCACTGTAACGGACCAGGGTGCCACTGATGCTATCGCCATTGTCTAATTTCAGCTGCAACTCAGTGGCCAGCCCGGGCAGCACAATCACAGCCAGCCACAAACATAGTCCTTGTTTCCACATAACTCAGGCCATTTATTGCTCAGAACTTCAGCTTAACCAAGAGCTTAGCAAATAGAAACGACTGCCACTCTGGTTAAATTTATACCTGTCAGTAAAAAATAGTCCATCCCGGCCCTTGAATATCGAACAGTCGCGATATATATATCGTTATATCGCGATATGCACAATGGAAGACTCATGAGCACTGTCAGTCTGGATGAGATGTTTAAAGCCTTATCCCATCCGGTGCGGCGGGACATTCTGCATTGGTTGAAGCAGCCAGAGCTGTATTTTGCCGATCAGGAGCACCCGCTGTCACTGGGGGTTTGCGCCGGAAAAATTGAACGCAAAACCGGGCTGTCGCAGTCAACGGTGTCGGCCCATCTGGCCACGCTGCAGCGGGCAGGCCTGGTCAGTAGTAAAAAAGTCGGCCAGTGGAATTTCTTTTGCCGCAACGAAGAGCAAATTCAGCAGTTGCTGAACCAATTGACGCAGGATTTATAACGGAGTTTGTATGACCACTATTTTTGACCCTGTCACCCTGGGTGATTTAACCCTGAAAAACCGTATTGTGATGGCGCCTTTAACCCGCAGCCGTGCCAGCGAAGGCCGGGTGCCGAATGCACTGATGGCGGAGTACTATGCCCAGCGCTCAGGCGCAGGTCTGATCCTGACGGAAGCCACCTCGGTGACTCCGATGGGGGTCGGATACCCGGACACCCCAGGCATTTGGTCAGCCGAACAAACCCAGGGCTGGAAAGCCATCACCGAAGCTGTGCATGCCAACAACAGCCGGATCTTTTTACAGCTGTGGCATGTTGGCCGTATTTCCGACCCGCTGTATTTAAACGGTGAGTTGCCAGTTGCGCCCAGCGCGATCAAACCAGCTGGCCATGTCAGCCTGGTTCGGCCAATCAAAGATTTTGTCACCCCACGCGCTTTAAGGCTGGAAGAACTTGCTCAGGTGGTAGCGGACTACAAACAAGGCGCCATCAATGCCAAAGCGGCAGGCTTTGACGGCGTGCATGTGCATGGTGCCAATGGTTACCTGCTCGACCAGTTCTTGCAGGATTCCACCAATAAGCGTGACGACCAGTACGGCGGTTCCATTGAAAACCGCGCCCGCCTGCTGCTGGAAGTGGTGGACGCTTGTATTGACGTCTGGGGCAAAGACCGGGTGGCGGTGCATCTGTCACCACGGATGGACGCACATGACATGGGCGACTCCACGCCAGCTGACACCTTTGGTTACGTGGCGCAGCAGTTAGGTCAACGTGGTATTGCCTTTATTTCCACCCGCGAGCATGCGGCTGACGACAGCCTGACACCAACCCTGAAGCAAGCCTTTGGTGGCCCGGTGATTGCCAATGAAGGTTTTAACAAAGAGCTTGCTAATCAATGGATTGCCGCAGGCAAAGCCGATGCCATCGCCTTTGGTGTGCCTTTTATTGCCAACCCGGATCTGCCAAAACGGCTGGAGCTGGATGCGCCGCTGAATGCAGCCCGCCCTGAGCTGTTTTACGCCAAAGGCGCTGAAGGTTATACCGACTACCCGACGCTGTAAGCGACAACACGCAACCCCTGCGCTCTGAACGGCGCCGGGGTTGCCAGCCATAGCGGTTAATAGCGGTAACTCACTGTGGCTCTTACACTTCTGGGTTCAACCGGGTGATAATGCAAATCCTCCACGCCTTCTTCAGCTTCACCTGGCAGCCGTGAGCTGTACCAGTAATCAATGTCATGGTCGTAGCTGTTTAGCAGATTCAGCACGTCAAGCTTTAGATCCCAGCCCGTCAGACGGTAGCCCAGCGACAGATTGACCAGGCTGGTGGCGTCTGCTTCATGCTGCTTTGCACTGTCAAGAATGCGTTTACCCAGATAACGCAGCCTGGCACTGGCATAAAAGCCTGAGTCGGCCGGCTGGTAGGTCACGCCTGCGCTCGCGACCCAAGGCACTGAACCATCCACGTAGCGGCCTTCTCCGGCCTCATCCTGACGAAAGCGGGCACTGGTCCAGGCAACTTCTGCATCCAGACTCAGTCTGGGGTTGAGCCAGAGATAGGAAGCCAGTTCCAGTCCGTGGCGCCGTGACGCCCGGCTGGGTTCAGTGCTGCCTGCATCTCCGACATACAACAGCTCCGAATCAAAATCCAAAGTCCAGAACGCGGCGGAGAAATTAATCCAGTCCGCGTCGTAATAACGCAGCCCGGCTTCAGCGCCTTCTGAGCGCACCAGCAGGTCAACCGGGCTGACTGCTTCACCGCTGAGCGGGTCCACATGAATGGTGGCGCCCCGAATATCATTGGAGTGAAAGCCCTGCCCCAGACTGCCATAGAGCTCAACATTGTCGCTGAGCAAATAGGACAAGCCGCCTTTGAAACTCAAAATCCCGTCGTCGCTGCGGCCACTGTTCAGCGCCGTATCGCTCTGAACCTCACCGGAAAAATAGTCATAACGCAGGCCCAGACGCAAGGTCAGCCACTCATTCAGTTCGGCTTCCAGATTGCTGAACAGCCCATTGGATAGCTCGTTGACGGCATCGTCACGCACTGTGCCTGTGTACACACCTGCATTGGTGGTGTTCAGCGCCACTTTGCCAATATCGTCAAAGCGCAGCTCGTTGCCGAGGCTCAGCTCGGCCCGAACCTCGTCCAGCCACAAATGCCAGTGCCGGCTTAATTGACCACCCCAAACCTGACGCTGATCCAGCTGTTCAAACTGGTCACCGGCCAGCGGGTCGTTCAGCAGATAAGTAAAATCTGACAACAGGCGCAGTCTGGATTGGATCAAATAAGCGCTGGCCGACCAGTCATCGTCCTGATAATTTGCAGAGAGGCTGTACCTGCTGCTGTCGCCCCCCAAGCCGGTATCCAGTGAGCCATAGCGGTCAATCAGCCCGCTTTGTACCGCCCGTAAGGGAATTTGGTCGGCCGATTGCCATTGGTTGTCATACGCCATCAGGCTGACCGACAACTGCCCGGCGCCCACTGTCGTCAGGTACCTGGTCAGCCAATTGAGTTTATGCACGTCTTCATCCACATCAGTCCAGGGACCAGCGTAGGTTTGGAACTCTGCAGCATACAGCAGCCGCTCTCCCTGCCATTGCTGCTGCGCCGTCGCCAGGTAACGCTGGTAACCATAGCTACCCAGCGTCAGGCCCAGCTGCGGCGCGGCCAGTTGGTCGGCCAGGCTGATGCGGGCTGAACCCGAGCTGGCAAAATCACCGGCTCCGGCATCATAAGGCCCTTTGGCGTAGCTGATTTGCCCAACCAGTTCAGGAATTAAGAAATTCACATCGGTGTAACCCTGACCATGGCCGTGGCTGCGCATATTGACCGGCATACCATCGACATAGGTGGCGAAATCGGTGCCGTGGTCCAGGTTAAAACCCCGCAGAAAATACTGGTTGGCTTTGCCGGAGCCGCTGTGCTGTGTGACGATCATGCCGGGCACAAACTCCATAATTTCGCCGGTACGGGACAATGGCCGCAGCGCAATTTCTTCGGCAGACACCAGGCCCTGTGAGGCTGAGCTGCTAAGCCCAAGCAGATTCTGCTTACGGCCATAGACGCTGATTTGTTCTATCGCGTAATCCATCTGGCCTGTTGGGTCTGCCTTCACCGGCAACCACAGACTTGCCGCGACCAAACCACATGCCAGCCCTACTTTGTTGTACAACCTATTCATCTGAACCAGGACCCTGAAACGACTGCTGCGCACCCTAACCAATAGCCGCGGCGAATACAAACCCCGGCAGCCTAAAGTTCGTTAAAGTGGTCTGATAGCCAGACCAATGCAAACCGAGCCTTATAATGCAAACCGAGCCTTATGATGCGGAAAAAAAACGCCAGCCTGATCAGGCTGGCGTTTGTCATGTTGCTGAGTGTACAGTGCTTAACGCACTATGGTCATTTCACTGAGCAGATTGTCAGCACCATCGACATCCTGCATCATCCACAGCATAAAACGGATATCGACATGAATAGCCCGGGTAATTTCCGGGTTGAAGTACCAGTCTTTGGTAATAGATTCATAGGTTGAATCGAAATTCAGACCGACCAGCTCGCCGCGGGCGTTCATCACGGCTGAACCTGAGTTACCACCTGTGGTGTCAGCACTGGACAGGAAGTTCACCGGCACTGAGTTAAAGGCGGTTTTCTTTGCTTGCGGGCAGGTAAAAATGCCGCAGTACCAGGGGCTTTCGGTGCTCGCCGCTAAATCAGCGTAAAAATAGCCGTCGGTTTTACCCTGGTTGTAGGCATCCACCAGCTTTTGCGGCAGGTTAAACGGGTACTCCGCCTGACGTTTAGCAATCATGCCTTTGACCGAGGTAAAGGGTGTTTTGTAAACGCCGTCTTTGGCCGGGTAACCATCCACAGTACCATAGGTAATACGCAGCGTACTGTTGGCATCCGGGTACACAGGTTTACCCTGCTCTTTGTTGTAGGCAATGATGGCCTGCATATAAGCCGGACGCACTACAGCAATCTGGCCTTTTAACTCTTTGTCCTGCAACTCCAGCGCTTTGTTTTTGCCGGCAATGGCTACCGCCAGACGAATAAAGGCGTCGTCGCTTTGCTCAAAGGCTTCAGCCTTTTGACCTAACCAGGCCAACCGGCCTTCAGTGCTGGCCAGCTTGCTTTGCGCATACAGCTTTTGCAGCAGCACTTTAATTTGCGCCTGCGTCATACCGGCGGTTAAACCTAAAGCGGCGTCCAGTTCAGCCACCCGCACCGCTTCCGGCTGAGCGGCGTATTCAGCCAGTTGCTCTGACCAAAGTTCGATATCCATGGCCTCTGCATAACTTTTTTCCAGCCGGGCCAGCCGGGCTTTAATCATCGGCAAGTCACGGTCCTGGTAACCCATTTCGCGTTCAGCATCTGGCTTTTGCTGCTCTTGCGCCAGCCGGTACAGCGTGCTGGCCGCGTTTAATAAATCGCTGCGTTTGGCATTTTCAAAATAATAGGTTTGCTGAGTAAAGGTCTGCTCAGCGTCGACCACCTTAGCCAGCTCCAGCAATGCCTGCTGGTAGGACGCACGGGATGGGTCCGCCTTAATCCACTGGTTCAGTTGCTGCTCACGCTCCAGCTTAATGGCGTGAATGTCGGTCACTTTAAAGCCATCCAGCAAGCCCTGCAGTTTCTTCATCCTGTTGTTATGGCTTTTCACCACAGAGGCGTATTTCACTTTCAGCTCGCCGTCGGCAGCACCTAAACGGTCGATGCTGTTGATCATCTGCTGATACGTTTTCACCATGGCCGGGTATTGCCAGTCAGCGGCAAAGGCAATTTCATCCGCCAGCCGGTAACGGCTGGTCTGGCCCGGGTAACCGGCCAATAAGATGCCGTCGCCTTCACGCACACCAGAGGCATTCACTTTTAAGAAGCTTGTTGGCTGGTAAGGCACGTTATCTTCGGCATAAGGTGCTGGTTTGCCGTCTTTGCCGACATAACCACGCAGGAAGGTGTAATCACCGGTATGGCGTGGGTATTCGAAGTTATCGATGTCGCCACCAAAATTACCAACCGACTCGCTTGGTGCGTACACCAGACGCACATCCTGCAGCATCAGCTGTTTAATCTGGAAGTACTGCAGACCATGGTGAAAGCTCACTACAGAACAGCGGTAATTCGGGTCGGCTTCACAGGCTTTAATCAGGTTCTTGCGCGCCATTTCAATGGCTTCATAACGTTCAGCGCCGGTCAGGCCAGCCAGGCTTGCCGTGACTTGCTCGGTCACATCCAGCACCTGTTCGGTAATGTACAAACGCTCCTGCGGCCCGGCTGGTAATTCTTCTTTTAACGTTTTAGCCAGAAAGCCTTTTTCAATCAGGTTGTTGTCTTTGGTGGAGTTGTTCTGAATGGCGTTATAACCACAGTGGTGATTCGTCACCACCAGGCCCTGGCCAGAGACAAAAGACGCTGAGCAGTAGCCCAGGCTGACAATGGCGTTCATTGGGTACTGGCTTAAATCGGCCAGTTGTTTACCTGGAATTTCGATGCCGGCTTTGCTGAGCTCTGTTTGTAATTCAGCCAGTTGGTAAGGTTGCCACTGACCTTCGTCTGCCTGCACAGACAAAGCCGTAGCCACAGCCAAAGCTGCAGTCACTAATGCGTATTTCATGGGGACCTGTGATTGTTTTTGTTGCGGTGCGCCGATTATCCACGCTTTGCCGTCCAACGCAACCGCAAGGGGGTAAGGCGCATGGCACAGAAGATAATTTTACTCAGCCTAATTTACCCAATCAGATCAACATGCTAACAATAAGCCTCGTTCAAGGAGTGACCATGTTTAATCTGAGTTCTATCGTCGAAAAATTCCGGCCTTTGCACCTGGCGCAGCGCTTTTATCTGCTGGCCACCTTGAGCCTGCTGGCTTTCCTGCTTAGCATGGCCAAAGCCAGTGTGCTGATCCAGCTGTTTGCGCTGTGTCTGCTCGCCGCCACCGCTATTGAAATGTGGCAACGTTTTGCTGTTTGGTGGCACAGCCTGCTGGGCAAGGCACTCATCCTGGTGTTTTACGCCGTCGTGCTGAATTTCTCATTTGCATATGCCGAGTCGATGGTCAATTCAGTGCTCGGGATCCGGCCCGATGTGGTGCCTTACACTGTCAACCTGGCGGCCTTGCTGCTGGCGCCAGCCTGGGCCCTGATTGGCAGCATGCTGGTGCTGCAACTCTATACCACCTTGCATGTCAGTAAAGTGATGTTGCTCGCCATGTTGCGCCCTTTTGGCCTGCGTGCCCGGCATATTTTACCGGACGAACCTTACCCGGGCTGGACCCTGTGTGCCCGCATTATTTACCTGCCGGTGGTCAGCGTATTTTTGCTGATGGCACTGGCCAGCTATTTCAGTGGGAAACCGGGAGAGCTGTTTAGTGACGGTAGCACTGTGCTGGAACTGGATGCCGAGCAGAAACGCCCTGAAACCGCTTTAGGTCAAAAACAACAAATCAATGTACTGGGCGGCGAAGGGCCACTTTTGCCAACCATGCTGTGGCTAAACAAAGTACTGGCGACCTTTAACTACCAGATAGAAAGCTTAGGTGCGTCCAGTTGCACGCTGACAGCCCCCACCCATCTGGTGCATATCAATGACTTTGAGGTGCTGCTGATCACCCCGGACTCAAAAGCTGAGCTGGGGTATCGTTATGAAGTCGCGCTCTGCCAGTCACCGGCTTTTGGTCACAACAAATCCAATCCGAAAACAGCAGAATTGCCATAAAAAAAGCCAGCATCGCTGGCTTTTTCGTTAAAGGGGTAACCCTTAATGGCCTTGGGCCAGTTTAATCTGCCGGTTCAGTACCGGAGTTAATACAAACATCAGCACGCCACAGGCCACACCAATCCAGCCTAAGGTGGCGAATACATCGGCATAAATACCCAGTGCAGTTTCAGTGCTGGTGCCTGCCGGCATCGACGCCAGGGTACCAAAACGGCCAGCCAGCATTTCACCAAAGGCTGATGCCAGGAACCAGACGCCCATCATCAGGCTGACTACACGTGGCACCGATAAGGTGGTCACTGCGGACAGACCAATAGGCGACAGCGCCATTTCACCAATTTCCAGTACCAGGTAGGCCAGAATAAACCACCAGAAACCGGCCAGACCATTGGCTTCCGGGTTCAGGGCGGCGTACTGCAGCACAAAGTGGGCTAAACCGGCAAACAGCAAACCAAAACCAAACTTGGCCGACGCCGACGGGTTCCAGCCGTTGCGATCCAGCACAGGCCAGAGCCAGGCAAAAGGAATGGCTAAGGCAAAAATAAACAGCGCCCCCACAGCGGTCAGCTGTGACGCATTGGGTGTAAAGTCAGTCAGGCCAAGATTAAAGGTGTAGCTGTTCATCACCCGGTCTGAGAACGCCAGCCAGGTGCCGTAGGTTTGTTCGTACAGACCCCAGAACACCGCAGAGATAGCAATCAGCACCATCAGGACAATCATATTGGCGCGCTCAGCTTTGCTGCACTCGACAAAAATAAACTTAAACCACCAAATCAGCAGGCCTATGCTCATCGCAATAGCCACCACTTCAGTGGCGGTAATTTCAGTGCCTTCGGCCAGGCCGAGCAGTGCAGCCAGTGCACCAAAGTCAAAACGGGTTTGCAGAATTTGTTGCACCAGGGCCACACCGGCCACAGCGCTTAGGTAAATCAGCCATTCGCGCTTGATACCAAAACGTTTTTGCTGCAGTAATTCTGGTTGGCCTGGTTCTGCCTGGCCATGCAAGTGTTTGCTGTTGCTGACAAAAACCGCCAGGCCCAGCAATAAACCAATACCAGCCGAACCAAAACCATATTCCCAGCCGTATTCAATACCCACCCAGCCAACAAACAGGCTGGAGATAAAAGCCCCCAGGTTAATGCCCATATAGAAAATGGTGAACGCCGAATCGCGGCGCGGGTCATCGTCTGCATACAAACGGCCAACAATAGTGGAGATATTCGGCTTTAAAAAGCCAACCCCAACCGCCACCAGCGCCAGTGATAAATACATCACCTGCACTGCCAGTGCGTCGACACCGGCGTCCACTGTGGCGGCATGGCCTTTATACGCCATGCCCAGCATACCGACCGCCATCATGGCGCCACCAAAGGTCACCGCTTTGCGCATCCCCAGGTATTTGTCGGCCAGCAAGCCCCCAACCACAGGCAAGGCATAAGCCAGACCGGCGTAAGTGCCAAGCAGAATGTAACCGTCGTTATCGGAAAATAAATGGTGTTTGGTCAGGTAGAGAAACAGCAGCGCCTTTAAACCATAAAAAGCAAAACGCTCCCACATTTCGGTAAAAAAACAGATATAGAGCCCTAAAGGGTGTCCAAGCAGCTCACGCTGTCCGGCCAGATGGTTGGTTGTCATAAAGCATCCGCGTTGTTGTCTGTTGTTATGCGTCACCAGTATGCAGCTAAGAGGCTGGATCTGGTTAGTCAGGGTCTGTCTGTGCAAACCGGTCCGGTATTAAACCCAATGCTCAGTCTGGCAGCAAATATATTTACCCTTCGCTTTAGTCAAAATCACCAGCTATTGGTAAAAACCATCATTAGCTCGTCAGCTAAAAATATCTAACCACATGATTTATAAATAATTACCAAGCTGGCATTAAAGTTGAAACGCTATAGATAGCAATGAAAAAAAGGAGACAACAATGAGCCTGCTGCGACTGATATTTAACCTGCTGTGGTTTGTGATGGGTGGTTTTGTGATGGGTCTGGCCTGGTGGCTGGTGGGGTTACTGTGTTTTATCAGTATTGTGTTTATCCCCTTTGGCCGCGCCTGCTTTGTGATTGGTGAAATGGCGTTCTGGCCTTTTGGCAATGAACATGTCAACCGGGAGCGCCTGAACCGGGTGGCTGATATTGGCACTGGCCCTTTGGGTGTGCTGGGTAATGTGATCTGGCTGGTGTTTGCTGGCTTCTGGCTGGCGTTGGGCCACCTGTTTCATGCCATCGCCTGCATTGTCACTATTATTGGCATTCCGTTTGGTCTGGCCCATTTGAAACTGGCCACCCTGACCCTGATGCCGATTGGCCGTACTGTGGTGAATAAAGCCTGTTAAGACTCGCCCTGCTCTGCGCAGGCCTGGCCATACAAACGCCAGGCCTGTTGTTCGGCGCGGTAATAATCCCAGACACAAGGGCAACAGCTGCCACTGCCACAGCAGTCGCTGCTATCCGGTGCGACCGGCTCTTCGTCCGGTACTTTCACTTTGATCTCACCAATCTGTACGTACTTGTTCATGCAAAAACCTTCAGAGCAAAAATCGCTGGGCAAAAACGGCGCAGAGTGTAGCATAAGCCGCAGTGATTCTTTAAAACCCAGCCCCATGAACGAAAAACAGCAGCGAATTTGGCAAACCGTATTACAGATCCCAAGCGGAAAAATTGCCAGCTACGGGCAAATTGCTGATTTAGCCGGTTTACCAGGCAGGGCCCGGCTGGTCGGTAAAGTGCTGGGGCTGGCACCTGAGGCCATGCAATTGCCCTGGTACCGGGTGATGCGCAGTGGTGGCCAACTGGCCTTTGCCGCCGGCACCCCCAATGCATTGGCACAGCAGCAACTGTTGCTGGCGGAGGGTGTCGTGGTACGTCATGGTCGGGTGGCCAAAGAGTTCTGGTGGCAACCGGATTTAGCTGAATTGCTGTTTAAGCTGCAGTACTGACCCGCTCTGCAGTCGCACCGTCAGAGTTAGCTGTACATATAGCCCAGCATACCAAGCATAAAACCAGCCACAGCTCCCAGTGGGGGCGACCAGTGCTGTTTCAACCGGACTTGTGGCGCAATGTCCTGAAACACTGAATACAAAATGCCGCCCGCTGCCAGCAGCATAATGCCCCCTAACATGGCCGGATGCTCAGCCAGCACAAAGTAACCAATCAGGCCAGCCACAGGCCCCAACAAGGCCATCAGCGTAAAACTGACACAAATGGCAAAGGCCGAATGCTGCTTGCTCTGGCGAATTTCCCGAAACGCATTAAAGCCCTCAGGAATATTTTGCAGCGTGATCAATAACGCCAGTAAGAAAGCATGAGGCCCGCCAGCGGCCAGACTGGCCCCCAGCGCCATCGATTCGGGCAAAAAATCCGCCAGCATGGCCGTCAGCTGACTGGCCGGGCTCTGCTGGCGGGCTAACCAGATATCCAGCGCCATAAACAGCAGAGCCCCACCGATAAAACAGCAGCAGGCCAACCAGGGAGAAAGTTCAGCGATCCCTTCAGGTACCAGCACCAATGCAACGGCCGACAATAAAGCGCCACCACCAAACGCCATCACGCTGTGACGCAGTTCCAGCTCCAGCCAGTGCGACTGCAGGTGTTCAAACCTGGCCAGCAAAGCACCTGCCGGCATCGCCAGGCCAGCAATCAGGGTCAGTAGCAAAAGTTGTGTTAAATCAGACATAAAGCCAAAACCATCTTCCATAACGAGCATCAACTCAGTGCCTGATTAGCCTAATGCCAGACGCTGCAGCAGTACAGTGTTTTGCTGGCGTTGGTACCAGTCATTGCCCACCAGTTCCAGTTCATCTATGGTGCACTGACCAAAGTCACAGTGACGCAGTGCGTCCAGGTGTTTCAGCAATGGCCCGGGCTGTGCCGGACTCTGACTAAACCTGAGCACCGTCAGGTGAGCGGTCTGTAACGGATAACGCTGGTCAATCGAATGACGCAAGCCGCTTTGGCCAAACAGCTGACGTAGCCGCTCGCGCAGCTGGTTTAAACCGGCGTCTGCAAAAAAGCCCTGCACCAGCACCGACGAGGCCGATGCGGTAATGCCTGAAAACTTCAGCTGCAAGGGCCCGCTGTCGGCCAGCGCCTGGCGGATCAGCGCGATGTAGGGCTCTGGTTGGATCTCGGCAAGGCGAAACCCCGCCACACAGGAAATCAGTGACAGTACCGTCAGATGAATATCGCTGGCCGGATACAGATACTGCCGCGGGTCCAGCTGCTGTAACGGCACCAGTTGTTGCAGAATTTGCTGTTTCACCTTAGTTGAGGGCCTGGCCAGCAGTGTGATCCCATAGCGATAGTCGGCCTTGCCCTGTAAATAAGGGTCAGTATCAAACTGCTGCAACGCAAACTTCGCCCTGGCCTGCTGCCACATGGCATCGTAATGCTGTTGCAGTTCAGCTCTGCTGCTTAACATCTGCGGCATTAATGAAAAGCTTTAGAGCGTAACAACCAGCGCAGTGGCAACTGAGAGGCTAACATGCCGAGCAGCATCAGGCTGCAGCCCAGTACTGCCCTGCCGCCTAATTCTTCACCCAATAACAGCACACCACCAATGGCAGCAAATACAGTTTCCAGGCTGAGAATAATGGCGGCATGGGCCGGGTGCGCGTGTTTTTGCGCCAGCACCTGCAAGGTGTAAGCAATACCGACAGACACCACACCGGAGAATAACAAGGGTTGCCAGGCGGCCAGCGCCTGAGCTGCGCTTGGGGTTTCGATGCTAAGTGCAACGACGGAGCTCAGCAGGCCGCAAACCACAAACTGCAGGCAGGCCAGCAATATAGGCGGCACCTTTTTGGTGTAGTGGTCAATACAAAGCAAATGCGCGGCCCAGAATAAAGCGCCAATCAGCTGCAGCAAATCCCCCAGGTTCACGGTGAAATTATCACCGACGCTTAGCAGATACAGGCCGCTGATCGCAATCACAGCGCCGAGCCAGGTATTGGCATTGGTGCGATGGCCCAGCAGCAACCCCAGTACCGGCACCAGCACCATATAGAGACCAGTAATAAAACCGGCATTGGCCGCGCTGGTATACAGCAGACCCACCTGTTGCAACGACGCCGCGACAAAGAGCACTGCACCGACCGGCAAGGCGGCCCACAACAAGGCTTTTTTATCGTAATCACCCAAGCGGCCGGTTTTTTTATACCAAAATATCAGTGGCAGCAGGCTGCAGGCACCAATCAGAAAACGCAGCGCATTAAAGGCGTAGGGCTCCAGATGGTCCATGCCCAGGCGCTGTGCGACAAACCCCAGGCCCCAGATGCCGGCGGCCAGTAATAACATCAGATTGGCTTGCACTTATTCTCTCCGCCTGAAGCTATCAGGCCAGGTATTAACGTCTATGCGCTCAGGTTACTGAGCTTTTAGCAGCAAAACAATCGGCATAACCCGCCGGATTAAAACGCCCCGCCATCCACAGCACCAGCAGGCAGACCAGTGCCAGTACCAGCCAGCTCAGGCTGAAACTCTGGGTCAGGTCACGGATAAGACCGGCCACTAAAGGCGAAAATGCCGCCAGCGTATAACCAACCGCCTGCACAAAAGCCGTCAGGCTGGCCGCCTGCTGCGCGTCTTTGCGATGGTCCATCGCGACAATCAAAGACAACGGAAACAACCCACCTATGCCCAAGCCGAGCAATGCAGCCCACAGCCAGGCCGCTGCTGGCCAGAGCACCAGACCAGCAAAGCCTGCCAGCATCAACAGCGCCAGCGCTAACAGCACAGGTCGACGGTCATACAACCGGCTGGCCAGCATAGGGCTGACAATGCCCGACAACACTTCCATGCTGATCATAAAGCCCAATAACAGTCCGGCTTTTGGCTCAGGCCAACCCAGTTCAACATAATAAGCTGGCAACCAGGCCAACACGCAGGTAAAAGCGCAAGTAACCAGGCCAAAAAACCAGGCCAAAGTCCAGCCGCGGCGATACTTACGGTACCCCAAAGGGTTCTGGCCCGAACCTGGCGCCGCCAGCTGACGCAGCCCTGAACGCTGTGAAAACCAGGCCAGCAACGCCAGCACGGACAACAGCGCCCAGCCGCCAAGCGCCAGACGCCAGCTTTGCAATGCCTCAGCCAGATAGGCACTGAGCGAAGCCGCCAGTGCGGCCCCGGCAATAATGGCGGAGATATACCAGCCCATCACCAGCGCAGCATGGCTGGCAAAACGCTGTTTGATCACCGCAGGCGCCACCGCCTGCACCATTGCGATGCCGAGGCCGGACACCACAGCAGTCAGGATCAGATCCCAGACGCTGGCGCTCCAGAGCCGGATTAAAGTGGCCAGCCCAATGGCCGCTGCAGCCCAGAAAATCAGCAGGTAAGGCCCCAGTTTTTGCGCAAAATAATGCGCGCACAAAATACCCAAGCCCATCGCCAGCACCGGCAACATGGTCAGCAATGACGCCAGGCTAAAGCTAAAAGGCAGCTCCTGCTGAATAAAAGGCAATACAGGGCCTATCGCGGCCATCGACGGCCGTAACGTCAGTGCCAACACCAACAATGCGAGGATCAATCCCAGTTGAGATACTGGGCGTAAGGACGAATTCATAACACCTCCGGGGAGCAGGGCGCGCACTTTACCACAAATTTGCAACATGCTGAGCTGCAGCAGATCCGGCTTGCGATCTAAATCAGATCTTTTATACTGTGTTTATATACAGTATATTTTACCCTGCTATGCACCCTTTATTACAGCAACTACAGAACAAGCAATGGCTCTGGCAAGGTGGTCAGACTCAGGCCCCCTTTGGGCAACTCTGTGCATCTGGCTGGCCACAACTGGATCAATGGTTAGGCGGCGGCTGGCCGCAACAAGGTATGCTGTCGCTGCACAGCGCCACTGGGGTGGGCGAATTACAGTTACTTGGCCGGCTGCTCGACAGCGGCAACCGCTTGCTTGCTTTTATCAATCCTCCGGCACAGCTTGGCGCTGAAGCCTGGCAGGGCCAACCGCTGTCACAGCTCTGGCAGCTGCAGGCGCGTAAAAGCGCCGATGCGCTCTGGGCTGCCGAGCAGTGTCTGCTCAGCGGCAGCTGTCACACCGTGTTGCTGTGGCAAAATCAGTTGGAATTACGTCAGCACAAACGCTTGCAACTGGCCGCCCAACAAGGCCAGAGCCTGCTGCTATTGCTGCAGCACCAGGCGACAACCCCGTTGGCGCTGCCCTGGGATTTAAGCCTGCAGCTACAACCACAAGCCGACGCGTTGCAACTACAGATGCTCAGGCGTAAAGGCTTTGCCCGGCCAGATCCCTTTAAGCTGAGCTGGTCTGCCCTCTTTCCGCAGTTTTTCCCGGCCAGCCCCTTTGCCCAACAGCAGCCAGAGACAGAACAAAGCCCGCACAAACCGCAGGGCGGCGCGAAGGCGCCATCCAGAAAACGCTCACGCCAGAGAATACGGCTCAACCTTTTGTGGCCCGCCGATCATGCCTGAGCTCTGGTGTTACCTGCATTTCCCTAACCTGTTGCTGGATTCCTTACTGCAGCAGCCATCGTCTGCGCTGGACCCGGCTTTGCCTTGTGCTTTGGTAGACACCGAACACCGGCTGCTGCAGCTGAATGCACGGGCACGTCAGGCAGGCTTAACTCCAGGCTCAGGCCTGGCCAGTGCGGCCGCTTTGTGTCACGAGTTACAGCTGCAGCCTTATGACCATGCCGCAGAGACCACGCTGCTGCAGCAACTGGCGCTTTGTTTGTATCAGCACTGTGCTGATCTTGCACCGGACCCGCCGCAAGGGCTCTGGCTCAGACCCGGCCCTATGCTGCAGTTGTATCAGGGTTTTTCCCCCTGGTGGCAACAGCTGCAGCAAAGCGTAGCGCCCATTGCAGCGTCACTGAACTTTGCCACAGCACAAAGCGCTGCCGCCGCCCGTTTGCTGGCCCGGCAGGGCTATAACCAATGCACAGCCGAACCTGAACAGAGCTGGCCAGCACTGCGCCAGTTGCCGCTCAGTGTGGCCGGGCTGCCGGATCAACTGGCCGAATCACTGCGACGATTGGGGCTGAAACAACTGGGCCAACTGCTGGATTTACCCAGAGCTGAACTCAGCCGACGTTTTGGCCCGACTTTGCTGCATTACCTGCAACAACTGCAGGGCGAGCAGCCGCTGGCATTAACGCCACTGCGGCCTCAAAGCCATTTTTCCGCCACACTGGAGCTTTGGTATGAAATCAGTGACAGCCCGTTATTACTGGCACCAGCCAACCGTTTATTACGGCAATTGCAGCAGTACCTGATTGAACGCGATTTGCTGGCGTACCAGCTGCAACTGGTGCTGACAGACCGGGAAAAACAGCAACAACAGCTGTCGTTCAGTTCAGTGGCTGGCGAGCAACAAAGCAGTGCCTGGCAACAATTGCTGGGGCTGAAACTGGACAGCCTGAAACTCAAGGCCCCGGTGATCAGTCTGGAGTTAAGCCTGCTGCACGCCGGGCCACGTTATGCTGATCAGAAAAGCTTGTTTGCAGAGCACAGTGCCCGCTACAGCCCAGCCGCCCTGCTGTCGTTATTACGGGCCAGGCTCGGCGAGCATGCAGTGCAGCAACCGGTGCTGGCCAATCATTTAGTGCCAGAGCAAGCCAATCAACTGGCTCCGGTGCAGCAATCCATTCCGGGCAAAGGCTCTGGTGCAGGCCAATCTCTGAGCGCAGCTCAAACCCCAAACGCTGCGCTGGCCACGGCGCTCCTGCCCTCTGGCTGGCGGCCGCGCTTACTACACAGCACAGCCCAACCGCTACAAAGCGCCCCCAGAGCGCTGATCGGCCCACAGCGACTCAGCTGCAACTGGTGGCAACCACAAAGCGTGCACCGCGACTATTATGTGGCACAGCTGGCCAGTGGTCAGTGGGCCTGGCTGTATCAGGATTTACGCCAGCCCGGCTGCTGGTACCAACAAGGCTGGTTTTGCTGATGGACCAGTTGCCTTACGCCGAACTGTGCTGCCAAAGCCATTTTTCTTTTTTACAGGCGGCATCCAGCCCGGTGGAGCTGGTGGATCAGGCCGTCGCTTTAGGCTATCAGGCGCTGGCCATTACCGACGAATGTTCGGTCGCCGGTATAGTTCGGGCTTATCGGAGGATCCGGGATAAAAACTACCGGCTAAAGCTGATCACCGGCAGCCTGATGCAATGGCCGGACGGCTTGCGTCTGGTGTTGCTGTGCCCCGACCAGGCCGCTTACCGCGAGTTGTGCCGGCTGATCAGTGCAGCCCGTCGGCGTAGCGAAAAAGGCCAGTACCAGCTGGCGTTATGGGATTTTCAGCGTTTACAGCATTGCCTGCTGCTCTGGTTACCCAGCGGTGATCCAGAGCAGGATCAGCAGTGGGCTCAGTTGCTGTGTCAGTACCATCCGGGCAGGGTCTGGCTTGGTGCCAGCCGTTATCTGACCGCCGCCGATCAATTTTATTTACCTTACTGCCAGCAGTTGGCAGCGCAGTTTGAACTGCCCTGCTGCGCCGTCGGCACTGTGTTGATGCACCAGAGCAACCGATTACCCCTGCAGCAGGTTCTGAATGCGATCCGGCTGCATCAAAGCCTGAGCCAAAGCGAACGCCAGCTGCAGGTGAATGCCGAACGCAGCATGCGGCCTTTGCACCGGCTGGCACAGTTGTTTCCGGCCGAGCTGCTGCAACAAAGTGTCAAACTGGCACAACGCTGCAATTTTGATTTGGGCAGCATCCGTTACCAGTATCCCAGTGAACTGGTACCGGCACAGCAGGATCCAGACAGCTATTTACGCCAGTTGGTGGAGCAAGGGGCCGCCTGGCGTTTCCCGGACGGCGTACCGCCGGATGTGCAGGCGCTGATCGACAAAGAACTGCAACTGATTGCAGAGCTGAAGTACCCCTATTATTTTCTGACTATTTACGATTTGGTCTGTTTTGCCCGCGAGCAACAGATCCTGTTTCAGGGCCGTGGTTCAGCCGCCAACTCGGTGGTCTGTTATTGCCTCGGCATCACCAGTGTCGACCCCACCCAAATTCAGCTGTTGTTTGAACGCTTTCTGTCGAAAGAGCGCGACGAACCGCCCGACATCGACGTGGATTTTGAGCACGAACGCCGTGAGGAAGTGATCCAGTACATTTATCGCAAATACGGCCGTGAACGGGCCGCTTTGGCGGCCACCGTTATTTGTTACCGTTTTAAAAGCGCCTTTCGCGATGTAGCCAAAGCGCTCGGCCTGATGGAGGCTCAGGTGGAGTTTTTTCTGAAGAACCTGCACCGGCGTGACCGTCACCAGCCCTGGACAGCTCAGCTGGCGCAATTGGGGCTGGACCCGCAATCCCGGCTGGCCAGCTTGCTGGTGGAGTTAACCCAGCAACTGGTGGGCACCCCTCGGCATTTGTCCCAGCATGTCGGTGGTTTTGTGATCACCGCAGGGCCCTTGTATGAGCTGGTGCCGGTCGAAAACGCCGCCATGGCAGAACGCACCGTGATCCAGTGGGATAAGGACGATCTGGAAAGCATGAAACTGATGAAAGTGGACGTGTTGGCACTGGGGATGCTGACCGCCATTCGCAAAGCCTTTGATTTGGTGCGCCAGCACCAGCAACAGGAGTTGTCATTGGCTGGCATTACCCGGCTGGGTGACGACAAGGCGGTGTATCAGCGCATTCAGGCCGCCGACACTGTGGGAATATTTCAGATTGAATCACGCGCTCAAATGTCGATGCTGCCCCGCCTGCGGCCACACTGCTTTTATGACCTGGTGATCCAGATTGCGATAGTCCGGCCTGGCCCTATTCAGGGCGATATGGTGCATCCTTACCTGAAACGCCGTGATGGCGAAGAGGCCGTCGACTACCCGTCCGCCGACGTAGAAAGCGTGTTAAGCCGCACCCTGGGCGTGCCGATTTTTCAGGAGCAGGTAATTAAAATTGCCATGGTGGCGGCCGGTTTTACCGGCGGCGAAGCCGACCAGCTGCGCCGGGCTATGGCCAGCTGGAAAAAAACCGGCGAGCTGCTGCAGTTTAAGCACAAGCTGATTGATGGCATGTTAAGCCGCGGCTACCCACAGCAGTTTGCCGAACGGATTTACCAGCAAATTTGTGGTTTTGGCGAATACGGTTTCCCGGAATCGCATTCCGCCAGCTTTGCTGTGCTAGCCTATGCTTCGGCCTGGCTGAAACATTACCATCCAGCGGCCTTTTACACCGCACTGCTGAACAGCCAGCCGATGGGCTTTTATGCGCCCAGCCAGTTGGTGCAGGATGCCAGGCGCCATGGTTTGGAGACTCTGCCGGTTTGCATTAATCATTCAGACTGGGACCATCAGATGGTGCAGTCGCAGGGGCAATGGGCAATCCGGCTCGGGTTACGGCTGGTCAAAGGGCTGAGCCGGCAAGCGGCGCTGCAACTGGAACACCACAGGCCAACAACAGGCTTTCAGAGTCTGGCTGATCTGCAGCGATTGCAACTCAGCAGCGGCGACCTGACCGCGCTGGCCAGTGCCAATGCCTTGCAACAACTCAGTGGCAGCCGCTTTGCCAGCCGCTGGCAGTTGCTGGATAACGAAAACCGCCTGCCGCTGCTGCAAAACCAACACTACCAAACCCAAACCGAACTGCCACTAGCCGAACCTTTGCTGGAAGTGCTGGAGGATTACCAGAGCACAGGCCTGACGCTGCGCCAGCACCCGGTCTTGTTATTGCGTCAGCAACAGCTGCTGGGCCCTTTTACCCTGGCCTCTGAACTTGGCGGCTTGCCGCATAAAAGCCTGGTGACCGTGATCGGCCTGGTCAGCTCCAGACAAATGCCGGGCACCGCCAGTGGGGTCACTTTTATCACGCTGGAAGATGGCACAGGCAACATTAATCTGCTGGTCTGGTCGGCCACAGCTTCGGCACAGCGCCAGCCTTACCTGAAAGCCAAACTGCTGAAAGTGCAGGGTATACTGGAGAAACAAGGTGAGGTGATTCACCTGATCGCCGGCAAGCTGACCGACCTGACGGCCCTGCTCGGTCCGATCCGTAGCTACTCCAGGGAGTTTCATTAATGAGCCGAAGCAGCAAAGCAGCCAAACCTTACCGGGTGAAAAAAACCGGCATCAAAGACGAAAACATCGACCGGCAAATTTTGGTACTGCACAGGGCGATGGCGGAAAAATTGCTGCGCCAGCCACAGCTGCTGCCGCAGGTGCTGACAGGTTTGTAAATCAGTCGGTCTATTGGGTATGCTGGTTCAAACGCCGTACCTCTGCGGTACCATGGACCCGGCAGCCAGCCCCTTACTGCCAGCGGAGTTTGTTTGATGTCACATCCCCCATCGTTACGCCACCGCCTGGCCAAACAGCTGGACCCGCAACTTTATCCACATCAGGGCTTGTCATTACTGAACCTGTTGATCGCCTGGGTGATCCTGCTGGGTATTGTGCTGGCGATACTGCAAACCGAGCCGACCATACGCCAGGGACATGAAGGCTGGTTCCGCTTGACTGAACTGCTGTTGGCGTCAGTGTTTTTGCTGGAATATCTGGCACGGGCCTGGACCTGTGTTGAAAACGATGCCTATACCCAGCGCTGGCGTTACCTGTTGTCGTTTTTCGCGCTGGCCGATCTGGTGGCCATAGTGGTGGCCTTTTCGGTCTACTTAGGCAACGGTGGTGTTCTGCTCAGACTGCTGCTGTTGATCCGTATTTTACGGTTGGCCCGGCTCGGGCGCTTTTCAACAGCGCTGGACTGCATTGCCCAGGCCATTCGCAGCCGGGCTTATGAGCTGCTGATCAGCGCGATTTTTGCATTACTGATTCTACTGACCTCCTCCACCCTGCTGTTTCTGGTGGAAGGCGATTTACAGCCCGATGCCTTTGGCTCCATTCCACGAGCCGCCTGGTGGGCTGTCGCCACCCTGACCACAGTGGGTTATGGCGATGTGTACCCTGTCACCGTGTTGGGCCGGGTGTTGGCTGGCCTGACCGCTATCAGTGGGATCTGTATTATCGCCATTCCAACCGGCATTCTGGCATCCGCATTCAGTGACGCCTTGCAGGAAGCCAAACAGCGTCAGCACAGTCTGCCCAAACGCACCGACCTGCCGCATTAACCGGCTTTAGCGGACAGGCAACAGCTGCAGTAACTGCAGCAGGTCGTCCACCACAAAGTCGGCCTGATCTGCAAAGCGACCGTTGTCGCCATAACGGAATAAACAGCTGCGGGCACCAGCGTTGGCCGCGGTTTGTAAATCAAACAGGTAATCACCGACATAGAGCAGTTGCGACACCGGCAGCTGCAAACGGTCAGCAATTTGCCACAAACCATGCGGCTGAGGTTTGGCCGGTGCGTCTTCACGGGTCAGCACCAGCTCAATCGGGATCTGCAATTGCTGGCAACAGAGCGCTGTGGCGCGCCGCATATTGCGGGTCAAAATAGCGCGCGGAAACTGCAGTTCAGCCAGCTGTTGCAGCAGTTGCTCAGCACCTGGCATCCAGCCGGCTTGTTGCGCCCCTTCCAGTTCAAAGTCTTCGATAATGCGGCTGGCACGCTGGCGTTCAGTGTCGGATGGCAGGCTGTGCAGATGTTCCAGAATAGCGGTGCCCTGAGGCCAGCCTAAACGTTGGCACAACAGCGAGAAATCCAGCCTGGAGTCGACCAGGGTACCATCCAGGTCGAACACCAGCGCTGCAATTTTTGGCTCAGGAATGGCTCTGCTCCTCAGACAAATGAGCCATCTCGCCGCGATGCAGTTTGTCATGCACCTGATGGTCATGCATCAGGTACTGTGGCATCAAGGACCCAAGCAACATACCAACCAAACTGGCGACTAAACCAGCCAGATGAGCAGGCACCAGCGGGTCGTCGCCGCCCAGCCAGATAATGGCCTGCCAGGTCGCTACACCAAAAGCAATCGACAGCAAAGCGCCCTGATTGGTGGCTTTACGCCAGTACACACCAAAAGCCAGCGGAATAAAGGCCGCCACCAGGGTGATCTGATAGGCATTTTCCACCATGCCAAAAATGGTCGATTCACTGTTCAGCGCATAAGCCAGGGTGCAGAAACCAAATACCAGAGTGACCAGCTGCATCAGGCGCAGCAGTTGTTTATCGGTCAGGGTCGGCAACATCGGCTTTAAGATATTTTCGGCAAAAGACACAGACGGAGCCAACAGGGTGGCCGAGGCACAACCTTTAATGGCCGACAGCAAGGCGCCGAAGAACACCACCTGAGCAATCAGCGGCATATGCTGCATCACCAGGCTTGGCAGGATCAGCTGGGTGTCCGACGCCATCATTTCTTTCACCATATCCGGCGCAATCAGTGTAGCGGCATAACCAATAAAGAGTGGGATCATCGCAAACAGCAGATACAGCACACCACCAGTGATGGAGCCCCAAACCGCAATCTTTTCTGATTTAGCCGACTGCACACGCTGAAACACGTCCTGCTGCGGAATCGACCCCAACATCAGGGTGATAGCAGCGGCAATAAAAGCCAGCACCTCTTTTAAATCCGCTTCAGGCCAGAAGCCGAGCTTACCGGCGGCGGCGGCATGGTCCACCACCACAGCCACACCACCAACCATCTCAGAGACTTCACCGCCAATGTAAATCAGGCCCAGTACAATCACCACCATCTGCACCAGATCGGTAATAGCCACGGCCCACATGCCACCAAACAGGGTGTAAATCAGGATGCTGGCAAAACCAATGCACATACCGGCGGTCTGGCTGATAGCGCCGTCCGACACCACATGAAACACCAGCCCCAGCGCCATCAACTGGGCACCGACCCAGCCAAGGTAGGACATCACAATGGCCAGCGTGGTCATCACCTCGACAGGACGACCATAACGCCTTTTATAAAAGTCGCCGATGGTCAGCAGCTTCATGCGGTACAAGGGGGCCGCAAAAAAGATACCGACGAAAATCAGACAAAGCGCTGCGCCAAAAGGATCCGCCACTATCGAGCCCAGATTGCCATCAATAAAGGTGGCCGGGATCCCCAGCACGGCTTCACTGCCAAACCAGGTGGCAAATACTGTGGCGGTCACCATATAAAATGGCAAATGCCGCCCGGCCACCGCGAAATCGCTGGTGTTTTTCACCCGCAGAGCCGCCCACAACCCTAAAGCGACTGAAAATACCCAGTACGCAATCACCAGACTCAATAACATAACAGGCCTTATTCCTTATTTTTTTGCGCTACTCTAGCGAACACTTATGCACAAATACAGCGGATTTATGCGGCTTGAGCTGAGTTTTTTTCAAGCGCCTTGAGTGCCCCAGACCGAAGGCCAGGGGTACTGGCTGAATTGCTGGCAAAACCATTGCAGCGCCTCGCCTTGTGCCTGCTTTTGCCAGGCCAGATACAAAGGCGCATTATCGCGTGGAATGCTGGTTTTTTTGGCAATCAGTTCACCACGGGCAAGCTCCGCCTGGATCAAATGTTTAGGTAGAAAACCCACCCCCAGCCCCTGCACCTGAGCGGCAATTTTGGCCGCCATGCTGTCAACCCGCAGTACCCGCCTGGTGGCAAACAAACCTGAGCTGCGTTTCGGTGCATCCAGCGCCGAATCCGCCACCACAATGGCGGTTTGCTGAGCCACATCTTCCAGGTCAATCTGCCGGTTCAGTTCGGCCAGTTCATGCAAAGGCGACAAGGCAAACACGAATTCGGCTTCGCCAATGGGCACTAGCTCATAACGGCCTTTGGGCATTTCGGCAGACACACCAATGGCCAGCTGGGCCTGGCCGGTTTCCAGCGCTTCCCAGCTACCGCCCAGCACTTCCTCACGAATGCTGACTTCGGTCATTTTGCCCAGCGCCATAAATTGCTGCACCAACGCAAGCACTGGCGCATAAGGCACAATACTGTCTTTGGCCAGCACCAATTGTGTTTCCCAACCGGTATCCACCTGCTTGATGGCATCCTGCAAACGGCTGGCAGCCTGCAACAATTCCCTACCCTGCTCCAGCAACAATTGCCCTGCGGGTGTCAGTTGGGCTTTTTGTTTGCTGCGGTCAAACAACTGCACGTCTAAGTCTGCTTCCAGCTTGGCAATGGTGTAACTCAAAGCCGAAGGCACTTTGTATAAATGCTCTGCCGCTGCAGCAAAGCTGCCTTTGCGTGCAATGGCGTCCATAGCTCGCAGCGCATCCAGCGTCAGAATGGGGTGATTGGCCATGCGACTTCCTTATTCAAATTTTTTGAACACTGAGGTGATTTTATTCCGCTTTTCGTCAGAGGTAAAGCCAACTAAAGTACATACATCCAAGCACGACAGGCAGTAAATAAACGGCGTTTGGACCAAACCAAAGGTCAATTAATTTAAGGTGAGTGAAAATGAACAAAGCAACTTTACAACAAATTTTTTCCAGCAATGCAGGTTTTGGCGCTCTGGCGTTACGGGTTCCGGTTGGTGTGATCTTCGCCGCCCACGGTGCGCAAAAACTGTTCGGCTGGTTTGGTGGTTACGGCCTGGAAGGCACAGGTGGCTGGATGGACAGCATTGGCTTAAGCCCAGGCATCCTGATGGCGTTCCTGGCTGGTGCCGCAGAGTTCTTCGGTGGCCTGGCACTGATCCTGGGTCTGCTGACCCGTCCGGCAGCCGCAGCACTGACGGTTGCCATGCTGGTAGCCATCTTCTCGGTGCATATCCAGAACGGCTTGTTTATGAGCAATAACGGTTACGAATTTGGCCTAGCCCTGCTGGCGGCTTCGGTTTCGCTGCTGCTGAGCGGTGCAGGCAAAGCCTCTGTCGACAACCTGATTGCCAGCAAGTTAAACCAGTAAGACCTCCAAGCGCGGCCCTGCGGGGCCGCCATTACGAACCCAATTCAATTGAACACTGAGTGGCCCTGTGCGGTCCAAGGAGACAGTCCCATGTTAGTATTCAGAGCATCCAAAGACCGTGGCGCGGCCAGTTTCGGCTGGTTAAACAGCAAACATACCTTTTCATTTGGCCGTTATTACGACCCGACCCAAATGGGCTTCTCGGCACTGCGGGTGATTAATGACGACGAAGTGGCACCAGCTGCAGGTTTTGATACCCATGGTCACCAGGACATGGAAATCATCAGTTATGTGCTGCAAGGAGAAATTGCGCACAAAGACTCGGCAGGCAATATCAAAACGCTGCCAGCCGGTGAATTTCAGTTGATGAGCGCAGGCAAAGGTATTTATCACAGCGAATTTAACGCCAGTGACAGCAATAACCTGAAGTTTCTGCAGATTTGGATCCAGCCTAATCAGTTTGGCGGCGCCCCGGGTTATCAGCAAAAAGCCTTTGAGCGTCAAAACGGCCTGAACCTGATCATTTCTCCAGATGGCCGGGATGGCAGTTTACAGATGAAACAAAATGCCTTTTTGCATCAGTTAATCCTGCCGCAAGGCGAACAGCTGGCATTACCGGTGCAAGCCGACCGTCGCTACTACCTGCATCTGATCACTGGTTCACTGCAGTTAGGTGAGCAGCGTCTGCAACCGGGTGACGGTATTAAAGTGGCTCAGTTAAGCAGCCTGAGTGCAGAAGCCCTGGAAGGTCCGGTGGAAGCTTTGTGGTTTGACCTGCCTTAACGACCGATCATCAGGGCAGCACCTTGCCCTGATACAACCACAACACGGCGCGGCTGAATTCAGCCGCCCATGCCGCTTCATTATGATCGGCCCCTTCAACCAATCGGTACTGTGCCTGCTGCGCCGTCATCCCTTTAGCCACGAGCTTGTGCACCAAACGCTCAATGTCAGGCACCATGCTGCCGCCTTCCTGCAAGCCCATATAGAAATACAATCGCTGCCCGGGCAATGGCAGCTGCTGGCTGAACTGCTGCACATTAGCCCCAACCGCCCAATAAGACGGTGAAAACAGCCCGTAGCGGCCAAACACCTGCGGGTACTTCAGTAACGCATAATGGCTGATCAGTCCGCCCATCGAGCTGCCCATTATCCCTGTATTGGCGGCATCGGCTTTGGTCCGGTAATGCTGGTCAATATAAGGTTTCACCACAGTGACCAGAAACTGCAGGTACTGATCGCCCTGCGCCTGACCAATAGGCGGCCCTGAATAAGGCAATAACTCCTGATTACGAAATTCACCGCCATTGTCGATGCCGACGACAATCAGCTTCAGCCCTTGCTGCGCCAGTTGATTCAGACTTTCATCCACCCGCCATTCGCCAGCATAGGAAGTGCTGGCATCAAACAAATTTTGTGCATCGTGCATATAAAGCACAGGGTAAGAATCGTTGGAGCTCTGGTAATCCGGCGGTAAATACAGCCGCAGGATGCGGCTTCGCTGCAAACCCGGCATCTGAAATGCCGGTTCCAACACTGTAACATTGGCGGCTGCGGTGGATCCTTTTGCCAGCACACCCGGTGACGCAAGCATCAGCAGCATGACTGCCAGGCTGGCGCTTTTTAACTTTGTACGACTTTGCATTTAGCTACTGCTACCACTGTTAAGCTGAAAAAGCGTTTTGGATAAGTCGCTGAGCAGCGACTGGTTTTTACTCACCACCCCGTTGATTTCGCTGGCCGAAGCGCTGGCTTTACTGGCCAGGGTGCGCACTTCATCCGCCACCACAGAAAAACCACGACCGGCCTCACCAGCCCGTGCCGCTTCAATGGCAGCATTCAGCGCCAATAAGTTGGTCTGGTCGGCAATGCTGTTAATGGTGGACACCATCACATTAATACTTTGGCCTGAGCTGATCAGTTCCCTCATAACCCGGTCGCTGGTTTGCACCACCGTCAGCCGCTCTGAGATATCCGGGCCAAACATGATAATTTTCTGTAACTTACCATAAGGGTCGAAGACGGCACAAAAGGTGGCGGCCAGGCCAATCTGTCTTCGCCCCACCACCAGATGCACCTCTGTACTGATACTTTTTCCGCAAGTCACCTGCTGCTGCAAATCTGCCGATAAGAAGGTTTTCCAGTCGGCCAGCGCTGAATTCAACTCCTCTTTGCCTAGCTGCAATTTCTTCTCGGCATAGCAATTAATGTTGAGTAAGCGGCCCAGCTCATCCCATTCCACCATCAGATTGGACTGACTAATCGCATCAAAACGGGTTTGCGCTTCTAATGCTGCAGTTTTGACTTTACTGATATCGGCCAGAATGGCGATATAGCCTTGCAACTCACCGGCGTCCGAATGCACCGGATTGCTGGTCACCGAGATCCACAGCGAACTGCCGTCTTTGCGGTAGATTTCAATTTCATCATAAAAAGCTCTGGGCACGCTGAGCTCGTGCTCAATACGTTCGGTGGTGGCTTTGTCGGTTTTACTGCCAACCAAAAAATCACGCGGATTGTGACCAAGGATCTCTTGCTGGCTATAACCTGTCATCGCGCAGAAACCTTTATTCACATACTGAATTTTGCGGTCAGCACCAGAAATCGTCACCGCATTATCGGTTTCGTTGGCCACCATCGACAGCAGCCTGAATTCCTGCTTCTGCGCCACCTGGGCGGTCATATCATTGGCAAATTTGACAATCTTCAACACCCGGCCATTCGGGTCTTTAATCGGATTATAGGTCGCGTGGATCCAGACCGGCTGGCCGGACTTGGTCAGCCGTTTGTATTCTGCCGTCTGGTACTGGCCTTTTTTCAACGCTTGCCAGAACTGGGCATACGCACTGCTGGCGCTTTCCTGCGATTCGACAAAAATCCGGTGATGTTTACCCACCACTTCATCCAATTGGTAACCCATCAGATTGAGAAAATTTGCGTTGGCAAATTGAATAATGCCGTCCAGGTTAAACTCGATCACAGCCTGAGCCCGATGAATAGCGTCAAGCTGCGACGCTATATTGGCACGGGCCAGCACTTGCGCTGTCACATCGGTGGCAAACTTGATAATACGCACCACTTTGCCGCCACTTTTAATCGGCGTATAGGACGCCTGGATCCAGACTTCCCGCCCGGTTTTGGTCAGCCGCTTGAATTCAGCGGTTTGTGATTGGCCAGCGCGTAAACTGGCCCAGAAACTCTGGTAGCTGCTGCTGGCGGCTTCGGTGGGTTCGACAAAAATCCGGTGATGTTTGCCTTTCACCTCTGAGGCTGCGTAGCCCATCAGATCCAGGAAATTTTGATTGGCTTCCAGAATAGTGCCGTCTAACTCAAACTGAATCACCGCCTGAGTCTGATTGATCGCGTCGATCACATCATCTGAACTGGTACGAAAACCGAACATCGCAATACCTCGCAAGTTGTCCCTGTAAACAGGCTAGCCAAGGTTTGATATGACGCAAGAGCAAATGACTGATTTAAAAAATTAATTTGCCCTGAGGGTGGCAGATTGAAAATAGTCTGGCCACTTTGTACAGTACGCTTTTTTCCGGTGACATTTTATGTGGTTAGCCCGAATTCAGTACCCCTTGCTGGCGCTTAGCTCTGCCGCCCTGATGGCCAGCATTGGCCCGATAGCCCGGCTTAGCCAGGTGGATGCTGCCAGCCTGACCTTCTAAAGGCTGGCCTTTGGTGCAGTCGCCATCGGCTTATTTTTACTGGGCAGCCGCCAGACACAGTTAGTCCGCCAAACCCCGCACTGGACTGTGATGCTCAATGGCGTGTTACTGGCCAGCTTTATTTTGTGTTTCCTGCAGGCCATTCAGACTTTATCCCTGACGCTGGCCATTATGCTGGTGTATCTGGCTCCGGCTTGCGCTGCGCTGATAGCGCATTTCTGGTTTAAGGAACGGCTGACTGTATTTTCACTGGCGATGATCCTGCTGGCCTTTTTCGGTTTTGTGCTGTTACAGGACTTGAGTTCAAGCCAATCCGGCCAGTTTTCAGCAGGCTTTGGCTATGCGCTGGGTTCATTGCTAACCTATTGCGCTTTTCTATTACTGAATAAAAAAGTGCCCGCCTCGGAACACCGCTTAAACAGTACCTTTTACCAGTTGCTGGTGGGGGCCTGCTGTGCCTTGCCCTTTATGTTGCAACAGAATGCGCCAAGTGCAGCACAATGGCCCTGGCTGATTGCGGCTGGCTTATTTCCCGGAGCCCTGGCGCTTTGGTGCGCGGTGCAGGCGCTGACTCATTTGCCGGCGCGGGTCTATGGCACCCTGGCCTATGCCGAACCTTTGGTGGTGGTCCTTTGTGCCTGGTGGTTGTTTAGCGAGCCCTTGTCGCTGCGCCAGGCCTTGGGGGTTAGTCTGATTATTCTGGCAGGTATTGCTCAGACCGCCGGTGCAGGCACTGCTGCTAAGCGCCCGGTCGTTCAGGCTTGAGGTACATCCAGTATCAGCCGGTTTCTCAATTCGATTTTAACGCCCGCGCTTGGAAAGGCGGCGTTATACAGCCGCAGTTGTACCCGCATCGCCGGTACCAGCCGCACCGGTTTGGGTAATTTATACAGGTTGGTACAAGGTAAGCTCAGCAGTAAATCCTGCTGCACCAGCAATTCGAGTTTGCAGTTTACCCCAGCCGGCACCTGGCCGGTGGCGCCAAACGCCACAATATCGGCACTTTGTTTCGGCCATTTGGCGTCATAGGGGATCACCACATCAGCACCGGCAATCAGCGTTTTCTCGACGTTCCAGACCAGATCCCGCGGTGCCGCTGCTGCCACAGCAGGCAGTAACATCAGTAAGCAAAATACGCTGGTCCGGCCCGCCCTCATAACCCCTCCAACTTTTGCATCAGGCTAAAATTCAGTTCGGCCTGCTGCAAATCACGCTGCAACTGACCTTGTGAACGCTGCAGTTGGCCCAGTTGTTTACGCAAGGATTTGTTTTCTGACGTCAGTTCTTGTTTGCGCTCCACATCCTTAGTAGCAGCTAATGCATCGGTATTGCTGTCGATGCGTTGTTCCAGCTCTTTAATGGTGTCGTTATTCTGCTCAAACACCTGTTGCAGGTTTTCCAGTGCTACCTTGGCGCCATACCATTGACGGCCACGTTCATACCCCAGCCTGAATTCAGTTTCCAGCGCACCGCTGCACAGCGGATTGAAACTTTTGCCTTGCTGTCCCCACAACACGCCATTGTCGTACTGACAAAATTCTATCGCACCGGCCGCATGGCCTTGCTGATAGGCCTGAAAATCTGAACTCAGCCCATGTTTGGCACATTCCTGCTGATAGCTACGAAACTTGCTGGCTTCAATGCCCTGCTGCGCATCGGTTTTTCCGATGGCAAACCAGTCGCCTAACTGACATTCCTGTTGACTGATACTGCTGCAGGCCACAAGGCTCAATACCGGCAGTAGCAGTAGCAAATGTTTCATGCACGCCCCTTCATTTTTCCATCAGGTTTTAATCTACCTGATCTGTCTGGCAGATTCATCTGCATATTCCAAGCCGCATATTCCACGTCAAGGCAACTTCAAGCACAATGCTCTTTTGAGGTCAGACGGCGACAGAATGAATTATTTGGCACATTTATGGCTGGCTCAGCACAACACAGGCTCCAGAGTGGGCAACCTGCTGGGCGATTTTTGCCGTGGTGTGGATTTAACTGCACAGCCTCCAACCGTGCTGGCAGGTTTATATAACCACAGAGCGGTGGACTGGTTTACCGACCGGGCGGACGAAGTTCGCCAGGCCAGGCAACTTTTCAGCGCCCCCATGCGCCGCTTTGCCCCGGTTGCATTGGATTTGCTGTTCGATCATTTGTTGATTCGTCACTGGGCAGAGTGGAATCAATCAGCTTTTTCTGCCTATAAAACCCAGCTTTACTGTCAGCTGCAGCAAGACCTGCCGCAGATGCCCACCGGCATGGCGGTGGTGATGCAAAAAGTGCTGCAACAGGACTGGTTTGGCAGTTACGCCACACTACAAGGGGTGCAACACGCCATTCGGGCACTGGCACTTCGTGGACAGCGCACCGGTATTTATGCCGCCATCGCAGATGAGCTGCCACAGTTGCAGCCGCAAATTCAGCCGCTGTTTCTGCGCTTTTTGCCACAGCTACAGCACTTCGTTGTACAAGCCGCCATCGAGCAAAACCCGGCTCAGGCGAAAGCCCGTTACATCAGCGCCACCGGCAAAGACCAAAGTAGCGAGGCTTGAGATCCATCAAGCTGCAACAAGCTGGCACTGGCTTTTTTGATCCGAAAGCAACTGGCCTCTGTCTGCAGATAACTGGCCAGCAGCGCAGACAAATCAGGCTCGTGGCCGACACAGACCAGTAGTTCAGTGCCCTGCCCGGCATAATGGGCGATCGCCTGCTGTTGCACTGCGGCCTGACTGTAGATATCCAGCCAGTTGACTTGCTGCGGCGCTGGCCAGCCGAGTTGACGATGCAGTATCTCTGCGGTTTGCAGTGAACGACACAAGGTACTGCACAGCAACAACCCGGCACCCAGCTCTGCGCCAGCCAAAAACGCCGCCAGCCGCAGGCATTGTTGCCGGCCTTTGTCGGTCAGCTGACGGCTGCGGTCCGGGAAGCCCAAACTGCGGTCATCCGCCGTGGCATGGCGGATCAGTAATAATTTCATGATTAGCTCTAAAATTCTGTGGTTTTCATCGCCGCAGGCCCATTTGTCATTCAGTATCCATCAACGTATAAAAACAGCGCCAGTGCCGCCATACCCACGAGCGAAAAAAACTTGTTATAATCGCCGCACTTTTTCCGGCACAGATAAAGCGCCGGTCCCTTAACAGTGCGGAGAACGAAAGATGCAATTTCCTGATGATGGCAACGGCGATATGCTCAAGGCGATGGCTGAATCCGGCATGGACCTGAGCCAGGTGCTGGCACTGGATTTTTATCTGGTGTTCCCGGACCAGACCAAAGCTGAATCGGCTCTGGCCGCGTTAGCTGGCAGCGCGATGGATGGTGAAGTGGAACTGAACCTGAACGATCTGGACCAATGGGAACTGATTGTCAGCCTGAACATGCTGCCAGAGCATGCCACTATTACCGCCAAAGAAACAGAACTGGATAAATTCGCCAAAAAATTCGGCGGTTACAACGATGGTTGGGGTGTGATGCAACACCAGGACGGCGACGAGGAATTTGCCGACGACGACCACGATCACCACTGCGATGACCACTGTGGTCACTCTCATTAAAACTCAAAAAACAGCGAGAACGACTTATGGGCGCTCAATGGAAAGCCAAACATAAACAAGACGCTGCGGCCGCCAAAGGCCGTATTTTTACCAAATTAGCCAAAGAGATTATGGTTGCTGCCCGTAACGGTGCGGATCCGGATATGAACTCTAAACTGCGGGTAGCGATGGAAGCGGCGAAAAAAGCCTCTATGCCGCGTGACACGCTGGAACGCGCCATTAAAAAAGGCGCAGGCTTGCTGGATGGCCCGGTTAACTACGAAGCCGTGACCTACGAAGGTTTTGCGCCCTATCAGGTGCCAGTGATTGTGGAATGTCTGACCGACAACAAAAACCGTTCAGCCCAGAGTATCCGCGTACTGTTCCGTAAAGGTCAGCTGGGGACATCAGGCTCAGTGTCCTGGGATTTTAAATATTTAGGCGCCATTGAAGCCTCACCAACCAGCCCGGACGCCGACCCGGAACTGGCCGCTATTGAAGCTGGTGCCCAGGACTTTGAAGCGGCAGACGAAGGTGAAACCCTGTTCCTGACCGAACCTACCGATCTGGACGCCGTGTCCAAAGCCCTGCCTGAGCATGGCTTTACGGTGACTTCGGCCAAGCTGGTGTACCGGCCGAATAACCCGGTCAGCAGCCTGACCGATGAACAACGCGCCGAAGTGGAAGCCTTCCTCGACGCTATTGACGCCGATGATGACGTACAGAACGTCTATGTCGGCCTGGCAGGTTAACCTTTATCACAAGCCGTTAACCTGAATAAAAACCCGGAAATGCCAACAGCTTTTCCGGATTTTTCGCATAAAAAATCAGAAAAACCGCAAAAGCACCCGCCAAATTACAAATTTACATTCAATTTTACTGATATGCCCTTGAGCTGTGCTCCGGCTTATGGTTTTATCCGCGCGACTTAAAAATCGTCAGGAAATTCGAGGCCGTATTCATGCGATTCCAACCCCATTTGTTAACCGTCGCGGTTTGTACCGCGCTGAGCGCTCTGCCTTCTGTACAGGCTCAACAGCAACACAATGCCGAAGAGGCACAAATTGAAAAAATCAGTGTCACCGCCACCCGTCGTGCCGGCACAGTGCAGGATGCGCCGCTGAATATCACAGCGCTGGATAATGACGTGATGGCGCAGCAGAACATGACAGAGCTGGCCGACGTGGCCCGCTGGGTACCGGGTCTGACAGTGCCGGATTTAGGTGGCCGTGACGGCACACCGCTGATTGTACGTGGCCTGAACACCAACTCCTCAGGTCCGGATTCGGACGGTGGCACTGTCGCCACTTACCTGGGCGAAATGCCGGTGCAAATGGATTTACGCCTGGTTGATATTGAACGGGTGGAAGTACTGATTGGCCCTCAGGGCACCTTGTACGGCGCAGGTACTTTAGGTGGCGCTATCCGTTATATTGCCAAGGAGCCTGAGTTTGGTGTGACCAGCGGCTCCGTCTTTGGTGACATTTCACAAAATGCCGAAAGCGACAGTCAGGGCTCTGAAGGCGGTTTTATCCTGAACCTGCCGTTGTCCGGTGACACACTGGCGCTGCGTACCTCACTGAATTACGTCAATGACCCGGGTTTTATTGATTACAACTACCTGGTGCGTCAGCCTGGAATCAGCCTGACCGATCCGGACTGGACCAATGCCGAACAGGTTGACACCAACCTGCGCCGCAAAGCCGACGCCAACGGCGAAAAAATACTGACCGGCCGCATTGCGCTGCGCTGGTCACCAAACGAAGTGTTCGACTCCACGCTGAACTACTACTACCAAAGCCAGCAAGCGGAAGGCCGTTCGATCAGCCATTACCAAAGCCTGGGCGCCGACAATCCGTTAGCACCACAGATTGGCCAGTACGAGTCTGCCTACCGCTATGAAGAGCCGAACGACCTGGACGATTCACTGCTGAGCCTGGAAATGAAAGTGGATCTGGATTTCGCTGAACTGGTGTCCGCCACCGGCTTTGCCACCTCCAAAGAACAAGGCCAGCGTGACCAGAGCGACCTGTTGATCCGATTGGATTACGGCTACGAAGAATTCCCGGCATTTTCTGCTTTCACCTTTGAAGATGAAAAGGATGAAACCTTTACTCAGGAGCTGCGCCTGGTGTCCAGCGGCGATGACGCCTTAAGCTGGATTGTTGGCGGCTACTACAGCAACAACGAGTTTGACGGCCTGAGTAAAGAATTTACGCCTGGGTTTGACCAGTACGCGCTAAACGTCTGGGAGACCGGTGGCAACCCAAGGCCGGATGCACTGGAATACATTTCCGTTGATAAAACTAAAGTGATTGAAAAAGCCGTATTCGGTGAGCTGAGTTACCAGCTGACTGACGCCTGGCAAGCCACTTTGGGTACCCGTTTCTACCGCTACAGCGTGAACTCAGCCTCAGCGGTTGATTTACCTTTGTACAACTCGGTGTTCGATGGCGCTCCATCGGATCAGATTATTCTGGACTTCGAAGGGGCCAGTGCCAAAGACAATGGCAACCTGCTGAAATTTAACACCAATTACAAACTGACTGAGGACCTGATGGTCTACCTGACGGTCAGTGAAGGCTTCCGTATTGGTGGCTCCAATGGCGTAGCCGCCTGTACACCGGAAGATCTGGAAGGGGGTCAGCGCGTTTGTGCCTTACCGAATGAACGCCTGTATGCGGCCGACACCACCACCAACTATGAGCTTGGGGTGAAATCCAGCTGGCTGAAAAACAAACTGCACTTAAACGCGGCCTTGTTCCGGGTGGACTGGGATGACGCCCAGGTCACAGGCGCCACCATCAATGGTCAGCAGCCCATCATCACCAATGCCGGTGCTGCCAAAGCTCAGGGCATCGAGTTCTCTGGCCGCGCCGTGCTGACCGGTGAACTCAGCACTTACCTCACCTATGCCTACACTCAGGCAGAGCTGACCTCAGATGCACCTTTCCTGTTTGCCGTGGTGGATGAGCAAGGCACTGAACTGCAGGATTATTACGACGGGAAAGCTGGCGATCGCCTGCCGGGCTCACCAGAGCACAGCCTGTCCTTTGGCCTGAATTACCAGACGGATGTGTTCGAAGACAGCCAGCTGGACCTGAGCTACGGCGTCACTTACCAAAGCGATGTCTACACCAAAGTTGGCCTGCGTGCCGACGGTGAAGCCTTGCCTGGTTATGCCGTGAATAACTTTTCCGCCAAGCTGGCACAGGACGCCTGGTCGGTGACCTTCTATATCGACAACCTGTTTGATAAATATGCTTTTACTGCCACCCGCCGTGACCGTGGCGATATGGGTCTGGCCCGCTTTGACGAGATGAACAGCAATGACCCGGCGCTGCAGCGCAACTACGGCCATTACATTCTGACGCCTCGCACCTTGGGCCTGAAGTTTAACTATCAGTTTGAACTTTAACGGCAATGCGATATAAACAAAGCGCCTGAAGGCGCTTTGTTTTTTTTACAGAGAGACTGATGCAATCACCGATCACCCTGCCTGCGCTGACGCACGCCAAAACCCTGATGCAACAGCAAAAGTGGCAACAAGCTTACCAGTTGCTGGCAGGCCTGGTGCAGCAACAACCGCTATTGGCTGACAGCTACTATCTGATGGCACTGATCCAGCTGGAACATCAGCAGCTGCATAAAGCCAAAGCCCTGTTAGTCCAGGCGTTGAAACTACGTAATGCGCCGGAGTTTAGGGTACAACTTATTCAGGTGTGCAGCCTGCTCGCGCAGATGGCAGATGTCAAACAGTTACTCAAACCCCTGGTGGCCAGTCAGCTAACTAATGCGCTTTGGGCCGATATAGTTGGAGTTGCGCTGACCCGGCTTGGAGACCATCAGGCGGCTCTGGCCTACTTTGCTCAAGCCACAGTTCTTGCGCCGGACAACGCGGCTTACGCCTACAACTATGGGGTAGCACTAAAGTTTGATGGCGATTTTACAAGGGCCCGCAACGCCTTACAGCACGCAATTACCATGGATCCGAGCCATAGCGCTGCCTGGTACGCGCTGACCGAACTCGACAGCGCCGAACAAGCCACCATGCATAGCGCGCAGTTGCAACAGATGTTAAAGCAGCAGACTGAGCCGGAAGAGCGCCTGATCCGCAGCCATGCCTTAGCGCGCTGTCTGGAAACTGTGGGTGACTATGCCGAAGCTCTGGCAGTGCTTCACCCCGCCAAACAGGCAAAACGGCAGAGCGCAGCCCAAGCGGTCCAGCAGCTGTTACAGCTGTTTCCTGCCTTCACGGAACTGGCACAACAAGCCAGTTCAGCCACAGGTGGCAGCCTGAGCACAGAACCGATATTTATCATTGGCATGCCACGCTCCGGCACCACCTTGGTGGAGCGGATTTTAAGCAGCCACAGCCAGGTGCAATCGGCCGGCGAATTGCAGGATTTTGCCACCGCAGTGAAAGAGCTGACGCAAAGCCCGGGCCGAACCGTGTTAGACCCGGCTACGCTGGCCGGCGCTTATCAGCTGGACCCAGCCGCTATTGCCGAGCGTTATTTGCAACGCAGCCGGGTACTGACGGGCAGCAAGCCCCATTTTATCGACAAGCTGCCATTTAATTTCTTTTACGTTGACCTGCTGCGCCGGGCCTTCCCGCAGGCGAAGATTATCTGGATGCTGCGTAACCCGGCCGATACCTGCCTTGGTAACTACCGTGCGCTGTTTTCACTGCATAACCCTTATTACAGCTATGTGTTTGATCTGAAAGACACCGCCGCCTTTTATGCCGGGTTTTACCACTGGACTTTGTTCTGGCAACGGCAGCAGTTGCCACAAATTCGTTTCCAGTCCTATGAAGAGCTGGTGCGCCAGCCCGAACAACAAACTTATGAATTGCTGCAGTTTTGTGGCCTGACGCCAGAGCCCGGCTGTTTTGCCTCAGAGCAAAACCAAAGTCCGGTAGCGACCGCCTCTAAAGTGCAGGTGCGCGAAGCCATCCATACCAAAGCCGTGGGGCGCTGGGCCCGCTATCAACCAGCGATAGCCCCTTTGCTGCAGGCTTTGGCTCAGCATCAACTGCCCTTTGAGTGGCCAAAAATCTGACACCTTCAGCTTTGGCTCCTGCAGTCAAAAGATTTATACTGCCGGCCTTGTATGTAAGGATGTAACGAATGAACGTTCTGGTCGCCTCAGCCAACCCAGCCAAAATCCGCGCTGTTGAATCTGCCTTTGCCGACGTCTTCGGCCGCGCCAATTTATCCGTTTGTGGTATTGCCACCGAAAGCGGTGTCGCCGCGCAGCCGATGACCAGCGCCGAAACCCTGCTGGGCGCACAAAACCGGCTGCAGGCGCTGCTGCACGCTGATGCCGACTACAAAGTCGCGATTGAAGCCGGATTAGATGGCGATATGACCTTTGCCTGGATGCTGGTCGAGCACCAAGGCATGTACGGCAAAGCCCGCTCGGCCAGCCTGATGTTGCCACCGCAAGCGTTGACGGCACTGCAACAAGGCGAGGAACTGGGCGATGTGATGGACGCCATGTTCGCCGAGCAGAATGTGAAACAAAAAGGCGGCGCTATTGCGCTGTTAACCCAGGACAAACTCAGCCGCAGTTCGGTCTACCATCAGGCATTGATCCTGGCACTGATCCCGTTTTTAAACCCAGAGTTGTTTCCAACACCGCCTTTAGCCTGAGATTTACTGCAAGTCCGCACTTTTGGTCATGGCCGTTAACGGCCGCTACTGCTAACCTGCCAGCCAGTTTACACAAGGTAGCGGCAGCTAAAATGGTCATGGCTAAAACCGATCTCTGGCAACAACTGTTGGTATTTATTGAACAGAACCTGCATACCGAACTGGATACCAGCTTGCTGGCCTCGCGGGTCCATTTAAGCAAATGGCATTTTCAACGACAGTTTAAACAGCAATACCAGCAAAGCGTTGGTCAGTACATTCGCGCTTTGCGATTGGCCAAAGCCAGTGCCCGGCTGCAGTACCGAAGCGATGCCATACATCAGCTGGCCGGGCATTGCGGTTTTCTGAGCTCGGAAGGCTTCAGCCGTAGTTTTTTACAGCACAGTGGCATGGCGCCATCTGAGTTTCGCCGGCAAACTGCCCAACTGCCGCCAGGCCAAAGCCTGCTGCCTGCCGGGGTGACAGATCCAGAATGGCTTTGGCTGGAGCCGCTGACGGTGGCACTATTGAACCATCATGGTTCGATGCAGCAACTTGGCAGCACAATTCAGCAGTTTATTCAGTGGCGTAAGCAAAACAAACTGCCACCTACGGTCAGCCGGACCTTCAACTTATGGTGGCAAGACCCAGCCACTGCAAGCACTGACCGCTCCCCTTTTGCGCTGGCTGCAGAACTAAGCAGAGCGCCAGCGCAACAACTGCAGCCGTTGCAGTCCTATCAGTTATTCGGCGGCAGCTACCTGAGACTGCGACTGACCGGCCCTGAGCAGCACTATTAGCGCCTGGTTCAACAGCTACTGCAGCAGTGGCTGCCCTCATCCAACGCGGTATTGCGTGAGGAGCCCGTTGTGCTAGAACGACTATGCTGGTTCCCGGATGTTGCCGAATGTGACGCAAAAAGCTGGCTTTATCTGCCAGTTTGCGCCTAAGCTGGGCTTTGTGACTCATTCTGGAGAGACCTATGACAAGCTTAAAGATCCTGGCAATATGTGGCAGTTTACGGCAAAAGTCCAACAACAAAGCTTTATTGCAGTATGCAATGCAGCAAGCGCCGACAGGCATTGAGATTGAACTGGCAGACCTGTCTGGGCTGCCATTTTACAACTCAGATTTAACCGAAAAACCTGACAGTGTGACGAAACTGATTGCTCAGGCTGCCGCCGCCGATGCGCTGCTGCTGGCGAGCCCTGAATACAACTACTCTATCGCGCCTGCACTGAAAAACGCACTCGACTGGTTGTCCCGCGAACCGAACAATGGCGTGCTGGCCGGCAAAACTGCGGCGATTATGGGCTCAGGTGGCGGTATGGGCACCTCCAGGGCGCAATACCATCTGCGTCAGGTCTGTGTCTTCCTCGACCTGCATCTGGTGAATAAGCCTGAAGTGTTCTGCAATTCCTTTGGCGACAGCTTTAACGCCGCAGGTGAACTGGTGGACGAGCGAATTCAGGGCTTGATTCAGCAGCAACTGCAGGCATTGGCCGAATTGACGGGTAAAATACGCAATTAAAACAAGGCCGTGCTTGTGCCAGGTGAAAAACTTTGTCAGATTAACTAAAGCAAAAACCCACGGATAAGAGGTTGCCGCTTGATTGAGCGTTTAAAACAGGATTTTTACCTGATGATGGTGACACTGGTCGGCGTGCTGGCCAGTTGCACCCTGGTACCTTTTGTACTCTACCGACTGGTCAGTGAAGATTATCTGGTCGCTACGGTCGACCTGCTGCTGATCAGTACCTGCACGCTTTCAGTAAAATGGGCCTGGCGCACTGGTGATACTGAGCGACCTGGCCTGATGATGGCGCTGGCATTTTGTATTGGCGCCGTCACTGTGGTGTATAAACTCGGCTCAGATGCGTTGTACTGGATTTACCCGCTGATGGTGTTTCTGTTTTTTCTGGTGGCTCCACTCAAGGCTCTTTGGTTGTTATTGTCCATGCTGACGGCTATTGCCCTGCTCTACCTGTCCAACCAAAGCCACATCTTTGCCAGCGCCTTTCAGTTTGTCGTCTTTATCGCTACCACATTAATCACCTGCGTCTTTGCCTATATTTTCGCATACCGCACTCATGTTCAGCGCAATGAGCTTAGAACACTGGCCACCATAGACCCACTGACTGGCGCCCGTAACCGGCATCATCTATCCGATGAGCTTTCGGGTGCCATGCAGCGTTATCGTACCTCAGGTAACGATTCAGGTTTGATGTTGCTCGACCTCGACCACTTTAAAAGCATTAATGACCAATATGGCCACCAGACTGGGGATCAGATCCTGGCGCAGCTAATCCCCTTGCTGCGCCAGATGCTGCGCCAGCAAGACCAAATCTATCGTTATGGCGGCGAAGAGTTTGTCATTCTGGTACAAGGCATTCAGCTGGCTGATTTGCATCAGCTGGCAGAAAAAATCCGCCATGGCATCTGGCAACAACTAACGCTGCCGGATGAAAAAACCATCACCACTTCTATTGGCATTGCCTGCACCAGTCAGGCCCGTGACTGGCCACATTGGCTGCAGCTGGCCGATCAGGCGCTGTACCAGGCCAAACATCAGGGCCGCAACAAAGTGATGCTGGCAGAAAACACAGTTACGACTTAAGTCGTAACGCCAGCCAGGAGCCTGTGCTTTATGCTGGCTTTATCTTGGCTTGCAGGAGTGTGCTGATGTTACTGTTTTTTCTACCCCGTTACCTGGCGCTGAGCATTGTGGTGTTACTCGGTGTGGCGTTGCTTCATGCGGTGCAGCCTGTCCGGCTGGGTTTTGTTGCCGATGTGCTGGCGCCACCACTGCTCTGCCTCTGGCTGGTTCGCTGGTACCAGGGCCAGCATCCTCCTTTACAGCTGTCAGACCGGCCACGGCTCACCTATGGCCTCGCCATGCTGGACGCACTGTTGCAGGCGGCGCTGGTGTTTATCAGTGTCGGTTCAATGCAGGCGATTGCCTTAAGCGATGCAGTGCTGAGCTTTTTTAGCGTGGTGGTGTTTCACACCCTGATGATTTATTTTGCCTTGGGCTACACCATCAGCAAAGGGGCTGTAACGCCAGCGTCCAAAGCCGCCTGAAACAAAAAGGGCTGGTATTAAACCAGCCCTTTTGAATAGTTTCAGTGGATTAACTGCGTAGCAGGTGATCGAAAGCACCTAAAGCTGCAGTGGCACCAGAACCCATCGCAATAATGATTTGCTTAAATGGGGTGTTGGTGGCATCGCCAGCCGCATAGACACCATTCAATGAGGTCTTGCCATGGCCGTCGACGATAATCTCACCACGGTTGGTCAGCTCAATAGTTCCGCGCAGCCATTCAGTGTTTGGCACCAGGCCAATTTGCACGAAGATACCTGCCAGCTCGACTGTTTTGCTGTCACCTGTCGCACGATCTGTGTACTGCAGGCCGACCACTTTGTTGCCATCCCCCAGCACTTCTGTGGTTTGCGCTTGTTTAATAATGGTGATGTTTGGCGTAGATTCGGCTTTTTTCACCAGCACGGCATCTGCACGCAGACTGGCATCAAACTCCAGCACAGTCACATGTTCAACAATCAGTGACAAGTCCAGTGCGGCTTCAATCCCAGAGTTACCACCACCAATCACCGCCACTTTTTTGCCTTTAAACAGCGGGCCGTCACAGTGCGGGCAATAAGCGACGCCTTTACCACGGTATTCTTTTTCTCCCGGCACGTTCATTTCGCGCCAGCGGGCTCCGGTCGATAACACCAGACTCTTGGCTTTTAATACCGCTCCGTTGGCCAGTTCCAGCTCCAGATGTTCAGTGCCCTGGCTCAGCTTCACCGCTTTCTGGCTGTTCATCACGTCCACTTCATACTGACGGACATGGGCTTCTAAATTCGCTACCAGTTTTGGCCCTTCAGTTTCTTTCACAGAAATAAAGTTTTCGATACCTACGGTATCCGCCACCTGACCACCAAAACGCTCAGCCACCACACCAGTGCGCAGGCCTTTCCGGGCTGAATAAATCGCCGCTGACGCACCAGCCGGGCCACCACCGACAATCAGCATGTCGTAGGGGGCTTTGGTTTTCAGTGCTTCGGCCTGACGGGCTGCCGCATTGCTGTCCACTTTGTTCAGGATATTGGTCAGGCTGATTGCACCTTGCGAGAACTGCTGACCATTCAGGAATACAGTAGGCACCGCCATAATGTTGCGTTTGCTCACTTCGTCCTGGAACACTGCACCATCAATCATGGTGGTTTTAATCTTCGGGTTCACTGCCGCCATCACGTTCAGCGCCTGCACCACTTCAGGGCAGGTCTGGCAGCTTAAGGACACAAAAACTTCGAAGTTCAGTTCATCGGTCAGGCCGGCAATTTGCTCCAGCACCGCCTGCTCTTCTTTAATGGTGTGGCCACCTGAATGCAATAAGGCCAGCACCAGTGAAGTAAACTCGTGACCCAGCGGCACGCCGGCAAAACGGATCAGGCTGTTTTTCGCTGTGCCACGCACAGCCATCGACGGTGCGCGGACTGTGATGTCAGTTTCTTCTTTGACAGACACCAGCGGGCTTAAGCCAGCGATATCCGCAGCCAGGGCTTTAATTTCACCGGCTTTATCACTGTTATCTAATGCAACAACCAGCTCCACCGGGCTTTTCAGGTATTGCAAATACGTCTGTAACTGAGATTTTAAGGTTGCATCTAACATATTCGACTCCTTTTGCTGCCACTACTGGTCTGCTGCTACTGCCTTTTCGGCAAAGCTTCGCCATGCGGGACAAATCCCACGGGCAAAACATACTTAATTCGGAAAGAAGCTGGCGGCCTGCGCCAGCTTTTATAACGAGGGGCTGGAGGTCAGCCCCATGGTCTTTTCAGACTTAGATCTTACCAACCAGGTCCAGAGATGGAGCTAAAGTCGCTTCACCCGGAGTCCATTTAGCTGGACATACTTCGCCATCGTGGTTTGCAACGTATTGAGCAGCCTGAACTTTACGGAACAGTTCTGCAGCGCTGCGGCCGATACCCAGGTCGTGGATTTCAGCAACTTTGATTTCGCCTTCCGGGTTGATCACGAAAGTACCACGCAGAGCCAGACCTTCTTCTTCGATCATCACACCGAAGTTACGGGTGATAGTACCAGTTGGATCACCGATCATTGGGTAGTTGATCTTCTTGATGGTTTCAGAAGCATCGTGCCACGCTTTGTGAGTGAAGTGAGTGTCAGTAGAAACTGAGTACACTTCAACACCGATTTCCTGGAACTTGGCATAGAAATCAGCCAGGTCGCCCAGCTCAGTTGGACATACGAAAGTGAAGTCAGCTGGGTAGAACACCACAACAGACCATTTGCCAGCCAGGTCCTGATCAGTGACAGGAACGAATTTGCCATGGTGGAAAGCAGTGGCTTTAAACGGCTTAATTTTGGTGTTGATAATAGAAGACATTGTCATACTCCATGTTGGTTAGTGAAATTGAACATACATCAGATGTTGCACAGTGTAGTCCGACTGAATTATTTAATACAACGAATTAAATCCATAAATCTAATCAATTTAAATGATTAAACAAAACTCAACCTGACTGAGCAACACTGCCAGCCCAGACTTCTGCACTAGACTGAAAGAAACTCAGCTCAAAGCATGGGGGCAAATTGTGACAGTTCAAGGCATTAGCTGGCTTGGCGCTGCGCTTTTTTTGCTGAACCACAGCTTCTGTGCAGCCGAACCTGTGCTGGTGTACCAGTATAAGGACAGCAAAGGTATCACCGTATTCACCGACAAAGCGCCAGCAGGCACAAGGTTTCTGCTCAGAAAATACGATTGCCTGGCCTGTAGGGTCCAAGCACAGCTGGACTGGACAACGACCCCATTGTTTTTAACCGAGTATCAGCCACAGATACAACAAGCCGCCCGCTTGCAGCAACTGGACCCCGCGCTGCTGCGCGCGGTGATCCATGCAGAATCAGGCTTTGACCCCAAGGCCCGTTCCTCCAGCGGAGCCTTGGGCCTGATGCAGTTAATGCCAGCCACAGCCAGGGAATTGGGGGTGGCCGACAGCCTGAATGTCGCAGAAAACATTCAGGCAGGCGCGGCTTATCTGAAGCAGCAACTGCAACGTTTCCCCAATCAGCTTGGGCATGCGCTGGCCGCTTACAATGCCGGCCCTGAGACAGTCAGGCAGTATCAGGGCGTTCCTCCTTACACCGAAACGCAGCGTTATGTCAGCCGGGTTCAACTGTTATTACAGCGTTACCGCAGTGCCAGTTTGCCCGTTCCTGCCTTAGCAGCCGCCCCTCCCTTCATAACTCCTGCTGACAGCATCGCTGTGGCCATTAAAGAGTAACAAAGTATAACCCTTTGAATAGATGTAATTTTTAGCTTTGCGTTCAGGCTGGGCTATACGGCAGACTAATAAAAAAGGAGAGTCTGATGAAAAAAATAGTTCCCGTCGCCCTGGTTCCCTTGCTGCTGAGCGCTTGTGTGGTGCATGTTAATGCGTCCAGCCCTGAACCCACCCACCAAGAAAGCCAGCAGCTGTTTGTCAGCGGCAGTGGTATTAAAACACTGTCCGTAGAAAGCCAGGCAGGTAACCTGCGTATTATTGGCAAAGCAGGCCAAAGCCAGATTGATGTCAGCGCCAAACTCTATTACCAGGATAAATCTCAGGTGCAGCTGAGCCTGGAAAGCAAAGGTGATCATGCCATGTTAATGGCGAAGACGGACGGCAAATGCTTTGGTATTTGTACCGGTGAGTCTCCGCGCATTGATCTGGAAGTGACAGTGCCGGCCTCGCTGCTGCTGGACCTGGACGACGGCTCAGGCAATATCAGCATCAGTGGCATGACAGCCGATATCGACCTTGAAGATGGCTCAGGGGACATTCAGCTTCACGGCGGCGCGTCCGTCAAAATTGAAGACGGCTCCGGTGGCATCCAAATCAGTAATCTGACCGGTTCGCTGATTATCACCGATGGCTCAGGTTCAATCGAGGTGCAACAGGTGGCGGGTGATGTAGCGATCAACGACGGCTCCGGGGAAATTAACCTACGCAATGTGGGCGGCACTGTCCGTATCTCCGACGGCTCTGGCAGTATCAGCGTGCAGCAAGCGGGCAGCTTTATTCTGGAACAAGATGGTTCAGGTGAAGTGGAGATCAAAGACATTAAAGGCGAAGTCAAGCTGAACAAGGACTAATCCTGCTTCAGTCAAAGCCCGGATTTAAGCTCCGGGCTTTCCGCTTATCCCTTTTCATCGCCTCTGGTCACGTCCGCCTGCCACTTCTGCGCAGCCTTGCTGCATAGTCACTGCAGCAGGAGGACATTCAGCATGACAAAAACCGAATTACGGGCCGCAGGCCTCGGCTTTATGGCGTTAAGCAGTATATTGGCACTGGGCGCCTATTTACCTGTGCTAACCAGTCCTTTGCAGTCTTGCTGGTCCAGCTTGCTGTTTTAACTTCCGTAAAGCTAAACAAGGCTAGCTTTGCTGGCGATACCACTCGCCGAGGATCAGGCTGGCCGCCACGCTGACGTTTAACGATTCAACATGGCCAGTACCGGGAATTTGCAGCGCAATATCGGCCGCTTTGGCCACCGACTGCGACACGCCAAACATCTCTTCGCCAAACACCACCACCACTTTGGCCGGCAATTTAGTCTTATACAGGGATTCACCGCCATGGCTGGAGGTGGTTACCAGGGTATACCCCGCGTCTTTACACAGCTTGAGCGCCAGCGGCAGGCTGTCACAATGTAAGCCTTCGACAAACTCCACCCCACCTTCCGCCGTGCGGGCGGCGGCGCCATTGGCCAGTAGTTCAGCTTCTTTCATCAGAATACCGCTGATACCAAAGTGCGCGCAGGTACGGGCAATAGCGCCCAGATTGTGCGGGTTACCCACCCCATCCAGCGCGAGCAGACAATCGCGTTTTTTCGGTTGCTGCAGATAGGTAGCGACAGAACGTACCGGCTTACGTTTGAGCAACAACACCACACCACCGTGATGCTGACTGCCACTGATCTTCTCCAGTTCATCGTCAGACACAATGTGGTAAGCCTTTTTGGACTTCGCCAGAAACTTCATTAAATCGGCGAATTTCGGCGCCAGCTGCTCATTCAGATAAAGCCGGACCAGTGCATCCGGCCGTTGTTCAAAGGCAACCCGGCAGGCATTTTCACCATAGATTTTGGCTTCTTCGCTGCGGTTTTGTTTCAGTACTTTGGCGGAAACCGGCTTTTTACTGCCTGACTCCTGCAGTGGCTTGGCGGCCCAGGGTTTTTGCATCAGGCCTGAGCTTTCAGAACGTGCTGCAGGTCGACGTTTGCTGGAACGGTGTTCGGTCATAGTGGATCCAAGGCGGTAAAAAATGGCGCTTAGTGTAGCAGTTTGTCGCGTTCCACCACAGTAGCAGGCCGCACAAAGCTTGCCTTTCACGCGCCAGCCAGTATGCTTGCGTTTTGTTTTCGAGCAGGTCTTTTTATGCTGAGTTATCGCCACAGCTACCATGCCGGCAATCATGCCGACGTGGTCAAACATCTGGTGCAAGTAGCCATACTTAATTATCTGAAATTAAAAGATAAACCTTTTTGCTACCATGACACCCACGCCGGAGCTGGTTTCTACAGCCTGCACAGCGAACAAGCGCAGAAAACCGCGGAATACCAAACCGGCATAGGTCGACTGTTTGACTACCAGGCCAAAAGCCCTGAACTGGCCGCTTATATTGAATTGGTCAGAAGCCTGAACGACGGCAGCCTGGAGTTTTACCCGGGTTCTCCCAAAATTGCCGCGCAGTTATGCCGCCCAGGCGATACCATTCAGGCGACAGAATTGCACCCAGCCGATCACCCGATCCTGGCCAGCCAGTTTGTCCAGCGCCGCCATTGCCGCATTGAAAAAATGGATGCCTGGCACGGCATTAAAGCCATGCTGCCGCCATTGGCCAAACGTGGCCTGGTGCTGATTGACCCACCTTATGAACTGAAAACCGAATACCAGGATCTGGTAAAAGGCTTGCAGCAGGCCTATCAGCGCTTTCCGCAGGCGACTTATGCCATCTGGTACCCGGTGATAGAACGCAGCGCCGTTGAAGCCTTTCTGACCGCCATCGCCAATACCGGTATCCGCAATCAGTTGCGGATTGAATACAGCCCACTGTCCGACAGCGAAGGCTTTGGCATGACCGGTTCGGGCATGTTGGTCATTAACCCGCCTTATACGCTGAAACAGCAAATGCAGCAGGCCTTGCGGGAGCTGGATCCGCTGCTGGCGCAACAGCATTCACAGATACGGATAGAACAACGGGTAGAGGAATAAGATGAGACATTTATTGGCGTTGGTAGTGGCATTGAGCGCAGCTCCGGCATTCGCCTTTGGTCCTGTTGGCCACCAAATGGTCTGCGATATGGCTTACAAACTGTTAAGCCCGGCGTCCCAACAAAAAGTGGATAAGCTGCTGACCTTTCATGAGGAAAAACACTTTGGCAAGGCCTGCTCCTGGCCAGATCAGGTACGGGCTTTACCTGAATACAAACACACAGCCATGTGGCACTACGTCAATATTCAGCGCACCGACAACAGCGTCAGCATGGCGCACTGCCCGGAAAAAGGCTGTGTGTTGTCGGCTATTTCGCAGCAAAGCAAAAAGTTAGTGCCATTTGCACCATCCAGAGCGCAGTTAGAAGCACTGCTGTTCACCGGTCATTTTGTCGGCGATTTGCACCAGCCTTTGCACGCCGGTTATGCCAACGACCTGGGGGGCAACAAAACCGCAGTGTATTTCAATGGCCAACCGTCGAACCTGCACGGCGTGTGGGATTACGTGATTCTGGAGCAGGCCGGTTACAGCGCGGATGAGAAACAACAAGCACTGTACCAGGACTTACTGGCGAAACAGCAGCAGTGGCAGTCGGTCAATGTGCTGGACTGGGCCAATGAATCGGTGATGCTGGTCAAACTGATTTATCAGGGTTACAAGCCAGGTATGCTGGTCGATCAGCAGTACACCGCTGCGCATTTACCGCAACTGGAGCAACGCTTGCAACAGGCGGCAGTACGGCTGGCCTATTTGCTGGAACAGGGCTGGACAGCGCCATCCCCATCCGCCGAAGTGACGACAGCGACATCTAAGGCAGCTGAAAAGATTTAAATTTGGTCAGCTTCAGCTGGCTCAGTAAATGGGCCAGTTGCAGTTGATAGTCCATTTCTGTTGGTGCCAACTGGTAGGCGCTGTAATACATTTTGGCCGCCAGTTTCAGCTCTGTATCCTGCTGATAGCGTTGTCCCATCCGGCTACAAGCTCCTGCCCGCTGTTCGGGTGGGTAAATCAACTGAAAACTCTGACGGTACAAAGCTTCAACGTAAACCCGGGCCGTGGTGTACGGCAATTGACTAAGCAAACGATTAGCGCGCAGCATTAACTCAAAAGCAGCCTGGTGTTTATCCAGACGATGCAGCAGTACAGCCGCGTGGCACAAAGCCGGTAACGACATCTGCATACTTTCCAGATGACTGCGCTGACGTTCAATAAACTCTTCTGCCGCCGCATTGCCGGAATTCAATTGCACTAAGCTCGCCTGCAACCAGACCACTTCGGCGGCAAACGACTGCACCTCTTTATCTGCCACCACTTGTTTAAAGGTCTGATTCAGCAGCTGCAACAAGGCGTCGGTATGGCGCTGTTTAAACTGATGCAGATACAACAGCACCCGGCATAAACTCAGGCTCAAAGCGCAAAAACCATAGCCAGAGCCAATCAAGCGACGTTTGCGTTCAATAAACTCAATCGCCTGATCTTCCTGCCCAGCCAATACCAACACCAATTGCACTAATTGAGCCATTCGCAGCGACATACCTGCGGCCGGGATCTGACTGACAATCTGGGCGGCGCCGGTAAAGTCGTTCTGGTTCAACGCCAGGAACACCGACCAGTATTCACGTTTTTCCTGGTATTTCTGCAGTTCGTCCGCAGGGTTTTGCAGAAATTCCTGGCAAGGTTCCAAGTCACCATTTTCATAATCGATACGAAACTGCGCCCACAATGCCCAACCCTGTTGCCGGGCACAGGCATTTTTAATCAGGCCGCTGGCGGCATCAAACACACCCAGTTCCAGTAACACAGCCACCTTCAGCGGTAACAGCTGAGCCGGTGTGTCAGCACCGGCTTTTTGCTGCAGTTCGGTAATGAGCTTAAAAGCGTCGACATAACGCCGCTTTTGCACCAGTGTCAGCACAGGCTCTAGAAAAGGAGCCAGTTTGACATGTTGTTTCAGCTCATCGTCGATATGGAATTTATTGTAGGGTCGGTCCAACAGACTGATTTGATGAAAGGGGTAATCCAGCGCATAACGCAGACGATCATTCGGAGTGGCCAGCAGCACCAGCCGGCTGGAGGCTTTAAGCAGCTGTTTATCAATAATACGTTCCACCAGATCCTGGCCAGTCTGGCCGGGATCTGCGTCGTAATCGAGAAAAATGATGTCATAAGGAGCGGCATGCTCCAGACTCAGCAACTCCTCTGCAGAACGGGCCATATCGAGCTTTTTCATGCCCAGGCCCTGCAAAATTTGCTTCATCAAATGCGATGCAGCAGGGTCTGGTTCAATCACCAGCACCTGCAAATCGAAAAATTTACTGAAATCAAATTTGGTCAGACTCAAACAGCGTCCCTCACTGCATTAAACGCATATAACCAGCTGATTTTCTTAGTTTAGGCGTTTTATGCTTGCAGGCAAACTGAGGATTTGAAAAATTCAATACCATTTTGCAGTGCAGGCCTGTTACTCCTGGCCACGCCAACGGGCATGGCACAGGGTTTCGTGTTTTTCTTTACTGAGCAGAATACGGGCCAGCAGAATTTCTGGCTGACCAGCCACCTCTGCCAGGCCGATACGGGCTTCCAAGTGCAGTTCTGGTTCCAGCTCAACCGCAAACCAGTCTTCCCACTCCGCGGTCGCGTCAACCAGATCCACAAAAGCTGAAGCGTCCGCATGCTGCAGATACAGCTGAAAATCTGCCGGGCTCAGGTTCTCCTCAGCCAGCTCTTCAAAAATGACAAACGCATGGTCACAAAGTTCGTCCAGGGTCCAGAGTTCCAATTCAGGGGTCGACATGGGTGAATTCCTCAAAGCGCCGTCAGCGGCAACAACAGAGGCAGATTATAACGTCAGCCGGTGATGAACGGCAAAATCTCTGGCTCCCTGCCACACGAAGGGGTAGCATACAGCCCTTTTCCGCGCGGAGTCTTTGCATGCACCAATACTTAAGCTTAGTCAGCTTGCTGGTTGATGATTACGATCAGGCACTGGCCTTTTATCTTGGCAAACTGGGCTTCGAACTGGTGGAAGACAGCCCGCAAGGAAACAAACGCTGGGTGGTGATTCGCCCACGTGGCGCCAAAGAGAGCGCTATCTTGTTAGCCAAAGCCAGTACCGCTCTGCAACAAGTGCAGATTGGTCAACAAGGGGCCGGTCGCGTCTGGCTGTTTTTGCAAACCGATGATTTTTACCGCGATTACCAGCGTATGCAACAAACCGGCGTTGAGTTTCTGGAAGCGCCAAGGGAAGAGCCTTACGCCACTGTGGTGGTGTTTCAGGACCTCTATGGCAACAAGTGGGACTTACTGCAAAAGCGGGAGCTCTGATGTACCGCTGCCCTGTCTGTGCTGAAGCGCTGAGCGCCAATTCTGCGGGCCTGGCCTGCGTCAACCGCCATCAATTTGATCGGGCACGGGAAGGTTATGTCAACCTGTTGCCTGTGCAGCAAAAGAACTCCAAGGTGCCGGGTGATTCGGCTGAGATGATGCAATCCAGGCGCTTATTCCTCAATGCCGGGCATTACCAGCCATTGTCAGATGCAGTCAACCAGCTGTTGGCATCTGTGCATCCAGCCACCCTGCTGGATCTGGGGTCGGGAGAAGGCTATTACAGCAACAGGCTGCAGCAGGCCTTGCCCGAAACGGCCGTTTATGGGCTCGATATCGCAAAAACTGCCGTACGTTATGCCGCCAAAGCCTACCCAGCCGTGCAGTATTGCGTGGCGAGCGCCTGGCATCTGCCTTTTGCAGACCAGAGTTTTGATGCAGTGCTTAAACTTTGTGCCCCTTGTGAGCCACAGGAGCTGGCCCGGGTCTGTAAAGATGGTGCGGCCTTGCTTGCTATCAGTGCGGCCCCGCAGCATTTGGTGGAACTGAAGCAACAGGTGTACCCAGATGTCAGACTGCATAGCGACGCGATCCCCCAACTGGAGGGGTTCAGCCATCAGCAAAGGCAACAGCTGAGTTATCAACTGCAACAGGTCCCTGTCGCTGAACTGCTGGCGCTACTGGAGATGACGCCACTGAGCTGGAAATTTAAACCAGGCCAGAAGCAAAAGTTTGCCGAAACCAACCCAAGTATCAGTCTGGATTTTTATCTGGATTTGTACCTGAAAAAACAAAAACAATAAATCTGAAAAAATTGGCAACAGCCTTGCATAAACTTCGGCGGATCAACCGGGCAGTACCACTGAAGAAGTTGTTGTATGCAAGAATTCCTTACGCAATATAAAAATGAACTGAAACTGTGTTTTCAAAATGTTGGTCAGCATGAAAGTCAGCTGCAACAACTCAACAGTTGGTGGAGCAAAGTCAGTCTGATTGGCAAAATCAACTGTCTGAAAGTGGGTTCCACTATTCTCGACAGTATGGACGAAACCCGCCTGCGCTTTGAAGAACTGCAACAGGATCTGGTGGAACAACTGCTGCAGGAACAAGGACGTAAACAACTGCAGGCCGACCAGGCTTGCGTGCAGCTGGCACTGGATCTGTTGACCCGCAATCTGTTTGAACGTACCGCCGATATTGGCTTTTTGGCCAAAGACGCCGTACTGAGCCAGTATTTACAGCAAGCGGAGCCAAGGGATAAGGCCCAGCTGCAGCACCATCTGAGCCTCTACTGCCGCTTTTATTCTGTCTATGACGATGTATTGCTGTTCAGCCCGCAAGGCCAGTTACTCTGCCGTCTGCAAGACCAGCGGACGGAGCCTGCAGGCATCGACAGCTACCTGAACCAGGCGCTGGCCACACCAGGCCAGTTTGTCGAGTACTGCGGCCCCAGCGCCTTATTTACCGATAAAGACAATGCGCTGCTGTATTTGCAGGCCGTGACCGGCGCCAGCGGCGCTGTGCTGGGTGTACTTTGCCTCAGTTTTAAATTCAGTAATGAAGTGCAGGCGATCAGCCAGCAGCTGCTGCCTGACCAGCTGGGGCAGTTCTTTCGGCTGGTCAGCTCCAAAGGCCGATTGTTATTCCAAAGCAAGCAGCTGGACAGCCCGGTCAGCCTGCTGCCAAAACGCTGCCTTCAGACGCTGGAAGGTGAGCTTTATCTGGTCAGTCCGGCGCTCAGTCAGGGTTATCAAGGCTACCTGGGGCCCGGCTGGCAACTGCAACTCTGGACGCCGTTAAAGCTACTCAGCCAACCTGCGGCACAATCGTCGGCCTTAACACTGGACGTCGGCGCTTTGTTCCCGCAGCTGCAGCAAATCCGCCAGGATTCATTAAGGGTCAGTGACGAGCTAGATTTGATTGTGCTCAATGGGGTGATCGCTGCAGCGCGCAAAGCCGCCAGTGAGTTTGTGCCTGTGCTGGATGCTATCCGTGGCATTGGTCGCAATATGCATCAGGTCTTCAGCAGCTCCGTCAGCGAGTTAAGCCAGACTGTGCTGCAAAGCCAGCTGCAAGAGCTGCAGACCATGGCGGTGCAAGCCGCAGATATGCTGGAGCGCAATTTATATGAACGTGCCAACGACTGCCGCTGGTGGGCACAAAACCCTCGTTTTCGCAGCGCACTGCAGCAACCAGACCCTGCCGCTTTGCAGCAGCAACTGGCTGAAGAACTGCGTTATATCAATCAACTGTACAGTGTCTATGCCGGCATCTATTTGTTTGATCCGACACTGAAAATACTGGCTTGCTCCGTGCCTTCGGCCTTGCCGCAATTACCGGCCTCAGTCACGGCTGACGCCTGCCTGCAACTGGATGCAGCAGAGCTTTATCACGTCAGTCCATTTCAGCCCAGCGAGTTGTATCAAGGCCGGGCCACTTATGTTTATCAGGCAGCTATTTTCCCGGAACACAGCCAACAAGCTTGTGGTGGTATCGCACTGGCATTCGACAGTGCGCCCCAGTTCAGTGCAATGTTGACCGATGTTCTCCCCAAAAACGGGCAAGGTGAAGTACGTGATGGCTTTTCCGCCTGCTTTATCGAAGCCTCAGGCAAAGTACTGGCGTCCAGTTCAGAGCTATTGTGGCCAGTGATGAGCCAGCTGCAATTGCCGGCAGATTTATTGAAGCGGGCACTGGAAACAACCTGCACAGAGAAAATCCGCTTACAGCAACAGGAGTGGTTAGTCGCGATAGCGCCAGGGCGAGGTTATCGGGAATTCAAAACCACTGACTGCTACCGGCAACAAATCTATGCCTGCTTTTTCCTGCGCTGTTAACCGAGAGGCGACTGTAGACGTCTCTTTTACAATGCCTTCTTTGCCAACCAATCAGGTTGCTCTGCTGACCTGGTTGGCCTTCAGCCTGGAACGCTGAGCATATCCTTTAAAAGACCTGCCCGTTAATTAAACAGTTTTTTTGATGAGTACCATCAAATTAAACCGTTTTATCAACTAACACCGCGTCGTTATACTGCATTTATTGAATTTGAGCTGGGGCTGGCGCCACGACCAACACGCCGTATCAGGCAAGATAAATTGAACATTTTGCCAAGGTGGGGGTCGATAGGGGGCTAGCGACAGATTAACTTCCCGGTTTTGCCAGGTCTGGCATCTCTGTACTAGCGCAAGCGGTTACAACTATCTCCCTGGACCGCTTTTTTTCGCCCGGCATTACGCCGGGCTTTTTTTTGCCTGAATTCAGAGGTTGGGTACAGCCCCATCAATTAGACACAGTGCTGGTCTTATTCCACAGGTTCTGGTGTTTTCCATAGGAAAAATACTCATCGGGAAACCAGCACTTTGGTAACAGATCCATATTCTTCCGCTCTTCAAAATTGGAGACCAGCTTGCTCAGAATTTCCAGCAGACGCTCTTTGCTCATCACTTCCAGTTTTTTCCGCGCTTGTGGGAAATACAGATTATTTTCCACGCTGATCACCACATTCGACGCCGTCTGGCTAAAGGTCAGATTACGGGTGGCAACCCGGCAAATCGGCATATCGGCCGCGGCCGGATACAAGGACACCACCACGGCGTATTCGTATCTGTCCAAATCACGTTTATCAGAGTCTTTCGGAATATAAGTAATACCAAAACCTTGCGGAAACATACCAGTGATTTGCAGCAGCGCTTCGACGGCGGCTTTATGGTAATAGCCCCGCTCCACCCCACTTTGCAGCACCAATGCCGCTTTAGGCAGCGACTCATAACTGTGGTTGGCTTTGGTGGATAACACGACGGATGTATAGATTTGCGGGATCTTCAGCAGGTTGCCCACCCCACCTTCTGGCTTGATGGCATTTTTCAGCAAGGTAAACACAAAGTTCAGCTTGTCCTGCTCGTTTTTATTAAAGAGTTCACGCTCTTCTTTCGAATTGCCGACATAGCGGTCACAGGACAGGCCCTTAACAACATAGTTCAGCGTTTCCTGATAGTTAATTTTCAGCAGTTCAACCCGGTCAGCATCGTCCAGCACCCGAAACTCATTCAAATCGCCTTCGGGGCCACGCAGAATATGCAAAGCGTCCGGGTGAAAAGTGCCAATATCCTGCAACATGGCCGCCATCAGCAAAGGCACCTGCACATCGTGTCGGAACGGCGAATACTGGCCGTTGTAACCCATATCAGGTAAATCCAGTTTTTCTTTTTCTGCTCTTACTTTTGCCAGCACATAATCATTTTGCAGTTCATTATCCAGCAACAAACGGTCCAGTAAACGCAGGCTTAAAATGCCTTTGTACAAGTGCTTGTGACGTTGATTGACCGATGCCATGTACTTGCCTGAACTGGGCGACAACAGCTGAATAGTGCCGAGCAATTTGGAACTGAGCTGGTTCGTTTCTTCAAAGCTGTCCCCTTCCGACAAATCCAGGACTGTCAGACAGATTGCTTTCAGAGCCCGAAAGCGTTCCACCCGGCTGTCATCCAGCATACGTAAGTAGAGTTTGTAGGCAGAGGTTGCCTCAGCAAGCTGCTTTTGCAAGGCATCGCTTTTATCGCCTTGCTCCAGCTTTTGCTCCAACTGGCGGATTTGCTGCACTAGTTGCTGGTGTTTATCATCCTGTTGTTTGGCATGACGGAAGTAGTCTGTTGCTACTTCGTAGACAGAGTCATTGATTGGGGTTAAGTCATGAATTTTGCTCAGCAGGGTTTTTACCGTCTTCACATAACCGGACTGACTCTGGGCGCCATTTGCCATACGAACTGATATTCCTTCACAATGAATAAGTTACGGTTTGAGATTATAGCAGCAGTTGCCGCCGAAACTACTCTGCTAGTTCAGGCTCCCATTGTGCATCAAAAATGTCCGGGGTGAATTCCGGTTGCATCAGCGCCGCCATTTTCTTTTTCGTCTGAGGTTTGGCGTTTAACAGCCGAGACCAAAAGTAAGTGGAAATATCCCCGACCAGATTGGTTTCCGCATTGATCAGCACCACCAGGCCAACCCCTTTTTGCTTCGAATAGGCCATTTCGGTGCGGTAGCCTTTGACCCAACCACCGTGATAAAACACTTCATTGCCAGCAAAATTAAAAATACGTAAACCCAGTCCATAATGCGAGGTACTGACGTATTGGCCCCAGGTGCGCCCCCCTAAATCATCCGCCACTTTCACCCGTTTCTGCCGCACATCCTGCAGCATCACCGGCGATAATACGGTGGGGAACTGGCCCAATTGCGCCATCAGCCATTGGCTCATATCCATCACACTGGCATTGACCCCGGCGGCCGGGCTGACCCGGTAGTAACTCGGGTTCACTTTGGTTTCAGACCAGCCCCGTTTGACCCGTACATGCGGCATAGCACGGTTCTTCGACGCCAGAAATGCCGAATAACCCACTGAGGCTGTTGGCATTTTCAGTGGCTTAAACAGCTTTTGCTCCATCAGACTTTCAAAGCTTTGTCCTGTGGTTTTTTCCATCACCGGTTGGATCAGGCTGAACATCACGTTCTGGTAGCCGTAGCATTTTCCAGGTGAACACCTTGGGTTCACATAACGAAACTTTGGCAGAATTTGTTTAGGGGTTTCGTTGGCTTCAATCAAATCATCATAGGTATTTGGAAACAAGCCTGTACTCTGCGACACCAGATGTTCCACTTTTAATGCTTTCGTCGGTGCTGCACCTTTAAACGAAAACGCGGGCACATAACGGGTCACCGGGTCTTGCCACTGAAAACGCCCCTGATGCACCAGCATAGAGGCCAGCTGGCCGGTAAAGGTTTTGGATACCGAGGCCAGCCGGAATACCGTATAAGCATCCACTTTGGCTTTGGTACCCACAGAACGAACGCCATAAGCGCCGACTTTGATGATTTTATTGTCTTTAACAATGGCATAAGCCGCGCCTGGCACATTGGCTTTCTTTAATTGCTGCCGGAACTGCTGGTCAAAATCATTGGCCAGTTGATCCAAAGACGCGGCCACAGACTGGAGGGAAAACAAACAGAAGGCGCCCGCCAGTAATACAGTTAATCTCACACCAGAACCCTTAGTTTGGAGCTTCGCCCCTGCGGTTAATTGTGGTTTGCAGCAACTGGTATTGCTGCAAAAGTTCAGGAATTTGTTGTTCTGCCACCAGCTGCACCTGCTCGCTGCTGAGCTGCTCAGGGTGCCACTGACCAAAAGCAAAAGGCTCCAGCAAAGGCCCAGCCAGATAGACCCAGGCGTCCTGCCACTGGTGATTGGCGTATACCCGCACCAGCTCACGCCGGTATAAACCACTGTCGATTTCTTCGAAAAAATCCAGCACCGCCAAATGGTCAGCGTTCAAAACTGACAACAGCATTCCGGCTTGTTCAGCCTCACTGTCCGCCAGCAACACCGGCACCGCACCTGCGTCCAGATCTTTGCTCAAGCCATACCGCCTGTAGCCAGGCAACAAAGCGTCTGCTTGAGCAAACTGCTGACCTGTCAGCGCTTTAGTAATTACAGGAAAGGTCAGCAAGCCATAGACAAAGAGCTGTGTACAGTCCGGTTGAGTCATATGTGGGTCTCCAGATGCCTCAGGGTCAGAAAGAGCCGTAAGTCAAACTCCAGTTGATGATACTGGGGTTCCATATGCTGGCACAATTGGTAAAAAGCTTTGTTATGATCTTTTTCTTTCAGATGAGCCAGCTCGTGCACCACCACCATCTGCAACAAGGCAAAAGGCAGCTTTTTAAACAAAGCACTGATCCGAATTTCATTTTTGGCTTTCAGCCGGCCGCCCTGCACCCGGCTTATTTGTGTGTGTAAACCCAGACTATTGTCCAGATGTAATTTGCTGTCAAAGCAGACCTTGCTGAGCGGAGCACTGGATTTCAGAAAACGCTGTTTCAGTTGTTGGGTCAGCTGATACAGCGCCTGATCGGTCTGAATAGGATGGCTTAGTTCGGGATAACGCCCTTTCAGCACTGTAGCCAGCCGGCCTTGTTCCACCAGCTGCACCACTTGCTGCTGAATACTGGCCGGGTAAGCCGCCACATAACGTAAGGGGTCAAACGACATCAACACACTCCTGCTCAAACTAGCGGCAGTGTACTCAATTTTGCTGATGCCTTCAGCCTGACTTTTTCCTCAGCCTGTTTTAGCCTGCCGCACAATGCAGTGGCTGGGCGCTGCTGCGTATGGCCAGGATCTGGCCTTGTTGTCCACGTACCAGCTCGACAGTCTGACCCTGGCGCCACACCTGATCCTGGCGCAACTGCTCCGCCAGCTGCTGATCCAGTTTCACTAACAATTGATCACAGACCGCCACCTGCCATTGCTGCTGTTCAAACAACAGCTGCCCCAACAACGCCTGCTGCTGTTGCAGATCCTGCCGCGCCTGCTCGTATTGCCGGTAACGCTGCTGCCAGCCAGGCACCGCAGTTACCTGCTTCTGGGCAGACAACTGATGCAGCTGCACCTCGTGATAGCCTGTTTGCTGCACAGTCTGTATTTGATAATAACTGTCCTGCTGCCACACATAAGCCAACGCGACCACAGCCACCAGTGTCGGATCTTCGCCGCCCAGACCGATACGCTGGGCTGTGGCTGGAGGCTGAGCTGGTGGTGGCGGTGTGGGCAACACCCTTTTGGTTTGTTCGACTGGCCGGTCCGGCCGCACCCATGCCAGGCTGACAGGCTCAGTGGCTGGGCGAAATACCGGCACCGCCTGCTGGCCCAACAACGCCTGCATCACTGCAAAAAGTAAAAAGGTCATGCCGGCCGCCCCAGCAACTGCCACGACCAATTGCTGACTACTGTGGGTATAAGTTAAGCTCGCCATCATTCTTCTCCGTTGGTTGTTTGCGAATTAGACGAATCAGCCGAAAAAAAGGGGTTAATGTTGTTGAAAAAAATTGCAGTCTTTCTGACGATGGCGACCTGCTTTCAGTTACAGGCCTGGCCGCAACAGATTGTGGTGGTACGACATGCCGAAAAACAGTCGGGCAGCCAAGACCCAGCTTTATCTGTTTGTGGGCAACAACAAGCGCTGGCCATGGCGGCATTGGTGCCTGCGCCTGTTCTGCAGGTATGGCACAGCGGCTTAAACCGCACCAGGGAAACAGCTGAACGGATGGCGTCTAAGTGGCCTGAAGCGCAAAGTCAAAGTTATCCGGCGGCAGATTTCAGCAGCCTGCTTAAGGCACTTGCAGCGACCAGTCAAAACAGTCTGGTGGTGGGACATAGCAACACAGTGCCAGCTTTGTTGGCACAACTCAGCCGCCAGGCTGCCCCCGAATTAACAGAGCAGGATTACGGTCAGGTCTTTGTGCTGGAACGTCAGCAGGACAGCTACCATTGGCAACTGCTGAGCATAACGCCACCACAAGGCTGTCAGAAACACTAAAGCAGGAGCTGCAGAATGCAGCTCCGCGCTTCGTTAAGATTTGCGGAAACGTTCAACCAGTTCGTGCAGTTGCTCAGACGTCGCCTGTAAATCACGGCCCAGCTCGCTGACCGCATTGCCATCTCTCAATGAACTGCCCGCTAAATCAGAAATGCTGACCAACTGCTGGTTAATATCTTCCGCCACATGGGCTTGTTCTTCGACAGCTGCAGCCATCTGACCAGCCATAGAGGCGATGCTGGTCACCGCCGTGGTAATGCCTGACAACATTTGTTCGGTTTGGTTGACCTGTGCCACCCCCTGCTCAGCATCTTTTTGCCCGCCCTGTGCGACTTGCACCGCAGTTTTGGCTTTATCAGACAATTGCTGGATGATGGCAAAAATCTCTTTGGTGGAATTGGTGGTGCGTGACGCCAGCTGCCGCACTTCATCAGCCACTACAGCAAAACCCCGGCCCTGATCACCAGCCCTGGCCGCCTCAATAGCCGCATTCAACGCCAGCAAATTGGTCTGTTCAGCAATTTGCTCAATCATTTGTGCTGCTGCCACTATGGTGGAGGTTTGCTGCGCCAGTTCGCCCACTGAACTGCTGATATTGTTGACCGTCTGCTGTAATTGCAAAATAGCCTGCCGGGCCTGGTTCGCCACACTGGCCCCTTGCCGCGCCAACTGGTCGGCATCTTCAGCCTGGGTCGCAGTGTCCTGTACATGAGCAGAGACTTCGGCGATGGTGGTGGTCATCTCATTCATCGCCGTGGCGACTTGTTCTGTCTGTTGCTGCTGCTGCCGGATACTGTCGGCCGCCTGCACCGACATATTCATCACAGAACTGGCCTTATTAGCCACCGCAGTCGATGAGTCTTCTATCCGGGTGATCACCGCATTCAGATGCGCCAGCTCGGCCATCAGCGCCACTTCCAGTTTACCCAGCAGACCACTGTCCTCGGTGTACGACAGCACCGCCAACTCGTCCATAAAAGGTTTGGGGTTTAACGTCTTCAGTTTCTCCAATGCAGAGCGGTAACGACGTAACCCCAACCACACAGCACCAAGGGTACTGAGCAAAAAAAGCCAAATAGCGTCTGTGGCATCCTGCCAATACCACAGCACTATACCCACCAAAATTAACAAAAATGGTACGGCCTCCCATTTCAGATCCGTCGGCCATTCGGAGGCGACCTGGCGGACCTTTTTGCCCTGGTTAAAGGCCTGATACAAGGCTTCAGCCCGGCTGACCTGCTCGCGGCTGGGTAAAGAACGCACCGATTCATAACCCACTACCCTGCCATGCTCAGTCACAGGCGTGACGTAAGCATTTACCCAGTAGTAATCACCGTTTTTGCAGCGGTTTTTCACCAGTCCCATCCAGGGGTTACCTTGTTGCAGGTAGCTCCACATAGTGCGAAACGCCGCTTCCGGCATATCCGGATGACGGACTATATTGTGAGGTTTACCAATCAGCTCTTCGCGGGAAAAACCGCTAATCGCGACAAAGGCATCGTTGACATGCACTATGCTGCCTTTGATATCGGTGGAAGAAATCAGTTGTTGTTCTTTCGGAAAGGTCCGCTCTACAGTGGTAACAGGCAGGTTCTTACGCATCCCTCGTTCTCCTAGTTCCAATCCAAGAAAAGTGGTGTATGAATATCAGGCATTTGATAATTCTGATAAAAACCTAGCAGCAGATCAGGTACAGCAACAGAAAAACTGCAAATTATTTTTTGCGCAGCAGCACCAGCACTTCGGCATGCTGGCTGTGAGGGAACATATCAAACAGCTGGGCTTTCACCAGTTGGTAGTCAGCGGTCAGGTTGGTCAGGTCTCTGGCCAGGCTCTGTGGATTACAGCTGGAATACAACACATACTCTGGGGCCAGCTTTAGCAATTGGTTACAGAGTACCGATCCCAGACCACGCCGGGGCGGGTTGACCAACAATAAATCCGGCGCTTGCTGCTGCGCCAATGCAAAGGCATCCGCATCCAGCGCCATAAAATCTGGCTGCTCCAGTGCCAGCTCGGCAGCCGCTTTACGGGCACTGGCAATAGCTGCCGCTGAAATTTCAATACCGGTCAGTTGAATACCCGGCCTGCTGCTGGCCAGGTGCAGGCCAAAACCGCCCACACCGCAGAATAAGTCCCACACCGAATGCAGCGACAAATCAGCAGTCCAGTCCACCGCAGTCTGATACAAGGCAGCTGCCACCGCCGGATTGGTCTGGAAAAAACTTTGTGGGGTCAGATACAAAGGCACCTGATTTAACCGCTCTGCCAGATAACTGTTTTCAGTCAGCAGAATTTCTGTTTCGCCTTCCAGCTGCGCCATCGCCACTGGCTGCAAATTAACGGAGCACAACTCGAGTTCAGGCCATTGCTGTTGCAGCCAGGGCAAATGTTTGCGGATAGCCGCCAGGTGGTTTTGCGAACGCAGCACAAAACGCAGCATAAAACGACCGCTGGAACTGGACTGACTGAGCAGAATAAATTTCAGTTCGCCCTTACGTTCAGCCACCTGATAAGGCTGCAACCGGGCGCGCTGAATAAATTGCTGCACCAGGGCAAAGGCCGGCGCAAAGGCGGCGGGATACAGGAGACAGGAGGTTAAATCGACGGCTTCACCTGTATTCAATAACAGGCCCAATACCGGATGTTCAGAACAGCCCGACACCACCATCTTAGCTTTGGTGCGAAAGGCGGACTCCGCACTTGGGTAAGGGGCAAGCACCTGCTCAGGAGCAAATGGCGCCAGCAATGACAACCACTGCTGCTGTTTGTGCTGCAATTGCAGGGAATAATCCTGTTCTATCTCAGTACAAGAGCGGCAACGCCCTGCAGCAAACTCAGCACAATACACCAGCAACTTCCTGCCCTGAAAAAAAGACGGGCTAGTGTAAACCAGCCCGCCCGCCTTTCGCCAGCCTGATTAAGGCTTGAGGTGTTGTTGTAAAAAGCTCAGCACCGAATCAAAGTACTTTTTCCGGTTTTCCGGAGCGTAAAAACCATGACTTTCATCATCAAAATCGAGCCATTGATAGGTCTTGCCCTGTTTATCCAACGCCTTGCGCAGCGCTTCGGCCTGGCTATAAGGTGCCCTGCGGTCACGTTTACCGTGAATAATTAACAAAGGTGCTTTGATAGAACCAGCTCTGTATACCGGCGAATAGGATTTCAGCTGGGCCTGGTCCGTCCCCAGGACTTGGTCCAGATAGGCGACACCAAAAGAAAGCTGCGGAATGTCACCATCCGATTTTAGCTGTTCCAGTTCGTACACCCCAGCCACACCTATGGCACAACGATACAAATCAGGGTCTATGGCAGCAGACTGGACTGCGGAATAGCCACCAAACGAGGTGCCCATAATACAGACCTGATTGGCATCCACCACGCCTTGAGCAATCAGATACCGCACTCCGGCGCTAATATCTTTTTGCACCGCATCGCCCCACTGGCCATACCCCGCTCGCTGGAAGGCGTCCCCATAGCCGCCAGAGCCACGGAAATTGACCTGCAACACGTTATAGCCACTCTGGCTAAGTAACTGCACTTCTTCGTTAAAACCCCAGTAATCCCGCACGCCATGTGGGCCGCCATGGATCAGCACCACCAGAGCTTTACTCTGGCCTTTGGCTTTGGTCAGATAGCCCTGCACAGGTAGCTGGTCAAAAGAAGGGTAATTCACAGCTGTGGTTTCAGACCATGGCAACCCATTGAGCTCAGATTTACGATCCATCAATTTACGCAGCGAATTATCTTTTTTCTGGTACAGAAAATAAGCTCCAGGATTCACATCACTGTAAGCATAAATCACCCAAGTCATGTCATCACTGCTGCGGCTGGTGACGCTGACCACCTCCCCCGGAAAGGCAATGGTGAGGTTCTTGAAAAGCTGACTTTCCGCCATGGTTTTGTCCAATAGCACATAAGCAGGATTGCCATCATCCAGCCGGAGCGCATAAGGCTGATTGTCTTTTTTGGTCAGCTCCACATCGGTAATACCTACTTTGGCATCCGAAAAAACAACAGTTCGCTTGCCGGTAAAATCAATCCGACTCAACGCTGGCATCGCTGTGTCTTTTTGATCCACCAGTAATAGGCTATCGTCTGATGGGCTGACTGCCAGTACATTGATCCCTTCACCAAACCAGTCTGCAGGAAGTTTGTTCCACTTGTCTTTATCCCGCAGATACACATCCTGCCCAGCTGTTTTAGTGGTGACTACAGCCAGACGTGGTTCACCTTTGTTATTGGTGATAATGGAGGAATAAGGCGCAGGTGCTGCGGCTAGTCGTTTGGTTTTTCCTGAATACACATTCATTTTCAGGATTTCAGCCATCCCATCGCCACCCGCATTCCAGTTGGTGGCAGTGATCAGGATGTGGTCATTGTCCTGTTCCAGTGTATCTACGACCCGGCCCCAGGCGCGACGCCCTTCTTTGGCTTTAAAGCGGGTTCCGACCTGCTGCTCACCGGCCCGGTAACCAAACAGCATCTCGGATTTTTTGCCATCGTAATTGACCGCATAAATTTCACCGAAAATTCGGGGTTCGGTATTCCAGAGCACGGATTCCGCCAGTTCGATGACCACCCGTTCATTGTTCACCCAATGGTAAGTACCCACTTCAACTAAACCAGGAAAGCGGACACTACCAGTCATCTGAAAGCCGTCCAACGCAATAAATACCAAAGAGCGGCGCCCTTCGGAACGGATCACCGCCGCCAGATGTTTGCCATCAGGTGAAATTTTAACGTCGGTGTAATTGCTGTGCTGCGAGAGCAATGTAACTAAATCCGGTTCATTATTTTTCGCCCAGACAGGCGGCATAAATAAACTACCGGCAAGAAGAAATGCCAATATATAAGCTTTCATATAAATCCCTTTAATCTTAGTTCCTGATAACACTATGAAATTAGGGTTGCAACCCTAACAAACATTTACATAGATTTAAATAGTGTAATGGCGCGTTGATAGTTCTCCAGCGCCAAAGCCGCATCGTACCTGTTGCCTTCGTCCCGCATAAAGGCATGTTCAGCATTGTATTCAAACCAGCTGAACCTGGCGTTGGCCGAGGTTAGCTGCCGGTAAATCTCAGCACGGCCAGCTGCGGGCACATGGGGATCTTGTTTCCCCCACACCATCACCAGTTCAGCCTGAATTTGCGGGCTTAGTGCCAGAGTTTGTTTGCCGGTTAGCGTGGGCAAGGTGTCGCTGTGTAAATCGGTGGCATACAGGCAATACGCCGCTTTGATTTCGCTCTGCAGCGCGGCCCGAAACGCCAGATGGCCACCGATACAGACCCCAAAAGCACCGACTTCAGGCCGCACATAAGGCAGAGTTTTCAGGTAGGTCAGCATCGCCTGATTGTCGCTATCGTAATGCTCCAGCGGTTTGGTCCATTTGTCCTGGTTGCCTTTGTCTTTACCGGCATCGTCATACGCCAGCACAGTGCCTTGCGGGTTTAACTCGTGAAAGATTTCCGGCACCAACACCACCAGGCCGTGAGACGCCAGCAAGGTCGCAGTGCGGCTGATAGGCGCCGTTTGCTGAAAAATCTCGGAATAAAACAGCACAGCCGGATAACTCCTGCCCAACTCCGCTGCCTGCAGCGGCTGATACTGATAGACCCGCATTGGCCCCGTGGCTGTATTTAGTGTGATGCTCCGTTGTTCAACTTGCATGACGTATATGGCTCCCTAAGATGTCTGGCCGTCTATAGTAATAAGGCCATGCACTTCCTGCCAGAGGCCAGCCGAAATTTGATTAATTCGGCATTCAGCCTCGGCACCCTACACTGGCTTTCATCTGAACAGGAGTAGTTATGCAACATCATCAATGGCTCGCCGCCGCCATCTTATCGACAGGCCTTATCGCTGCAGCTGCAGTGGTCGGCAATGCAGTGCTGGACTTTCGCGCTATGGAACGAGTGGTGCAGGTGAAAGGCTTGTCGGAGCGCGAAGTCGCCGCCGACATGGTGATTTGGCCGGTTAAATTTACCGACGCTGACAACGATCTGAGCAAACTGGTCGCCAGCATTGAACGAAAAAACGAGCAAGTGCAGGCCTTTTTAAAATTACAGGGCTTCGCGGCTACAGAAATTTCAGTGGCGCCGCCACAAATTGTTGACCGCCAGGCCGGTTATTTTGATCCCAATGCCCGCCAATTGCGCTACAGCGCCAGTTCAACCCTGACGGTGTACAGCAAAAATGTCGATTTAGCCCATCAGGCCATGACGCGTTTATTGGAGCTGAGTAAAGGCGGTATCGCCATTGCCGGGCAGGATTACGACAGCAAAGCAGAGTTTATTTTCAACGGTCTGAACGAGCTAAAACCCGACATGATTGAAGAAGCCACCCGCAATGCCCGCGAAGTAGCCACCAAGTTTGCTGCTGATTCTGACAGCCGGCTCGGCAAGATAAAAGCGGCCAGCCAGGGCCAGTTCAGTATCAGCGACCGTGACAGCAATACCCCATACATCAAAAAAGTGCGGGTGGTTGCCACAGTGGATTATTACTTATCCGATTAAGGGTAAAGGAGACGTCATATGAAGAAGTTGAGCTACAGTCTTTTGCCATTCGTAGCGGTGGTGCTGTTATCTGGCTGTGCGGTATCAGGCCCCAGAGTCTGGGTTGAGCCGCCGCGTATGTAAGTGCCTGCGGTTGTGGTGGAGCCTGCCCCAGCCGTTATTGTGGTGGAAGAGCGCCATTATCACGGTCACCCGAAAAAACATAAGCGCCACTATCACAGATGTCACAGGTGCGATGATTAACAGATCAGACTTGGCATCTGTAATGCAAAGCAGCTAGCATTTGCGCAACACAACAAGAAGGAGAGCGCAGATGCGCAATACAGTCGTCAGTCTTCTCGCAGCAGTCGCCCTGTCAGGTTTAACCGGCTGTGAAGTGGTTGGCCCCCGGGTTAAAGTGGAACCGCCAAAAGTGAAAGTGCCAGTGGTTGTTATCGAAGGTCAGGATCAGGGCAAACACTGCCCACCTGGTCAGGCGAAAAAAGGCCGCTGCTAACAGCTCATGCCGATCAGATAAGCAGTTTTTATTCAAAAACTGCTTATCTATTCACGAGTTGGTTCAGTTGCAGCGGAAAAGGCAAAGCTCACGCAGACACGCCGTGAATACGTTCCCTGTAGGCTCGGCTTTGGCATCCCTGCCAAAGACGGTCTGCTTAGTTCTTTACCTTTCCTCGCTTTGGATAGATTCAGTTCGTTTACAGTTTTAGTTCAGGTGAATTCTGATACTGTGCGGTAAAAAGTAATGCCAGTCAGCTTATCTGACTGGCATTAGCTGCTAACAGCGGCCTTTTTTCTTAGTCGTATTCAATACCCTTTATTTCAGCTGTTGCAGCAGCGTTTTTAGCTGAGCCAGTGGCACCAGTTTGATGTTCTGCCCTTGTTCTGGCATCCGGTTGCGACCGTCCTGCACCAGAATAGCGCCCTGTTCAAAACCTGGCCCCAGGTTCAGCGTGGTCAGTTCCAGACCATCGGTCTCGGAGCTGCCATCAATAGCGAGATCCGGATTTAGCCGAATACGAAAACGCAGCACAGCTTCATAAGGGGCCGTGGCTTTATACAGCACGTAGCTGTCATTGCCCTGGCTGGAGACCAGCAGATATGGCTGCTTGCCAGGCCAGAAAGCCAACCCTTCGACATCCGCCACCAGCATCTGGTCATCGGCTTTGATAATGAACTCGCCTTGGGTGGCGGCGCTGGCCCGGGCGTCAAAACGCCAAATCCCGACATCCTCTTCACCGACAAACAGCTGATGCTGCCCATCATCGGCCACGCAACCTTCCGGCTGCGACGGCACCTTCAGGCTGCGCACCAGTTTGCCGCTGGCGCCTTTGGCGGATGCGCTGATCTGGTACTGCGCAACAGTACCGTCTTTGCTGTTGGCAAACACATAAAACTGCTGGGTTCCGGCAGGCTGATACATACACAAACCGTAAATATCAGTCAGCCCGGTCTGAATACGCGTCAGAGTGCTGACCTTGCCATCCGCACTGATCCCAAACAGCTGAATGCCATTGTCTGCTCTGGTGCTGGCCGCCGCCAGTGCCATCGATTGGCCCTGATAGTGAAAGCCATAACGCAGGTCGACATTATTCACCCGGCCGACCGCTAAAAACTGTTGCTGTGCCCCTTGCATGTTGTAAACCGCAAGGCCGGCTCTTTTGTCAGTCGCCAGGATCAGGCTTTTCGCCGGATCGGTCGGGTGTTGCCAAATAGCCGGGTCGTCAATGGCGTCACCACGGTAGCTGACCGCAGCCGTTTCCAACGTAGGACTGAGCTGATAGAACGCCGGTACTGTGCGGCCCCAATGCTGCACCTGTTGGGCTTTATCTGTGCTGTTTAAGCGCTGCAGCTGCTGCGCTGTTGCCCCCACCGACAATCCCTGACGGTCCAGCTGCAATACTTCAGGTTCATCCAGCTGCAGCGGCTGACGCTGTGGTGCTTTGCTGAACTGACCGGCGGGGTAGCGCAGCAAGGCCGCAGGTTCGGACTGCAGTGCCAGTAAATCACCGGCAGCAGTCAGTTCCAGCGCTTTAATTTCACCGGCAATGGCGCCTTTCGGTGCCAGCACATCCAGCAGCTGGCGGTTTTCGCTTTGCTCCAGCTCAGCCGAATAAGACCAGAGTGCAGTGTCGCCTTCCGCCAGATACAACAGACCTTGACGCTGGTCCACCGCACAGGCACTGGCATTGGTCGGCAAATTCAGGCTGCGTACCGGCAAGGCTTTCTCCAGCGCTTTGCCATCCTGCGCCAGTAACCACTGCTCGCCAACACCCCGGTCACCAATTAAAAACAGGCTGAGCTGTTTGTTTTGTTCGCTGTAGTACCAGCACAGGTCATCCACCACCAGCTGGGTGCTGGCTTGCTGCAAAATTCTGACCTTGTCGGTGGCCGTCTTCAGGCCAACCAGCACCTGGTTGGTTTCGCTGTCTACCGCTGCAAACCAGCTTTGCGCTGGCAACTGCAGAGCTTTTAAGCGTTCAAAGCGGCCGCTCCACTGGCCAAGCGATTGACCTGAATTGTCGTGCAGCGACAGCTGCTCCGGCGCCGCTTGCAGCATAAACTGTTGTGTTTGCAGTGCCTGGCCTGTCGGCTGGCTGGCGACGCTGGCACAGCTACTCAGCACCAGCGCTGCCAGCAAACTCGTTTTTGCTGAAATTTTTGTTGAAATGCTTTTCATTGGGTTCACTCCTTACCAACGGCTCAACTGCACACCAAAGGCAAAGGTGCGGCCATATTCTTCATACTGGGCGTTAAATTGATGTTTGCCTGTGTAGTTGTAATAAGGCTCATCGGTCAGATTCACCGCGTTAAAGTACAGCTGCAGCGCCGGGCTGAATTTGTATTTGGCACTGAAATCCCATTGCAGCTGTGCGTCAGAGAACAGGTCATAGCGTGCATCATCCAGCTCGCCCACTTCCACCAGGTACTCGGATTTATAGTTCGCCGCCAGACGCAAGCTCCACTGCTCGTCTTCATAACCCAGCGCCAGGTTGGCGGTGCGGTCTGACTGGCTGGGTAAATCAATATCCCTTGTCATCCGTTCGCCATCGTCGTACCAGCTGATTTGGGCATCCGAGCCGGTCAGCGTCAGGTTGGCGGATAGCAGGAAATGCTGCCAGAAGCCGCCAAGGCCCTTCAGTTGCTGCACCAGATTCAGCTCCAAACCATATAAAGTCGCATCGTCACCATTGACATAAGTTTCGGCGGCTTTGAAACCGGCATAGTCGCCGTAACCGGCTAAATCAGTGGCGTAGACAAAATCCTCAATGTCTTTGTAGAACAAAGTGGCGGACATTACACCCAGTTCGTCCGGGTAGTATTCCATACCCAAATCCAGGTTGGTTGACCGTAACGATTTCAGCGCCGGGTTACCGAAACTGGCTTCCAGTTCATCGTCATCTTCTTCCAGTAAAAAGGCCGGGGCCAACTGGGCAAAGTTCGGTCGCACCAGGGACGTGGTGGCGGCGGCACGTAACAGGCTGTTGTCTGACAGTTCAAATTTGCTGATCAGCGCAGGTAACCAGTGCGCTTCTGAACCACTGTAGGTGCGTGGGCTGAATTCTTCATCAATGGCGTTGTATTCACTGCCGAAGGCGTCACGTTGTTCATGTTCATAGCGGCTACCAGCCACAACCTGCCAACCCTCGCCCTGCCAGTTACCCTGCAGGTAAGCAGCGTTAATTTGTTCATCCACCCGGAAATCGTTGATCTGTGATTCGACATCGTCCAGGTAATCGCTGTTGTCCAGCGAGTTCAACATCGCCATCAGCGCCGCAGGGTCCACGGCCGGACCAAAATGGTCCAGGCCATAACGGGCATTACTGTGGCTGTAATCGGCCAGACTCAAGGCGCTGACACCAGCGTCTTCCAGATCTTCAAACAGCCACAGGCTTTCATCTGCGGTCTTTTTACGGTCGCTGAATTTGGCGCCAGCTTTCAACTCCACCGCGCCCCAGGAGGTCAGCAGGTCGCGGCCAAAATCCAGCTTGATATTGTGCTCACGCTCTTCGGTGCGGGTGTCGGCCACTTCCACTTCTTTCAGCTCGTAATTGCCTGCCTCATAAGCGCCGTCCGGCGCCTGTAGCCGGATAATGTCGCCTCCGAGGAAGGTTACGCCTTCTTCAAATTCAGTTTCGAACTGGCCGTCGGCCAGGCTGTAAGGCGTCACTTCATCGGCTTTGCTCATACCGCCTTCCAGCGACCAGAACCAGACATCCAGTTGTTGCTTCATGCCCAGCACCACAGCGCTGATGCTCTGGCTTTCTTCACGGGCTTTGATGCCACGCACCAGCTCGGCGCCAGTGTCAGTGCCTGCCTGAATTGGGTCACTGAACTCAGTGGCCAGACTCTGCCGCACTTCGGTGTCGACAAACTCACTGTATAACGTACGCAGGTAATAATCGGTATCACCACCTGGCCTGTAGTCGAGGTTCAGCGCCGCGCCCTGGCGTTTACGGCTGATGCTGTACTGACGTTGCTCAAATTCCTCCAGCGCTTCGTCATCCAAATCCCAACTGCCACCGGTCTCCACGTTGTCCGAGCCAAACTTGCGGTCGGCATAGCTGGCAGAAAAGGCCACACCCAAAGCGTCTTTGTCGGCACCAATATCAAAAATGCCGGTTGCCACGCCGGAGAATTTCGGGCTGGTTTCGCTTTGCTGTTGGTTGTAGCTGCCTTCACCGCTCAGGCTGTAAAAGTTGTCGCGACGGTCAAACGCAGAAATGGCTTTAATATCGACGGTACCACCTAAAGAACCAGCCGCCTGCTCTGGCGCAATGGTTTTACTGACTTCCACCGAAGCCAGTAAGTCGGACGGGATCACATCCAGTGCCACAGCGCGGCGGCCAGCTTCAGGCGCGGCCAGTTGGGTGCCGTTGTAGGTAACGGTGTTGTAATCCGGCGCCAGACCCCGCACCCGGATAAACCGGCCTTCGCCCTGATCCGGCTCGACCGACAAACCAGCCAGCCGGGCTAAAGATTCACTTAAGTTTTTATCAGGAAACTGGCCCAGTTCGTCGGTGGTCGCCACGCTGACAATGCCACTGGCAAACCGCTGTTGGCTCAGCGCTTTACTGGCTGAGTTCAGCTGGCCCTGCACCGTCAGTTTGTCGATATTGCTGTCGACCGCCAGGCTTAAATCGCCCAGCGCCAGGTCACCACTAAGCTGCACCTGCTGTTGCTGCTGCGAACGCCCGGCATAACTCAGCACCAGCTGGTAGTTACCCTCCGGCAGATTGGCAAAAGCAAAACGGCCGTCATGGCCTGTCACTTTACTCAGCTTCAGCGCCGGAATGCTGACCTGAACCCCGGACAACAGCACTTCCCGGCTGTCGAGCACCCGGCCCGACAATTCAGCCGCCATCAATGGCGTGACACAGCCTACAGCCACAGCTGTGGCCAGTATGGCTTTTTTAAATCGCAGGTGTTTATTGGCAAACATAGTTTTTTTACTGAGCGCAGACATAGCAGTTCCCTGATGAGCAATAACAGACATTGCCTGGCAGTCTGACCCGCCACTGTGACAAGCCGGTGTCGGCCAGCTGGCAGGCTGCGCAGAAATGACCCGGTCTGTTTAGCGCATAGGTAAGCCGCGCTGTCATGGTTTTGTCATGCAGCCCGCGCACACTGAATTTTTTAGTTGCGCACAACCGAATTATGACCACACACCCAAGAAAACTGCTGTTAACCCTGCTGCTCTGCCTGCTGTGTGTTGTGCTGGCACTGCAAAATGGCGAGGTGAAACCCTGGGCACGGATTGACTGGTTTGACGTTTTGGGTGAAGGCAGCAGCTTTTTGGTGGTGCTGGCCTGGCTGCTGCTGGTGCTGTTTAGCCGCCCGGCGGGCCCTGTGACCAATGGCCTTTATGTCGGTTCTTTGCTGCTGGTGTTGTCTTACTGGCTGAACCTGCTGGACGAATTTATTGCCTACCCAGACACGGAGCGCCTGCTGAGCTGGCTGGAGTCTATTCCTGCGCCCATCGGCATGCTGGTGCTGACTATGGGTCTGGTCGGCTGGCACCGGGAGCAGAGGCTGATTAACTCGCAGCTGACCAGCCGTGAGCTGCACCTGCGGGCCCATGATTTGCTGGACCCGCTCACCCGGCTGTACCGGCGCAATTACCTGCTGCAGGCGCTCCGGCGCGAGCAGGCGCTGCAGGCCGAACATCAGCAACCCTTTTGCCTCTGGCTGCTGGAACTGGATGAATTAACACAGCTGATGCAGCAACAAGGACTGGCAGAGTCCGAACATCGCTTACAACAACTGGCGGAGCTGCTGTTGCTGCAATTCAGACCCGGCGATTTAGTCTGTCGCTTGTCCAGCCACAGTTTTGTCGTGCTGCTGCCTGAAACCCCAGAGCGCACAGCCCGAGTGCTGACCGATTTAGCGCTGCGCCACCTTGGCAGCACGATGCAACTGCAGGCCCGGCGCAGTGCCCTGCATTGTCAGACCGACGCTTATCCGCAGACTGCAGAAGCACTGCTGCACCAACTGCAGCAGCAACTGCCGCCAGTGCATCAGGCGGCGCTGTTGGACCCGCACTGATGCTGCTCTGCCCGCACGAACCCAGCCTGCTGTTCAGCACTGTTGCCAAAGACATGCTGCAGTGCTGCGTGCGGCGTGGTTTTCATCTGCAAAAGCTGCTCAAAGGCACACCGTTGTTTCCGGCCGACTTAGACCAGCCGCGACTCAAGCTCAGCGTGCAGCATTACCTGCAACTGGTGGAGAATTGCCAGAAGCTCTGGCCCGGTCCTGAGTTGGCGCACCTGACCGCCCAAGCCTGGCTACACAACAACCAGCACCCCTTGTTGCAGTTACTGCAGCATTGTCAGACCATGCCGCAAGCCTTGCTGTATTTTGTCCGTTATCAGAGCCTGTTGCTGCCGCTCTGGTACCCCAGGCTGCAGCGCAAGCAAGGCCAGATCCGGCTGGAACTGCGCCCTGCGTTGCAACTGGGGGCCGCCCGGCCTTTTATTGAGCATTTGCTGTGCAGTTTCTTCGCCGGTTTATTCCAGCGGGAACTGGGACGGCCGCCAGAGAAAATCAGCCTGACCTGGCTGAGTGACAACCCGGACTGGAGCTACCCACTGGAATGGGGACTGCAGCCACAACTGGCCGCCAACTGGACCTTAAGCTGGCCGCAGTACTGGCAACAACAGCCATTGCGCCAGGCCTGCGCCAACCGTAAAAAGCTGCAGTTAAGCTGGTGTCAGATGCTGCAACAAAGCCTGCCGCCGCGTCAGGGTTTGTGGCAACAAACTGAACAGCTGTTATTTGCGCAGTTACCGGATTTACCGGCACAGGAACAAGCGGCGCAGCAGCTCGGCATTGCGCTCAGTCGTTATAAACGCCTGCTGGCTCAGCAGAACTGCAGCTATCAGCAACTTTGCGATCAGGTACGTTTTAGTGTGGCTTGTGACGCCATGGCGCAGGACCTGCCCAACAGGCAACTGGCGCTGCTACTGGGCTATTCCGATGAGCATAATTTCAGGCGGGCATTTAAACGCTGGGCCGGGCTATTGCCCAGCCAGCTGCGGGCTTTACTGTAAATCGGTGGCCTTGCCATGCAGGGCCTGACCGTCAAACTCGACGCCATCCCAACCGTATTGCATAAACTGGCGGATATTCTGATGGTCGGTACCAGCTGGCTGTTCCAGCACGTCCTGGCGGTAATAATCGCCAAACATCTGCAAGGTTTGCGGTTCAGACAAGCGATGCAATAAAGCAAAAGCCAAAATCTTGCAGGAACCATTATTCTGACCAGCCTCGTTGTGCTGAACGCCATTTTTAAAGGCAGTCGGCGTAAAGTCATACAAGGCATCAATCAGCTGAATACTCTGGTTAAAACTGATGCTGTCCGGGTCTATGGTCAGTTGGCGGAAAAAATCTTCAAGCATGGTCCATTCCTGATTAAAGTTTGTACAGATCCGGCCGATAAGACTGCTGAACACCAGAGGGGGAAACTTATGCAAATCCTCAGCAGCAGTCAGCAACAACAGGCATCCGGCGCGTCGGTATCTTATGCTGTCCGACGGGTGTCTCCAAGTCAAAACGACCAATCAACTGTAACAAAGGATAACAGCAGCGATAGATCTTTGCCTGCCACAGCCTTACCAACGGCGCAGTCCGAGTCTGAAGAGGACCTGGCAGAGATCAGCAAAGACGCTCAGCTGGCCTTTAATAAACAGAATACGGTAGGCACCATCAAACGCCTGCTGGAGCTCTTGAACAACGGTGAACTGAAAGGCTGGATTGATTTGGAGAAGTTGGCCAAGGCCTATGCCGGCACTCCCGCCCAGTCAAACCAGAGTGCAGAAGCCGCTGAAGCCGCCCCAGCCCAATTGGTGCAGGAATGGCGTTACAGCGCTGAGCATCTGGCGGCAGAACTAAACGGCAGCGCCAGTTTCAGTGATGGCACTGAAGTCAGCTGGTCCATCAGTTTTGAAATGAGCTACCAGGAATTCAGTTATTCCGAACGGGTGGAGCAGCCGATGCAAGACCCGCTGGTACTGAGCATGAATGGCCAGCCCGCCGAACTGACCGACCAGACCAGCGCTTTTGCGCTGACCGCTCAACAAAGCAGTATCCGTCATCTGGCCTCTGACCAGTATTATCTGGCGGCGGATCACAACGACAATGGTCAGGTCGACAACGGCACCGAGTTGTTTGGCCCGCAAAGCGGTCAGGGCTTTGCCGAACTGGCGCAGCATGATGACGACCTGAACGGCTGGATCGATCAGAACGACCGCATCTGGTCGGCGCTGAATTTATGGCGGCCGGGCGACGGCCTGTACAGCATGAAACATGCCGGTGTGATGGCGTTGAATCTGAATACGGTCGCTACGCCATTTACTTTACGCCAGGGCGATCAGGTGATGGGCCAGCTGCAGCGCAGTGCTGTGTTTCTGACCGAAGATAAGCAAGCCGGTTTACTGCAGCAGATTGATATCAGTGTGTAGCGCTAATATTCAGGCGGGTTTGGCCCGCCCGAATATCAGGACAACAGATCCGATAACCTGCCTGGCTTGTAGTGGCGTAACTTGCTGCGCCAGCTGTAAGAACCTGCCACTGTCACTCTGAGCATTGAGTGCCGGATCCGGCCAGTATTTTTTATTCGCTGCGGTTACACTAAAGCCCTGACTGAATCACCGGGGCCGCAGATGTCTGATATACAGCTGTACCAACAAGCCCGCTTATCACGGGATCCGCGTTTTGACGGCCTGTTTTTTATTGGCGTCAAAAGCACAGGTATTTACTGCCGCCCCATCTGCCCGGCTAAATTACCGGCTGAACATCAGGTGGAATATTACTCCTGTGCCGCCGCCGCGGCTCAGGCTGGCTTTCGCCCTTGCCTGCGCTGCAGACCCGACAGTGCGCCGCACTCGCCGGCCTGGCTAGGCGTACAAACCACCTTACGTCGCGCCATTCAACTCATCGACCAGGGCGCTCTGCAGCAGGGTAATCAAGGGCAACTGGCGGACCGGCTTGGTATCAGCGAACGTTATTTACGCAAATTATTTCAGCAGCATCTGGGCGTAGCGCCCAAACACTATGCGCTCTACCAGCAAGTGCTGCTGGCCAAACAGTTGCTGCACCAAACCCAGTTACCCGTTGCCGAGATTGCGCTGCGCTCAGGCTTTCACAGCCTGCGCCGCTTTAATGATGCCTTTAAACAACAGGTTCAATTGACGCCTGGCCAGATCCGGCGCCGCCCTCAGCACGGAGAACAGACAGTGCTCGAATTGCAGTTAAGTTACCGGCCGCCACTGGACTGGGAGGCCCAACTAGCCTTTTGGCAAAGCCGCACGCTGGACGGCATGGAATGGGTGCGGGGCCAGATCTACGGTCGCACTTTTGTCCATCAGAACGTGCCTGGCTGGTTTGAGCTTTGCCCACATCCGGCAAGCACTCAACAAAACCACAGCCTGCAGTTGAAGCTGCACTGGCCAAGCAGCGCCGATCTCAGCCCGGTGCTGGCAAAAATCCGTCAGCTGGCCGATTTAGACGCCAATATGCTGGCGATTGAGCAGCAATTAAGCCCGGTGTTTGGTGACCAGCTCACCGCAGGCCTGCGTATTCCGGGCTTATGGGGTAGCTTTGAAGCCGCTATCAGAGCCATTTTAGGGCAGCAAGTGAGTGTGCAGGGCGCCCGCACTCAGCTTAATCGCCTGCTGACCGAGCTGGCCGCCACTGTGCCCGGCACCGACAAAAAACTGTTTCCGACGCCCGAAGCCATTGCAGGCAGCGAACTCTTGATGATTAAAGTGCCACAAGCCAGGCGGGACACCCTCAAAGCGCTGGCGCGTTTTGTCATAGCGCAGCCGGATTCCACACCGGATGACTGGTTGCAGCTCAAAGGCATAGGCCCCTGGACTGTGGCCTACGCCAAAATGCGCGGTCTGGGCGAACCGGATTTATGGCTGGGCGGCGATTTAGGTGTGCAAAAAGCCCTGGCGCACCTGCCCGCCTTTACCGAACAGCAGCTGTCGCCCTGGCGTAGTTATGCCACTTTTCAGGCCTGGCACAGCCTGTCGTTGCCAAAACCCGCCAAAGACAGCGTCAGTAAGGACTAAGCCATGCAACAACTGCAATTGCCAAGCCCCTTGGGGCTGATTGAGATTACCGCCAGCGAACAAGGCATCCACAGTATTTATTTTGTCGACAGCTCCAGTGCGCCAACGCACAGCAGCCTGGCCGCACTGGCAGCGTGCAAGCAGCAACTGACCGACTATTTTGCTGGCCAGCGCCAGCAGTTTGAATTGCCGCTGGCTGCGACAGGCACAACCTTTCAGCAGCAGGTCTGGGCCGCGCTTTGCACTATTGATTACGGTCAAACCTGCAGTTATGCCGCCATAGCGCAGCAGCTGGACAACCCCAAAGCAGTGCGCGCTGTCGGCGCCGCCAATGGCCGCAACCCCTTGTCTATTGTGGTGCCCTGCCATCGGGTGATTGGTGCCAACGGCAGCCTGACCGGCTACGCCGGCGGCCTGGAGCGTAAACTCTGGCTACTTGAGCATGAACAAAAATATGGCTTTGCGTTAAGCTGAGAAAAAATCATTTTTGAAATCAGCCAATTAAATAGTCAAAATTTTCGAACAACCTGCACAAAATATTGCGCTTTTCTTCAAGCGGCCCGGCTGATTAACTGACCTCATCAACTTTGGAGGTATGTATGACTATCCGTGTAATCAAACAACTTATTCCGGCGATGCAAGCGTCTGACGGCGCAGGCGTGAAAATTAAACGCAGCCTGGGCCAGCGCCAGGGCGTACGGCTCGACCCGTTTTTAATGCTCGATGCTTTTGGCTCTGCAGAAGCCAGCGATTACATCGCCGGTTTCCCGGCGCATCCGCACCGGGGCTTTGAAACCGTCACTTATATGCTGGACGGTCATATGCTGCATGAGGATCACCTGGGTAATCAGGGCCATCTGAAAAGTGGCGGCGTGCAGTGGATGACCGCCGGGCGCGGCATTATTCACTCGGAAATGCCACAACAGGAATCTGGCCTGATGCGTGGTTTTCAGCTGTGGATCAACCTGCCCGCCGCCGAAAAAATGAAGCCGGCGGCTTATGTGGATATTGCGCCCACCGATATTCCGCGTTTTGAGCTGGATGCGGGGAGCTGGCTGAAGATGATTGCCGGCAGCATTGAGCTGAATGGTCAGCAGATGGCAGGCCCTATTCAGGGCTTAAGCACTGAACCTCTGTATCTGGATGTGCAGTTACAGGCCGGCCAGTCGCTGCAAATTCCTGTACCGGCCAGCCACAATGTCTACTTCTATCCCTTTGAAGGCGACGCACTGGTGGCGGGTCATAAAGTACGGGAGCACCATGGTGCCGTGCTGGACCAGGGCGATACTGTGGCCGTGAAAGCAGAACAGCCACTGCGGTTTATTTTGCTGGCCGCTAAGCCTATCCATGAGCCTGTGGTGCAATACGGTCCTTTTGTGATGAACACAGTGGAAGAAATTGAGCAGGCCATTCGTGATTTTCAGGCCGGTGTGCTGACCGATAACCAGCAGGCTCAGACCATTCAAATCCATAAAGCCTAAGACTTTGTCCCGCCGCGGGGCTGATGCTATGATCAGCCCCGTTTTTTATTGCTTAACGGGATTGGCCATGCAAAAAGTTGGAATCATTGGTGCGATGGAACAGGAAATCGCACTGCTCAAAGCCCAAATTCAGGATCTGCAGACCACAAAAATTGCCGATTATGAATTTTACAGCGGCAGCCTGAATGGCACCGCCGTGGTGCTGGTGCAATCTGGTATAGGTAAAGTGGCCGCCGCAGTCGCCACCACCCTGCTGATTCATCAGTTCCAGCCAGATGCAGTGATCAACACAGGGTCTGCCGGTGGTTTTGACCCGGAGTTGAATGTCGGTGATGTGGTCATTGCTAGTGAAGTGCGGCACCATGACGTGGATGTCACAGCTTTTGGTTACGAGCTGGGCCAAGTGCCACGCATGCCAGCCGCATTTACCGCCCATCCGCAGTTAATTGCCGCTGCCGAACAAAGCATTCAGCAACTGGGCTTCTGCAAAACCAAAAAAGGCCTGGTCACTACAGGTGATGTCTTTATGTGCCAGCCGGAGCGTATTGCGAAAACCCGTGCAGAGTTCCCCGCTATGCTGGCGGTCGAAATGGAAGGCGCTGCTATTGCCCAGGTTTGCCACCAGCTGCACACCCCTTTTGTGGTGATCCGCAGCTTAAGTGACATTGCCGGTAAAGAATCGCCAAGCTCCTTTGAGGCTTACCTGGAAATCGCCTCGAAAAACAGCTCAGCCATGGTGATTGAACTGCTGAAAAACTTAAAAACTGTGACCCTGGCTTAAGCCTTCAGGTTGGTGTACAGATGTCGCAGCTGCTGACTGATCTCTGGCTTTACCCGCCACTGTTGCTGCTGGTCTGGATCCTCAGCCAGCACCTGCGGCTGCCGCGTGAAACCCAGCCGATGGCTCTGCTGCAGCTGTTTGCCACCCGGCTGGGCAGCAAAGTCAATCCGCCCAACCGTAGCGAGGGCCAGCAACAGCTGTCCGGCGCTTTGGCGTTGCTGACCCTGGTGTTACCTTTACTGGCCCTACTGTCCCTGCTGTACTGGTTTTCCGACTGGCCACTGGTGCTGGACGCGCTCTTGCTGTTTTTGTGTCTGGACTTTGGCCGTCAGCAACTGCGCCATCGTCAGGTGGCTTCAGCCATCAGCCGCAAGCAACTGGGGCTGGCGCGCGACCTGTTGCAACTGGAAGTCTTGCGTGACTGCAGCACCTTGTCGGAAACCGGGTTATGCAAAGCCAGCATGGAACATCAGGCGCTGCAACTGGCACGGCACTGGCTGGCCTTGGGGTTCTGGTTTTTAGTGGGTGGAGGCCTGACGGCGGTGGCGTACCGGCTTATTTTGTTATGCAGCCAAAGCTGGAATACCAAGCAGCAATCCTTCCAGCACTTTGGCAAAGCTTCAGCCAGTCTGGGCCAGCTTTGCAGCCTGCCCGGTTACTTTGGCGTCAGCCTGCTGTATGCGCTGTTAATGAGTCTGGGCCGCAGCTGGCGTGAGTTACAACAAAGCAAACACAGTAACCTCTGTGTCGGCCAACGTTGGGTGCTGGCCAGCCTGGCTGGTGTGCTGCAGGTGAATTTAGCCGGTCCGGTGATTTACCAGGGTCAGAAGCAACGACGCGACCGGGTGGGCCCATCCCGTTTGCCGCAGCTGGCCGACTTATGGTTGATGTTAAGGCTGACCCAGCAAGCCCAGTTTGTCTGCTATCTGCTGTTACTTTCCGTCAGTTTATTGCAACTTTTTTCAATACTGTATTAACACTGGACAAGGCCAAACAAAGCACTGTATTTTGGAGCCATTCCGCTGATTTATCTGCGGCAACAATAAGAACAACTAATTGAGTTTTAAGAGGTTTAAGTGACTGCTGCCTGGTTACGCTGCTGTTGTTTTTTCTGGCTGTTGCTGGCATTTTCTGCGTCGGCCGTCACCTTGTTACAGCCATTAACACCGGATCAGAATTTATCCTCCGGTTCAGTCAACGATTTGCAGCTGGATCACCAGGGCTTCTTATGGGTCGCCACAGATTCAGGCCTGAACCGTTTTGATGGCAATCAGAATATCCGCATCGGAGAGGCCAACACTGCACTCTGGACACAGCGTTACAGCAAAATTTTGCTCGACGGCCAAAAACGTTTGTGGGTGATGGCGCCGGTTGGCGGCCTGTATCTGTTTAACCCAGAACAGGCACGGCTGGATTTGCAGAGCAAATTGCCTGAAAACGATCAGTCCCCCGCCCTGATGTCAGGCGCCCTGACCGAAGACCCGGAAACACTGCTGCTCAACAGCAGCCGTAAAGTCTACAGCTATCAGACAGAACAGCGGCAGTTGAGCCTGCTGACACAACTGCCGGAATCACCGGACAACTCGTTGTATATTCGCACTTTACTGGCTTATCGTGACTGGGTATTCATAGGCACCTCCAAAGGTTTGTACCTGCACAGGCCTGACCACCCTCTATTGAAGATCCCCCATTTGCCTGCCGAAATCTCCGGCGACTACCCTCAGCATGTCAAAGCGCTGTCGATTCAGCAGCGGAAATTGCTGGTTGGCACTGTACAAGGCTTGTATCAGCTCGACCTGATGCAACTGGAGCAAACCCCAGGTCAGCCACCTGCGGTGCAGATACTGCAAAGTGACGCCAATATCTGGCAGATACTGCAGAAAAATCAGCAACTGCTGCTCGGCACAGAACAGGGCTTGCTGCAACTGGACCTGAACACCGGCGTGCTGACCAACCTGGTCCGGTTCAGTCACAGCCAGCAGGCGCTTTCCGATAACAATATCACGGCGATGTTGCTGGATGATTTAGACGGCTTGTGGTTGGGCAGCCGCTTTGATGGCGCCTATTATTGGCACCCACGCAGTCAGGCGGTGGTGCAAATGAGCCAGGCCGGCGATGATGGCCTGGGGCTTAGCAATGACAAAATTACCTCAGTGGCGGAACGTGGCCCTGACGAATTATGGCTTGGCAGCAGAAATGGCCTGAATCTGTGGCATCGTGCAACCGGCCAGGTGCAGCAGTTCCTGAAAAACCCGGACCCGAAAGCCGTCTGGCACAGCAGCTCTATTTTGAATATGTCGACCGACAGCGATGGCAATCTTTGGTACTTCTCTTCGTCCGGCCTGAATTATTTTGATGCCACCAGCCTGCAACCTAAAGCCATGCCACTGCAAAACCAGGCCGATAAAGCTATTTTGCAAAGTGCCCGTGTGGGCAGCCTGCATTGCACCTTTGGCGCCTTTTACCTGCTGACGCCGCAAAGCTACTACGGCTACAACCCGCTGAACGGCAAGGTACAGGAACTGACGCAGCTGCAAAAAGCCATTCCAGCCAAAGACATCCGGCAAATTCTCGGGCGCTGGCCCACAGCGGAAGACTGGTTGCTGTTGTCAGCCAACGAAAAACTCTACCTTGCCAATGAAAAAACCGCCGAATTAGTCCCCTTGTATGAAGCACCCTCTGATCAGGCCTACCGCTACCGGGCGGGCGACAAAATGGCAGTCGATAAGAATGGTCTGGTCTGGGTCAGTATGGCCAACCTGGGCCTGCTGGCTTTTGACAGCCAGAGTCGTCAGCTGAAACACCTGTTTAATACCGCCAATAAACTGCAAACCAACTCTGTTTATGCAGTGCAGGCGGATCAACAGGGCCAGATCTGGTTTTCCAGCGACAAAGGCGTTTCTTCACTGAATGTTGACAACCTGCACGTTGAGCACTTCAGTAAACAGGATGGCTTGTCCGCCAATGGTTTTTTACCACGCAGCAGCGCGCTGCTGAGCAGTGGTGAGCTGGCATTCGGTTCAATACGGGGGGTGAACCTGTTATCCCCTGAACGCCTGGCGGAATCGCGTCAAAAGCCGCAAGTAGTGATTACTTCGGTCTCGGCATTACAGACCAATTTACATTCCCCACTGACCAGTCTGAATGGCCATGAATTTAATCTGCCCTATCAGAACCAGGGGCTGAGTATCAGTTTTTCCAGCCTGAATTACCGTGACGCCGCCAAAATGCGTTACCGCTTCTGGCTGGATGGCCCACAGCGTTCGGTGTTTCCCGAGCAAAACCAGAGCTCGGTCAGCTTCGGCCAGCTGGCACCTGGGGATTACCAGTTTAATGTGATTGCTATTTCACCTGTGTCCGGCATGGAAAGTGAAATCGCCAGCCTGAAACTGACCATCAGTGCTGCGCCCTGGTTAAGCCGCGGTGCCTTTATTGCGTATGGCTCCATTGCCTTGCTGGTATTGCTGGTGTATTTACGCACCCGTCAGCAGCAACAAAAAGTGCTGCGCCTGGCGCACGCCAGAGTAACAGCCAGTGAACAGCGACTGAAACAAGCGCTGGATTCGATCGACAGTGGCGCCTGGGAATGGCATTTACATAAAAATTCCATGTTTGCCTCCCGTATTCACAGCATGCTGGGGTATCAGGAAGCGCTGAACCCGCTGACCATGACCCAGCATTTGTCACTGATCCATCCGGATGACAAAGAGCCCTATCAGCAAGCCTGGCAAAAATTACTGCAAAACCCGGAGCGTACCTTTGATCACAGCTACCGGATGCAGCATAAAAATGGCCAGTGGCTCTGGTTCCGCGACATCGGCAAAGTGGCTGAAGTGTCGCCACAAGGCCAGGTAGAACGGGTCATAGGTACCTTCAGCAATATGACGGAAACCCGCGCTAACCAGGAAAAAGCCCGGTTGTTTGGCGAGGCCTTCCAGCAAACCCGCGACTGGGTAGTGATTCTGGACGCCAGCCAGAAAGTATTGGCCGCCAACCAATCTTTTGCCGATGTGTTTGGTTCGGTCGACGACTACCTGGCCAAACCGCGCACCCACCACTTGGGTATTAACCTGCAGCGCCGCCGCTTCTATACCCAGCTGCTGCGTAACCTGACGGTGAACCAGCACTGGCAAGGTGAAGAACTGGTGCTGACTCCAGACGGCAAAGAGCGCCCTACCCTGATTAATATCAGCGCTATTGGCGATGGCGAAAAAGTTGAATTCTACGTGTTAGTCTTTACGGACATCACGGCGCAAAAAGTCGCCGAAGAAGAATTACGTTACCTCGCCAGCTACGACTCCTTAACCGGCCTGCCAAACCGCACCTTACTGATGGACCGCATTCAACACGGCATAGACCAGGCGAAAAGGGCGAAAAAATCGCTGGCTTTGTGTTTTATCGACCTGGATAAATTCAAACAAATTAACGATTCGCTCGGCCATGATGTCGGTGACCAGCTACTGCAGGAAGTAGCCAAACGGCTGAAAATCACCTTGCGTGAAACCGACACTATCGCCCGTTTGGGTGGCGACGAGTTTGTGGTGCTGCTGGAGTCCTATAAAAACCAGGACAATATCAGCCATGTGGCACGTAAAATTCTGCAATCGGTTGGCGAACCTATGCAACTGGGGCCGCATACAGTGTCAGTGTCACCCAGTATCGGCATTGCGGTCTACCCGGACGATGCGCTCGACGCCACAGCACTGCTGAAACATGCTGACGTCGCGATGTACCACGCCAAAGATTTAGGCCGGAATAACTTCCAGTTCTTTATCAACGAGATGAACGAAAAAGCCCATATGCAGCTGGAAAAAGAAACTCAGTTGCGGCAGGCCTTTAAAAACCGCGAGTTTGTCAATTTTTACCAGCCTATCGTCGATTGTCGCTCAGAAGCTGTGATAGGTGTTGAAGTGTTAATGCGCTGGCAAAGTAAAAAAGGCCTGGTGCCACCATCTGACTTTATACCGATGGCCGAAGACTTACGTTTGATTGTGCCTATGACCATGCTACAACTTGAGCAGGCCTTAACCGATCTGAAACAGTGGCGCCAATCTGGTCTGGATCTGTATTTGTCGGTCAATTTGTCCACCAGCCATCTGGAGCACCATAGCCTGGCCGACCAGACCGCCTTGTTACTGGAGAAGTATCAACTACCAGCCAATTGCCTGCGCTACGAAGTGACCGAAAGCGCGTTAATGCGTGACCCGGAAAAAGCCATTACCACCATGCTGGCCTTGAGTGATTTAGGCATTCAGCTGTCACTGGACGACTTTGGTACCGGCTACTCGTCACTGAAGTACTTAAAAGAGCTACCGATTGACGCGATAAAAATTGACCGCAGCTTTGTTAAAGACATTGGCATAGACCCGGACGATGAAACCATTATCGAAGCTATCTTGTCGATGGCGGCAAGCCTCGGCATCAGTTGTGTGGCCGAAGGGGTGGAAACCGAACAGCAGCTGGCATTTTTCAGCACCCGTCAGTGTTATTTGATCCAGGGCTATCTGTTCGCCAAGCCTATGCCAGCCCAAGAGCTGGTGGATTACCTGAGCGCAGAGCAATTCAATTGATGGATAGCCCGCAGAAGGACGGCATCAGCGTCCTTCTGGCGGTTGCCATAATTCAACGCGGTTGCCTTCTGGGTCTGTCACCCAGCCGAATTTACCGAATTCTGAATCTTCGGTGTTGTCGTCCACCTGACAGCCTTCATCACGCAGCAGCTGCAGCAGGGCCGCTAAATCGGCCACCCGGAAGTTCAGCATAAAGCCTTGTCCGCCCGAGCCGAAGTAACTGGTGTCGGCGGCAAAAGGGCTCCATACGGTACAGCCAGTGCCACTTGGGTTGTCCGGGCTCTTCCACTGAAACACCGCGCCACCCCAGTCTTCCAGCGGCACGCCCAAATGGGTTTGATACCAGGCCGCCAATGCCTTGGGGTCTTTGGCTTTAAAAAAAACTCCACCTATTCCTGTGACTCGTTGCATGCTTTGACTCCCTGTGTTCAGTTACCTGGCGTGATGCTGACTTAATTTAAACAACAAATTGGTCCGCACCGCCGGCCATTCACTGGCAATTATGGAATACACCACAGTATCGCGGTAGGAACCGTCTTTCATAATCATATGGTTACGCAAAATGCCGTCTTGTCTGGCGCCTAAACGCTCAATGGCGTTGCGTGAGGTCTGATTAAAAAAGTGGGTACGAAACTCGGCCGCTATAGCGCCACACTGCTCAAATAAATGGCGCAGCATCAGGTACTTGGTTTCTGTATTGACCGCAGTACGGCGCACCGACTCGGCGTACCAGGTGTAGCCAATCAGCGCGCGTTTATTGGCCGCATCCACCTGGTAAAACCTGGTGGTGCCCACCACCTGCCCTGTTTCCGCCAGTTTCACCACAAAAGCCTGTTCGCCCCGCTCAGCCCCCTGCACCGCCTGTTGCACATAAAGCGCCAGCTCGTCCGGGTTCGGCACAAAGGCATACCAGAGTTTCCAGCTTTCGCCATCACGCAGCGCGGTGCTGAGCGCCTCTGTATGCTGCTCTGTTAAGGGTTCTAAGCTGACATGCTGGCCTTGCAACGGGCCGGGTTGGATCCACATAAAAACGTCCTTGGTCTGAAGTACTACCACAGAGCCCACTCTAAAATGCGCCAGGCCAAAGTACAATGGAAACAAACAGCTGGCGCTTTATTCGCTTTATCGTTTTGCCGCTCTGAAAATCCAAAGCTGGCTGCTATACTGCGCGCCGTTCAGAACCCCGTGTTGGAGACCCCATGCAGCCGCAACTGGTCACTGGTGCCCTGCTTTTGTTGTTGGCCGAAGCTTGTTTTGCCGGCATTGGCGCCTGCGTTAAATTTACCAGTGACAGCGCCAGCCATGCCCAGGTGGTGTTCTTCCGTAACTTTTTTGCGCTCTTGGTGATGCTGCCCTGGATCCTGTTGCAGGGAAAACAAATTCTCTACACCAAACGCTGGTACCTGCATGTCAGCCGCGCCACCACCGGCATTATCTCCATGTACTGCTTTTTCTATGTGATCAGCCAGCTGCCTTTGGCACAAGCCATGGTGGTGCTGCTGATGTCACCTTTTATTGTGCCGTTAATTGCTTATTACTGGCTGAAAGAACGGCCGAGCCGGCTGACGCTGTTTTCCATTGGGTTGGGCTTTGTTGGGGTGCTGTTAGCGCTGCCGGTGGCCACAGGCCAGGGCGGCGCATTTTATCTGTTTTTAGTGGCTTTGCTGTCGGCGGTTTTAGTGGCGGTCACCAAAACCACCATACGTTATATGTCCGATACCGAACCTGCTGCACGTATCGTGTTTTATTTTTCCTTACTGACCGCGGTCATTTCCTTTATTCCGGTGCCTTTTGCCTGGAACCCTCTGCCCGCCGAAGCCTGGTGGGGCTTTGCTGCTATGGGGGTTTTGGCTGCCATAGGCCAGATGGCCATGACCAAAGCCTACGCGCTGGCGCCAGCTTCGGATATCGGGATCTGGACCTACAGCTCAGTGGTTTTTGCCGGTTTATTTGGTTATCTGTTCTGGTCCGAACCTGTCACTATGGCCTGGTTTGGCGGTGTACTGATTATTTTCTACGCCGGTTATATCAGTACCCGGCAACGGTTACTCTGATAACCTATTGAGATACAAACTGATTTCACACTCTGTTACATTTACCCCGCTATTTTTTTGAAACAGCTTCCAACCTTTTTTTGCCCTCTTCCGACTTAGAAATAATCGTTATGAGGAGCCTCTATGAAAATTGCCGACACCAGCAGCCAGGACGAAGTGCTGCAGGCCAAACCTAAACCGAAAAAACTGATCTATGGTGCAGGCGCTGGCCTGGCGCTGATGCTGGCCATTTGGACTTTAGCCCCGGCGGTACAAAGCTGGTCGCAGTCCGATTTGTCAGTGTCGATGTCGCGCGTGCGTATCGACACGGTGCGAAGCAGCGACTTTACCCGCGATATTACTGCACAAGGCCAGGTGGTGGCGGCAGTCAGCCCGAAACTCTACGCCCCGGCCGACGGCACTATTACCTTGCTGCTGGACGCCGGCACTGAAGTGAGCAAAGGCGAAGTTCTCGCCAGCATCGACAGCCCTGAACTGACCAGCAAACTGCAGCAAGAGCAAGCCACACTGTACAGCCTGCAGACCAGCTACGACCGGCAGAAAATTCTGGCCAAACGCCAGCAGCTTACCGATCAGAAAGCCGTCGACATTGCCCAAATGACACTGACCACAGCCGACCGGGAAAAACGCCGGGCCGACCTGGGTTTTGACAAAGGTGTGGTCAGCAAAATTGAACACGAAAAAGCCCAGGACGATCTGGAAACCGCCAAAGTGCAGCACCGCCATGCCGTGGAAGACGCCCGCCTGAATGTGGAAAACCTCGACTTCGAACTGAAAAGCCTGGCTCAGCAGCTGGACCGTCAACGTTTGCTGGTGGACGACTACCAGCGTCAGGTAGACGCGTTAAATGTGCGCTCACCGGTCAACGGCCTGCTGGGTAATTTAGCGGTAGAAAACAAAACCTATATCGCGAAAAACCAGCTGATTTTGTCCGTGGTGGATTTAAGCCAGTTTGAAGTAGAAATTGCGGTACCAGAAAGTTACGCCAACGACTTGTCGATTGGGTTGCCGGTGGAAGTGACCGTCGAGCAAAAAACCTATGCCGGCAAGCTGGTGACTATTTCGCCTGAAGTGTTTGAAAACCAGGTGAAAGGCCGGGTGCGCTTTACCGAAGGCGAAGGCCCGGCTGCGCTGCGGCAAAACCAACGCTTGTCCAGCCGCATTCTGCTGGAACACAGACCCGACGTGTTGCAGGTGGCCCGCGGCCAGTTCCTTGACAGCAGCAATGGCCGCTTTGCCTACAAAGTCAGCAATGGCCTGGCGGTGAAAACCCCAATTGAAACCGGCGCCCGCAGTATCAGCGCGGTGGAAATTCTGTCAGGCCTGAAACCAGGCGACCAAATCATTACCTCTGGCACCGACAGCTTTAATGGCGCCGACACTGTTCAATTGAATTAAGCCTTACTAAGGAGAGCCGTTATGCTCAGCATGAAAAATATCAGCAAGTCGTTTGCCACCGACAATGTGGTCACTCACGCGCTGCGCGAAATTAATCTGGATCTGAACGAAGGCGATTTTGTCAGTGTGACTGGCCCGTCCGGCTCAGGCAAAACCACCTTCTTAAACATCGCCGGCTTGCTGGAGCAAAGCAGCAGCGGCGAATACTGGCTAGACGGTGAAGACATTGCCAAGCTGAACGACGCGGGCCGCTCGCGGATGCGTAACCAGAAAATTGGCTTTATTTTCCAAAGCTTTAACTTAATTCCTGATTTAAACCTGTTCGACAACGTCGATGTGCCGTTGCGCTATCGTGGCTTTAATGCCAGTGAGCGGAAAAAACGTATTGAGCACCATTTAGACCAGGTGGGCCTGGCCTCGCGGATGAAACACCTGCCAAGTCAGCTCTCCGGCGGTCAGCAACAACGGGTCGCCATAGCCCGCGCTTTAGCCACCTCACCGCGTTTTTTACTGGCGGACGAACCCACAGGTAACCTCGACAGCCAGATGGCGCAAAGCGTGATGAGCCTGCTGGAAGATATCAACAAAGGCGGCACCACCATTTTGATGGTGACGCACGACCCGTCGCTGGCGGCCCGCGCTAAACGCCAGATTTTTATCAAAGACGGCCGTGTCACTGAACTGACGCAAAAAAACCAGAACAACCTGCATCTGGTTAACGGCGAATAAGGAGCAGCTTATGTTTGCGTATTATTTGAAACTGGCGTACTTAAGCTGCAAACGCACCTGGGGTATGACCAGCCTGATGGTGCTGGCCATTGCCTTGGGTATTGGCGCTTCGATGACCACCATTACGGTGAACTACCTGATGTCGGCCAACCCTATCCCGCATAAAAGCAGCGAGCTGTTTGTGGTGCAGCTGGACAGCTGGGACCCGAACAACCCGTATTACGATGACGGCGACGCGCCAGATCAGCTGACCTACCGCGACGCTACATTCCTGTGGCAGGCGAAAAAAGCGCCGCGTCAGACCATTATGACCGGCATGAGTGCAGTGGTGGAACCGGCGGACAAAGACGCGCTGCCCTTTTTAATTGAAGGCCGTGCTACCAGTGGTGACTTTTTTACCATGTTCGACACACCGTTTTTATACGGCAGCGGCTGGGACAGAGCCGCCGACGAACAACAGCAACGGGTCGCAGTGATCAACGCCGAGCTGAACGAACGTTTGTTCGGTGGCAAAGACCCGGTCGGTCAGCTGATCAAACTGGCCGGCGAAGACTACAAAGTGGTGGGCGTGATGGCGCGCTGGAACCCAAAACCTAAGTTTTATGACATCAGCACCGGCGCCTTTAACGACAGCGAAGAAGTGTTTGTGCCTTTTAGCCTGATCACCGAACAGAAGCTGGGCCGCAGCGGCAATACCAACTGCTGGAAACCGACTGAATCCGGCTACCAGGCTTTTCTGGACTCCGAATGTATTTGGGTGCAGTTCTGGGTTGAATTGCCTTCTGAAGCAGAGAAAGAACAGTACCTGACCTTTATCAATAACTACGCCAAGGATCAGCACCAGTTTGGCCGCTTTGCCCGTCAGGACAATAACCATTTGCGGGATGTGATGCAGTGGCTGGAAAAACGCGAAGTGGTGTCCGACGATGCCAGTATGATGATGGCGATGTCGCTGATGTTTTTACTGGTCTGTTTGCTGAATACCGTCGGGCTGTTGCTGGCGAAGTTTTTGGGCAAAGCCAGTGAAATTGGCGTGCGCCAGGCACTGGGCGCCAGCCGGAAGGATTTATTTGTCCAGCACCTGATTGAATCGGGCCTGATTGGTCTGGCCGGTGGTTTATTGGGCTTAGTGCTGGCTTTTGCTGGCCTGGAAGCAGTGAAAAGCATGTACGGTGATTGGATACGTGACCTGGCCCGGCTCGATCTGACCTTAGTGGCCATGGCGATTGGCCTGGCCGTACTGTCCAGCATTATCGCCGGTTTATACCCAACCTGGCGCGCCTGCCATGTGCAGCCGTCGCAGCAACTGAAAGCGCAATAAGGAGCCAGCCATGTTAGAAATTGGACCGATTTTCCGCGCTTTATTGCGCAATAAAATAGGCGCCTTGCTGATTGCACTGCAAATTGCGCTGACTCTGACCATTATGGTAAACGCCGTCTTTATGATGCAGGAGCGCAGCGGCAAAATGGCGCGCCCCAGTGGTCTGGACGAAACCAACACCTTTTACCTGAGCAACACTATTTTTGCCCAGAATTACAACCAGCAAAGCGCACTGGCGCGCGATTTGGATCTCATTCGCAAAACCCCTGGGGTGGTCGATGCTACCCAGATCAACGCTATTCCGCTGTCGGGCGGTGGCTGGTCGATGGGGCTGCAAACCAAACCAGGTGACGATATCGAAGGCACCGGGGTGGCTGTGTATATGGTGGACGAGCACGGCATCAACGCCTTGGGCGTCAAGCTGATTGCCGGTGAAAACTTTGCACCCACAGACATTGTCTGGCGTGCCAGCAGCAGCAACGACTGGCCGGCCAAAGCCATTCTGACCAAAGCCATGGCCGAGCGCTTATTTGACGGTGACTGGCAAAACGCGGTTGGTAAAACTGTCTATATCAATAACCATGAACCTATCCAGATCAGTGGCTTGATTGAAACCCTGCAAGCGCCCTGGAACGGCTGGGACAATGTGGAAAACGCCATGCTGGTACCGCAGCAGTTGGAAAGCCGTGGCAGCCGCTTTTTCATTCGTACCGAACCTGGACGGCGCGACGAGCTGATGCCAGTGATTGAAAAAATGCTGGCCGAAGCCGACAAAGGCCGCATTATCCGCCGGGTGACCAGCATGGAACAAACCCGCAATGACAGTTACCGCCAGCATCAGGCCACCAACAGCATTTTGCTCACCGTGATTGTGGTACTGACCTTAATTACCGGTTTTGGCATTGTCGGTCTGGCCATGTTCAGCATCAGCCGTCGCACCCGCCAGATTGGCACCCGCCGGGCACTTGGCGCCAGCCAGTGGCAGGTGATGCGGTACTTTATGCTGGAAAATCTGTTGATTAGTTCAGTGGGTGTGCTGCTCGGCGCAGCCGGCGCTGTCGGTCTGAATATCTGGCTGGTCAGTACCTTTAGTATGGCGCCTATAGGGCCAGGCCTGATTGTGACAGGCGTGCTATTGCTGTTGCTGGTTGGCCAACTGGCAGTCAGTTACCCTGCCCTGCTGGCGTCGCGGATTTCACCGGCCACCGCCACCCGCGGCCGGGCCTGACACTAGGGCTTGTTGACGTTTCAGGGTTATTTTTGCAGCCGTCTGGCCGGTTTTTATGCCAGGCGGTGCGAGTGCAGTGTAGTTCGTCTACATAAACGAGCATCAACGCAGCAGAAAGACCGGCCAGACGCTGCCCTTCGGGTTCGTCTGGCGGCGCCCTGCACTTTGTCACTCGTCGCTCATTTAGAATAACTAAACTTCGCTCCTCGTTTCGCGTTCAGAACGCCGCCAGAGCGAACAAAATTTAATCTCGAAACGTCAACAAGCCCTAACCGTCGCCTTTGAAGCTGCAGCTTTGTTGCTGTGGCTGTGCAAGTTCCCAACCACTTTCCCCGCTGGTTTTGTCCTTAACAGCGGGGATTTTTTATGCTTACCACAACTCCTGCACCAGCGAAATTTTGCCTTGGTGAAAACCAAACAGCACCAGCAGTGGTTGTTCTGCCTGCCAGCTGCCATCCAGTTTTAACACACCATGGGCATATTCCACCGCCATAAAATTCGTGCCCGGAATACTGCGTAACACGCGTTGTTGCTGTGACGGCCCATTGGTGTAGGCACCCCGTTTCAGATTACGTAAAAAGGCGCTGCGCCAGCTGGCTTTGTCAAAATGAGCCTGGTAGTTGCTGTGAATATACTGCACGTCGGGCGCCAGCTGCTCAAGCAGCCGATCGATATCTGCAGCGGTTGAACCTGCTCTGCTGACCTGATCCAGCGCTTTAAAGTAGCGGCTGACTTCGGCCAGCTGACAGCGATTGTCGCAGTCTGAAGCCCAGAGCTGAGCGCTGAACAGGCCAGGTACCAGCCATAGCATCTTTTTCATTGCATCTCCTTTGCACCAAGGGCGGGTGAACGGCAGCCAGTTCAGCTGTGGTTACCATAATTCGCGGGGTTCTTCCGGCATCACCTGGTTACGGCCGGCTTGTTTGGCCAGATACAAGGCCTCATCCGCATCAGAAATCAGCTTGCGGGCATGGTACTGGCAATTTTTGGCGCTACTGACGCCAAAGCTGGCAGTCAGTTTAAAGGCATAACCTGCTTGTTCCGGCTCCAGTGCTTCAATGGCCTGGCGCACGGTTTCAGCTAAAGCCCAGCTTTGAGCAAAGTTGCACTCTTGCAGCAAAATGGCAAACTCTTCGCCACCAATCCGGCCTATGGCATCACTTTTACGCAAGCACTCTTTGGCCGCGTTGGCCGCCTGCTGCAAGGCCCAATCACCGGTCTGGTGGCCATGGTTGTCGTTAACAGATTTAAAGTGGTCTAAGTCAAACAGAATAAAGCCCAATTCCTGCTGCTGCTTTTCCGCCTGCTGCAGCGCCGCCTCAAGCACCTCTTCAAAGTGATCCCTGCTGTACACCCGGGTCAGCTTGTCATAGGTCACCCGCTCTTTCAGTTTGACCCGCACCCGGTGGCTACGCACCACTAACACAGCAAGCAGCAGCACCAGCACAGACCCCACCAGCAAGTACAATCGCTGGTTTTCACTTTCGGCTTTCGCCAGCGCAGTTTCCAGCTGCAGCTGGTTGGCCTGCTGGCTCAGCGTATCAATTTCCTGCTTGCGCTGCGCCGCCTGCATTAATGCGGCATGGTAAGCCAGTGCGGCCGATTGTTGCTTGTCATAGGTCTTCTGGTAGGCCGAAAAAAGATCTTCTGCGTAGTCCAGTGCCCGTGCAGGCTGCTGTGCGGCTTTATTAAGTTTGACTAACGCATGATAGATTAAAGTTGCGACTTCAAGAGGAGTTGTCTCTTTGTGTTTATTGAATAATTGTGTCAGCACCTCAGCCTGCTCTGACGCAAGCTTCAATTCATCATTTTGTACCAACGCATTCACAAATGTTGCCTGCCAAATCATCGCCAAATTTGTGTAGCCAAAGCTTAATGCGAGTGACTGCTTGTTCCGCAAAACATCAAGCGCCTTATTGGTTTGCGGCACAGATAACCAATAAATGCTAAGCGCACTTTCACTTAGCAGTGCATATAGCATTTGTTGTTTGTTGTAGCAGTAACGAATCTCATCCTGCAATTGACTTTCTGGGCGAACCCAAATGTGACTGCGATAAGCGATTTGAGTTTGAAGATAGAGAGCGGTGCAACGCACATTGTCGGGATACTCAGAGAAGTCAGCTTTCCCCAAGGTAGCAGCAGCTTCATCGTACAAAGCAGAATCCATCAAAGCCAGGGCCATAGCCATGAGACCACTTGATTTCACTGCCTCAGGTAATTCGCTGTATTTGACGTCATTTAACTGCAAGCCGTAAGAGAAGGCTTGATAAAAATCACCTTTAAGTTGATACAAATTAACCACAGAAACCAAAGTTTTGTATTTCAATTCCAGATCTTCAGACTGAGACAGAACCTGAAGGTAAAACCGTTCTGCATCGTCATAATTGGTCAATAACATTGCAGAACGTCCCTGGTAAAAATTAAGCAGGTTCGTTTGCTTGCTATCTGTTTTTGGTGTGACTTTACTGACGCTATGTTTGACGTAATCAAGAAAAGATTTGGCGTCTGAGCTAAACAACATGTCTGCATGTGCCGGATCAAAGTCGGATTCAGCATGTGCAGATAAGCTAAAAACGATCAGCAAAACACCGATCGTTTGCTTCATTCGTAGTAAGAGCAAAATATTAAGCCGACTCGCGCTCAGGAGCCGGAACGTCCTCTTCCAGAGGCTCTTCTTCAGGCTGGTCTGGAGCGATAATACAACAAACAATATCACCTGCGCTTTTTACTAACTGGGCAATTCTAGCTTTGTCTCCAGAGAGAATCGCGCTAATTTCAGCATCAGATAAACCATCCAATTCCATCTTCACTCGTAACTCTTCCTGACTAAGAACTCTTAATTCAGCACTTGAAGCAAAACTGGTAATGAAATGCAGTAACTTACTCATTTTTTCTCCTTATTTTACAACTCTTGACCATAAGTGATTTGCATATCCAAGCACAATAGCTCCCAAAAATTTAATCTGCTGCAGGGTCCAGCAGCTTTCTCATTTCCATATTTGGAACAAGTTTTTTTGCTGGAGGAATAACTAGTGTTGTGTGCAGAAATAACTCAGCTTGTGGTAAATCACCCAGTCGAACCCTATCCATTCTGGGTTTACCAACAGGTAAAGTGCAAGCCTCATACAGCACCACCTGATGATCAAGCGGATAATGCTCGGACAGCAGCTCGACTAACAAAGCCAGCCGCTGCTGGTTGGTGCTGAAACGGGCGACGGATAAATCACCAGCCACGCCAATTTGCCATAAAATCAGGTAAGCGCTGGGGTCGAGGTTGCGTTTAAACATCATCAACTGGGTAGTTTCATATTGCTGGCAGCCAACCCGGCCCGGGTCTATGCCCAAATCGGCAATCAGGCAGTCTTCTGCCGACACTCCTGGCTCCATATGGGCTGCAAACCCTTCGGCCCTGGCCTGCGCCAGCGCCTGGTGCGGTACCTGGGCAAATACGCCAGGGTGACCATAAAAAGCACCGACGACTTTTTTACCTGCCCTCACTTCGGTCAGTATCGCGTCCACCATCTGACGGTAACTTTGGCTTCTGTCCTGCCCTTCCTTGTAATAGGGCTGCAGGCTGCGCACATCCGGGTGCAGACTATCCAGCCATTTCTCCACCACACCATGCGACATCAGCGCAAACACCACATCGGCTTGCTGAATATAACTCTGACTTAAGGGCGTAATATGCGCCGCCATCATCATGCCTGTACCTACACAAACCAAACTACCTTTATTCGTCATAAAACCTGTGCCTAAATTTGATAAGGATAAATAGCTAAATACTGCTGCCAACGACTTCGCCTCATAATCCAATAGCCAAATCCATTTTGCTCATTTGAATATTCAATATGCAGCCGTGTTAAAAATGCAGGCACCGCTTTATTTGATATCCGATGCTTTACGTCCAGCCCTTCCAGCCCCCAAACGCTGAACCCAAAGTTGATCAATGCAGCCCCCACCAACACCGAATATCCCTTATTACAATGCTCTGGTAATAACATCAGCCCAAACTCGGCCCTGTCATCTTCAGTGCTGATCAACGCCGTAATCCCCATCCCACTATCATTGTCTGACGAAACCGACCAATAGTAGGCTGAGCTATCACCTCGCAGTGCTTTTTTGAACAGTTCATCAGCTTCGAATTGAGTCATCACCGGAGCAATATGCTTCATCACGTCAATGTTGGTAAATAACTCGATAAACAACTCATTGTCATCTTGGCACAACGGAGTTAAACATAACCCTGCATGTCGAATTTGTTGTTGAATTCTTTCCATTTTTTATGCCTGCACTTCACAGAACAGCCAATTTAGTTCCTTGCGACGTGACAAACAAGTCCCAAATTTATCGCATGAGCAGCGCGTTTTAGCCGTCCATAACAGCAATACTTTGCTTGCTCTGCCACTCTTGAACAAGGACATCGGCTATGGGCTGGCGACTAACACTTCGGCAACTCATGCTGGTACTTGAGGCACTACTCGGCTAAAATACTCCACCTTTTTTTACGTTAACTTTTTTACGGGCTACAACACAGATGGGCAAAAAGCTGCACATTAAGACCTGGGGCTGCCAGATGAACGAATACGATTCGTCCAAAATGGCGGACCTGCTGGATGCCACCCACGGCTACACTCTGACAGAAGAGGCAGAAGAAGCAGACGTCATTCTGCTGAACACTTGTTCTATCCGGGAAAAAGCCCAGGAGAAGGTATTCCATCAACTGGGTCGCTGGCGTCCGCTGAAAAAGAAAAACCCGAACCTGATTATTGGTGTTGGTGGTTGTGTGGCGTCGCAGGAAGGTGCAGCCATTCGTGAACGCGCACCTTATGTCGACATCGTGTTTGGCCCACAAACGCTGCACCGTCTGCCAGAGATGATTAACTCTGTGCATGGCAGCAAGTCGCCTATTGTCGACGTGTCTTTCCCGGAAATTGAGAAGTTTGACCGTCTGCCAGAGCCAAAAGCCGAAGGCCCGACTGCCTTTGTGTCCATTATGGAAGGCTGTTCCAAGTACTGTACTTTCTGTGTGGTGCCTTACACCAGGGGTGAAGAAGTCAGCCGTCCGCTGGACGACGTGCTGCTGGAAGTGGCGCAGCTGGCCGAACAAGGCGTGCGTGAAGTCAACCTGCTGGGCCAGAACGTGAACGCCTTTCGTGGTGAAAAGCACGACGGCAGCATATGCCATTTCTCCGAGCTTCTGCGTTTAGTGGCGGCCATTGATGGCATTGACCGGATTCGTTACACCACCTCACACCCGGTCGAGTTTACCGACGACATTATCGAGGTGTACCGTGACGTGCCTGAGCTGGTGGATCACCTGCATTTACCGGTGCAGTCTGGCTCGGATCGCATTCTGGCGCTGATGAAACGTAACCACACCGCCATTGAATACAAATCAAAAATTCGTGCGCTGAAAAAAATCCGGCCGAACCTGTCGATGTCGTCTGACTTTATTATTGGCTTCCCGGGTGAAACCGCAGAAGACTTTGAGCAGACCATGGACCTGATTAAAGCCATGAACTTTGATCTAAGCTTCAGCTTTATTTACAGCGCCCGCCCAGGCACCCCTGCGGCCGATTTACCGGACGATGTGCCGGAAGAAGAGAAAAAACAGCGTCTGTATATTCTGCAGGACCGCATCAACCAGCAAGCACAAAGCATTGCCCGCGCCATGCACGGCACTGTGCAACGTGTGCTGGTGGAAGGCCCGTCGAAAAAAGATATTATGGAACTGACTGGCCGCACCGAAAACAACAGGGTAGTGAATTTCGAAGGCTCACCAGATATGATTGGGCAGTTTGTCGACATTGAGATCACCAACGTGTTTGCCAACAGCTTAAAAGGCAAAGTGATCCGCACCGAAAACGAAATGGATTTACGCCGCTCCGTGTCTCCGGCCTCTATATTGGCGAAAGCGCCAAAAACAGATGGGCTTGGGGTCACCAGCTACGTGCCGTAAGACAAATCCGAACCGTCGACAAAGGGTGCATAGCGCCCTTTGTTTTTGTGAAGCATCAAGCAGAGACAGGACATTGGATAACCCCATTACCAGCTTAGATTTTGTGTTAACTCCTTTTGACCCACAGCGCCTGGCGTTTTTGTGGGGGCCTTTCGACGACAACCTGCGCCAGATTGAACGGCGTTACCGGGTGCAAATTTCTTACCGCGACAACGAGGTGCATTTGGTCGGCCTGACCGCTCAACTCGAGCCGGTGAAGCAGATCCTCGAATTATTGTTGGCAGAAACCGTCAACGTCCAAGGCAAAGCCATCGCATTAACGCCGGAGCAGGTGCACCTGGTGATCCAGCAACAGCAGCAGGACCCGGACGAACAAGGCTCAGCTGAGGTGAGCATCAAGACCCGCAAGGGCTCGGTGAAAGGCCGCAACGCCAATCAAAGCCAGTATGTGAAAAATATCCGTCAGCACGACGTTACCTTTGGCATAGGCCCGGCCGGTACAGGCAAAACCTATCTGGCGGTAGCCTGCGCAGTCGACTCGCTGGAAAAAGGCGAAGTGCGCCGAATTGTGTTAACCCGCCCTGCCGTCGAAGCCGGTGAGAAGCTGGGCTTTTTACCCGGTGATTTAACACAAAAGGTAGACCCTTACCTGCGCCCGCTCTACGACGCCTTGTTTGAAATGCTGGGTTATGAAAAAGTCGAAAAGTATTTGGAACGTGGTGTGATTGAAATAGCGCCGCTGGCCTATATGCGCGGCCGCACCTTGTCCGACGCCTTTATTATTCTGGATGAAAGCCAGAACACCACGGTTGAACAGATGAAAATGTTCCTGACCCGGATTGGCTTTAACTCCAAAGCCGTGATCACCGGCGACGTGACCCAGGTGGATTTACCTCGCGGCCAGTACTCGGGCTTAAAGCACGCAATGGATGTGCTGTCCGACGTGCCTGAGCTGAGCTTTAACTTTTTTAAAGCCAAAGACGTGGTGCGCCACCCGGTGGTACAAAAAATTGTGCTGGCCTATGAAGCCTTTGATGCGAAAAAACAGGCCGCTGCCGACGCGGCGAAAGCGGCCAGACTGGCAGCAGAATCTGCGCCAGCCGCACAGAGCGACACGCCCGGCACTTCTGCAATAGCCGACTGAGGAACTTATGGCCGTTATTCTTGATTTACAGCTGGCGAGCACGGCCAGCAACTTACCTACAGAAGCGCAGTTCCAGCAATGGCTGGATGCTGCGGTACTGCCCTTTCAGCAAGACGCCGAAGTGACCATCCGTCTTGTTGATGAAGACGAAAGCCGGCAGCTGAATTTTGATTACCGCGAAAAAGACAAACCGACCAATGTGCTGAGTTTCCCTTTTGAGTTGCCTCCCGGGGTGGAAGAGCTGCCGTTATTGGGCGATTTGATTATTTGTGCCGATGTGGTCGCCACTGAAGCAGCCGAACAAGGCAAAGCATTGCACCATCACTGGGCTCATATGGTGGTGCATGGTTGCTTGCATTTATTGGGTTATGACCATATTGAGGATGCCGACGCGGAGGAAATGGAAAACGAAGAAATTCAGATCCTCGCGACACTTGGCATAGAAAACCCTTATATTCTGCCAGATTAACTGATATCTTATTTTTTTTTAGCTTTGGAGCTTAATACTTTTTATGGGTGACGACCATTCTCACTCTAGCAAGGGTTCTGCGAAATCCTGGTTAGAGCGTATAGCCGCCATTTTTACCGCAGAACCACAGGATTTATCCGATCTGGTCGAGATTATTCAGGAAGCCGGCACCCGCCAGCTGATTGATACCGACACCCAGCGTATGCTGGAAGGTGTGCTCGACGTCTCGAAAATGCGTGCCCGTGACATTATGGTGCCCCGCAGCCAGATGGCGACCCTCAATATCAACCACAGCCTGCAGGAACTGATGCCTGTGCTGCTGGAGAATAATCACAGCCGCTACCCTGTGGTCAATGAAGACAAAGACCATATTGAAGGTATTTTGCTGGTCAAAGATTTGCTGGCGCATGCGCTCAAAGGTGAAACCGACTTAGACCTGCGGCCTTTTCTACGCCCTGCGGTGATTATTCCGGAAAGTAAACGGGTCGACGCCCTGCTGAAAGAATTCCGGCAAAAACGCTACCACATGGCGGTTGTGGTCGACGAATACGGCGGTGTGTCTGGCCTGGTGACCATTGAAGATATTTTGGAACAAATCGTTGGTGAAATTGAAGACGAACACGACGATGAAGAAGATCTTGATATCAAACAAATGGCCAGCCATGTGTTTCAGGTCAGCGCCCTAACGCCGGTGGACGAATTTAATGAAAGCTTCGGCACCGAATTTGATGAAGAAGAAGCCAGTACCATTGGCGGTATTGTGCTGCATGCGTTCGGCCATATGCCGGAAAAAGGCGAAACCATTGAACTGCAACATCTGACCTTTAAAGTCAGCAAAGCCAATAACAGACGCCTGGTGCAACTCCAGGTGATTAAAGCCAAAACCCCGGCCGAACCGCCGACGGAATAAAGGAAGAACATAGTGTCGTTGTTACGGACCTCTTTCTTACCAGCCCTGCTTCTTGCAGGGCTGGGTGCATTCAATACCCTGGCTTACGCGCCTTACAGCTGGCACGCCATTCCCCTCTTCACCCTAACAGCACTGGCGCTGATGCTGCTGCGCTCACAAAGCTGGAAACAAGCGGCGTTTTACGGTTTTAGTTATGGGGTCGGCTGGTTTGCCGTTGGCATCAGCTGGGTGCATGTCAGCATCGCCACTTTTGGCGGAATGCCGCTGGTTGCCAGCCTTGGCATTATGGCGGTGCTGGTGCTGTATCTGTCGTTGTACCCGGCCCTTGCCGGAGCCTTAGCCTGGCGTTTTCGCCAAAGCAAAGCCTGGCCTTTGCTGCTGACCGCCTGCTGGCTGATAGCCGAAAACCTGCGCAGCTGGGTGTTCACCGGCTTTCCCTGGTTGTCAGTGGGCTACAGCCAGACAAGCTGCTTTCTGGCACCCTGGGCGCCCCTGATTGGCGAAGTGGGCATCAGCTTTGTCATGCTGCTGTTTGCCGGCAGTTTTGCGGTGCTGGCGCTACGCCGGCAATTTGGCTTTGTGGCCCTTACGGCCCTGCTGTTTGCGCTGACGCCATTTCTTGGCACCTTAAAAGGCTGGCAAAGTAGCGGACAGTCGGTGTCTGTCGCTTTAGTACAAGGCAACATTGCGCAGAACCTGCGCTGGGACCCGGCAGAAGAAGCCAACACCATGAAAAAGTACATGGAGCTGTCGCGCGAATACCTGAACCATCAGTTGATGATTTGGCCTGAAGCCGCCATTCCTCAACTGGAACCTCTGGCGCTGGCTTACCTGATTAACCTGGATATGCTGGCGGCAGAGCGGGAAACCGCGGTAGTGACTGGTATTCTGGACTACAAAACCAATGGTGATGCCTACAACGGTATGATTGTGCTGGGCCGGTATCACAATGCCAAAACTCAGGGCGATTACAGCTACGGCACCCAGAACCGCTACCAGAAGCACCATCTCTTGCCAATCGGTGAGTTTGTGCCTTTTCAGTCTGTGCTTAAACACATAGCGCCCTTTTTTAATCTGCCGATGAGCAGCTTTAGCCGTGGCGACTGGCAGCAAGCTAATTTGCAGGCCAATGGTTATCAGTTGTTGGCAGCACTTTGTTTTGAAATTGCCTTTCCACGCCAGATGGTGGCGAATTTCAACGACGACACCGACTTTCTGTTAACGGTCAGTAATGATGCCTGGTTTGGCCAGTCCATCGGGCCGCATCAGCATCTGGAAATTGCCAAAATGCGCGCGCTGGAATTGGGACGCCCTTTGCTGCGCGCCACCAATAACGGCATTACGGCTGTGATAGCCGCAGACGGTGCTGAACTTGGCCGCCTGCCACAGTTTGAAGATGGGGTGTTGTCACTTAAGGTGCCACAAACCTCTGGCCGTACTCCTTACAGTCTATGGGGTGACTGGCCACTGAATCTGTTCAGCCTTGTGCTATTGGCCGGTTTCTGGCTGCGCCAGCGGTTGAGCGCCGCCAAAAACCAGGTCTGAGCCAACCGGGCGAAAACCCGGCTCAGGCAAATACGGTCACCACCTGCCGGCTTAACCCAACCAAAGCACCGGCAGGGTTCCATAAACGTGAGCTGATCAGGTGGTAACCGTCAGCGCCCTGCTCTATTTCTGCGGCATAAGACCAATACTGTTCGCCGTTAAAACCAGTCCAGCCCGGCAATAACTCTAAAGTCCAGGTGAGTGAACTGGCCGGTGCAGGCTGAGGCAATAAGCCAAGGCTCACCGGCCACCAGGCGTCTATTAATGCCAACAGCTCTGGCAAACCGGCTTCGCCCTGATGCGCTTTTAAGCGGTTACGGCCCGCCAGCACCCGCTGACTGCCACCACTGTAAGGCCAGTTTCCGGCGTCCAGCATAAAATCAATATGTTGAGTAAATTCCGGCACACCAGGCGCCGCCGGCATCTGCCAGCCTTTATGCTGACTGATGCTGTTTTGCTGCAATTCTGGTAACAGCGGTAAGTCCAGCTTCGATGGGCGCGCCACACCAAAACTGGCCAGCAGCACCAGGGCGACTTGACCATGTTGTTCTATTTCCACCAGCGCCTGGGTCACCGATTTGCCCTGGCGTAAAATCCGGCGGCTGACAGTCGCCGTGCCAGGTTCCAGCGGTGCGACAAAAGATACCGTCAGCGAGCGGATCTCTGCCGCACTGACCGGCCCGTTTAATAAATGCTGCGCCGCTAAGGCCGCCGCCATACCGCCAAATAGCGCCCTGCCCTGGCCCCAGCCGGCCGGCACCTCAATCTGTACCTGCTCAGACTGGGCCGTAGAAAACTGCTGCATCACCTGTAAAAACTGCATTTCAACCTCATTGACTGCACCGGGCTGCGTGTTTGGCTGCAGCCCTTCCGTTGTGGTTGCTATCTTAGTTTTCTGACTGCTGCGCTTCCAGATCTTTTACCGTTACAGTGCCAAGGGCTTCATCATTACGCTGCTGCAGCTTGACTAAATACTTCAGCAGTTCAGGCGGAAAGCGGCTCAGATAGGGGTCGCCATTTATGTTGCTGATATTGACCGAGCTACCACCACCAAACTCCTGTCGGGTGCCATAAATATCGGTCACAATCCAGTCATCAATCAGCGCATACATAGTGTCGGCATCCTGCAGTGCGTCTTTTTCTGCCGGTTTCAGGTAGTGATTTAAATGGGCTCTGAGGTCCTGTTGAAAATTCGGAAAGTAGTCGGCATTGCGCTGGTAAAAACTGGATACCAGGAAGTTGTCGCCGGCCGGATACGTACCGCGGTTGGAATTAATAAAATCAAAAGCATTTGCCTGCAATGCCCGCATCACATTTTCGCCGGTATAAGCAAACTTACGAATACTGGGGCTGCCAATATAGCCCTGGTACAGGCCATAGAGCACCAATGGGTCGTGGTCAAATTTCACCTTCAGCACTTTGTGTTGAATGTCGTTCAGGCTCAACTCCACCCCTTCAATTTTCAGCAGCTTACGTTGCAATAAACCGCCCTCTGCGGTAACAAACTCCTCCAGGTATTTCTTCGGATAGATTTTATTGATTTCATCAATCACCACCAGGTTATACAAATTCAACCAATAGGCCAGTTGCTCAGTGGCGGTCAGGGTATTGAGCGCCACTTCACTGGGCAACTGCTGAAGGCTTTGCCGTATGGCGCTGACATTGTCATTTAGCTCAGGCAATTTTCGAAACTGTTCATAATGGAACTTATTACCCGCCAGAAGCGTGCGGGTTTTGTATTTATTGGTTAAGCGCGTGCCAGTATGGGGTACTTCAGCTTTGGCTTTTTCCCGGTTAACCGGGCCAGACAACATGACTGATGAGCGCAGCACAAAGTCCCAATCAGCATAATCAATGACAATTTTAGACTTGGGGTCATCACCAAACCAATGTTTCGGCAGGTTCTGTTCAGTAGCCTGACTGGTCAGCGAACACAGCATCGCCAAGGATGCCAGCAGTAAATGGATTTTCATTTTGTTCATTCCTTCGAGCAAATGGTGATTGAGAAGGGGCAGCCCTACCACAAGGAACGCTGCCCATGTTTAAATGAGGGATCAGTTTTGCTCCGATTCCTCTTTCAGGTCTTTCACTGTCACAGTGCCGCGGCTTTGTTCATTTCTCAGCTTCAGTTCTTTCAACCGCAGCATTAATTCCGGTGAGAAACGGCCGTAGTCTGTTGCCCGGCTTTGCAGTGCCGAACTGAGCAATTCAGTGTTAGCAATTTCAGAGGTTTCTGGTGGGCCGCCAATCTGGCTAAAGGCCCCCAGTAAAGCTGCTGAGCTATCAGCCACACTACCACCAAAGTTTTGATTGGAGCCGTAGATGTCCGTCACAGTCCAGTCATCAATTTTAGCGACCATCTTTTTGGCATTATCCAGAGAATACTGGTCTGAGCCACTGAGGTACTCCTTCAAATGCGCGCTCAAATCTGCTTTAAAATCAGGGAAATAATCGGCGTTGCGCTTATAAAAATTGGCAACCAAAAACTCTTTACCGGCGGGGTAGGTACCGCGATTGGAGTTGATAAAGTCAAACGCGTTTGCTGTCAGCGTACGGCGGACATTATCACCGGTATAGGCGTGTTTACGAATACTCGGGCTGCCAATATAGCCTTGGTACATGCCATACAGCGTCAGTGGGTCTTTATTAAACTTCACTTTTAACACTTTATGCTGGATATCATTCAGGCTTAAAGCGACCCCTTCCACCGTCACCGTTTTGCGCTCAAGCAGGCCATCATCGTCGGTAACAAAATCTTCCAGTTTTTTTTGTGGATAGACTTTGTTGATTTCGTCCACCACGACCACGTTGTACAGGTTCAGCCAATACGCCAGTTGCTCATCATTTTTCAATTGATTGAGCTGAACTTCTGCTGGTACCTTTTGTAGACTGTCCCGAATGGTGCTCACCGTTGCTTTTAATTCAGGTGTCTTACGAAAGCGCTCATAAAAAAATTTGTTACCGGCATTAATGGTTTTAACGTTGTACTTATTTTTCATTCGGGTGCCGATACTACCGCGGTCCTCAGATGCAAGTTCACGGCTTGGCGGCCCGGACAACAGCACAGACGCCTGTAACACATAATCCCAGTCACTGTAATCAATAGTAATAGTGGAGTTTGGGTCTTCACCAAACCAATGTTCCGGCAGTTTCTGCTCGCTGGCCTGAATGCCAAGCGTAAAAACCAGCAACACCGACGCCACTAACCAGTTCTTTTTCATTGTTATCGCTCCTTCGCTTTGATCTGTATTCAGGTTCCGGAGCACGAATACACCCTGTGATTCCGGTTCAGTCAAAGCCTACACTAGCCCAATTAGTCAATGGTTTCAAATTTGTTAACACGTTGATTTGACTGAAGGAGTTCTGGCCGACACAGCAGAGCTTGCCGTGACGGCCTTAGAATAAGGGAACTAACTCACTCAAGGAGCAGACAGTGAGGTCGGCTTGAATACCCGCAGGTAGCGCTTTACCCGGGTGTTGCATGAAACAGGTGTAAAACCCCATCTGCTGGCCACCGGCTATGTCAGCCACCGGGTTGTCACCCACCATCAGTACTGTGGCAGGATCCGGCTGGCCCATTTGCTCAAGAGCATGCTGGTAAATCTTCGGGCTGGGTTTGGCGGCACCCACCTGCTCGGAGATCACCAGTAAATCAAAATGATCCTGCAGGCCAGCACGCTCCAACCGAACTTGCTGCAAGTCAGTAAAACCATTGGTGATAATACCCAGACGCTTGTTGCCTTTAAGCCGTTGCAGTAGCTCGATGGCACCGGGCAATGGCGGGCATACCTGCGCCATGGCTTGCAGGTACTGGCGGTTCAACAGCGCAGGGTCCACCTGCAACTCTGCGCCAAGCTGGGTAAAACGCCTAACTTTTAGCTCGTCTGCGGCAATGTCTCCTTGTTGGTACTGCAGCCAGAGCGGTTGGTTCAGCGCCTGAAACTGCTGGTAATCCTGCTCGGTGAAGTGACGCTGATACTGCTGCATCATCAGTGTCAAACCACTGAACGCATCAAAATGAAACAAGGTGTCGTCAGCGTCAAACAACACCCATTGCAGATGTTCGATCCAGTCCTTACTCATCGGCAGTTCCGTTGACAATGTCGGCGATATCTTCCAGCCGCCGCAATGCCAGGAAGTTAATAGTGCGTTTCGGGTACTGGCCTTTGCTGTTGCGCTCGCCCGCGGGCATATCCATCAACAACTCCAGCGCTTCATCCACTTGTTTGACCGTGTAGATGTGGAACTGGCCGTCGCGCACCGCTTGTGTCACTTCGTCATTCAGCACCAGGTTCAGCTGGTTGCTGGCCGGAATAATCACGCCTTGCTCACCGGTTAATCCGCGTGACTGGCACAAGCGGAAAAAGCCTTCGATTTTTTCGTTGACGCCACCAATGGCCTGCACCTGACCATGCTGGTTAATAGACCCCGTCACCGCCAGACTTTGGGTAATAGGCAAATCGGCAATCGCGGAAATCAGCGCACAGACCTCAGCCAATGACGCACTGTCGCCGTCAATCAGGCCATAAGACTGTTCCATCGCAATATTGGCCGACAGCGTCAGCGGAAAATGCTGGGCATATTTAGCGCCAAGATAACCGGTCAGCAGCATCACCCCCTTAGAGTGAATGGCTTTGCCGAGTTCAACTTCACGTTCGATATCAACCACGCCAGTCGAACCGGCAAATACAGTGGCGCTGATCCGGGCTGGCGTACCAAAGGCCGTGTCACCAATTTCCAGCACGGTCAGGCCGTTAATTTTGCCAACAGACCAACCGTCGGTGTCGATCAGAATTTGGCCTTCCTGAATATCTTCTAAAAAGGACTCACTGATGCGGCCGGTGCGGTACTGTTTGCCTTCCAGCGCTTCCTGCACATGAGCCGCCGTCACTTCGTTCTGGCCATGCTGGCCTGCATAAAAACACGCTTCCCGCACCAGCTCCAGCACTTCGGCAAAGCGGGCCGACAGTTTGCGCTGATGTTCGGCCTGGCGGAAACTAAAACGCAGCAACTGCGTCAGGCCACAAGCCGACAAAGTTTCCAGCCCCATTTGCTGAATTTGATCCTGAATTTGCAGCGACATAAACCGCAAGGTGTGAGGCGCAAACGGCAGGTAATGCTCAAAGTCAGCCAGCACGCGGAATAATTCGTTGAATTCGTCGTCGACGTCCTGGATCAGGTAATACAAATCCCGAGACCCCAGCAGCACTATTTTCACGTTCAGCGGTATAGCTTTTGGCGTGATAATGGTCGAATTGGTGACTGCATGGTCACTCAGGGTATCAATCACTATTTCGCCGCTTTTCAGCGCCAGTTTCAGGGCGTCCCAGACGCCAGGTTGCGTCAGCAAGCGGTCAGCGTCCAGCACCAGATAACCGCCATTGGCTTTGTGTAAGGCGCCGGGACGGATCATGCCGTAATTGGTATACAGGCTGCCCTGCATCGAACTGTATTCGACCCGACCAAACAGGTTGCCATAGCTGGGGTTCGGCTCAAAAATAATAGGGGCGCCGTCCATCAGTTCATGGTGCATCAGCACATTGGGCACAAAGTCTTCGACAAACAAACTGCGGGTGTCCATTTCTTCCAGCTTGTCTGTTTCTGCATCTTCCGGCAGCAACTCCAGCACAGCCTTGACCAGCGCCGGTTTCATTTCTTTTAAGAAACGCAGTACGCCAATTTCTTTGGCGTAATCATGTTCCAGTTGCTTGAGCAGCGGTTTGATCGCGGTTTCAATGGTCTCGCGGCGCAGCGCCCGCAAGTTCTCCGACAACTCGCGTTTCCACTGTGGCAGCTCCAGCAACTGCTCGTTTAGCAGGGTTTCCAGCTCCGACACCAGGTCATAAAAGAACTGCCGTTTTTCATCGGACAGTTTGGCAAACTCGTTGTCATCCAGCGCTTTACCATCAATGACCGGCGAGAAGCTGACGGCACCATTCTCTTCGTACAACACCACTTGCTGCTCCAGCGCTTTGCGCTCGACCAGCGAAATTGCAGCTTCGTATTTGTCGTCAAAGGCCGAATGAATGGATTTTTTCTTACGCTGATACCCTGGGTTGTCAAAGGCAGCTGGAAAGGTATCCAATAATTCATCAATCAGTGCTTCAACTTTTTTCACCAACACTTTGCCTTCGCCCGGTGCCAGCCGAAGAGTATGCGGTACCCGCTCGTCGTCAAAGTTATTGATATAGCACCAGTCGTCCGGCGTGGCTTTTTCACTGGCCGCTTGCTGCAGTACATCCTGCACCAGAGTAAAACGCCCCAACGCCGGTTCCCCCATCACATAGAGGTTGTAGCCCGGCATATCCATGCCGATTGCAAAATTCAATGCGGCTTTGGCTCTGTCCTGCCCGATAAAGGTGCTGGATAAACCGCTGACATCCAAAGCTTGCTGGATTAATTCAGGGGCAAGAGAAGGTCCTAATTGTTCGGGGGAAAGCGCAAGGGAACGGCTCTGTGGCGTCATGCAAAAGGCTCTTACTAATCAAAAAAAGGAAACTGCCTCATCTTAACAAATGACGGCGTAAAAAGAACAACTGCAATACAGTTTCACCAGGCTGCCGCACTAAGACGGCAAACCTAAGCGGGAAAACTGCTGCCCACCGCAGTCGGCGCAGCTACATAGCTCATCAGGGTGAAAAAAGCTTTGGGTCTGGCCACAGGAATTGCACTGGTACAGGCCCATCCCAACCCGCTCCCCCTGCAAATAGACGCCATGGTGATGCAGGTCTTCCAGCAATTCCTGCCATTCCACCTGCGTTTTGTCGGTGATCAGCGACAATTCATACCACAGTGCCTCAGGCCAAATCGACGGCGGCTGCTCTTCATCGGACTGGCGTTTTAAGGTCTCCAAAAACAACTGGGTTTCGTAGGCACTTAAGTCTTTGCCTGCTTTCAGATAAGCCCGGATGGTCTCAGACCATTGCACCAACCGGCTCACCTGCTCTTCACGGGCTTGTTTCAACATTGCAGCTAACTCGTTGAGCCAGCGTTGATATTTGTCTGAAAAATCTGCCATAACTGCCTCCTGTCTCTCAGTATAGTCGGCAACAAACGGCTTTTTTGTCAATTTAGTCGCAGCCTGGTTGTAGTTGGTCTGGCTTTGTTTCAGGCTGGTATTTTACCGGAGCTTTCTATGAAAAAAATAATAATAGCCCTCAGCCTGTCGTTGAGTTTAACCGCCCAAGCCGCCGACTATTACCCACCGGCCGGCCAATGGGCATCCGCAAAACCGGCCAGCCTGAAAGTGAATGAGCAACAGCTGACCGACGCGGTGCAGTACGCCATCGCCAGCGAAAATCCCGCCAGTAAAAACCAGGCCGTGGTGCAGGCCACCACCTTTGGCGCTAAAGAGCCCTATGACCAGATTGTCGGCCCTATGTCGGTGCGGGCACCGGCCAATGGTCTGATTATTTATAAAGGCAAACTGATCGCGCAGTGGGGCGAGGTGGACAGTGTCGATATGACGCACAGCATCACCAAGACATTTTTAACCACTGTGGCGGGTCTGGCCTGGCAGCGCGGTTTAATTCACAACCTGCAGGACAAAGTCGGCCCCTATATGCCACACGGCGTCGACTTGTATCAGAGCGAGCACAATAGCCAAATCCGCTGGGACCATTTATTGCGCCAGACCAGTGACTGGCAGGGCAGCTTATGGGGCAAACCGGACTGGGCCGACAGACCCGAAAGCAAAACGCCTGCCGAATGGCCAAACCGGCCACTGCGCACACCAGGCAGCCACTATAAGTACAACGACGTTAGGGTCAACCTGCTGGCTTTATCTACCTTGTATGTCTGGCGTAAACCTTTGCCGACTGTACTGAATGAACAGATTATGCAACCGATTGGCGCCTCATCCACCTGGCACTGGTATGGCTACGACAATAGCTGGATTGAACTGGATGGCCAACGTATGCAATCGGTCTCTGGTGGCGGTCACTGGGGTGGCGGCATGTTTATTAATGCCTGGGACTTAGCCCGCTTTGGTTATCTGTTTTTACGGGATGGCCGCTGGGAAGACAAGCAACTGGTCAGTAAAGAATGGATTAAGCTGGCCCGCACCGGTGGCAGCGACAACCCGGAATACGGCTTTGCCAACTGGTTCTTAAACCCTGGCCGTAAAGCCCTACCGAGCGCCCCTGAAAGTGCAGTGACCTTTCAGGGGGCTGGCCGCAACATTATCTACATTGATCAGCAGCATGACCTGCTGATGGTGGCGCGCTGGATTGGCAATGGTGATGAACTGAACCAACTGGTTGGCAAAGTGCTGGCCGCATTGCCAGATTAACCCTCAGGCAACTAGCGCTGGTCCGCCAGCGCTAGTTTAACACCAAGCGCAACAAATAATGCCCCAACACTTTTATCCAGCCAATACCCCACAGCGCTGCTGACTTTCATTTTCTTACCCGCCAAGCCAGCGCTGACCGCCAGAAACATACACCAGAGCATGCCATTGAGGTTAAAAATCCCCCCGAGCACAAGAAAAGCCAGCGCTTTATTGGCTGCATCAGCGGCAATAAATTGCGGCACAAAGGCCAGGAAAAACAACGCCACTTTGGGGTTCAGCACATTGGTGACAAAGCCCTGCAAAAAAATACTGCGCGCAGAGGCGGCCGCAACGGTTTTAGCCTGCCCTCCGGCCGGCGCTCGTTTGGCCAGCAGCATTTTCACCCCCAGGTACAGCAAATAAGCGGCTCCGGCCAGTTTCACCAGAGTAAAGGCGGTTGCCGAGGTGGTAAGAAGCGCTGAAACCCCTAAAGCAGCGGCAACAATATGCACGCAAACACCGCTGCCAATCCCCGCCACAGCAATCAAGCCAGCCCTGATGCCTTGACTGGCACTGCGGCTGACAATCAGCACTGTATCTGGCCCTGGGGACATATTCAGCAACAAGCCGGAAATGACAAACAACCATAAGTTTTCGATACCAAACACAAAAGCGCTCCGTTGAAAAATCCCCTGACAGCGCATCACTTTAGGGAGCAGCATCAGCCGGAACAAGAGCGCTGGCATAAAATAAAACAATCTGCGCTTTGTCCGCACAGGTTGTTGTTGCCCTACCCTGCTATGCGGTATGCTAGCGGCAATTTTTTTCGCCGGTGCAGGGCGCCTCTCGCACCGGTTTTGCATGGTTTGAAGTCGGAAGGTCTGAATGCACGAACAATACAGCCCGCAGCAAATTGAACAGCAGCTGCAAGCGAAGTGGGAACAAAACAACGCCTTTAAAGTGGTGGAAGACGCCACCAAAGAAAAATTCTACTGCCTGTCGATGTTCCCTTACCCAAGCGGCCGGCTGCATATGGGCCACGTGCGTAACTACACCATTGGTGATGTGATCAGCCGCTTCCAGCGCATGCAAGGCAAAAACGTCATGCAGCCTATGGGTTGGGATGCCTTCGGTTTACCGGCTGAAAACGCCGCCATTAATAACAAAACCGCACCAGCCAAATGGACCTACGCCAACATTGATTACATGAAAAACCAGCTGAAACGCTTAGGTTTTGGTTATGACTGGGACCGCGAAATTGCCACCTGTCAGCCGGAATACTACCGTTGGGAACAATGGTTCTTTACCAAACTGTTTGAAAAAGGCCTGGTCTACAAAAAGCTGTCAACGGTGAACTGGGACCCGGTGGACCAATGTGTACTGGCCAACGAGCAGGTGATTGACGGCCGTGGCTGGCGTTCAGGCGCCTTGGTGGAGCAGCGTGAACTGGCACAGTGGTTTATTAAAATCACCGATTACGCCGAAGAGCTGCTGAATGACTTAGACCAGCTGGATGGCTGGCCTGAGCAGGTCAAAACCATGCAGAAAAACTGGATTGGCCGTTCAGAAGGGGTGGAAATCACCTTTAAAGTTGCCGGTTCAGACCAAACGCTGACTGTGTACACCACCCGTCCGGATACCTTCTACGGTGTCACTTATGTCGCCGTGGCTGCTCAGCACCCGCTGGCGCAACAAGCTGCATTGAATAACCCGCAATTGCAGGCCTTTATTGACGACTGCAAAGGCAACAAAGTGGCCGAAGCCGAAATGGCCACCATGGAGAAAAAAGGCGCGCCAACCGGCTTGTCTGTTATTCACCCGCTGACCGGTGAACAAGTCCCGGTTTGGGTCGCCAACTTTGTGTTGATGGACTACGGCTCAGGTGCGGTGATGGCGGTGCCAGGTCACGACCAGCGCGATTACGAATTTGCCACCAAATACAATCTGGCGATTAAACAAGTGATTGAGCCTGCTGCCGGCAGTGAGACCGCTTGTGACTTAACCACAGCTGCCTTTACCGAAAAAGGCGTGCTGGTGAACTCTGCTGAATTTGACGGCCTGGATTTTGCCGCCGCCTTTAAAGCCATTGCCGACAAGCTCGCAGGCTTAGGCATTGGTCAGATAAAAGTGAACTACCGTTTACGTGACTGGGGCGTGTCCCGTCAGCGTTACTGGGGCTCACCAATTCCAATGCTGACTCTGGAAGATGGCACTCAGGTGCCCGTGCCGGAAGATATGCTGCCAGTTCGCTTGCCAGAAGATGTGGTGATGGATGGTGTGAAATCGCCTATCAAAGCCGATCCAGAGTGGGCAAAAACCAGCTACAAGGGTCAGGCCGCTTTCCACGAAACCGATACCTTCGACACCTTTATGGAGTCGAGCTGGTACTACGCCCGTTACTGCAGCCCGGACCACGACAAAGCTATGTTAGACCCGGCCAAAGCCAACTACTGGCTGCCGGTTGACCAGTACATTGGTGGTATTGAACACGCCATTCTGCACCTGCTGTATTCACGTTTCTTCCATAAGTTATTACGTGACGTTGGCCTGGTGCAGTCGGATGAGCCATTCAAACGCCTGTTGTGCCAGGGCATGGTGCTGGCTGAAACCTTCTTCCGTGAAACTGACAACGGCGGCAAAGAGTGGTATTCGCCTGCTGACGTGACCGTTGAGCGTGACGATAAAGGCCGTATCACAGGCGCCATGTTGCAAAGCGACGGCCAGCCGGTGCAAAGCGCAGGCATGAGCAAAATGTCCAAGTCGAAAAACAACGGAATCGACCCACAAGTGGTCATCGACCAGTACGGTGCTGACACCGTGCGTCTGTTTATGATGTTTACCGCACCACCAGAGCAAACCCTGGAATGGCAGGACTCAGCCGTGGAAGGCGCTAACCGTTTCCTGCGCCGCGTCTGGACCTTAAGTTCAGAAAACAAAGCGCTGTTTGGCAGTAACTGGTCAGGTGAGCTGAACAATGAGCAGAAAGCGCTGCGCCGTGAAGTGCATAAAACCATTGCCAAAGTGACAGACGACATTGGTCGTCGTTACACCTTCAACACGGCCATCGCTGCCATTATGGAGCTGACCAACAAGCTGCAAAAAGCACCGGTCGATACCGACGCCGACAAGCAAGTGAAAGTGGAAGGCATTAAAGCCATACTGCAACTGCTGAACCCAATCACCCCTCACCTGTCGCAGTACCTGTGGTCTGAGCTGGGCTTAGGTGATGCACTGGAACAACACCCCTGGCCAGCGGCCGATGCTGCTGCACTGGTGGAAGATGAGAAACTGGTGGTGGTGCAGGTGAATGGCAAGTTGCGCGGTAAAATCACAGTGGCCGCAGACGCGACCCAGGACGATGTGTTGGCGCTGGCCAAACAAGACGAAAACGTGCTGCGTTTCCTCGAAGGCGTCGAGATCCGTAAGGTGATCTATGTGCCGGGTAAACTGCTGAACCTGGCGGTTGGCTGATGCGCAGTGTCCGCCTGCTCCCCCTGATGCTGCTGAGCCTGGTGCTCAGCAGCTGTGGTTTCCATTTACGCGGCAGCTTGCCGCTGGAAAAGTTTCCATCTTTGTATCTGGATGCGCCTAAGCATTCCGAACTGGCCAAACGACTGAGCCTGCAGCTGCAAAGCAATCAAGTCAAACTGCTGGACCAGATGGACCCAAAATCCCCGGTGCTGAAGCTGGAACAAGACAGTCTGGAACGTCGCACGTTGTCATTGTTCCCCAATGGTCAGGTAGCCGAGTACGAGCTGATTTACAAAGTGCGTTATACCCTGTATCTGCCAGAGCACAACGAACAGCAACGCGAGTTTCAGCTAAACCGCGATTACCAGGACGACCCGAACCGTGCCTTGGCCAAAGCCAAAGAGCTGGATCTGATGCTGGACGAACTGCGCACTCAGGCTGCCAGCCGCATTATCCGCCAGCTGAACCGGACCCAATAGATGCTAAAACTGTATAGCAATCAACTTGCTGCACAGTTAGATAAACAGCTGGCGCCCGTGTATCTGGTGTTTGGTGAAGAACCACTGCAAAAGCAGGAAAGTCTGGATCTCATCCGGCAAAAGGCCCGTAAACAAGGCTTTGACGAGCGCCTGAGTTTCCATTGGGATCAGCAATTCAGCTGGCAGGATTTTTTGCTTGAGCTGAACAACCTGTCGTTATTTGCCCCTCGCCGTTTATTTGAACTGGAACTGCCGGCCAAATTACCTGCCGGCGCCGCTGAACAGCTGAAACAACTGTCCACACAGCTGCACCCGGATCTGCTCCTGGTGCTGCATGCCAGCAAAAATGCCACCGAATTTGCCCGCAGCAGCTGGTTTAAACAACTGGCACAAAGCGGCGTGCAGGTACAGTTTTACCCCTTGGATGACCAGCAGTTTGCCCGCTGGTTACAGCAACGCGCCAGCAGCATGAAGTTGCAGCTCAGTAGTGACGCAGTGACCTTGCTGCAACATCACTGCGCCGGTAACTTATTGGCGGCCGCACAGGAGCTGGAAAAGTTAGCACTGACTGACCACCAGGGCCGGATTGATGCCGCCTTGCTGGAACAGTTTCTGGCAGACCAGTCGCATTATTCTGTGTTTCAACTGGTGGATGCCTTGCTGCAGGGCCAAGGCAATGAGGCGCTGCATATGCTGCACCGTCTGCTGTTGCAGGACACCGAAGCAGTCATTATTGCCTGGCAGTTGCAAAAAGAAATTCAGACGCTGTTGCAAATGCATCTGGCACAGCAACAAGGTCAGCCAATGGCAGATTTTTTTAAAAATCATGGGATCTGGCCAAAACGGCAGGCGATGTACCACAGCGCCGTGGCGCGTTTACCACAAAAATGGCTGGGTTATTGTGTGGCTGAACTGGCCGCATTTGACCGGGCTTTTAAAAGAGGTTTATTAAGTGACAGTGATTTAGCGCTGGCCCATCTGGTCAGCTTGTTTGTCTGCCCGGTACCCAAAGTCTTTTCGCTGCAACAAGTTTACAGCCATGACTAAACCCCGCCTGGCGATTTTAGGTGGCACCTTCGACCCGGTGCACAAGGCCCATCTGGCCTGTGCTTTGTATGTGCAGCAACTGTTGCAGCCCGAGCAGGTGCAACTGATGCCCTGTCACCTGCCAGCACACCGCAGCAGTCCTGGCGTCAGCCCTGAGCACAGAGCAGCGATGGTCAAGCTCGCCATTGCACCCCACCCAGGCTTAAGTCTGCAAACACTGGAACTGGACCAACACCGCCCTTCATACACAGCAGACAGCCTGCAGCAACTGGCTCTGCTGTATCCTCAGCACCAGCTGCTGTTTGTGATGGGCAGCGATTCCTTGGCTTATTTTAAAAGCTGGAAAAAATGGCAATCAATTCTTGAACTTAGTCACCTTGTTGTCTGTCAAAGACCAGGCTCAGGCCGGACTGATGGCGATTGCGCCGCTCTGCTGGACCAATTTGGCGTAGCAACCCCTAAGCAACTGGCAGTGCAACAAAGTGGCGCTATTCTCTGGCTGGACAACGCGCCGATGGATTTATCAGCAAGCCAAATACGCCAGTTATTGCAAAGCCCGCAGCCTGAGTTGGCCGCCCCCTTGCTGGACAGCAGAGTGCTGGATTATATCCGGCAGCACCAGCTGTATCAGGCCATGTAATGCCGTGGAAAAAATGCTACCATATTGCGTTTTTTCAGCCTGGAGTTAACTGTGCAAGCCCAAGAGTTATTAAGTTTTGTTCTGGACAAGATGGACGACATGAAAGCCAAGGACATCACCTCGTTAGATGTAAAAGGTAAATCCAATGTCACTGAAGCCATGGTGATTTGTTCAGGCACGTCAAACCGCCACACCCGCTCCATTGCGGATTACCTGGTGAAAGAAGCCAAAAAGGCCGGTTTGTCGATTTTGGGCATTGAAGGCACAGGCTCTGGTGAATGGGTGTTGATTGACCTGGGTGACGTGATTGCACACGTGATGCAGGAAGAAAGCCGCAGTTTTTACCAACTAGAGAAGTTGTGGAGCGCCTGATCGGATGAAGTTGTTACTCATCGCTGTAGGCAGCAAAATGCCAGATTGGGTGACAACAGCCTATCAGGAATATGCCCGCCGTTTTCCGCGCGACTTACCGCTGGAACTGATTGAAATTCCTGCTGGTAAACGGGGCAAAAATGCCGACATTAAACGCATCCTTGAACAGGAAGGCGAAAAAATGCTGGCAGCAGTGCCAAAAGGAGCCCGTATTGTCACGCTGGAAGTGGAAGGCGGCAGCTGGAGCAGCCCGCAATTGGCGCAAAAGCTGAACCAATGGCAGATGGACGGCCGTGATGTCTGTTTGCTGGTCGGTGGGCCTGAAGGCCTGGCACCGGCCTGCATTGCTGCCAGCGAGGCCAAATGGTCCTTGTCTGCGCTGACCATGCCACATCCCATGGTGCGGGTGGTGCTGGCGGAGAGCCTGTACCGGGCCTGGAGCATCAGTACCAACCACCCTTATCATCGCGAATAATTCATGCGTAAAGAACGTCAGGCCATTCAGGACCCATCCGCCGACAGTCAGTTGTTTAAACAACGGGCCGCTGTGGGTTTTGTGGTGGTGGTGCTGTGTTTTATCCTGATTGTGTTCAATCAGTATCACCTGCAAATTGAGATGCACGACCATTACGTCACCCGTGCCGACGGCAACCGTATTAAGCTGATCCCACAACCGCCAAACCGTGGCTTGATTTACGACAGAAACGGCGTCTTGCTGGCAGAAAACCGCCCTATCCATTCGGTAGAACTGGTGCCGGAACAAGTGAAAGACATTAAAGCCACGGTGGCTGAGCTGGCGAAGCTGATTGAAATTACGCCTGAGCAGCAGGACGAATTTTTAAAAGAAGTCCGGCATCACCGTCGCTTTGCCAGCATTGCGGTGAAAGAACATCTGACCGATCAGGAAGTGGCCATTATTGCGGTGAATCAACACCGCTTTCCCGGCGTCACGCTGGAAGCCCGCTTAACCCGACATTACCCCTATGGCGATTTGTTCACCCATGCCATTGGCTATATCGGCAAAATTAACGCCAAAGAGCTGGACAAGCTGGATGCGGATGGCGTGTCGGCCAATTACGCTGCCAGCCGCGATATCGGCAAAATAGGCATGGAACGTTTCTACGAAAGTCAGTTGCATGGCCAGGTTGGTTTTGAGCAGGTGGAAGTGAATAACAGAGGCCGGGTGATCCGGGTCCTGAATTCACAGCCGGCCACCTCTGGGGATGATTTAATTCTGTCTGTCGACATCAGTCTGCAACAAAAAGCCAAAGAGCTGCTTGGCGAAAACCGCGGCGCCATAGTCGCAATGGATCCGCGCGATGGCGCAGTGTTGGCGTTTTATTCCAACCCCAGTTACGACCCCAACTTATTTGTTCATGGTATCAGTGGTAAAAACTACCGTGAGCTACTGAACTCGCCTGACCGGCCTTTAGTGAACCGGGTGACTCAAGGCGTATATCCGCCCGCCTCCACCATCAAACCGTTGATGGCGATTCTGGGGTTAGAAAATGGCACAGTCACCGAACAAACCCGAATTCCAGACCCAGGTTTTTATAAGCTGCCTAACTACAGTCGGGCCTACCGCGACCATATTAAATGGGGCCATGGCTGGGTCGACGTGTACACCGCCATTACCAAAAGCTGTGACACCTATTTTTATGACCTGGCGGTCAAACTCGGTATCGATAAAATCTCTGTCTATATGAAACAGTTTGGCTTTGGCTCGCGCACCGGCATTGATGTGCTGGAAGAAAGTCAGGGCCTGATGCCATCGAAAGAGTGGAAACGGGCCCGGCATAAACAAAGCTGGTTTCCAGGGGACACCGTATCGTTAGGCATAGGCCAGAGCTACTGGACCATCACCCCGATGCAGCTGGCACTGGCCACTGCAGTGATGATTAACAATGGCGCCAAACCAACTCCTCACATGGGACGGTTTTTCCGCAATGTGCAACAAGACACCAACCTGACCGCGCCCATGGAGCAGGTGGTGGAAGTGAAAAACCCGAAAAACTGGGATATCGCCCGTGAAGCGATGCGTCAGACCGTCATGGTTCAGGGCGGCACCGGCTACAACGCCTTTAAGGGCATCAGCTACAGCGCGGCAGGCAAAACGGGCACGGCGCAGGTGATTAACATGGCGCAGAACCAAAAGTACAATGCGGCGGCACTGAAAGAAATCCACCGCGATAACGCGATGTTTATTGGTTATGCCCCGGCAGAAAACCCAAGCATACTGGTGACTGTTGCCGTTGAAAACGTCGGGGGCGGTGGTTCAAACGCCGCACCTATAGCCCGTAAAATGATGGACCACTATTTTACCCGGCAAAGTGCCGCAGGGGCTCAGCCATGACCACCTTAAAAGACCCGCAGCACCAGAGCCTGATGGCAAAACTGCATTTGGACGGCCCGCTGTTTTTTGCCCTAACCGCCCTGTCGATTACCGGGCTCTTTGTATTGTACAGTGCCAGTGGCGAAGATTTTGGCATGGTCAGCCGCTATGTATTGCGGGTGATTATGGCCTTTGGTGTGATGCTGCTACTGGCTCAGGTCAAACCACAAACGCTCAGTTTCTGGGCCTTGCCCTTATTTCTGGTCGGTACCACCATGCTAATCCTGGTGCTGGCCGTGGGTCATATCGGCAAAGGCGCACAACGCTGGCTAGACCTGGGTTTTATGAAGTTTCAGCCATCCGAATTGATGAAGCTGGCAGTCCCTATGGCCATTGCCTGGTTTGTATCCTCGAACCCCTTACCACTGCGCACCAAACACCTGATTTTTGGTTTTGTCATGTGCGCCATCCCTACGGTGCTCATCCAGCAACAACCTGATCTGGGCACCTCCATTCTGATTTTTGTGTCCGGGGCTTTTGTGCTGTTTTTGGGCGGGATGAGCTGGAAAATTATCAGCTCCATCGCGCTGGCGCTGCCTGTGGTCAGTTACAGCATGTGGCTGTTTTTCATGCACGACTACCAAAAGCGGCGAGTGCTGACCTTCTTAAACCCGGAAAGTGATCCACTGGGGTCAGGCTACCACATTATTCAGTCCAAAATCGCCATAGGCTCTGGCGGCTTTGAAGGTAAAGGCTGGCAGCATGGCACCCAATCGCAACTGGAGTTTTTGCCAGAGCGGCATACTGACTTTATATTTGCGGTGTTCAGCGAAGAGCTTGGCATGATTGGCGTGCTGTTTTTACTGGCTATGTACCTGTTTATCATAGGCCGTGGCCTGGTACTGGCCAGCCGGGCACAGGACAATTTTGCCCGCTTGTTAGGCGGCAGTATCATGCTGACGTTTTTCGTCTATGTGTTTGTCAATATCGGCATGGTGTCAGGCTTGTTGCCTGTGGTTGGCGTCCCGTTGCCGCTGATCAGTTATGGCGGCACATCAATGGTTACACTGATGGCAGGTTTTGGTATTCTAATGTCCATTGCGACTCATAAACGTTTTTTAGCTCCGCAGTCCTGATATGAACATAAAAAGAATAACGGCCCTGAGCCTGTCAGTTTTAATCTCTGCCTGTAGTCAGACGCCCACACCAAGCTCCGACACGCAAAGTAATCGCGGTTGGGAAGAACCCAACAAAGGCCGTTACGCCCAGGATAAAGACAGTCATCCGACCCGGATGCCGACTCTGTTGGAAATGACAGACCCTGAACCCAAAGCAGAATTGCTCAGTCGTGGTGGAAATAAACCCTACAATATTTATGGGGTGGATTACACGCCTCTGACGGCAATTACTGAATACGATCAGGTCGGTGTCGCATCCTGGTACGGCAATAAATTCCATGGTCACAAAACCTCCAACGGCGAAGAGTACAGTGTGTTTGCCATGAGCGCCGCGCACAAAACCTTGCCATTGCCTTCTTATGTGCGAGTGACCAACTTAGATACCAACCAATCCGCCGTGGTGCGGGTCAATGATCGCGGGCCTTTCCACAATGACCGCATCATCGACCTGTCCTACTCCGCCGCCTACAAGATTGGCATGATGGGTAAAGGTACGGCCCGGGTTCGGGTTGAACTGCTCGCCTCGCCCGCCATGGCTGGCCAGGAAACCTATTCGATGGGCCTCGGCAGTCCCGGCCGCAATAAGTTTGAAGAAACTACACTGGTGTCCAACCCAGCCACACCGCGCCCTGGTTTAAGCCAGCCGATGCCAGCGTCTGTCGCAGCACCTACCAGTCCGGCGGTTCCCGCCTATCAGACAGCTGCGGCGACTGCCAAAGCAGGCAAAGTCAGTGGCTGTTATATCCAGCTGGTGGCCAGTGGTAACAAAGCGCGTTTACAGCAATTAGGCACCGAAGTAAGCCAGCGCCATGCTGTGGCGACAGAAATTAATGACGGCAACGGAATTTTCCGCTTGCTGGCCGGTCCAATGACGTCAGCGGCGGCAGCCGCTACCTTGCTGGGTCAACTGAAAGCAGCTGACTACCCATCTGCTTATATCACCGACAGAAACAGCTGCGGTTAACCCGAATTTTTAAGCGACAACGAAAAGAAAAGGTCTCATGAATACGTATCGTAAAGTTCTTCTTGCTGGTTCCATTGGTGTTGCAAGTTTTTTTGCAGCCGGACAGACAGCCCCAGCCCAGCCGACAGTGTTACCTCAGCCGCCGGAAGTAAACGCCAAAGGCTTTATTCTGATTGATTACAACACAGGTGCCGTGCTGGCCGAGGGCAATGCCGACGAACCACTGGCTCCTGCCAGCCTGACCAAGATGATGACCAGTTATGTGATTGGCCTGGAAATCAAAAACGGTAATATCAAACCAAGCGACCCTGTCACTATTACGGAAAACGCCTGGGCTAAACAGTATTCAGACTCATCCAAAATGTTTATTGAGGTGGGCGAAACCATCAGCGTAGAAGAGCTGAACCGCGGCATTATTATTCAATCAGGCAACGATGCCTGTGTTGCCATGGCTGAGCATATCGCCGGCACTGAAGGTGCTTTCGTTGAACTGATGAATGCGCACGCCGCCCGTATTGGTATGAGCAGCACCACCTTTGCCAACGCACACGGTTTACCAGACCCACTGCAACGCACCACAGCCCGCGATATGTCGAAGCTGTCGGTTGCCTTAATCCGAGACACGCCGGACGAATACAAAATTTACTCAGAAAAAGAGTATGTATTTAACGGCATCAAGCAATACAACCGCAACGGTCTGTTGTGGGACAAAAGCCTGAACGTTGACGGTATTAAAACCGGCCACACCTCAGAAGCAGGCTACAGCCTGGTGACTTCAGCCACCAAAGACAATATGCGACTGATTTCTGTCGTGATGGGCACGGAAAGCGCTAAAATCCGTGAAGCAGAAAACAAAAAGTTACTGACCTACGGTTTCCGTTTCTTTGAAACCTTTTCCCCCTTTAAAGCAGGTGAAAAGTTTGCTGAACAACGCGTCTGGCAAGGGACAAAAGATCTTCTGACCCTGGGTGTACTGGAAGAAACGCCAATTACGCTGCCACGTAACCAGCGCAAAGATTTAAAAGCCGACTTTAAGTTGAATCAGCAGCTGATCGCCCCCATTACCAAGGGTCAGCAACTGGGCACGCTTTACTTAAAACTGGGTGACAAAGATGTGGCGGAATACCCGCTGGTTGCCCTGGAAGATATCGAACAAGCAGGTTTGTTCAGCCGTCTGATCGATATGGTAAAAATGCAGTTTGAATAAACTGCCGGAACTGACCTTTTCAGCAGAAGTCCCGGCTACGCCGGGACTTTTTTATTGATAGTAGCGAGTACAACCCTATGACCACAGAAGTTAAAAACACCAGATTTGATGAGTTTTTGGAGTTTCCCTGCGCGGTAAACTTTAAAGTGCTGGGTGTGGCAGTGCCAGAGCTGGTCGACCATATTGTTGCGGTGCTGCAGGTGCACGCCAAGGCCAACGACTACAACCCACAGGTTCGCCCGAGCAGCAAAGGCAACTACCATTCTGTCACAGTGTCTGTGACTGTCATCAGCAAAGAACATATGGAACTGCTGTACACCGAACTGGGCCGGCTTGAACTGGTCCGTTATGTAATCTGACGCCCCTTTTTTCGTTGGTTGCAGGTATAATGCGCGACCAAAGTGTGCAGTGGAGAGTGAAGTGACACTGAACCATCAGCTGGTGATCCGGGATTTAGGTCTGTGTGACTACACAGAGACCTGGCACGCCATGCAACGTTTTACCGACGAACGCGATGAACAGACCCCAGACGAACTCTGGCTGGTTGAACATCCGCCGGTGTTCACTCAGGGGCAAGCAGGCAAAGCAGAACATCTGCTGATGCCCGGCGATATCCCGGTAGTGCAGGTGGACCGCGGTGGTCAAGTCACCTATCACGGACCTGGCCAGCTGGTCGCTTACGTGCTGCTGGACATTAAACGGCGTAAACTGGGCGTGCGTGAACTCGTTACCTTAATAGAACAATGCATTGTCGACAGCCTGGCGCCTTATGGCATTGAAGCCTACCCACGTGCAGATGCACCAGGTGTTTATGTTGAAGGGCGTAAAGTTGCGTCTCTTGGCCTGCGGGTGCGCAGAGGTTGTACCTTCCACGGCCTGGCACTGAACGTCAGCATGGATTTAGGCCCCTTCGGCCGGATTAACCCCTGCGGCTACGCGGGTATGGAAATGATCCAGACACAAAGTATTCAGGGCCCTCAGACTGTTGCTGAGGCCAAACACCAGTTGGTGCAGCAATTTGTGCAGCAACTGGCTATAACCCATCCCGAACACAAAACAGGGTTAACAGACTAAGATGACCACCAAAACAGCCCGTATGGAACCCGGTGTCAAACTACGCGACGCCGACAAAATGGCGTTGATCCCGGTAAAAGTACTGCCAACTGAACCCAGCGAAATGCTGCGCAAGCCCGACTGGCTGAAGATCAAGTTGCCCCGCAGTACCGAACGAATCGAACAGATTAAAGGCGCCATGCGTAAACATGGCCTGCATTCGGTCTGTGAAGAAGCTTCCTGCCCTAACCTGCCGGAATGTTTTAACCACGGCACCGCCACCTTTATGATTTTGGGTGCTATCTGTACCCGTCGTTGCCCGTTTTGTGATGTAGCCCACGGCAGGCCATTGCCGCCAAGCGCTGAGGAACCCGAAAAGCTGGCACTGACCATCAAAGATATGGCATTGAAATATGTGGTCATCACCTCGGTTGACCGCGACGACTTACGTGATGGCGGAGCCCAGCATTTTGCCGACTGTATCACCGCCATCCGTCGCGAAAGCCCGGCGATTAAAATTGAAGTGCTGGTTCCGGACTTCCGTGGCCGGATGGATGCCGCGCTGGACATTCTGACCCAGACACCACCGGATGTGTTTAACCACAACCTGGAAACCGCGCCGCGTTTGTACAAGCTGGCTCGCCCGGGTGCCGACTACAAATGGTCGCTGGAACTGTTGCGTCGTTACAAAGAAGCACACCCGGAAGTTTCAACGAAATCCGGTCTGATGGTTGGTTTAGGCGAAACCACCGAAGAGATTATCGAAGTGATGCACGACCTGCGGGCACACAATGTCGATATGCTGACCGTTGGCCAGTACTTACAGCCAAGTAAGCACCACTTACCAGTCAAACGCTATATGAGCCCGGCCGAGTTTGAAGAAATCAAACGCATCGGCTATGAAATTGGCTTCAAGCATGTGGCGTCCGGTCCTTTTGTCCGTTCGTCTTACCATGCAGACCGCCAGGCTGCCGGCGAAGAAGTTGTGACTTACAACGCTAAATAGTACTTCACAATGCTATTTTGTACTGTACATCGCTATTTTGTACCGCCACTTCGTAGTAATAGCGGAGTGGCTTAGTGAAGGGGATTCCAGGGATCAAGGAATTCCCCTCCGATAATCGTTACTGGCGGGTTGATTGGTTCGGTGCCATTCAACCCAACCCCAAGCTCCCGCGCGAGCCAGTACTGCAAGTTGTTATCACCCCATTCAAAACACCTGATATTAGAGCTCTGCCCCCTAATAAGCTGGCTTCTGCATCCAGCGGTTTGGTGGATTACACAGAACAACAAACAATCTGTATTGGTACCGGCCAGCTGCCGGCTATGTGTGTTGGCTCTATTTGGCGCAACAGTGAGTGTCAGCAGCAGCTTGCTGGGCAACTGGCTGAGTTCAAAGTGTTAATTTGCAGGCAAAACTGATCCACCATTTGCATCGAATTTTGATCCGCTTTACTCAGTCAGTATTGCAATAAGATTTGTCTTTTCTCAAGCCTTACCTCCGCGCTGTTTTTGTTTTCTTGGTTGATTCTTTAAACCGATAACTGTTGTTGCCGGTCTCGATGATATGGCAGTGATGGGTAAGCCGGTCCAGCAGTGCTGTGGTCATCTTTGCATCGCCAAACACCCTGGGCCATTCGCTGAAGTTCAGGTTGGTGGTAATAATGACGCTGGTTTTTTCATACAGCTTATTGAGCAGATGGAACAATAACGCACCGCCATTTTGACTAAATGGCACGTAGCCCAGTTCATCCAGCACCACTAAGTCCACACCGCTGAGCCTTGCTGCGATGCGGCCACATTGCTCTTTGCGCTTTTCCAGTTCCAGCGCATTGACCAGTTCAAGCGTGGAGATAAACCGCACCCGAAGCTGGTGATGCTGAATGGCCTGCACGCCAATTGCAGTGGCCAGATGCGTTTTGCCGGTGCCAGGCCCGCCGACGAACACCAGATTTTGACTGCTTTGAATGAACTCGCAGCGATGTAAATCCAGCACCAGTCGTTCATCCACTTCACTTTCCGCGAAGTTAAACCCATACAAGTCGCGGTGTAAACATCCCCTAGAATCGGTGCATTCCTGATTAGAGTTCTCCGGCGTACACTACGTCTGAGGAGAACAGCATGAAAAAGTCACGGTTTACAGAAACACAAATCATCAAAGTGTTGAAGGAAGTGGAAGCAGGCCGGTTGGTCAAAGAAGTGTGCCGGGAATATGGCATTTCAGATGCAACCTACTACAACTGGAAGGCCAAATACGGCGGTATGGAAGCATCAGATGTGAAACGCCTCAAAGACCTTGAAGAAGAAAACCGCCGCTTAAAGCAAATGTATGCCGAGCTCAGTCTGGACCATAAAATCCTGAAGGATATCGTGGAAAAAAAGCTGTAAAGCCGGCGGTGCGACGTGAGCTGGCCGATTATGCGATACAGACTCATGCGGTCAGTCTGCGCCGGGCGTGCCGGGTGGTGGGTTTAAGTGATTCGGTGTATCGGTATCGGCCAGACGTACACCGAGATGATGCGCTGATAGCGACGCTTCAGGCCGTTTCAGAACGCTATCCGGCCTATGGCTTTAGCAAGCTGCTCAAGGTAATGCGTCGCCAGGGCCATCTCTGGAACCACAAGCGTATTCACCGGGTGTACTGTGAGCTGAAACTCAATAAACGGCGCAAAGGTAAAAAGCGTTTACCTAACCGAAATCCAGCGCCATTAGCTGTTCCGGCGACACTGAACCAGTGCTGGTCGATGGATTTTATGAGTGATGCACTGATGTGTGGTAGACGCTTTCGAACCTTTAATGTCGTCGACGATTTTAATCGTGAGGTGCTGGCCATAGATGTCGACCTGAGTTTACCGGCGCAGCGGGTGCTCCGGGTGTTAGAACGCATTGTTGCCTGGCGTGGATTGCCAGCAAAACTACGGATGGACAATGGGCCTGAATTTATCTCAAGCACGCTTGCCGATTGGGCAGAGCAACATGAAATAGAACTGGAATTTATTAAACCGGGCAAACCCACACAAAATTCTTACGTGGAACGGTTCAATAAAACATACCGCACTGAAATTCTGGATATGTATGCGTTTAAAACCCTGACGGAAGTTCGGGAACGCACAGAACACTGGATGCGGGAATACAACGAAGAACGGCCACATGATTCCTTAGGCGATTTAACCCCTTGGGAATATCTGGCAAAAGCAGAGGCGGAAAACTCTAATTTAGGCTGCCACTAAAAATGGGATGTTTACAATAACAATGTAAATTTAACCTGTTGAATTCCTCAGTAGTGATTAGCGGTGTAGAATAACGTTATGATGTCTGACTCTGGTACAAATGAGCTTTGTAATTCACAGAAGTTGTGAATTACAACGCGCAATAACATTGTTCGTTGGTCACTGCCTAAAAAAGAACTCCGCCTTTGGCGGAGTTCTTTTTTTACAGCCAATGAATAACCTTCTGTTAAGCAATTGAAGGTCTGTTAGTTTCTCAGTCAGAGTCTATTTTTTGCCGTGAAAACCAACTATGCTTAGCCCATCAGAGAGGAGAGGTAGTCGTGGATCACAGACGTTTTAGCCGGGTGCTGTTCAATGGCCCCACTCTATTAACAGCGGCAGGTCAGCAACTGCGCGGCCAGCTCAAAGATTTGTCCCTCAAAGGTGCGTTAATCCAGCTGGAACAACAAGCCAGCCTGGTGACCGGCACCCATTATCAACTGGAAATTGAGTTGAACGATTCAGGCTTACAATTGGTGATGCAGGTCAGCGTTGCGCATCAACATGAGGATTTAGTTGGTTTGCGTTGTGAGAAAATGGATATCGACTCGGTCAGCCATTTACGTCGCCTATTGGAACTGAACCTGGGCGATGCCGACTTACTCAGCCGGGAGCTGGCCGATCTGTCGGCCTGACCGCTTCTTCCAGCAAACGGATCGCATCCGGATAACCTAAAGCTGCAGCCTGACGCATAAACAGTGACCAACTCACCATATCACCAGCCATACGGGCTCTGTACGCATACAAATACTGCACTGGCATCAACTCTTTGGCAGAGTTGAGCTGGTGTTGCATCAACTGAAGATACAACGGGCTGAGCTCCGCCTCGTGATAACGCATTAATGACCAGTCGGCCAGTGCATAGGCCTGACGTCCAGCCTCAGCACAGGTCTCGACTTTAATCAGTTGCTCCGCTTGAACCTGATGCGAAAAACGCTGCTGATGCGCGGTTAGCAGCGACAGGTCCGTCAGCAAGTTTGGGATATCTGGCCGCTGGCAGACTTGCCGTGCCGTTGATACAGGTAAGCGGTATTCGTCAATAAAGCCCAACACATGGGCAAACTCATGCCTGAATACCGAGTAGCCACTAGTCTGAGCCAATTGCAAAATGCCATTGTTATAACTGGCTCCGCCTTCGCCCCCGATCACCAGTAGCTGCGTGATGGCCGCCGTGTTGACCAGGTCGGCCAGATACTGGTAGTTGCATTGCACTCTGGTTTTGCTATCCATGCTGCAGCGCAGCTGCAAACTGTTCACCCTGACCGCTGGCGCAAAACAAACAGCAAGCCGGTTCATCGCTTTGTCCTTCTGCCAGCTGGTCAGCAACTGCAGCCAGTGCAGCTCTGCCTGCTGGTTCTGTACCACAGGTTGTAAAGTTAATGCACAGTGTGGGGCTTGCCAGCCACTGACCGGACTTGCGCCTTGCCATAAACCATAGTGTGACGTCAGAGCGGTATCAGGCTGCTGCGATGCCGACTGCATCCAGTCAGACAGAAACTGCGCAGCGGTGTAATAGCCATGCTGATGCTCCATTAGCTGCAATAGCGGCGCTAATGCGGAGGATTGACCTAACTGCAGCGCCTGCTGCTGCCACTTCAGCGCGGCCTGCCATTGCTGCTCATTGGCGCGTCGCTGGCCAAGTTCCAGTGCAGCTCCGGCTTCCGTTCTGGCTGCCGCAAACAATTCAGCGTCAGACTTTGCAGTCCAATCGGGCTGGCAACCGCACAATGTCAGCAATAAAAAAAAGCCGGCAAGCCGGCCTTTTTTGGCTGATTGTACGCTGTTATTGAGCCACTTCAGCACCTGCATCCAAACCTCTTAACCTGTTCATTTCAATGCGGGCATAACGATGCTCAACAAATTCATGAATATTGGTAGCCAACGCCTTTTTGTAGTAATCCAGCGCTTTGGTCGGGTGGGCCTCTTCATGCCATTTCGCCAGGTAGAAATACACCTCACATAAACGCTCAGCCAATTGCTGAGGGTTTAATTGCGGATCAGCTGCAATGTTTAGCAACTGCTGCTCCGTGATTTTACCCAGATAAAACGCGACGATTTGACTGGCCCAATGCTGAGGATCCAGCTTACTTTCATTTAACGCGAGACGAGCCTGAGCCTCAGGTACCGAACGCTTGCTCTCTGCAAAATACAGCCACAAGGAACGGTATGGATCTTCAGGTTTAGCAGTATGGAAGGCTTCGAAATCGCTGACCGCCAAATCTGTTTTACCGTCGTACATCAGCGCGATGCCACGGTTCAGATAGGCGTAGTCATAATCCGGAGCCAACTCCAGCGCCGCATCAAAGGACTCGTACGCTTCGTTGTAATTGCCAACCAAAGTATGGTGAATACCGATAAAGTTATAGGCATCGGCCATATCTGGCTGCAACCGCAACGCACGCAGAAAATCAAAGCGGGCTAAAGCTCTTAAGCCGACACTGTCGTACATCACACCACGATCGTAAAACAAGCGGGCGCGTTGCTCATCAGTCGCTTCTGGCTTGGTAAGCAGCTCAGTAATACGGGCGATCGCAATTTCTGTGCGGTAAGACACCGGCTGAGCTTCAGGCATCTGCAAGTCTTCGACCAGCTCAGAATGAGACGCCGTGGTTTGAGCACAACCCGTCAACCACACTGCACAAAGCAGTGTGGTGACTAAGGTTCGCAGGGATTTACTCTGCAGCAGCTGCATCGGCAGCCTCAGCAGGCTTGTCCTGAGCTTCTTTGATGCTCAGGCGAACGCGGCCTTGTTTGTCCACTTCCAATACTTTTACCGCAACTTTCTGACCGATTTGCAGGTGATCAGCCACATTGTTCACGCGCTCGTCAGAGATTTGTGAAATGTGCACCAGACCATCTTTACCTGGCAATACGTTCACGAAAGCACCGAAATCAACGATACGAACCACTTCACCGTGGTAGATACGGCCCACTTCGATTTCCGCTGTGATAGCTTCAATCTTGTTGATAGCGATATTGGCAGCCTGAGAATTGGTGGCTGCAATTTTCACTGTACCGTCATCTTCGATTTCGATGGTCGTGCCTGATTCTTCGGTGATCTGACGGATCACCGCGCCACCTTTACCAATCACGTCACGGATTTTCTCCGGGTTGATCTTCAGGGTGTAGATGCGTGGAGCGTGCTCAGACAGCTCTTCACGGTGCGTGCTGATCGCCTGGTCCATTACCGTCAGGATGTGCAGACGGGCCGCTTTGGCTTGTTTCAGAGCGATTTGCATGATTTCTTTAGTGATACCGTCGATTTTGATATCCATCTGCAGTGCAGTGATACCTTCTGAAGTACCGGCCACTTTAAAGTCCATGTCCCCCAGGTGGTCTTCGTCACCCAGAATGTCCGACAGAACCACGAAATCAGAGCCTTCTTTCACCAGACCCATCGCAATACCAGCGACAGAAGCTTTGATTGGCACACCAGCGTCCATCAGAGCCAGAGAAGAACCACACACAGAAGCCATTGAGCTTGAACCGTTTGATTCAGTGATTTCAGACACAATACGTACTGTGTACGGGAAATCATCGAAATCTGGCATCACCGCAGCAACGCCGCGCTTGGCCAGACGGCCGTGACCGATTTCACGACGCTTAGGCGAACCCACCATACCGGTCTCACCTACTGAGAACGGAGGGAAGTTGTAGTGGAAAATAAAGTGGTCTTGTTTTTCGCCCAGCAGGTCATCCACATTCTGTGCATCACGTGCAGTACCTAAAGTGGCTGTTACCAGCGCCTGAGTTTCACCACGGGTGAACAGCGCAGAACCGTGAGTACGAGGTAGCAGGCCAGTCATCACTGACAGGGCTCGCACCATTTCGTTGTCACGACCGTCGATACGAGGCTCGCCTTTGATGATCCGGCTACGGACGATTTTACTTTCCAGGTTATGGAAAATATCGCCAGCTTCCAGCTCATTCAGGCTCTCACCTTCGGCCAGTTCAGCTTTGATTTTGGCAAACACAGCGGCTTTGATTTCACCGATACGCTCGTAACGCTTGGCTTTTTCAGTGATACGGTAAGCTTCACCAACTTCAGCAGCAGCCAGCTCTTCAATTTTGCTGATCAGTGCAGTGTTTTGTGCAGGAGCGACCCAGTTCCAAGCCGGTTTAGCAGCTGCGGCAGCAAATTCGTTAATCGCATTGATCACAGTTTGCATCTGGTCATGACCGTATACAACGGCACCTAACATCACATCTTCAGACAGTACACCGGCTTCAGATTCAACCATCAGTACCGCGTTGGCAGTACCAGCAACCACTAAGTCCAGCTTACTGGTTTTCAGTTCAGCTTCTGACGGGTTCAGTACGTACTGGTTATTGATGTAACCAACACGGGCAGCTCCCAGAGGACCGGCAAACGGAATACCTGACAGCGCTAACGCAGCAGAAGTACCGATGATGGCAATGATGTCCGGCTGAATTTCAGGTTGCACAGAAACTACAGTGGCAATGACCTGAACTTCGTTGGTGAAACCTTCAGGGAATAATGGACGGATTGGACGGTCAATCAGACGAGACGTCAGAGTCTCACCTTCTGAAGGACGGCCTTCACGTTTAAAGAAACCGCCTGGAATACGACCGGCAGCGTAGGTTTTTTCTTGATAGTTGACGGTCAGAGGAAAGAAATCCTGACCTGGCTTAGGCTCTTTTCTGCCTACCACTGTGACTAACACAGAGGTATCACCCATGCTGGCAAGTACAGCCGCGTCAGCTTGACGGGCGATAACGCCGGTTTCCAGAGTAATAGTGTGTTGGCCAAACTGGAATGATTTTACGATGGGAGTCACGTGAGTATTTCCTTTCTGATTTTCGCGTTTTTTCGCGGAGTCTTTTGTTCGATTTTTCGCGGCACAGTATAGCCTGTTCAACAGGTTAAAAGATAGCGGCGGGCCGCTGGCACTACGAAGAAATATTAAGCATTCTGCGACCGCAGGTCAGACCTTGATGGCAGTAAAAAGTTCGGATGCATAAAATGAGGGGCAAGCCAGGCAACCGCCAGTCAGGCTAGAAGATAAAATCACTGGCGCTAAAAACAAAAAAGCCAGTCATCAGACTGGCTTTTCCGCACATCGCTATTAACGACGCAGACCTAAACGCTCGATCAGCGCAGCGTAACGCTGAGCATCTTTGCCTTTCAGGTAGTCTAACAGCTTACGGCGCTGGCTAACCATGCGCAGCAGACCACGACGAGAGTGGAAATCGTGTTTGTGATCAGCAAAGTGAGGCTGTAACTTGTTGATAGAACCGGTTAACAGAGCAACTTGAACTTCTGGTGAACCAGTGTCGCCTTGTTTAGTAGCGAAATCAGCTAAGATTTGCGCTTTTTCAGCTGTAGTTAGTGACATAAAATCCTCCGATTGGATATACAGCTGTAGCCAGGCACTAATCCAGCTACAGCAAAAGAGCGCGCATTTTATGCGGTTTCAGCAGCACTGACAAGCAAAATCATGCCTGTGAGCTGCTGGTATTCAATAACCTGCGAACGGACAACACAGCGCCAGCCACAGAACCAACCCCAATAAACTGAGCCGCGGCGCCATAGAGTTTTACGGCCGGCAATTCAGCCTGACCCAACAACTGCAATTCTGCGTCGCTCAATTGCACCGTTTGGCCGTGCACCAGGCGTTTTTGCTGAGTCTCGTTCAGACTGAGCGCAGGCAAGCCGGTTAAGGCTAAATCCATCGGCAACAATAAAGCATCCAGCCCTGCCCAGTCTTTGGTATCGTTCAATGGCACCAGTTCGGCTTCCTGCCGCATTTGCTCAGCATGGAAAGGCCCGACATGGGTGCGGCGCAGCGCCGTGACGTAAGCGCCAGATCCTAACAATTCCCCTAGATCATCAATCAGGGTGCGAATGTAGGTACCTTTACTGCAATGCACAATAAAACTGGCGTTCACACCGTCAAAGCTCAGCAATTCAAAGCGGAATACCTCGATAGGCCGTGCCTCACGAGGCACCTCAATGCCCTGCCGCGCATATTTATACAGCGGTTGACCTTGGTACTTCAATGCCGAGAACATGGTCGGGACCTGCTGCTGCGGGCCACGAAAGCGGGTTAACGCCTGCTCCAGCTGTGCCAGGTCAAACTGAACCGGGCGTTCGCTGATCACTTCACCGGCAGCGTCACTGGTGTCTGTCCGGATACCAAAACGAGCACTGACCTGATAGGTTTTATCGGTATCGAGCAGAAACTGACAAAACTTGGTGGCTTCACCAAAACAAATTGGCAATAAGCCACTGGCCAACGGATCCAGAGCACCGGTATGGCCGGCCTTTTCAGCCTGGTACAGCCAGCGGATCCGTTGCAGGATGCCATTGCTGGAGACTTCCAGCGGCTTATCCAGTAATAAAATACCGTTTACCGCACGACGGGCCATTATTCTTCCTCATCGTGCTTGGCTTTTTTCTCGGGTTCCTGGCCTGAAGCGACACGCTTACGTTCATCTTCTTTACGAACCTGTTCCACCAGGTTGGCCATATTGATACCGCGGTCCAGTGACTCATCGAAATAAAACCGGATGGTCGGCACAATACGTGACTGAATGCGCTTGGCAATCAGGCTGCGGATAAAACCACTGGCATCGTTCAGAATGTCCAGATTCAGTTTCACTTTGTCCTGATCCAAGCCTAAAAAAGTGACGAAAATTTTGGCGTGCGACAAATCTTTCGAAACGTCTACCGCCGAAACCGTAATCATGCTGTGCAGGCGCGGGTCTTTGATTTCACGTTGTAAAATCACCGCCATTTCCTGCTGCATTTGTTGTGAGAGCCTGTCTACCCGGCTGAATTCTTTAGCCATTGTTCTTTCCTTCTAGCTGAGAAAGAAACAGGGGCTAAGCACTGCCTAACCCCTGCCGATTTCTGTATCGAACTTTCTGCTGTTACAGCGTACGTTCTATCTGAACCACTTCGAAGACTTCGATTTGGTCGCCTTCACGCACGTCGTTGTAGTTCTTCACACCGATACCACATTCGAAGCCATTACGAACTTCAGAGACGTCGTCTTTAAAGCGACGCAGTGATTCCAGTTCACCTTCGTAGATCACCACGTTATCACGCAGAACGCGGATTGGTGCGTTACGTTTCACGATACCTTCGATCACCATACAACCAGCGATAGCACCGAATTTCGGTGAACGGAACACGTCACGAACCTGAGCCAGACCAATGATCTGTTGTTTAAACTCAGGCGCCAGCATACCGGTCATCGCCGCTTTCACTTCGTCTAACAGTTCATAAATGATGCTGTAGTAACGCAGATCCAGGTTTTCGTCTTCGATGATCTTACGCGCAGAGCCTTCAGCACGCACGTTGAAGCCGATCACGATGGCGGATGAAGCAGCTGCCAGTGTGGCGTCAGTTTCAGTGATACCACCCACACCGCTACCGATGATCTTGATTTTCACTTCATCGGTCGACAGTTTCAGTAAGGAATCCGTGATCGCTTCAACAGAGCCCTGAACGTCTGCTTTCAACACGATGTTCAGTTCGGACACATCGCCTTCAGCCATATTGGCAAACATGTTTTCCAGTTTGGCTTTTTGCTGACGAGCCAGTTTCACGTCGCGGAATTTACCCTGACGGTACAGGGCAACTTCACGGGCTTTACGTTCATCACGCACTACTGTCACTTCATCACCAGCAGCAGGTACACCAGACAGACCTAAGATCTCAACCGGGATAGACGGGCCAGCTTCTTTGACTTCTTTACCGTTTTCATCGCGCATTGCACGAACACGGCCATATTCGAAACCACAAAGCACGATATCGCCTTGCTTCAGTGTACCTTCCTGAACCAGGATAGATGCCACCGGACCACGACCTTTGTCCAGGCGGGATTCAATCACCACGCCACGGCCCATACCCTCACGTACAGCGGTCAACTCCAGTAATTCAGCCTGAACCAGTAACGATTCCAGTAAGTTGTCGATACCGATACCTGCTTTGGCAGATACTTGAACAAACTGAGTATCACCACCCCACTCTTCCGAGATCACGCCGTATTGAGATAACTCGTTACGTACGCGGTCCGGATCCGCTTCTGGCTTATCAATCTTGTTCACTGCGACCACGATAGGCACACCAGCTGCTTTCGCGTGCTGAATGGCTTCTTTGGTTTGTGGCATCACGCCATCGTCAGCTGCAACTACCAGCACCACGATATCCGTGGCTTTGGCACCGCGGGCACGCATGGAGGTAAAGGCAGCGTGACCTGGGGTATCCAGGAAGGTGATCATGCCGCGGTCAGTATCGACGTGGTAAGCACCGATATGCTGGGTAATACCCCCGGCTTCGCCTGCGGCAACCTTAGCTTTACGGATGTAGTCCAGTAATGACGTTTTACCGTGGTCAACGTGACCCATGACGGTGACAACCGGGGCGCGAGGCTCCAGCTGGCCTTCGCCTTCACGGTCTGACATTACGGTTTCTTCCAGCTCGTTTTCTTTGGTCAGAGTGAACTTGTGGCCCATCTCTTCACACACGATAGCGGCAGTTTCCTGGTCAATTACCTGGTTAATGGTCGCCATGGCGCCCATCTTCATCATCACTTTAATCACTTCAGACGCTTTCACAGCCATTTTGGCTGCCAGCTCTGCCACAGTGATGGTTTCACCAATTTTTACTTCACGCTCAACCGGCTGCGCAGGCTTGTTAAAGCCATGCTGCATACTGGTTGGGGTTTTCTTTTTCTTGTGCCGATTGGCGCGGTTAAAGGCGTCTTTATCATCCGCGTCATCTTTTTTCTTCGCTTTGCCGGCAGGCGCTTTGCTCTTACCGCTGCGACGGCCACCACGTTCATCACGTGAATCCGCTTCGTCTTCCGCCTGTTTGGCGTAAGCGTTGCTGGTCAGGTGGTAATCGTCTTTCTCTTCTGTTGAATCTTCTTTTGACCAACGCTCAGCGTTTTCTTCAGCCAGACGGCGAGCTTCTTCAGCCTGACGCTGGGCGTCAAGTTCCAGCTTACGCAGGCGTTCAGCTTCTTGCTGTGCCTTAATGCGTTCAGCTTCGCGTTTCGCTTCTTCTTTAGCAGCTTTGCGGGCCGCTTCTTCCGGATCGTCTTTATGACCAGCTTTAGCGGCTTCATCACGTCGTTTGGCTTCTGCTGCTTTGCGCTCAGCTTCTTCTTTCGCTTTACGCTCCGCCTCGTCCTTCGCTTTCTTCTCAGCAGCTAAACGTTCCTGCTCGTGACGTGCAGCTTCAGCTGCACGTTCTTCTTCCTGGCGGGCCTCTTCAGCTAAACGAGCTGCATCGTCACCAAAAGGACGTTTCACGTAGGTTTTTTGCTTGCGCACTTCTACCTGAACTTCGCGGTTACGACCAGCGCCACCGGACACGCTCAATGTGGTTTTCTCTTTACGCTGCAATGTCAACTTGGTTGGCTCAGCAGACTGACCACCATGGGCCCGGCTTAAATGATCCAATAAAGAGCGTTTTTCGTCTTCACTGACCATCTGGCCAGCGGATTTTTGAATGCCTGCATCAGCAAACTGCTGGATTAAACGGTCAACAGTGGTGTTGACGTCACTGGCCAGTTTCTCAATAGTTACATCTGTCATGTCAGTGTTTTCCTCCGTTTACCCAATCAGTTCTGTTCGTTAAACCAGACGATGTTACGGGCAGCCATAATCAGCTCAGCCGCTTTTTCTTCTGACATTTTTTCAATTTCGATCAAATCATCTACTCCAAGCTCAGCCAGGTCGTCGAGAGTGACAACACCTTTGCTGGCTAATACGTACGCAGTGTGTGTGCCCACACCTGGCAGGTTGATCAGCTCTTCACTCGGAGCTGCACCTTCCAGCGATTCTTCGCTGGCCAGAGCTTTAGTGGTCAATACTGCTTTTGCGCGTTTACGCAATTCTTCGACTGTGTCTTCGTCCAGACCGTCAATGGCCAGTAATTCGCTGACTGGCACATAGGCGATTTCTTCCAGTGAAGAGAACCCTTCATCGACCAGCACGCCAGCGAAATCTTCATCAATTTCCAGCGCGTTCATAAAGAGGTTCAGCACTTTAGAAGTTTCTTCCTGGTGCTTTTCCTTCATCGCGGTCACTGTCATTACGTTCAGTTCCCAACCGGTCAGCTGACTGGCCAGGCGTACGTTTTGACCGGCACGGCCGATGGCCATGGCCAGGTTGCTGTCTTCCACCGCGATGTCCATAGCATGAGCATCTTCATCCACAATGATCGAAGCCACTTCAGCAGGAGCCATCGCATTGATCACGTACTGGGCTGCGTTATCATCAAACAGCACGATATCAACACGCTCACCACCCAATTCACCGGATACAGCCTGAACGCGCGAACCACGCATACCCACGCAGGCACCCACAGGGTCGATACGACGATCGTTGGTTTTTACTGCTATCTTGGCACGCAGACCTGGGTCACGGGCTGCACCACGGATTTCGATCATCTCTTCGCCGATTTCCGGCACTTCGATGCGGAACAGTTCAATCAGCATTTCCGGACGGGTACGGCTTAAAAACAGCTGAGCACCACGGGCTTCTGGTTTTACTGCGTACAGCAGACAGCGGATACGGTCGCCCGGACGGAAGGTCTCGCGAGGCAGCATTTCTTCTTTGGCCAGCATGGCTTCGGCATTGTTGCCTAAATCCACGATGATGCTGTCACGGTTTACTTTCTTCACCACACCAGTGACTAACTCGCCTACCTGGTCGACATAAGCTTCAACAACTTGTGAACGCTCTGCTTCACGTACTTTTTGCACAATGACCTGTTTGGCCATTTGCGTCGTGATACGGTCGAAGGTGATGGACTCAATCTGTTCTTCAACGTAGTCACCTACATTCAAAGACGGGTCGTCATACTGAGCCGCAGATAAGGTCATTTCGCGGTACGGGTGTTCTTGCACCTGGTCATCCGGGATCACTTGCCAACGGCGGAAGGTTTCATAAGCACCGGTTTTACGGTCGATCGCGACGCGAACTTCAATATCACCTTCATTTTTCTTTTTGGTGGCAGCTGCCAGCGCATATTCCAGCGCCTGGAAAATCTTTTCACGTGGGACCGATTTTTCGTTGGACACTGCGTCCACAACCAATAAAACTTCTTTAGCCATCTTATTATGCCTCGCTATGACCCGTGTATCAGAACACAGGAACCAGGTTTGCTTTATCTACGTTATCCATCAGCAAACGGTAGGGTTTGCCATCCACTTCAACTACCAACATATCGTCTTCGATTTGTGTCAGCAGCCCCTTAAACTTGCGACGGCCATCCTGAGGAATAGCCAGTTTCACTTCAATTTTCTGTCCCACCACTTTGGTAAAGTGCTCCGGTGTGAACAACGGACGGTCTAAACCAGGTGATGAAACTTCCAGGAAATACTCAGTTGGAATTGGATCTTCAACATCAAGAACAGCGCTGACTTCGCGGCTGACCACAGCACAATGGTCAACATTCACGCCTTCCGGGTGATCAATATAAAGGCGCAAGGTCGAGTGCTTACCTGCCCTTATCAATTCAATCCCCAACAATTCAAAGCCTGCCGCTTCCACTGTAGGGGCAAGCAGATCTGTTAATTGCTGTTCTTGTTTAGTCAAAGAGACCTCCAGACATCAGAAATAAAAAAAGGGCTTAGCGCCCAGAATTTTAGTACAACTCAATTGCAGATATAAAAAAGCCCCGAACAAGCGGGGCGAATTTAACTCTGACTGAAAACTGATATCGCCAATCAGTTTTCTGAATTCTTGTACGCGCACTGCGTATCGGGCTATTCGCCAAGGTTAACGAGAGTAACTTGCTATGCAAAGTAGCCTCTCTGGATTAACGTCGGAAAAATTGGTTGCGGGAGCCGGATTTGAACCGACGACCTTCGGGTTATGAGCCCGACGAGCTACCAGGCTGCTCCATCCCGCGTCCGTAAAACGCGCACATTATATAGCCCTGGTCTGACTATCGCAAGGCAGAAATCGTTCTGTTCTTGCTGTGCATTAATATTGGTGCCGAGAGCGGGACTTGAACCCGCACGCCCGAAGGCACTACCACCTCAAGGTAGCGTGTATACCAATTTCACCATCTCGGCTGAATTGAGGGTTAGTTCCCTACCGGGATTTCAGACTCTGGCTTTTTCTGGTCAGCCTGCTCTGTCGTCGGCGTCAGGTTTTCCCATTCATCCGCTTTTTTCACATGCGTGGTGCTCAGGTTACCCAGCAGCAGGCTCAGTGCAAAAAACAGAGTCGCTAACACTGTCGTAGTACGTGTCAGGAAGTTACCTGTTCCGGAGGAACCGAAAATAGTAGCAGAAGCACCAGCGCCAAAAGAAGCGCCCATATCCGCACCTTTACCATGTTGGATCAAAACTAAGCCAATCAGGGCAATAGCAACCAACAGATATAACACAAGAAATAATTCGTACATTATTCACCTTTCGCACTGAGGCAAATTGCAGCAAATTCTGCTGCATTTAAACTGGCTCCACCAATCAGAGCCCCATCAACATCGGCTTGGGCAAAAAGTGCCTCGCTATTGCCGGCGTTTACGCTGCCACCGTATAAAATCCGAAGGGCTGCGGCCGCGTCAGCACTGTACTGTGTCAAATGCTGACGAATAAATGCGTGCACTTGCTGAGCTTGTTCTGGAGTGGCCGTATTGCCAGTACCTATGGCCCACAAGGGTTCATAAGCAACGACGGAGGCCTCTAGCCATTGAGGCTGCGCAGAATACACCGCATCCAATTGCTCTGCAAGCACCTGAAAAGTTTTTTCTTCCGAGCGCTGACTGGCGGTTTCCCCAATACAGAGAATAGGTTTCAAACCAGCGTCTAACGCCTGTTCTACCTTTTTCGTGACCTGCTGATTGGTTTCACCAAACAAGGTTCTGCGCTCTGAGTGCCCGACAATCACATGGCTGGCACCAGCCTGGGCTAGCATAACGGCAGAAATTTCACCGGTAAAGGCACCAGCAGCCTGTTCGCTCAGATTCTGAGCACCCAAGCTATAGTGAGGGTGTTTTGGAAAGTTCGGCAGAAAAATTACCGGAGGACAGATCAAAATATCCGGCAAGCTTCCTGATAACGCCGCCAAGCTGTCGCTGACCTGATGTGCCAGGCACTGATCACCATTCATTTTCCAGTTTGCGACGACCAAAGGCTTGCGCTGTCTCATAATATTGCCCCGAGCTGAAACCGGGCGAGATGGTAACTAACCTCGCCCGCTCAGACAAGTTAAAGTAGTGGTTTAACTGGCAATCTTAACTGAGTCGGCTATTTTTTGTGCCATTTTTTGTACTTCATCCTGTACTCTTCCTTCAACCATTACACGAATTAAAGGTTCAGTCCCTGATTTGCGAATGAGAACCCTGCCCTGACCAGCCAGTTCTTTTTCCACTTGTTGAATCACATCTTTCACATGCTGGTTTTCCAACGGCGCAGTGCCCTTCTCAAACCGGACATTGATCAGTACCTGCGGAAGTTTATGCATGCCTTGGGCTAGATCAGCCAACGACAAGCTGGCATTCAGCATTGCGGCCAGCACTTGCAGTGAGGCTATAATGCCGTCACCAGTACCGGTGTGGTCCAGATTGAGCACATGGCCAGAGTTTTCCCCGCCAATACGCCAGCCTTTTTGCCCCAGCATTTCGACCACATATCGGTCGCCTACCGCAGAGCGGGCGAAAGGAATATCCAATTCTGCCAACGCAATTTCAAGACCCATATTACTCATCAGGGTGCCGACCACACCACCTTGCAGTTTGTCTTGCTGTTTGGCGTTGCGGGCGATGATATAGACAATTTCGTCCCCATCGATCACACGCCCTGTATGGTCGACCATCATCACGCGGTCACCGTCACCATCATAGGCAATCCCCAGGTCAGCATGGCTTTCCACCACAGTTTTTTGCAGCAAATCAGTATGGGTTGCACCACAATGGTCGTTGATATTCAACCCATTTGGCTGAATGCCGATGGCCGTCACATCAGCGCCTAATTCACGAAACACGCTGGGGGCAATGTGGTAGGTTGCACCATGAGCACAATCAATGACAATTTTTAAGCCGCTCAGGTTGAGATGGTTGGGCAAATGGCTTTTACAAAACTCTATATAACGCCCTGCCGCATCATCGATACGCTGAGCTTTCCCGAGCCGCTCGGAAGGCTCACAGACCATTGGCTGCTCCATCGCCTCTTCAATGGCTAATTCAATATCATCCGGTAACTTAGTACCGTCTGCTGAAAAGAACTTGATGCCATTGTCATAATAAGGGTTGTGCGAAGCACTAATCACAATACCGGCCTCGGCACGGAAGGTACGTGTCAGGTAAGAAACGGCAGGGGTCGGCATAGGACCTAATAATCGCACATCCACACCGGCAGCGACCAAACCAGCTTCCAAAGCCGTTTCCAGCAAATAACCTGAGATGCGGGTGTCTTTACCAATCAGTACTTTACGAGTGCCACGCTGTGACAATACGCGCCCAGCAGCCCAGCCCAATTTCATTGCAAATTCCGGCGTAATAGGAAATTCACCCACCTTGCCGCGCACACCATCAGTTCCAAAATACTTCCTAGCCATGCTCTACTCCAAATAAGGCGGCTTGTGCAACCGCGACTGCTTGCACTGTCTCTTTGACATCATGCACCCGAATAATATGGGCGCCTTGCATAACGGCTATTGTGGCACAGGCCAAACTGCCTGCCAAACGCTGGTCTGTCGGTAATTCCAGCAATTGACCAATCATTGATTTTCGCGACATCCCGACCAACACAGGGTAATTTAACTCCAGCAAGGCTGACAGTCCGCTTAACAACTGGTAGTTGTGTACCAGCGATTTACCAAAGCCAAAACCTGGGTCCAGCATGATTTGCCCAGCAGCCACTCCGGCCTGGATACAGACATCAGCCCGCTGCTGCAAAAACTGACTAACTTCTTTCACCACATCAGAGTACTGCGGTGCCTGCTGCATAGTCCTGGGCTGGCCCTGCATATGCATCAAACACACTGGTACCTGTGTTTGTGCCGCCAACTCCACCGCACCTTCGTCTTGTAGTGCCTTAATGTCATTCAGAATGTCTGCCCCTGCTTTGACGGCTTCCCGCATCACGGCTGTTTTGCAGCTGTCGATGGAAATTACGCAGTCCAGCTCTTTGCGCAGCAATTCAATCACCGGGATCACACGATCCAACTCTTGCTGTACTGAAACATCTTCAGCACCAGGCCGGGTCGATTCGCCGCCTATGTCCAGTATCATGGCGCCGGCGTCCAACATGGCGGTAGCTTGAGCCAGCGCAGCATCCTGACCAACAAAGCAGCCGCCATCAGAGAATGAATCCGGGGTCATGTTTAAGATGCCCATCACCTTGGGTCTGGACAGATCTAATTGCCGCGCTCGCGGCAGTTGCAACAACATAAAGCACTCCGTTAAAGCACAAACCCCGGTCAAGCCGGGGTTTGTTTAGTCAATCAACATGGTTACAAAGGGTTGTCTGTTGAAGGTTCTGTCCCTGCAATAGTTTCTTTCGTTTCAGGTTCATCATTCTTCGGGCCTTTGTTTTGATCCTTTGGTTCCCAATTCTCAGGCTCGCGCACCGGACGGCGCGCCATCAGGTCGTCGATCTGCTTGGCATCAATAGTCTCATAGGCCATCAGACAGTCTTTCATCGCATGCAGAATATCCATATTCTCTTCGATCAGCTGCTTAGCTCGGGCATAGTTCCGATCGATAAAATCACGGATTTCCTCGTCAATAACTTTGATCGTCTCTTCCGACATATGGCGGTTCTTGCTGACCGAACGGCCTAAAAATACTTCGCCTTCTTCTTCAGCATACAACAGCGGACCCAGCTTGTCTGAGAACCCCCATTGGGTCACCATCTTGCGGGCTAAGTCAGTTGCACGTTCAATATCGTTCGATGCGCCCGTTGTGATGGCTTCAGGACCGTAAATCACTTCTTCGGCAATACGGCCACCAAAAAGTGAACTGATCATGCTTTCCAGGAAACGTTTGGAATGGCTGACGCGGTCACGCTCTGGCAGGTACATGGTCACCCCCAGTGCACGGCCACGCGGAATGATACTGACTTTGTACACAGGGTCGTGTTCAGGAACAAGGCGACCGACAATAGCATGACCTGCTTCGTGGTAAGCGGTCATTTCCTTCTCTTTTTCCGTCATTACCATAGAACGACGTTCGGTACCCATCAGAATTTTATCTTTGGCCTTTTCGAATTCGTCCATCGAAACCACGCGGCGGCTGGCGCGAGCAGCAAATAATGCAGCTTCGTTCACCAGGTTGGCCAGGTCTGCACCTGAAAAACCTGGTGTACCACGGGCGATCAGTGACGCATCAACGCCATCAGCCAAAGGCACTTTGCGCATATGCACTTTCAGAATTTGTTCACGACCACGCACATCCGGCAAGCCCACAACCACCTGACGGTCAAAACGGCCCGGGCGTAACAATGCAGGGTCCAAGACATCTGGTCTGTTGGTTGCTGCGATTACAATGATGCCTTCGTTACCATCAAAACCATCCATTTCAACCAGCATTTGGTTCAGTGTTTGTTCGCGCTCGTCATGACCGCCACCTAAACCAGCACCACGCTGACGGCCTACCGCATCAATTTCGTCGATAAAGATAATGCAAGGAGCTGCCTTTTTGGCCTGTTCGAACATATCCCGTACCCGGCTGGCGCCGACACCAACAAACATCTCAACAAAGTCAGAACCTGAAATAGTGAAAAACGGCACTTTGGCTTCACCGGCAATGGCTTTAGCCAACAGGGTTTTACCTGTACCTGGAGGGCCGACCATCAGGACGCCTTTCGGAATGCGACCACCTAATTTCTGGAAACGAGAAGGGTCTTTTAAGTAATCGACCAGTTCCGTTACTTCCTCTTTGGCTTCGTCACAACCGGCAACGTCAGCAAAAGTCGTTTTAATCTGGTCTTCGCCCATCAGACGAGCCCGGCTCTTACCGAACGACATGGCGCCTTTGCCACCGCCGCCCTGCATCTGGCGCATAAAGAAAATCCAGACACCGATCAGCAGTAACATCGGGAACCAGGAGATAAAAATCTGACCCAGCACACTAGGTTGCTCTGGTGCAGTGCCGGTGAAGGTAATGTCATTTTTGTACATGTCATCAACCAGCTTCGGGTCGTAGCCCATTGGGATCACGGTTTCAAAGCGGTCACCTGAGCGTTTCACACCGGTGATTAAACCACCCTGTTCTTTCACTTCACGGATCTGGCCCTGATTAGCTTCTTTCAGGAATTGGGTATAACTGATTTGCCGCTCGGATTTGTCCGCCGGTCCAAAGCTGTTAAAGACCGACATTAACACCACGGCAATCACTAACCAGACGATCAGATTTTTAGCCATATCACTCAAGGTAGGAACCTCTTAGTTACCAAAACAAATAATTACGAACTGATGGATCTGGCGCTACTTTACTAAACTTTAAAGCCAGTCGCCACGATATATGTCTCGCTGGAGCGAGCGCGGGACGAATCCGGTTTACGAATTCGTACTGCAGTGAATACATCCCGCACCTGTTTGACATAGTCATCAAAGCCTTCGCCGTGAAACACTTTCACCACAAAAGCACCATTCTTTTTCAACACTTTATGGCACATATCCAGGGCCAGCTCCACCAGATACATACTGCGGGACTGGTCTACTGTTGCATTGCCACTCATATTCGGCGCCATATCGGACAGCACCACATCCACATTGCGGCCACCGATCCGCTCAAGCAACGCATTAAGCACCGCATCTTCGCGGAAATCGCCTTGTAAAAAGGCCACTCCGGCCAGAGGATCCATCGGCAGAATATCACAAGCGACCACACAGCCAGTTGGACCCACCAAGCGCGCTGCAAGTTCAGACCAACTGCCTGGTGCTGAACCTAAGTCTACGACGGTCATGCCGGTTTTGATCAGTTTGTCTTTGTCCTGAATTTCGTCCAGCTTAAAAGACGCTCTGGAGCGCAGCCCCAGTTTTTGGGCTTTTTGTACAAATGGATCGCTGACATGCTCCTGGATCCAACGCGATGAGCTGGCGGAGCGTTTTTTCTTGGTCATCTTTCTACTCTTAAATAGTCTTCCACGGAAGATGGCGGTACAATACGCTATTTTCAAGCTTTCCCAACTGGAAAACCCGATTTATGAACTTAAGCAATAAACAAAAACAATTTCTTAAAGCCAAAGCACACGAGCTGAAACCTGTGGTTCTGCTGGGCGGCAATGGTCTGACTGAAGGTGTCATGTCAGAAGTGGATCTGGCATTGAACCACCATGAACTGATCAAAGTGAAAGTGCCTAGCATCGACCGTGAAGAAAAAATTGCCATCATGGACGCGATTGTGCGCGAATCGAAAGCACAAAAAGTGCAGGTAATTGGCCACATTCTGGTGCTGTTCCGTCCATCTGATGACAAGAAAATCCAGTTACCGCGTGGTTAAAGCCGGATAAATCCCGCCTGAATTAACGACTGGCGGGCCTCTTCTTCATTTGCAGCTACATGACGGGTCAGGTCTAAAGGCTTTTCCGCATCCGTCGCTTTCAGATACTGCCAGGTCAGTATTGGATCAGCCGGCAATAAAATTTCTACGTGCTTCAGATTTCGAGCCAAAGCCCAGACTGAGTTTTCCTGCAGCAGGGTAAATGCCTGCGCCGGGCTTGGTTGCCACAACTGCATATCCAGTACAACGGCCCAAGGCTCGTGCACAACAGGCTGCACCGTTTCTCTGAACGCTTTGATGTATTCTTCAGTTTGCAACACAGTGGACACACCTATGGCTTTCACCCAAAGCACCCGCTGTTCCAACTTCAACTGATAGGCCTTATGAAGCAACAATACATCTCCTACTTCTGGCAATGGCTTGGTCAAGCCAGATTCACTACTGATACTACCCTGTTGTTATGGTGAAAAAAATGGCGGCTAAAGCCGCCATTTTTTCAGAACCATAATCAGAGGTACTTCACATCGGCAATTTCGAATTCGACTTCACCGGCAGGCGTTTTGACTCTGACCACATCGTCCTGCTCTTTGCCAATCAGGCCACGGGCAATAGGTGAGTTCACAGAAATCAGGTTATTTTTGATATCAGCTTCGTCATCACCCACAATGCGGTAAGTCACTTCTTCTTCCGTATCAAGATTCAGGATAGTCACAGTGGCGCCAAAAATCACCTTGCCATTATTCGACATCTTAGTGACATCGATGATCTGTGCATTTGACAGCTTGGCTTCAATATCCTGGATCCGGCCTTCAATAAAACCTTGCTGCTCACGGGCAGCATGATACTCGGCGTTTTCTTTTAAATCACCGTGTTCACGCGCCTCTGCAATAGCTTCAATCACAGCCGGACGCTTGACTGTTTTCAGTTCCTGCAGCTCATCACGCAGTTGCTGTGCGCCCTGAACTGTCATTGGGATCTGATTCATCCTTTTACTCTCTTATGTAATTCCTGCACTGATGCAACCCGGGCAAAGGCACTGGCGGCCGTTGACAGGCAAGTTGCAAAAGCAGCATTCAAAGTTGTGGTGTAATTCGCTTTATGTTGCAGCGCGCCACGACGTAATACTTTCGAGTCTTCAATCGCCTGACGACCTTCAGTGGTGTTGACGATGTAACTGTATTCGCCGTTTTTGATGCGGTCCAGAATATGCGGACGACCTTCAAACACTTTGCTGACTTCACGGCAAGTGACACCAGCATCCTGCAATGCTTTGGCAGTACCACCTGTTGCATCCAGTTCAAAGCCTTTTTCCAGCATCAAACGCGCCAGCTCAACGACGCGCACTTTATCGCTATCACGCACTGAAAGTAAAGCACGGCCGCCGGAAGGAATCATCACCCCGGCGCCTAACTGTGCCTTGGCGAAGGCTTCAGCGAAATCGTCACCCACCCCCATCACTTCGCCTGTTGAGCGCATCTCTGGGCCAAGGATAGGGTCGACACCAGGGAATTTGTTGAATGGGATCACCACTTCTTTCACAGAGAAATACGGTGGGATAATCTCCTCCGTCACGCCCTGTTGTTTCAGGCTCATCCCTGCCATACAACGGGCGCCGACTTTAGCCACTGGTAAACCGATGGCTTTGGACACAAATGGCACAGTCCGGGCAGCACGCGGGTTCACTTCAATCAGGTAGACTTCACCGTCTTTTACAGCAAACTGCGTATTCATTAAACCGACAACGCCTAATTCCAGTGCCAGTTTCCGTACCTGGTCGCGCATCACGTCCTGGATTTCTTTGCCCAGGCTGTGCGGAGGCAATGTACAGGCAGAGTCACCTGAGTGCACACCGGCTTGCTCGATATGCTCCATAATGCCGCCGATCACAACGTCGGTGCCGTCACAGATAGCGTCGATATCCACTTCAATGGCGTCATCCAGGAAACGGTCCAACAACACAGGAGAATCATTTGATACAGACACGGCTTCTGTCATATAGCGGCGTAAATCGATATCGTCATAGACGATTTCCATCGCTCGGCCGCCCAATACGTAAGAAGGACGCACCACCATGGGGTAACCGATAGCTGGCGCCTTGGTCAGCGCTTCTTCCAGACTGGTCACAGTGGCGTTTTGCGGCTGCTTTAAACCTAAGCGCTCAACCGCTTGCTGGAAACGCTCACGGTCTTCTGCACGGTCAATTGCATCTGGCGACGTACCAATGATCGGCACTCCGTTCGCTTCCAGCGCGCGGGCCAGTTTCAGTGGAGTCTGACCACCGTACTGAACGATCACGCCTTTTGGCTGCTCCTTCTTCACGATTTCCAGTACGTCTTCCAGCGTAATAGGTTCGAAGTACAGGCGATCTGAGGTGTCGTAATCGGTAGACACAGTCTCAGGGTTACAGTTGACCATAATGGTCTCGTAGCCATCTTCACGCAGCGCCAGAGCGGCATGCACACAGCAGTAATCGAATTCAATGCCTTGACCGATACGGTTTGGCCCACCGCCGATGATCATGATCTTATCGCGGCCGCTTGGCGCCGCTTCACACTCCTCGTCATAGGTGGAATACATGTAGGCAGTATTGGAAGCAAATTCTGCCGCACAGGTATCCACACGCTTGTACACCGGGTGCAGGCTAAAGCTGTGACGCTTTTTGCGTACTTCGGTTTCGGCCACACCTAAGAGGTCTGCGATACGTTTATCGGCAAAACCTTTACGCTTTAAGGTACGCAGGCGTTGTTCATCCAGGCCGGCAAAACCGTGCGCCGCCACTGCGGTTTCTTCTTTCAGTAAATCTTCAATCTGCACCAGGAACCAAGGGTCAATTTTGGTCAGGTTGAAAATTTCATCCATGCTCATTCCCAGACGGAATGCATCAGCGATGTACCAGATTCGGTGTGAGCCTGGCTCACGCAGTTCACGAATAATTTTTTCGCGCGCTTCTGGAGCGTTGATGTCGATCACCGGGTCCAGACCACAAACGCCAATCTCCAAGCCACGCAGGGCTTTTTGCAGCGATTCCTGCTGGTTACGGCCAATCGCCATCACTTCACCAACGGATTTCATCTGAGTGGTCAAACGGTCGTTGGCACCAGCAAATTTTTCGAAGTTAAAGCGTGGTACTTTGGTGACCACATAGTCGATGCTCGGCTCAAAGGACGCAGGCGTTTTACCGCCAGTAATATCATTGGCCAGCTCGTCCAGCGTGTAACCGACGGCCAGTTTGGCTGCTACTTTGGCAATAGGGAAACCTGTGGCTTTAGAGGCCAGCGCAGACGAACGCGATACCCGCGGGTTCATCTCGATGATGACCATACGGCCATCTTCAGGATTGATACCAAACTGCACGTTGGAACCACCGGTTTCCACGCCGATTTCACGCAGCACCGCCAGAGAGGCGTTCCGCATGATTTGGTATTCTTTGTCCGTCAGGGTCTGCGCCGGAGCCACAGTGATGGAATCACCGGTGTGGACGCCCATGGGGTCAAAGTTTTCAATGGAGCAGACAATGATGCAGTTGTCGTTTTTGTCACGCACCACTTCCATCTCATACTCTTTCCAGCCGATCAGTGATTCGTCAATCAGCAACTCTTTGGTTGGCGACAAATCCAGACCACGGGTACAGATCTCTTCAAACTCTTCACGGTTGTAAGCAATACCGCCGCCTGAGCCCCCCATGGTGAACGAAGGACGGATAATACAAGGGAAGCCGATTTTTTCCAGCACTTCGAAGGCTTCGTCCATCGAGTGGGCTAAGCCAGCGCGTGGACAGGCCAGGCCGATAGAGCGCATGGCTTTGTCAAAGCGGCTACGGTCTTCCGCTTTGTCGATAGCGTCAGCGGTGGCACCAATCATTTCGACATTGTATTTAGCCAGCACCCCATGGCGCTCTAAATCCAACGCACAGTTCAGTGCGGTCTGACCACCCATGGTCGGTAACACAGCGCATGGACGCTCTTTTTCGATAATTTTTTCTACTACCTGCCAGTGGATAGGCTCGATGTACGTGGCATCGGCCATTTCAGGGTCAGTCATAATGGTGGCGGGGTTGGAATTCACCAGGATCACCCGGTAGCCTTCTTCTTTTAAGGCTTTACAGGCTTGAGCGCCTGAATAGTCAAATTCACAGGCCTGACCGATCACAATAGGACCGGCACCGAGGATCAGAATACTTTTAAGGTCGGTACGTTTTGGCATAACTCTTCCTGCTCTCGCTAATCAAGCCTGACGCTGTTGCATCAATTCGATAAAATGGTCAAACAATTCACTGGCTTCGTGTGGGCCTGGGCTCGCCTCAGGGTGCCCCTGGAAGCTGAAAGCTGGCTTGTCCGTGCGGTGGATCCCCTGCAAGGTGCCATCAAACAGTGACTTGTGAGTGGCGCGTAAGTTCGCCGGCAAGCTGGCTTCGTCCACTGCAAAACCGTGGTTTTGTGCGGTGATCAGTACGCGTTTGGTGTCGAGGTTTTGCACCGGGTGGTTACCACCGTGGTGCCCCACTACCATTTTGACTGTTTTGGCGCCACTGGCCAGTGCCAGCAACTGGTGACCTAAACAGATACCGAATACCGGAATGTCAGTGGTCAGGAAAGTTTCAATGGCTTTAATAGCGTAATCACATGGCGCCGGGTCGCCTGGACCGTTGGATAAAAAGATGCCGTCTGGATTCATCGCCAGCACCTGTTCGGCAGGTGTTTGCGCCGGAACCACGGTCAGACGACAGCCCCTGTCGACTAACATGCGCAGAATATTGCGTTTCACACCAAAATCGTAGGCTACAACATGAAACTGCTTGTTTTCAGGTGTCACAAAACCCTGGCCTAACTGCCAGCTGCCTTCGGTCCACTGATACGGTTGCTGAACAGTGACTTCTTTCGCCAGATCCATGCCTGATAAACCAGGGAAACTACGCGCCAGCTCCAGAGCTTTGGCTTCATCTAACTCATCACCAGCCATCAGGCAGCCGTTTTGAGCGCCTTTTTCCCGCAGCAGGCGGGTCAGCTTACGAGTGTCGATGTCGGCGATGCCAAGAATGTTACGGGATTGAAGATATTGACTAAGAGAGGTTTGATTACGGAAATTGCTGGCTAACAGAGGAAGGTCACGGATAATCAGGCCTTTAGCCCAAACTTTACCAGATTCCTCATCTTCCTCATTGGTGCCGGTATTACCGATATGAGGATAGGTCAGTGTGACCATTTGTTCAGCGTAAGAGGGATCAGTTAATATTTCCTGATACCCAGTCATTGAGGTATTAAACACCACCTCTCCGACAGAAACACCTTCAGCGCCAATGGCTGTACCGCGAAACACGGTGCCGTCTTCCAGTACGAGCAGGGCGGACTTAGTCAAGATAACCTCCAAACAGCAAAAAACGGGGGAAAAACGATCCGTTCACCACCCGTTTTGACCCAGAATTTTTGAACCCAGATTTGCCTAGACAAACCTGCTTATTCTAGGTGATTTGTGCTCTTTGGTCTAACTATTTTTTGAAATTTTATAAAAACAGCTGTTTAGACTCATTTTTATAACATAGCCCACAAAAAACTATGCTAAGTCGGCCAATCCCAGCACTTGCTGCATAGAATAAAGTCCAGGCTGCTTATTTTGCAACCATAGCGCTGCCCGCCATGCGCCTTGTGCGAAGGTCGTACGACTGGATGCCTTATGGGTAATTTCCAGACGCTCGCCAAGGTCAGCAAATAACGCTGTGTGATCACCGATGATGTCACCCCCCCGCACAGTGGCAAAGCCGATGGTCTGCTGATCGCGTTCACCGGTAATACCTTCCCGGCCATAGACAGCCACGTCAGCTAAATCGCGCCCCAGCGTTTTGGCAATCTGGTGACCTATAGCCATCGCTGTACCAGACGGCGCGTCCTTTTTAAAGCGATGGTGCGCTTCAATAATTTCAATGTCGGCCGAATTACCCATCACTTTGGCAGCCGTTTGCACCAGATGCAGCAGCAAATTAACCCCAACACTCATATTAGGGGCCCAGACGATAGGTATGAGCTTGGCCGCAGCCTGCACCTGAGCATATTGACTATCGCTCAGGCCTGTGACACCAATCACCATGGCCTTTTTGGCCTGCACTGCCAGCTCAAGATGCTGCAACATGGCTTCAGGCATTGTAAAGTCAATCCAGATGTCGGCCTGTTGTATCACAGCCAGAGTGGTTTGCTGCAGTAACACAGAAGTTTTGCCACACCCAGCCAACTCACCAGCATCCAGGCCAGCCAGTTCTGAACCCAAACGAACTGTGGCGGCAGCCAAAGGCAACGCCTGCTCTTTTGCCACAGTGACCAGAGCCCGGCCCATCCGGCCATTTGCGCCTAAAATACCTACGCTGCCCATTAGCTACCTCAACAGAATTCAAAATCGGCCGCTATTTAACGGCAGTCTGGATGGATAAGCAATAAAAACCTCAGACCGCAGCCCGGAAAATGGCTTCGGAGGCGGCGTAGTCAATCTGGCCATGTTCACCCAGCTGCTGCATACCTGCAGCCCTGACTTTGGCGGCCAGTTCTGTGGCGGCACTTGCAGGTAAACCATAATCAGTTAAGCGGGTTGGCACGCCCATACGCTCAAAGAACAAACGGGTATGGGTGATGGCTTCGTCAATTTGACGTTCTGGGTCCTGATGTTTCAGGCCCCAGACGTTTTCAGCAAATTGCAGCAACTTTTGCTTTTTCGCTTCCCGCTGATGCTGTAATAAAGCCGGCAACACCACCGCAAGAGTCTGGGCATGGTCTAGGCCATAAAGTGCCGTGATCTGATGACCCAACGCATGCGTCGCCCAATCCTGCGGCACACCCACACCAATCAGTCCGTTGAGCGCCATGGTGGCAGACCACATCAGATTCGCCCGTACATCGTAGTTTTCTGGTTGTGCCAGCGCTTTGGGGCCAACATCAATCAGGATCCTCAACAAAGATTCAGCAAACGCATCCTGTACAGCCGCATTCACTGGGTACGTCATGTACTGCTCCATCACGTGGACGAAGGCGTCGACAGCACCATTGGCGATTTGTTTGGCTGGCAAGCTATAGGTTACGGTCGGGTCCAATACGGCAAACTGCGGATACACTGATGGGTGGGAAAAGGACAACTTTTCCTGAGTGGCTTTTTTGGTGATCACGGCATGAGGGTTACTTTCAGAACCCGTAGCAGGCAAGGTTAATACGCAGCCTAAAGGCAACGCCTGACGTACCCGCACTTTGTTTTGCAAAATAGCCCAGCCGTCCAGCTCTAGCAGAGCTGCAGCAGCGATGTATTTGCTGCCGTCCACTACGGAACCACCACCCACGGCCAGAATAAAATCGAGTTTTTCTTGTTGAACCAGCGCGACCGCTTTACTCAGTGTTTCGTAGCTTGGGTTCGGCTCAATACCACCAAATTCGACCACCAGATGCTGCTTCAACGCGCTTGTCACCTGCTGATACACACCGTTATGGTGAATGGAACCGCCTCCATAAGTGAGCAGCACCCGAGCTCCAGCCGGTATCAATTGACTTAACTGTGCAATTTGGCCTGCGCCAAAAACTATACGGGTCGGGTTTTGATAGGAGAAATTCAGCATAACGTGTGACTCTTCTGGTTGCGATAGATCAGATATGCGCCTGCCGGAGCCAAAGTTCAAGGGAGTTCATCGCAGAGTAGGCAACAGAGAGAAAAGTAGATAGGCTGTTTTTTCATCGGACTGGCAACCAAATCAGGTTCTAACTCAGGTCGTTTTCTTATTTGACAGGACTTCTGGACGTCTATATATTCCGCCAGATTTTAAAAACCTCAACCAATTAACGAGGATAACGAATGACTCATTCGGAAAAACAGCAGGCACGTCTGTCGTTACTGCCGATGCTGCTGTTTGTAGCACTATTTTTAGGCACCGGCCTTTACCTGCAATCGCAAGGTGTTGACTACGCTTTTTACCAGCTGCCTGGGCCTGTCGCCATCATTCCCGCTTTAGTACTGGCCATCTGGCTGTTTAAAGCACCATTAAATAACGCGATTGAGGTTGCTGTGCGCGGCGCAGGCAACAGCAATATCATCACCATGTGTTTTATCTACTTGTTAGCCGGTGCCTTCGCCGCTGTCGCGCAGGCCACTGGCGGTGTTGACGCAGTAGTCAATGCAGGCCTGTCCTTGGTTCCTGCGCAATTTTTGTTGCCCGGACTGTTTGTGATTTCTGGCTTGGTCGCTACCGCCATGGGCACCTCAATGGGTACTATCGGTGCTTTGGCTCCTATTGCGGTAGGTCTGGCCCAACAAGCAGGTCTGGAGCCGGCGCTGGTGGCTGGTGTACTGCTCAGCGGCGCCATTTTTGGCGACAATCTGTCGATCATTTCAGACACCACCATTGCCTCAACCCGCACTCAAGGTGCGCAGATGAAAGATAAATTCCGTGAAAACCTGAAAATAGCCCTACCCGCGGCATTGCTGACCTTAGTCATTTTTGTGCTGATCGGCCAAAACGAAAGTCAGGTAACGGTCAATGAATTCAATTGGACAGGCGTACTGCCATACGCAGCCATTCTGATCCTGGCCGTCGCTGGCTTAAATGTGTTTGCCGTGCTGCTGTTGGGCATTGTGCTGGCTGCGCTGCAGGGCGCACTGTTTGCCAACTACGATGTCGCAGGCTTGGGGAAAGATATCTACAAAGGCTTTGGCTCAATGCAGGAAATCTTCCTGCTGTCGATGCTGGTCGGCGCTTTGGGCGAATTTATTAAGCAACAAGGTGGCTTGGATTATTTATCGCAGCATATCAGCAGTTATGCCGAAAAACTGCGCCTGGCTGGGAATAAAGCCCAGCAACTGGCCATTGCTGCTTTGGTGTTTGTCAGCAACCTCTGTATTGCCAACAATACAGTCGCCATTGTAGTGGCTGGTGAAGTCAGCAAACAAATTGCCACAGAACATCAGATCAGTGCCAAACGCAGTGCGAGCCTGCTGGATGTGTTTGCCTGTATTGCACAAGGTTTGGTGCCTTACGGCGCTCAGGCCCTGTTGTTGGGAGCCAGCTTTGGTTTATCGCCCTGGGATGTGGTGACCCAAAGTTATTACTGCCTGTTATTGGCGCTGTTTGCCCTACTGCGCATTGCCTTTGAGAAAACCAAATAAGCACTCTTGAATAAACAAGCCCGCATGCTGCGGGCTTGTTTATTGTTTTACTGAATGTATTCACCCAGCAGCGAGCTTAGCCTTTACTGCAGGCCGGTAATGCTCCCTGACTGCGACGCTGCTGAAAGTACCCCTCTGCCACCGCCATATGTGCATCTAAGGCTTTGATCCGGTTTTCTGGCACCGGGTGGCTCGACAAAAACTGTGGTGTGCCACCGCTGCCTTTAGCCGCCATGTTTTGCCAAAGCTTCACGGACTGCGCAGGTTCAAAACCGGCTTTCGCCATTAAATCCAACCCGATAATATCCGCTTCACTTTCATGAGTACGGCTAAACGGCAACGCAACGCCAATTTGAGCGCCCACCCCAAAAGCAGTCATCAGTTGCTGTTGATACTGTGAACCTGTCGCCGCCAAAGCGCTGTCAGCAACGGTCAGAGCGGTTTGAATAAATTGGTCGCTCGACAATCGCTCGTTGCTATGACCGGCCATGACGTGTGCAATTTCATGCCCGATCACAGCGGCCAGTTGATGCTGGTTTTCTGCCACCAGCAGCAACCCTGTATAAACCCCAATTTTGCCGCCGGGTAATGCGAAGGCATTGACCTGATCGTCTTCAAATACCACCACTTCCCATGGACTTTGTTGCCATTTGGCATCGGTCTGCTTAATCAGGGTATTGGCAACACACTGCACGTACTGGTTGATTTTTTTATTGCTGCTGACCGGTGTCTCTTTTTTCATGCCTTCGAAGGTCTGAGAGCCCATGGCGCTTAACTTACTCTCATCAAACAGCATCAGTTGTCGCCGGCCCGTCGGCGAATGGGCACAACTGGCCAGCAATACAGAAACCGCCAGCAAGGCATAAGTAAAATGACGCATAACTTCCCTCCTGCATCTGTTGGCATCAAGGCCAACATGAATTAACTGCTACTTCAAAAACAACAAACCACCTTATGGTGGTTTGCTGAATTGGTACTTAACCGGTTAAATCATCAAAGAACTTTTTCACACCGTCGAAAAATCCTTTGGATTTGGGCCGGTGTTTGCCTTCGCTGTCACCGATCCAGCTTTCGTCCAGCTGGCGCAGCAATTCCTTCTGACGTTCGCTGAGGTTAACCGGTGTTTCCACCACAACCTTACAGACCAGATCACCGACACCTCCGCCGCGCACCGACTGCACACCTTTGCCACGTAAGCGGAACATTTTGTCGGTCTGAGTTTCAGCCGGGATCTTCAGCTTAACCCGGCCATCCAGCGTCGGTACGTCGATTTCGCCACCTAAGGCTGCAGTGCTGAAACTGATAGGCACATCGCAGTACAGGTTATTCCCATCCCGCACAAAGATCGGGTGGTCTTTTACATGCACCTGCACATACAAGTCGCCCGCCTGAGCACCAAACATTCCGGCTTCGCCTTCGCCAGCCAGACGGATGCGATCACCGGTATCCACGCCAGCAGGGATTTTCACCGAAAGCGTTTTGGTTTTCTCTACCCGGCCGTCGCCATGGCATTTAGAGCATGGATCCGGGATGATCTTGCCGCGGCCACTACAAGTAGGGCAGGTTTGTTGTACGGCAAAAAAGCCCTGACGCATAGTCACCTGACCGGCCCCATGACAGGTTGGACACGATTTAGCCTGAGTTCCTTTTTTAGCGCCTGAACCGTCACAACTGTCACAGCTGACCCAGGTGGGCACTTTGATTTCAACCGACTTGCCTTTCACCGCCTCTTCCAGGCTCAGCTCCAGGTTGTACCGTAAGTCAGAGCCGCGCTGTGCTCTGGATTGACCACGGCGGCCACCACCAAAGATATCGCCGAATACGTCGCCGAAAATATCATTAAAGTCAGCACCACCGCCACCACCGCCGCGATTCGGGTCAACGCCGGCATGACCGTACTTATCGTAGGCTGCACGCTTCTGGTCATCGGACAGGATTTCGTAAGCTTCCTGAACCTCTTTAAACTTTTCTTCCATGGCTTTATCGCCCTGAGTCCGGTCAGGGTGATACTTCATCGCCAGTCGCTTATAGGCCTTTTTGATTTCTTTCTCATCGGCGCCTTTGGCAACGCCGAGAACTTCGTAATAATCACGTTTCGACATAACAGCTCATCTTATAAAGGAGCGACCGCACAAAGGCGGCCGCTCGGATTGACTCTGAGTGTCAGCGCATCTTAAAGACAGGCTGACGACGACACAATGATTACTTGTTGTCTTTCACTTCTTCGAACTCAGCGTCAACGACGTCATCACCGCCAGCATTTTTCGGCTGTTCAGCACCACCGGCTTGTTGCTCTTTACGCTGAGCAACTTCTGCCAGTTTCTGACCTGCTTGCAGCAACGCCTGAGTCTTGGCTTCAATCTCTGCTTTGTCGCTGCCTTTGATCACAGCTTCCAGCGCACTGATGGCTGCTTCGATCTCTTGCTTGTCGTTGGTTGCCAGTTCTGCACCGACTTCTTCAATTTGCTTGCGGGTACCGTGGATTAACGCATCAGCCTGATTACGGGTTTGTACCAGTTCTTCGAACTTTTTGTCTTCTTCCGCATTCAGCTCGGCATCACGTACCATACGCTGGATTTCGTCATCGCTTAAACCTGAAGAGGCTTTGATGGTGATCTTCTGCTCTTTACCCGTGTCTTTGTCTTTGGCCGACACATGCAGAATACCGTCAGCATCCAGGTCGAAAGTCACTTCGATTTGTGGTTCACCACGACGGGCCGGACGAATACCTTCCAGGTTAAACTGACCCAGTGATTTGTTGGCAGATGCCTGCTTACGTTCACCTTGCAGTACATGGATGGTCACAGCCGATTGATTGTCATCTGCTGTTGAGAACACTTGCGACTTTTTAGTCGGAATGGTGGTGTTCTTTTCAATCAGGGCTGTCATTACGCTACCCATAGTCTCGATACCCAGAGACAGTGGTGTTACGTCCAGCAACAGTACGTCTTTGACATCACCTGACAGTACAGCACCCTGAATTGCCGCGCCTACAGCCACAGCTTCATCCGGGTTCACGTCTTTACGGGCTTCTTTACCGAAAAACGCTGCAACCGCTTCCTGTACTTTTGGCATACGGGTCTGACCGCCAACCAGGATAATATCGTCAATGTCGCTGACTGACAGGTCTGCATCTTTCAGAGCTTGCTTTAACGGCTCAATAGTACGGGCAACCAGGTCATCCACCAGAGATTCCAGCTTGGCGCGGGTCACTTTGATGTTTAAGTGTTTAGGACCAGTGGCATCTGCAGTGATATACGGCAGGTTCACTTCGGTCTGAGAAGCAGACGAAAGCTCAATTTTGGCTTTTTCCGCGGCTTCTTTCAGACGCTGCATTGCCAGTGGGTCGTTGCGCAGGTCAATGCCCTGCTCTTTCTTGAACTCATCCACCAGATAGTTGATCAGGCGAGAGTCGAAGTCTTCACCACCTAAGTGAGTATCGCCATTGGTCGACAGAACTTCGAAAGTTTGCTCGCCATCGACATCATCAATTTCAATGATAGAGATATCGAAAGTACCACCACCTAAGTCATACACCGCAATTTTGGTGTCGCCTTTTTTCTTGTCCATGCCGTAAGCCAGTGCGGCTGCAGTTGGTTCGTTGATGATACGTTTCACTTCCAGACCCGCGATGCGGCCAGCGTCTTTTGTCGCCTGACGCTGCGCGTCGTTGAAGTATGCAGGTACTGTGATAACAGCTTCAGTCACTGGCTCGCCCAGATAATCTTCAGCCGTCTTTTTCATCTTTTTCAGCACTTCAGCTGAAATCTGCGGAGCAGCCAGCTTTTTGCCTTTAACTTCAACCCATGCATCCCCATTGTCAGCTTTAACAATCTGGAAAGGCATAATTTTGATATCGCGTTGTACTTCAGCGTCTTCAAAACGACGACCAATCAGACGTTTGATGGCAAACAGGGTATTTTTCGGGTTCGTCACTGCCTGGCGTTTGGCCGGCTGGCCCACTAATACTTCGCCGTCATCGGCATAAGCGATGATCGAAGGCGTAGTACGCGTACCTTCTGCGTTTTCGATAACCCGAGGCTTGTCACCATCTAAAATGGCCACACAGCTGTTTGTTGTACCTAAGTCAATACCGATAATTCTACCCATAACTGCTCTCCGCTACTTAATCTGAACAATTAATATTGTGTTGAACCGTTAATGGGGCTTATCCCTATTTGATTCAAGGTTATTTTCTGAAAATTTTTTCTATTTGCGCGATAAAGCAGCAAATGTCCCGGATAAACCGCAATTTGGCGGCATAGCTTATGCAAACATTAAATATGTATGCTCTGAATTTTCTACCGCAAATCTGCTAGCGAACGCGTATAATTCCTGCTAGCTGCGTTGAAACAAAAGAGACAGACTATGCCTTTACTCGATAGCTTTACCGTTGACCACACCATTATGAAAGCGCCTGCTGTGCGGGTAGCTAAAAAAATGAATACGCCAAAAGGCGACGCCATCACTGTGTTTGATTTACGTTTTTGCGTGCCGAACCAGGAAATCCTGTCGGAGAAAGGCATTCACACGCTGGAGCATTTGTTCGCCGGCTTTATGCGTGACCACTTAAATGGAGCTGACGTTGAGATTATCGATATCTCGCCAATGGGTTGCCGTACTGGCTTTTATATGAGCCTGATTGGTACGCCGGACGAACAACGCGTCGCCGAAGCCTGGAAAGCAGCCATGGCCGATGTGCTTCAGGTGCAAACCCAAAACGAAATTCCGGAGCTGAATATTTATCAGTGTGGTACTGCCCAGATGCACTCACTGGATGAAGCGAAAGAAATCGCCCAGAACATCATCAACAGAGGGGTTGGTGTAAATTTGAATGACGAGCTGAAGCTGTCTGCAGAATTTTTAAAATAAAGAAATAAGGCTGACGCTCAAGCGTCAGCCTTAAACAATTGAACTACCTGTGGATCCTGAATTGAGACACCACTGAACTTAAGGTCGTAGCTGACTGATCCAACTGCTGTGCTTCCGACGTAAGTTCTGCTGCATGGGCAGCTGTCGTATCAACTAATTGAGTGATACGGTGTAAATTCAGATTAATATCTTCAGCCACAACGCCCTGCTGCTGCGTCGCCACCGCAATCTGCGCACTCTGCTGCTGGACCACTTCTATCGCCTTCCCAATAGCCTCTAATGCGCCTTGCATAGTTTTGGCTCGCTCTGAACTCAACTGAGTCTGCTCCCGCCCTTGCTGCATTTTCAGCTCGGCGTCTTTCGCTATACTTTGCAGCTTCTCGACCATAGCGCGAATATGGCCGGTGCTTTCACTGGTGCGTCCGGCTAACGAACGGACCTCATCCGCAACCACGGCGAATCCGCGGCCTTGTTCGCCAGCCCTGGCCGCTTCTATCGCCGCATTGAGTGCTAAAAGGTTCGTTTGATCAGCAATGGCTTTGATTACATCAACCACGGCACCTATGTTCTCAGATTCTTTCGCCAAGCCAATCACAACCTCTACCGCTTCCGACATTGTGGTCGCCAGCACAGACATGTCCTGCAACGCCGCCTTGGACAACACCACGCCTTCAGAACCGCGCTGCTGTGCGGCAGTTGCAGCAGAACTTGTTTCTTGTGCATTGCGGCTTATTTCGAGCACTGTAGCCGACATTTCTGTCACTGCAGCCGATACTGCATCAATTTGCTGTTTGTTATTCTGAATTTCCTGGTCAGTCTGAGCAGCAACCAGATTCAACTGGCGGCTGGATTGGTGAACCTGAACCGATTGCTCTGAGGTGCTTTGTAAGGAACCCCGAAGCTTGCCGATAAACTGATTGAAGTGAGTCGCAAGCACGCCAACTTCATCGGAGCTCTGCACTGAAAGTGTCTTGGTTAAATCCCCTTCGCCACTAGCGATATCCTGCATAGCCACGGTCAGCTGAGCCAGCGGTTTCAGGATCACTTGAGTCAGTGCCAATACGACGATAGTACTCACCGCTAATATAAGGAAAGTGAACAACAAGGCCCAATTTACAGCCTGTTGGATGGGTCCTTCAATGAGTTCTGCCGGGATTAACAGGCCCACTTGCCAGCTCATTTTCGGAAAGTCTTGCGCTACCGGCTGAAACGAAGCGTAATAACTATGGCCCTTAAATTCGACAGGAATAAAGCCAGATTTTTTCTGCGTGGCGGCGTTTGCTATGTGCTTAAAACCTGAAGTGTCGGCCTCAGTATCCAATAAGGCGAAATCATCATTGGGCTTGCGTTCTTTCAGCCCAGCTTTTGCTGACAGATGAACTATTTGGCCTTTGCTGTCGAGCAAAAATGGAATGCCCGCCTGTTTGTATTGGATTTTTTCGATTTGCTCGCCAATTTTATTCAGGTGGAGATCCAAGCCCCCGACACCTAACAAAGTACCATCAGGCAAGTACACCGGCCCTTCCACAACAGCAGAGACAACTCCTGTCGTAAAGTCTGCAGAAGGGGAACCTACGAAATAGGTATTTTGCTGCAGGCTTTCAATGTACCAAGGTCGTTGTGTAGCGAAATATCCCTTATCGACTTTCCCAGCATCAGGCCCCTCTTTGTCGACTCCAGTGCGGGAGTTTTCGCGAAAGTACTCTGCAGTTCTGTCCAATGCGAAAAATGCCGAAAGGATCACAGGGTCCCGATCACTGATCCTGATAAATGTATTATTGATGCTGTCATAACCTGGTACAGATTTCAGCTCAGCACCGCGGGCTGGATACTGAATAAACCATTGCTGAAACTGCGGACTATCAAGAAAGGTTCTGGCAACCTGAGTATATTCACCAAAGAATCGACGAATACCCCCTGCTTCATTTTCAACTAGACTACCAACTTCAGCTTCGACCTGAGTTCGGGTGAGCTGGCTGATGTGGTAAACAGTAAACCAAGATGTTGCAACGAGAAGTATCGCGATAGCGCCGCCGACACCGAATAAAAATTTTTGTTTGATAGATAGTTTTTGTAGTAATTCCATAATGCCCCCAACTACTTGCGTCTCCATCAAAACATAAAGTAACTGGTCTTTCCACTGAATTTACCCTGCGTTACCTTGCCTTAAACGGCTAGCATTTTTGCTACTTTGTTGTGCGCCTTGATGCACTACATGAGCGATAACTAATGGATGAGATTGATCGAGGTATGCATGAGTGCCTTCTAAAAAATCACAGAGTGTAAGCACCAATCCAGTGCAGAAAATCTATGGAAATGAGCAATTCTGCACTCTGTGAATTCCGCGGTTAGACAAAGAGTGTTCTGATTGTGGCTTGACGTTACTTAATGTTAATGCCCTTCCATTATTCGAGGACGAGCCTAGCGGTCAACGGGTGTATTGCGGGCAAGATGCGCCGCTCCGGCTAGCTTCCGACGAACGCGTCGCATTCGTTGCCAAGCTCAAGGATGGTTTTTGAACTAAAAAAGCAAAAACCCCGCTGTAGGGCGGGGTTCTTAGAGGAGGAGCCTGGCGGTGAACTACATTGCTCACCCCATCCCTGGGGTTCGCCGCTTCGCGACCCGCCTTCGGCGGTCCAAATTGGCTCCCGGCCAATTTGTATTCCAGCCCTCCCCTCTTCGGGCCGGCTGCGCCGTTACGGTTCGTTCCAGACGAACTGGTCGCATGAGGGATACCCTGCTCGGTTGATTCATCGCAATACTTACAGTGCAAAAAGCCCGCTCTTATGAGCGGGCTTCTTAGCATTGGGAGCCTGGCGGTGAACTACTCTCGCATGGCAAGCGCCACACTACCATCGTCGCAGCTGCGTT